>JAZKAL010000013.1:0-263700 GCA_040389205.1 Bacteroidota bacterium
CAGAGCATCTGCCTTACAAGCAGAGGGTCACTGGTTCGAACCCAGTAACTCCCACCAAGCCTCACAGAAATGTGAGGCTTTTTTTGTGAAGTATATTTTCTATGATATTGTTATTTGTAACCGCTCCATAATCTTACGTCGGTTTTGCGTCGAATTGAGCGTATTTAATCTGTTTGTTTTTGCCAAGGATGTATAATGTATCTGCCGGGATCATTGTAAGAAATAACTTTTGCCGGTACGCCTGCTGCCGTCGCACCGTCAGGTATATCTTTTACTACTACAGCGCCGGCGCCAATGGTAACATTGTTCCCAATTTTAACATGCTCCACTATGCAAACAGATGGGCCTATAGATACATTGTTACCGATGATTGCAGCTTGATTGTGGTTTGACCCAATAGTAACAAACTGGCTTAAATTGCAATTATTCCCTATAACTGCGGTAGGATTTACCACAACCCCTACACCGTGGCCAATATATAAACCATAGCCAATAGACGTGCTGCTAGGGATTTGTATACCGTATTTAATAGCATACCTTCTACGCATCAACTTTGCAGGTACTCTAAAAATGTTTTTCCGTGAACTTAGCCTGAACCAAATAGAATACCTTAAACAATGATCGCCAACAACAAATAATGTCGTCAATATTTTAAATATGCTTGGTGTTACGGCGTACCTAACACAATCGCTTTTAATGTATTCGAGTACTTTTTTTAAATCGTTTTTCATTTATTGCGATCATTTAAGGTCTTATAATCCACAGGTTTGCTTTATATGTTTTGCTAGTCCATACTACTCCAGCACTACCTTCTCGTGCTGGTAAGGTATCTCAATATCATTAAAACCTTTTTCTTTTAGCTTGGCGGCAAAGTTTTGTTGCACCTCGTACTCGCCGTGTACCAGGAAAAGCTTCTTAACTATTTTAGGATCCTGGCAGGATAGGAAATGCAGCAGGTCTTCATAATCGCCGTGGGCGCTCATGCTTTTAATGGATTGTACCTCGGCTTTTACCTGGTATTGCTCGCCAAAAATATGAACCTCTTTTTCGCCGCGGGCAAGTTTACCTCCTAACGAGTTTGGTTCGGCATAGCCAACCATTAATATGGTGTTTTTTTGGTTGCCGATGTTGTTTTTAATATGGTGTTTAACGCGCCCCGCCTCGGCCATGCCCGATGAGGAGATAATAACGCAGGGCCTTACATCATCATTTAATGCTATTGATTCTTCTGTTGTTTGTATAAAGCGCAGGCCTTTAAACCCGAATGGGTCGGAATCAATCTTCATAACTTCTTTTACATCCTTGTTGTATACCTCGGGATGGTCCTTTAAAACCTGGGTGGCCTTTTCAGATAAGGGGCTATCTACATAATATGGTACATCCGGCAATTCGCCTTTCAGTTCCAGCGCGTTTAGGGCGTATAATAATTCCTGGGTACGGCCAACACTAAAGGCGGGTATAATAACCTTGCCTTTTTTAACCTCGCAGGTTTGTTTGATGATATCTAACAAAGCGTCTTCAATTGGGCCAATATCCTTATGCAGGCTGTCGCCATAGGTAGATTCCAGCAAGATGTAATCGGCCTGTGGGAAGGTTTGCGGGTTTTTCAATAGCAGGTCGCCGTAACGGCCAACGTCGCCGCTAAAGGTTATATAAGTTTTTTCGCCGTTTTCGGTAACCGCAATATGCACCGCGGCGCTACCCAACACGTGCCCGGCATCGGTAAATTTAAATTTAACATCAGGGTTAATATGATAGTCCTCGTGGTAATCAACTATCTTAAACTGGCTTAAAGCGGCTATAGCGTCTTCCTCGGTATATAAAGCTTCTAACAGGGGCTGGTTCTTTTTTTCGCGATGCTTATTGCTGTACTCGGCATCCTGCATCTGTATCCTGGCCGAATCCATTAAAAGGATGCGTGCAAGGTCCATAGTGGGCGCAGTGCAATATATAGGCCCTTCAAAGCCTTCTTTAACAAGCCGAGGTATCAACCCGCAATGGTCAATATGCGCGTGCGAGAGTATCAGGTGGTCAACCTTTTTAGGGTTAAAGCCAAAGTGCTCGTTCATGTCTTCGGTTTGTTCGCCAAAGCCCTGGAACATCCCACAGTCTAAAAGTATACCGGTACCGTCCTGTAAGCGTAATAAGTGTTTGCTGCCGGTTACGTTACGGGCGGCTCCGTGAAAAGTAATATCCATTTGTAATAGGTTGTTTTGGAGAACCAAATAGACAAATAAAAGTTTAATAAAAAATAAACTAAACATTTAGTTGTTAGTTTGGTTTATATCATATACCTTAGTACTAACGTAACAATAATCATCTGATATTAAATGGAAATTAAAGATTTAACCCGCGCCGAAGAACAAATTATGCAAGTGCTGTGGCAGCTGGAAAAAGGCTTCGTAAAAGATGTTTTAGACGTTTTACCCGAGCCGAAACCTGCCTACAACACGGTATCAACCATCATCAGGATACTGGAAACCAAAGGCTTTGTAGACCATAACGCTTTTGGCAAAAGCCACGAGTATTACCCCATTGTGAGCAAAGAGCAATACAAAAACTTTGCAGCCGATAAATTGCTAAGCGGCTATTTTGATAACTCGGTAAACAGGATACTTTCCTTTTTTGTGAATAAAGAGAAGATTAACCTGAAAGAGGCTGATGAGATCATGAAACTGATTGAGAAACTAAAAGACAAATAGTTATGAACTGGTGGCATTATTTATTGCTGGTAAATATTTACCTGACGCTGTTTTTTGGCTTCTATAGCTTGCTACTGCGCCGCGAAACTTTTTTTCAGCTTAACCGTATTTACCTGGTTGGTACAGCTACACTCTCGTTTTTTATCCCACTGATACAAAGCGAATGGGTTAAAGGGCTGTTCATCACCCAAAAGGTACAATACAGTATTTACGGTGGTAATGCCATAACCATAACAGATTTAGCCCCCATAAAAAATAACCCTGTAACAGTAGGCCAGGTGCTGGTTGCATTATATGCCATAGGGGTAGTGGTATTGGCTATAAAGCTAATTGTACAGTTAATATTATTAAGGCGAATAATTAAAGACCCTTCACCATCGGTATCTTATTCTTTTTTTAATAAGATAAAGGTAAGCGATGGTATAGATGGCAAAGAGGTGATAGAAAGCCACGAGTTGGTGCATGCACGCCAATTCCATTCAGCAGACGTGCTGATCATAGAAGCGGTGATGATCATCAATTGGTTTAATCCCGTGGTTTACCTTTACCGGTTTGCTATTAAACACGTGCACGAGTACATCGCCGACAGGCATACGCTTAAAGCAGGTACTAACAAGGCAGAGTACGCATTGTTATTGCTAAGCCAAACGTTTGACACGCCGGCACACCAGTTAGTTAACCCATTTTACAATCACAGTTTACTAAAAAAGCGGATCATGATGTTACAAAAGAATAAATCGCAGCGCATAAAGCTGATGAAATATGGCCTGTCGGCACCTTTATTTATATTAATGCTGATACTGTCATCGGCAACTATTGAAAATAGCAGAGCGGTAAGTGCCATTCACACTAAGGCCGAAAAGGTTTTTGAAGCGCCTGCAAAAACAGTACTAATCGATACCACCTACAAAACAACCATTGTTACCTACGATCCTGAAAAGGACAAGTTATCGGCTGATACAATTCCGGAGGAAAACAAAACGCAGGTATTTACAGAGGTAGAACATTCACCAAGCTTCCCCGGTGGGGAGAAGGCGTTTTACCAATACCTGGCTAAAAACCTAAAATACCCTGCCGGGGCTGTTAAAAATAATGTACAGGGCCGCTCCATTTTAACCTTTGTTGTTGAAAAGGATGGTTCGCTTTCGGATATTAAAGTGGTGAGGGCCTTGGGCAGCGGTACCGACGAAGAGGCCGTACGTGTACTTAAGGCGTCGCCAAAATGGGTGCCGGGAGTGCAGAATAAGAGAAAAGTGCGTGTGCAATATTCTGTGCCGATCAATTTTTCGCTGGATAAGGGTAATAAAGTTGGCGCCATAGCGCCGGCAACAAAAAGCGGTCAGGTATATACCTCGGTTGAACAATACCCTGGTTTCCCGGGTGGCGATAAGGAATTTTATCAATGGCTTGCAGCGAATGTCAGATATCCAAAAGATGCACAGGAAAAAAATATTCAAGGCCGGGTTATTATAACCTTTGTGGTGGAGGAAGACGGACGGTTGACCGGTATTAGAGTGTTGAGGGGCGTTAGCCCAGATATTGACAAAGAAGCTTTGCGGGTGATGAAGATTAGCCCTGCCTGGAAACCTGGGATCCAGGATGGCAACACCGTCAGGACAGCGTATACCATCCCAATAACCTTTGCACTTGCTGCCGATGATAAGCCAGCCAAAACAGGTTATGTGCCTGCGAAAGAAACCGGTTTTTTTCTTAGAGATACAAACAGTAACTCGCCAATAATAAATATAAAAGCCCTAAAAGATTCAGATCCCATTTATGTGCTTAACGGTAAGATAATTAATGAGGGCGAGATGAAACTCCTGAATCCAAATAATATAGAAAGTATGTCAATACTTAAAGATAAACCCGCAACCGCACTTTATGGGGCAAGTGGAAAAAATGGTGTCGTATTAATAACCACTAAGAGAATTTCGATGGGTAAATAATCAGTCAGTTTATAGTTTGATTACGCCGGCCTGGTAACAAGCCGGCTTTTTATTACAGTTCAGGACCTTCGTTTCGTGCTTCTTTTTCCTCGCGCAGATTACGCATAATTTTGGTGTAGCCTCGATGATTCCCGTCTTCGTCATACAAGGGGAAAACAAGGCCCGATCCCCAAAAGCGTGTGCCATCCTTACACATGTGGTAGCGTTCATCAACAGCGCGGCCTTTGTTTAAGGCTGTCTCTAACTCCATACCTGGCACGCCTTTTTCTACATCTTCGGGCGTAAAAAATATATCTGCGCATCTGCCAACAGCCTCGGTTTCGGTATAACCCAAAACACGTTCGGCGCCGCTGTTCCAGCTATTCACATCGCCATTTTTATCGGTAGTAAATACGGCATAGTCTTCAATACTATCTAACACCTGGCGAAAAAAGTCTTCGCTCATTCTAAAGTAACTGTCGTCAAAAACATCCTCGCCGGTAATGGTTGGATTGAGTGTGGCGTAGTCAACTTCAACGTTTACGTCATCTACACCGCACGCCAGCTGCATAGGCTCGCGCGTTATTTTATAAAAGGTATCAAACCCCTCGGGTAGTGTGTTTAGCTTTGGCTTTTCCCTCAACGGTTTTAATACCATGTTAGATGCCTGGGTAGCGGTGCTTACCAAAACATAAGTATAGCCTTTTTCAATAAGGTCGCCAAGTAGTTGTGGGGTAAATGGAATTTTCATGGTAGATTTTAGCTGCAGTGCTTTATCGTAGATGTTGATGCATATGCAAAAGGCCGGGTAAGACCGGCCTTTATACTTTTTAAGCAGGTGCTTTATACAGCAGTAGGCCTGCGTATAATGCCTAATATTACCGATATAACAGCAATTACAAGCAAAATGTGAATAAGACTGCCAACGGCGGTAAAGAAAAAGCCTATTGCCCAGCCTATTACAAGTATTACTGCTATGGTATATAATAAAGAGTTCATGATTAATGTATTAATTTTTTATTTAGTTTATTAATACAAATGTGAAATCAATGAAAAATGTTTTATATTTTTTCTTATAAAGAAAAAGATTGCCATTGGAACCTTAAAGCAATTGGGGATGACCACAAAAAAGCCCTTATCCGTTTCCGAATAAGGGCTTCCAATGAGTGCAAACCAATTACAACTTTAACCATTTTTTGCGTACGGCTAATTGCTGTGGCGTGGCGTTTGGCAGTTCGGTAATAGTGTACTTAACGTTATTGTTACGTTTTAAGGTAACCGGTATTTTAAATGCCTGCCCATCGCGGCTAACGGTAACAACAACCTTGTCGCCCACTTTTTTGCCTTTAATGGCAGATAGGTCGGTAACAGGTGTGTCGTCAATATTGGTGATCTGATCGCCAACGTTCAGCCCGTCAGCCCAGCCCGCGCCATCGCGGAAAACTGTAGTGATAATGTTGCGGGTGTTAGCAGCAATACCAAGGCTCGCCTCGTTGGTAGATGCAAGTTCATCAACCAGTTTATAACCTGCATAACCCAGGTATTTATCATATTTTATGGCAGATAAACCATTAATGTATTGCGCGTAAAAATCATTCAGGTTTTTGCCTGCGAATTTTTCAAAGCCTGCTTTAAATTCGGCATCGGTATATCCGCGTTTTTTGCCTTTGTAGTAAGTATCATACATATACTTCATTACATCGTTAAGGCTGTATTTGCCGTTGCTGTTATTAATTATTTCCAGGTCTAACAACATGCCTATTACCGCGCCTTTGTCGTAGTATGAGATACCAGTATTATACGAGTTCTCGTTAGGGCGATAGCTTTTTATCCACGCGTCAAAACTCGACTCGGCCAACGGCTGTACCTTGGTGCCCGGCTGGTTTTCAACCGTGTTAATATCGCTTACCATATCGCTCAAAAACACTTGAGTATTAGCCAGGTCGGCATAGCGTAAAATAAGGTTTTGGTAATAAGCGGTAAAGCCTTCGGCTATCCAAAGGTTAGTGGTGTAGTTTTCATTGTCATAATCAAACGGGCCTAATGCAATTGGGCGTAAACGTTTCACATTCCACAGGTGAAAATGCTCGTGCGCAACCAGGCCTAAAAAGCCGTGGTAAACACGCTCGTTGGTGTAGCCATCGCGCGATGCGCCTAAAACAGTCGAGCTTAAGTGCTCTAAACCGCCGCCGTTACGCTGCTTATTATGAACAATAAAAGTGTAGTGCTTATTAGGGTTTTCGCCAAAAACGGCTGCCTCAGCCTCAATTATTTTGGCCATGTCTTTTTTAAGGCGTTCTTTATCGTAATTGCCACCACCATACATGGCTACTTCGTAATGGGTGTTTGCAACATCAAAATCAAACACATCCTGTGTGCCTATTTCTAAAGGAGAATCGTACAGAATGTCAAAGTTTGGTGCGGTGCGGGTAAATACATCGCCCTTAACCATTTCCAGGCTGGTAGATACTTTGTTCCAGTCCTTGTAAGGTTTTATGTTGATGGTAGATGGTTGCGCCAGCATCCCTTTAGGGAACAGGAAAATACCCGTAGTAGAAAGGAAAGCGTGCGATATATCAATAAAGCTGGTGCGTACCGACAGCTCAAAAGCATATACTTTATATTTTATAGTTACAGATGAAAGGCCGGTAGTATTGATCTTCCAGGTGTTTTTGTTGATCTTGGGAGCAGCTACCGCCTTACCATTCGCGCTGGCGCTAAGCGATTCGATGTTTTTAGCAAACTCGCGTACCAGGTACGAGCCCGGGGCCCAAACAGGCATCTTTACTTCAAGCGAAGGCTGTGCAAGGTTAGAGATGGTCATTTCTACATCTACATAATGTGCCTGCGCTTCGGGGAAGCTAACCGTGTATGATATTTTAGCAAGGCCAGCTGCGCTGCCCGATTTAGGGTTCATAAAAAAGAGTGTTAAAAGTACCAATGCTGATAGTTGCAATTTTTTCATGCGGCAAGTTATAAAATTTATGTTTTTAAATAAAGCGGGGCAAAAACAGTTGCGATGTAAAATGGTTGATACATGCAATCAAATTGATATCTAAGCGGTTAATATTGCATGTTGAAACCGTTATAGCATCTCTGTGATGTATTTAGGCAATGGTTTAACAGTTTTAATTTATACAAGTTTGCCAATAAACACTTAAAATGAATACCTATACAACTAACAAGCAGATATGAAAGCCAAATACATTATATATACTCTACTTGCGCTGCTTGTTGCCTTCTTAATTTATAATAAATTTTTTAGTAAAAAGGGTAAACAGAACAGCGCCGCCGCAGCCAGCAAGGGCAAACGTAAGAATGGCCCTGTCAGCGTTAATGTAATGGTAGTAAAAGATACCGCCGTTAGCAACCAGATAGACATTACCGGTACTATTGATGCTAACGAAAGGGTAAACCTTATTAGCCAAACAGCTGGTAACATTACCGGTATATATTTTAATGAAGGTACCCGTGTAAAAAAGGGCCAGCTATTAGTAAAAGTTTATAACCAGGACCTCCAAGCCTCCTTACAGCAATACGAAGCGCAAATGGTGCTTGCCCGCGATATTAATAACCGCAACAAAATACTATATCAAAAAGAGGCCGTAAGTAAGGAGGAGTATCAAACCTCACAATCGTCGCTGCAATCATTACAGGCACAGGCCGATGTGGTAAGGGCGCAAATAAGCCGTACCGAGATCCGCGCGCCATTTTCGGGCGTTATTGGTTTAAGGAACGTTAGCCCGGGTGGTTATTTATCACCATCAACCCCAATTGCCACCCTTGTAAATATCGATCCTGCAAAGGTTACCTTCTCGGTACCCGAGCGCTATTTGCCCATCATTGGTACAGGCAGTAAGGTTAGCTTTACGGTAGAAAGTTCGCGCGATAACTTTAACGCCACCGTTTACGCCATCGAGCCCGCTTTAGATGCAAACTCGCGTACCATTACTGTGCGTGCCAAGGCCCCAAACCCTAAAAATGTTTTAACGGCAGGGGCTTTTGCCAAAATAAATTTAACGCTTGATCAGATCCCGAAAACCATTATGGTTCCCACCGAGTGTGTTATCCCCGATTTAAAGAGCAGCAAAATTTACCTGTATAAAAATGGCATTGCGGTAGCGAAGGATGTAAAAACCGATCTGCGTACCGATACCAAGATCCAGATAATTGACGGGCTAAAGGCCGGTGATAGCATCATTGTATCCGGGCTGATCCAAATTAGGCCTAAGGCACCTGTTAAGATCCTTAAAGTTATTAAGTAACCAGTATGAGTTTATCTTCCGTAAGTATAAAGAGACCCGTATTGGCAACAGTATTGTCTGTCGTGATAGTTGTATTTGGTGTAATAGGGTACAAGTTTTTAGGCGTACGCGATTTCCCCTCCGTCGATCCGCCTATTATCTCTGTTTCTACCAGCTATTCGGGTGCTAACTCAGATGTTGTCGAATCGCAAATTACCGAGCCCTTAGAGAAAGCCATTAACGGTGTGCCGGGTATCCGTAATATTTCGTCGACAAGCTCGGTAGGGTCAAGCAATATTACCGTAGAATTTGACCTGGATGCCGACCTTGAAACCGCCGCCAATGATGTGCGCGATAAAGTGAGCCAGGCACAACGCCAGTTACCGCAAGATATTAACGCCCCGCCGGTAGTTACCAAAGCTGATGCCAGCGCCGATCAGATCATCACCCTTACGGTAAGCAGTAACACCCGTAATATTACACAGGTGGATGATTATGCCGAGAATGTGCTTTTAGAAGGCTTGCAAACTATACCCGGCGTAAGTACAATTAACGTACAGGGCCAGCGCCAGTATGCCATGCGTTTATGGATAGATCCTAATAAACTATCATCGTTGGGGCTTACAGCAACCGATATTGGTGCGGCACTTGCCCGCGAGAACGTAGAACTACCTGCAGGTAAGATTGAAGGTAATAATACCGAGATCACCATTCGTGCATTGGGTAAGCTAACAAATGAAAAAGATTTTAACAACCTTATCATCCGTGCCGATAGCAACCGCGTAATAAGGCTTAACGATATTGGCTACGCCGTATTGGGTTCGGCAAATGAGGAAACCGCGCTTAAAGAATCGGGCATACCCATGGTTGGTTTGGCTATTGTACCGCAGCCGGGTGCCAACTATGTACAAATTGCCGAAGATTTTTATAAACGTTTAGAGCAAATAAAAAAGGATCTGCCTCCTGATATTAGTGTTAAGGTGGCTTTAGATAACACCAAGTTTATCAACAATTCCATCACCGAGGTAAAGGAAACGTTGTTGATCTCGTTCATACTGGTAGTAATTATCATTTACCTTTTCTTTAGGGACTGGCTCATCGCGTTCCGCCCGCTGATAGATATCCCGGTGTCGTTAATCGGTGCGTTCTTTATCATGTATGTGTTTGGGTTCTCCATCAATATCCTAACCTTGCTTGGTATTGTACTCGCTACGGGTTTGGTGGTTGATGATGGTATCGTAGTAACAGAGAACATCTATAAGAAGGTAGAGGCCGGTATGGCTATCCGCAAGGCTGCTTTTGAAGGTAGCGCCGAGATCTTCTTCGCGGTGGTATCTACATCGGTTACACTTGCGGCGGTGTTTTTACCAATCGTATTTTTACAAGGCTTTACGGGCAGGCTGTTCCGCGAGTTTGCGGTCGTCGTCGCCGGGGCGGTGCTGATCTCTGCTTTTGTGTCGTTATCGTTAACGCCAATGCTTAACGTAAAGCTGATCCGTAAGAATCAAAAGAAATCGAAATTTTATGAAATGACCGAACCCTTTTTTGTGAACATGACCAACGGTTACACCGAAACCTTGGTTAACTTCATGAAAAAAACGTGGATCTCGTGGGTGATATTAGGAGGCTCGTTAGTATTAACAGGGGTATTGTTTAAAATAACCCCGTCAGAGCTTGCTCCGCTTGATGACCGCAGCTTGTTGCGTTATTCGGTTACCGGGTCTGAGGGTGCTACGTATGAGTACATGACCCGCTATATGGATAAGGTTGCCAACCTGGTTGCCGATTCTATCCCCGAAGCAAATGTAAACCTTGAGATCGTTTCTCCATCATTTGGTGGCGGCGGTTCCGCTAACTCCGGTTTTGGGCGTGTGGGTTTGGTACCACCCGATGAGCGTACCCGTACCCAGCAGGAACTTGCCGATTGGCTGAATAAAAAATTAACCAAAATGCCCGATGCCCGTGCCATTGTTGTGCAGGAGCAAACCATAAGCGGTGGTGGTAGCGGGGCGCGTACATCACTGCCCGTGCAGTTTGTTATCCAAAACCAGGATTTTGAAAAGATAAGAAAAGTATTACCCGAGTTTTTTGCCGAGGTATCTAAAAGCCCGGTTTTCCAGGGATCGGACGTAAACCTTAAATTTACCAAGCCCGAACTTAGGGTTACTACAGATCGTGACCGTGCACGTGATTTAGGAGTATCGGTAGATGATATTGCACAAACTTTGCAACTTTACTATAGCGCCGGCAGGTTAGATTATTTCCTGATAAACGGTAAACAATACCAGGTAATTGCCCAGGTAGACCGCGCCAACCGCGACCAGCCGCTTGACTTGAAATCGGTTTATGTGCGTAGTACAAAAGGTAACTTAGTACAGTTAGATAACGTGGTGAAGGTTGCAGAAAGCGCCAGCCCGCCGTCTATTTATCACTTTAACAGGTATAAATCGGCAACAGTGCAGGCAGGTCTCGCGCCCGGCCAAACAGTGGGCGATGGCATTGCCGAAATGGAACGTATAAAAGCGAAATTACTTGACGATACCTTTAGTACAGCGCTGAGCGGCCCGTCCAGGGATTATGCTGAGGGTTCATCAAACATCCTGTTCGCGTTTGGTTTTGCTTTATTGCTGATATACTTGGTGCTTGCCGCCCAGTTCGAGAGCTTTGTAGATCCGTTTATTGTGATGCTTACGGTGCCTTTGGCTATTTCGGGGGCGTTCCTGTCGCTTTGGCTGTTCGATCAAACGTTCAATATCTTTAGTCAGATTGGTATCATCACGCTGGTAGGTTTGGTAACTAAAAATGGTATCCTGATAGTGGAGTTTGCCAACCAGCGTATGGAGCATGGCTTAAGTAAATACGAGGCTGTGGTTGAAGCCGCCACATCGCGCTTACGCCCTATATTAATGACGAGTTTGGCCGTAGTACTGGGTTCGGTACCTATTGCCCTGGCGTTGGGAGCAGGTGCAAAAAGCCGTGTATCGTTAGGTATTGTAATTATTGGCGGGATGCTGTTCTCGTTGGTGTTAACGTTATACGTTATCCCAACCATGTACATGGTATTTGCATCTAAAACCCGCCGCGACCCCGACCATGAGCCGGAAGAGGAAGTTGAACCAAAAGCTCCCTTATTAATTGAAAAACTTTAAGCAATATGAATATTAAAAGAATTATTTGCTTGATATTTTGCGTTGCTGCTTTTGCGGTTGCAAGGGCACAGGACGCGCCATTGCTTACCTTAAAAGATGCCGTTGAAATAGCCCTGAAGAACAACTACAATATAAGGCTGTCGCAAAACAACGCGACTATTGCAGGCAACAACGTAACCCTTGGCAATGCAGGTTTTTTACCGCAGGTAACCGGCGATGCCGCTTTAAATGCCAGCAACCAGAAAATAAAGCAAACCCGTAACGATGGTACAGTAAACAACCTTACCGCCAACAATAGCAACAACAACTACGGTGTAAACCTTAACTGGACCATTTTTGACGGCTTTAACATGTTTGCCAATTACGACATGTTAAAGGAACAGGATAAGCTGGGTGCCATCCGTTTGCAGGATACTATTCAAAGTACGGTTGCCAACGTTATTAATACCTATTATAACCTCATTAGCCAAACCGAGCAGATAAAAGCTTTGCGCGGCGCCATAGAGATCTCGCGTACGCAACTCCGTTACTCAAACGATAAATTTACGGTTGGCAGGGTATCAAGGCTGGATGTTTATAACGCACAGGTTAACCTAAATACCGATACATCAAACCTCATAACACAACTACAACAGTTTCGCCAAACCAAAATACAAATGAACCAGTTGCTGGTGCGTAACCTGCAAACAGATTTTACCGTGGGTGACACCATTGTTGTAAACAACACGCTGATATTAGGTGACATTATAGCCAGGGCCCAGGCGCAAAACCCGAGCATATTATCATCGCAAATAAACAGACGCCTGGCCGAGATAAACCTGCGCCAGGTAAGATCTACCCGTTATCCGGTAATTGGGGTTACATCCGGGTATACATTCAGCAACAGCAAAACACCGGCAGGCTTTACCCTTAGCCAGAATGCCCATGGGTTTGCTTACGGCTTAACGGCATCCGTAAACATATTCGACGGCCTTAACCAATGGCGCCGCGAACGTAACGCCAAACTGCAAATTGCCAATGCCGAACTAAGCCAAAAGCAAGTTATGCTTGATGTAGAAGCGCAGATAAGTAATTTTTATGTGGCATACCTTTCGGGTTTAGATCTGATCAGGATCGGACAGTCAAGCGTAGAGCTTGCTAAAAAGAACCTGGAAATTTCTTTAGAGAAATATAAAATAGGCAATATCACGCAGTTAGAGATCCGCGAAGCACAAAGGAACTACCTGGATGCGCAATCAAAGTTTTTTTCGGCGCAGTACCAGTCAAAAATGGCCGAAGTAACTTTGCAGCAAATAACAAATAGCATAAATATTCAATAAACTACTTTTAATTGCTTTAAAAGTTTATTTTTGAAGTACAATGCCTGTTCACTTTAATACATGCCTGCTGATAGATGACAATTATATTGACAACTTCGTCACGCGCAAAATTTTAGAGAGCGGCAACTATGCAGATAACATAATTGTAATACAATCAGCACACGATGCTATAAACGCCTTGCGCGATGGGAGCATCAAGCCCGACGCTATTTTCCTGGATATAAGGATGCCCATGATGAGTGGGTTTGAGTTTTTACAGGAATACGAAGCGCTTGATCTGGATAACAAGGATGTGGTGAAGATCTTCATGCTTTCCTCATCTCTTGATCCTACTGATATGAATAAATCAAAAGGCAATAAATATGTTGCCAGTTTTGTTCATAAGCCGCTTACCCACCAGGCGCTTGAGGAACTTAGTACATGATATTAGTAGCAGACAGCGGATCATCAAAAACAGACTGGTTGCTATCAGCGCCGGGGCAAGAAAACAAAGCATTTAAGTCCGCCGGACTAAACCCATATTTTTTAACCGAAAAAGAAATTGCCAGGATCATACAGGAACAAGTGCCTGATATGGTTGCCATGGCTGCGGATATTACCGAGATCTACTTTTTTGGCGCGGGTTGCTCCAGCCCGGACAGGCACGAGATTGTATCTAATGCCATTAGCAGCTTAATACCCAACGCCTATGTAAGTGTAGACAGCGACCTGCTGGCATCGGCATATGCAACATGCGGACACGAGAAAGGGTTTTGCTGTGTGTTGGGTACAGGTTCTAATATTTCTTTCTTTGATGGCGAGGATATCCACGACGGGCAGCACGGCCTGGGATATGCACTGGGCGATGAAGGATCGGGCACATGGTTTGGCAAGGCCCTGGTAACCGATTACCTGTACGGCAATATGCCCGATGACATCAACGCTAAATTTAAAGCTGCGTATAACCTGAAAAAGGAAGACGTTATTATAAACGTGTACCAAAAGCCAAGGGGTAACTCCTACCTGGCAAGCTTCTCTAAGTTTTTAACCGAGATCCGCAGTACCGAATATGGGCAGCAACTGCTAAAGAAAGGCCTGCTGGAATTTGTTGAGACCAACGTTAAATCGTACCCGCAGTACAATAAATTTAAATGCCACTTTGTAGGCTCTATTGCCTATGTTTTTGCCGACGAGCTAAAAGCCGTTTGCGAAGAAAATGATGTGCATGTAGGTAAAATAATCCGCCAGCCGATTGTTGATTTGATGGAATTTATTTTGAAGAGAGGGTAGTTAATTAATGACTAAACCCTTTCTTTATCCCAATCAAAAATATTCCTAATATCGCTAAAAAACTTCCAATTTTGGGCAGGTAATCACCGTATTCCACGTAAAATGTGATATCCGAGTTTAAGTTAATGTCTTGCTTTAATGCCGTGCGCACCCACCATTTACTTTGCTGCACAATATCGCCACGTTGATTAATAAATGCAGAGATCCCTGTATTAGCCGAGCGACAAACCCAGCGGCGGGTTTCGATAGCGCGGAGTTTGGCATAGTCCAAATGTTGGTCTTTACCTGAAGTGTTTTCCCACCAACCATCATTGGTAATAATGGCGATGAATTGCGCACCTTGCTTTACATATTTGGATACCCATTCGCCCCAGATAGATTCAAAACAAATTACCGGTGCCGCGCCTATCCCGCTTTGCGAGTAAAACACGGTCGGTTCTGTTTGCATGCCGTAGGCACCTGTCGCGCCACCCAAATGTTCAAAAGCAGGTTTCAGGAACGATAGGGTGTTACCAAAAGGCAGGGATTCCGCGCCGGGCACTAACCTCGATTTATGATAGAACTGAACCTTAGAAGAGTTTTCGATATTAATAGCAGCGCTAAACCTGTCGAAAAACATACCCGGCTGACCCGGCATTTCACTTGCCGTTTTGGTACTACGTTTGGTGTAGAACTTATGCGTTTCGCCGCCGGTTAACACGTTCGCGTTTTTAAAACGGTTTAAGAATTTCCTAACCTGCAGATAGCTGGCCTCAGTATAAATATGATCTTCATCCATGTCCTGCGAAAGTGCGGTTTCGGGCCAGATAAAGTACTCGGTATTGCGTTGGCCTATAGAATCCGATAGGCTGGTTAGCGCCTCTATTTGTGTTTGAATGGGGATGATGCCTTCCTTTTCATAAGGGTCGATATTTGGCTGCGCTACCACAATGTTAGATGGGTTTATCTGCTCTTTATAACTATAATATCTAAAAAGAGATAAACCCAAAGGGAGTATCAGCACCAATACGGATGCAAGGATAAGCTTCATGCGGGTAGCTTTGCTTTGTTGCTCGCGTAAACCAACATACAGCATAAATAGTAAAATATTGATTGCCCATATCCATATAGTGCCGCCATAAACGCCGGTGTACTCATACCACTGCACCCATTTATGCGAGGTGGCAAAGCCGTTACCCAGCGTCATCCAGGGAAAGTTTAAGTCCCAGCTTTGGTGCAGGTATTCATACCCTATCCAAAAACAAACCAGGGCAACTAAAGAAAGCGCACGGCTTGCAATTAGCCTAACCCTGTAATATAGCCAGCATGCCGTAGCCATCAACAAAGGCCCAAGCGAATAAGGGATTAACGAAATGGGCGCAGCTGCCACCGGCCCAATTATTTTTAACGAATTATAAACCCAGTAAACACAAAGCGTATTCCAGATGAAGAACCCGATGAATGTAGTATTAAAGATTTTCTTCCCTTTCCCGGCAACGTCAGATTGGATGATGTTCTCCATAGCCAGCAGCATAGGCACCAGGCCCACAAATAAAAAAAATGTGGTGAACATTGTTGGCGGCCATGCCACCCAAAGTAGTAATCCGGAGAATATGGAGAGTAGTAGGTTTTTTTTCATTTAGTGTAATATCAGGCATAAACAACCGTCATTGCGAGGAGCGATAGCGACGTGGCAATCTTCGATAGGTATGGTCGCCTACTGTTCTATCGAAGATTGCCACGCTACGCTCGCAATGACGCGTGCGGATAGGGATGCTCTAATCCCTCTCATCCGCATACTTCTTTTTCTTTTTGTCATTTTCAACAGGGGCGGCTCCGGCAACGCACATTACAAACTCACCTTTTAACGGGTGAGTTTCAAAATATGCTTTTACCTCGGTTACGGTACCCCTAACGGTTTCTTCGAACATTTTTGTCAGCTCGCGCGATACGGAGAGCTGGCGGTCGGCGCCAAAATAGGTGGCTATTTCCTCCAGCGTTTTTAATAAACGGTGCGGCGACTCGTAAAGTATAATGGTGCGCTCTTCGGTAGCCAGGAATTTATAACGGGTTTGGCGGCCTTTTTTTAGCGGTAAAAATCCTTCAAAGCAAAACTTATCAGTAGGGAAGCCCGAGTTTACCAGCGCGGGAACAAAGGCCGTTGCACCAGGCAGGCACTCAACCGCGATATTAAATTTTAGGGCCTCGCGTACCAGGAAAAAGCCGGGATCGGAGATAGCAGGTGTGCCCGCGTCACTTATCAGCGCGATGTTTTGTCCCATTAGCAGGAACTTAATGATCTCATTACTGGCCTGCCGCTCGTTATGCTGATGATGCGCGAATACTTTATTTTGGATATCAAAGTGCTTTAGCATTGGTGCGGAGGTACGGGTGTCTTCAGCCAGTATCAAGTCTGCCTCTTTTAAAATACGGATAGCCCTAAAGGTCATATCCTCGAGATTGCCGATAGGCGTGGGTACTAAATATAGTTTGCCGCTTGGTGTTTGGTTCATAGTCGATGGTTCATAGTTGATGGTTAAAAATTGTAATCAGGCTATGAACCATCAACCACAAACCATCAACTAATTTATATCTTTGCCTTTTAAAATAAAATCAATGCTGCAAGTTAGTTATATCCGCGATAACAGGGAACAGGTTTTAGAACGTTTGGCTGTAAAAAATTTTAAACAGCCCGAATTGGTAGATGAAGTGATAGGCCTTGACGAGAAACGCCGCCAAACACAGAACCAGCTGGATACCGTATCGTCCCAAGCTAACGCGGCTGCCAAAAAAATTGGCGAGCTGATGCGCAACGGTAAAAAGGATGAGGCGGAAGCCATAAAAGCTAACACAGGCAAGTGGAAAGAGGAAAGCAAGCAGCTTGGCGAACAATTGGCTGCGCTGGAAACCGAACTTCAGGATAAGGTAGTATTGTTACCTAACCTGCCACATGCATCGGTACCAAAAGGTAAAACGCCCGAGGAAAATGAAGTAGTATTAGAAAATGGCGTTATACCTCAACTGCCTGCTGATGCTTTACCGCATTGGGAATTGGCCGCTAAATATAATTTGATAGATTTTGAACTGGGTGTTAAAATAACTGGAGCAGGCTTTCCCGTTTATAAAAACAAAGGTGCCAAATTGCAACGTGCACTTATCAATTTTTTTATTGATGAGGCCGAAAAAGCCGGTTACAGCGAAGTTAGCGTGCCATTAATGGTAAACGCTGCGTCGGGCTTTGGAACGGGGCAATTGCCGGATAAAGAAGGGCAAATGTACCATGTAGGTGTAGATGATCTGTACCTGATACCTACTGCGGAAGTGCCTGTAACTAACCTTTACCGCGATGTAATATTAAAAGGTGAGGAACTGCCGGTTAAAAACTGCGGACATACACCATGTTTCCGCCGCGAGGCCGGTTCATACGGTGCGCACGTACGTGGTTTGAACCGTTTGCACCAGTTTGATAAAGTGGAAATAGTACAAATAGTACATCCTGATAAATCATACGAGGTGCTGGAGGATATGAGCGCACATGTGCAAAGCTTGCTGCAAAAACTTGGTTTGCCATACCGGGTATTGCGCCTTTGCGGCGGCGATATGGGCTTTACCAGCGCCCTAACCTATGATATGGAAACCTGGAGCGCTGCACAGCAACGCTGGTTGGAGGTGTCATCCGTATCAAACTTCGAGACCTTCCAAAGTAACCGCCTGAAACTACGTTTCCGTAATGCGGAGGGCAAAACGCAATTAGCGCATACATTAAATGGTAGCGCTCTGGCTTTGCCACGTATTGTAGCGACTTTATTAGAGAATAACCAAACTGAGAAGGGTATTAGGATACCCGAGGCATTAGTGCCTTACACTAAGTTTGAGTGGATAGATTAAGGAAGTAATTCTGCTGTCGAGATAAAGAGAAAGCCGCGAATTTCGCGGCTTTCTCTTTAATTTATTAATACCCTGCGCTCGTCTGTGACGAGTGCTTAAAGTTGTTTAGCGTCTGTGACGCGATTGATGGCGATGAAATCGCCCGACCACATCAAGCACTCGTCACAGACGAGCGCAAGCTTATTTTCTCACATCCCCTTCTGTATCGCCTCGTAAATAGCATCCTGTATCCTTGGGCGGATGTTTAGGCTGCCCAATTTGTTACTAACATTAGGATGCACCCGGTTTGACAGGAATACATAAACCAAACCATATTTAGGATCAACCCAAACGCAGGTGCCGGTAAAGCCAGTGTGGCCATAGGCCTGGTCTGATGCTAATTTGGAGGGGTAATGCCTGTCGGCTATCGGGTCCCAGCGGTCAAAGCCCAAACCACGGCGACTAATTGCCGATTGCTTGGAAGTCCACATGTCTACGGTTGCAGGTTTTACATACTGTACGCCCCCGTAAGTACCGCGATTAAGCATCATCTGGTAAAGTATTGCCACATCATTGGCATTGGCAAACACACCCGCATGGCCGGCAACGCCGCCCATCAGGGCCGCTGTGGGGTCGTGTACGTAACCGTCAATCAGGGTTTTGCGGTCTCTTCTGTCATCTTCTGTTGGCGGGATGCGGTCAGCCGGGAAGCGGTATAGCGGCAAAAAGCCTGCTGTTTGCATTCCCAGCGGGTTATAAAATTTTTCCTGCACGTATTTGTTTAGCGGGATAGCAGTAATGGCTTCCTCAATTTGCTGCATAAATATCATACCCACATCACTGTAAACGTATTGCCCGCGCGTTTTAACGGCCGACCTTAACGCAGCCGACAGCATCACCTCATTAAAATAACCCTTACGAACGTAATATCTATCATTAACCTTAACCGGAAACGCGGCGGATGAATCGTTACTATGGTCGGCCGGTTTAATTACTTCAAAAGTTGAAATATCAGGGATCAGCCCGGCCTGGTGTTCCAGTATCTCGCGTACGGTAAGCGTTTTTTTATTGGTATTGCGCGTAATAGGCCAATAAGTGCCTAACGTCGAATCAAGGTTTAATTTGCCCTGATCGTATAATTGCATAGCCTCCATGGTAGTAGCCGAGATCTTGGTCATGGATGCGATGTCGAAGATGTCGGTTATCCTGTCGGGGATGCTATTGTCATAGGTATGATAGCCATAGGCTTTATTAAATATTACCTTACCATCCTTGGCAACCAGCACCACACAACCCGGCGTAGCCCTGCTGCTGATGGCTTCCTGCGCAATGGCATCAATGGCATTCAGGTTATCTGCATTAACACCGGCATCCTCCGGAACGGTATATTGCAAGCGGGTTTTAGAAGTAAGGAACCCCGTATTGGCAGCATATTTTGGCGAATAGGTTTTGGTTAGCTTTTGCGTGATAGGCACTCCGCCAAAAATAGCCTGGGCACTATAAAATGCACCCACCTGCGAGTATCTTGACGACCAGATAATGGGCGAAGTTACATCGTTCAATTTAGCCAGTGCTGTGTTTGTTCCCAATAAGGACACCACCACGTTCTTCACTTTTTGGTTATCGTTAATAAAACTGATAATGCCCGGGTTGCCCGCCTCCGCATCTGTTAGTTGGATAATGAGCGTATTGTAGAATTTAGTATCCTGCGCCAGCATTTCCAGCGTTTTAACGGTTTGGTAGTCGGTGCCGTTAAAAGCATCTACTTTGGCATATTTGTTCAGCAGGCTATCAAACGAAGTGCTGTAAACCGACGAAAAATGGATGCTGGCTATTTTATTATTGTCCAGGTTTTGTAACGGGATAAGCTGCTTTTCGTTATTCAATAAAACGGTTGCCTGTTCAACCAATTGTTGCTCTTTAACGTATGCCTTACCTGTTAATGGTGGGTTTTGCGCACAAGCCGAATTAAAAAATGTAAAACCGGATAGCAGCAGGAAATAGATACGCTGCTTATTTTTTCTCATAAACCTTAACACCATTTATATACGTTTTTAAAACTTTAACATTTGGCAAATTGCTGCCCTTGGTTTTCATAATATCCTGGTCAAGTATAACAAAATCGGCATATTTGCCAACCTCTATACTGCCTTTTTCTTTTTCCTCAAAATTGGCTTTAGCTGCCCACATGGTCATGCCGCGCAGGGCTTCTATACGGCTTAAAGCATTCTCCATTTGGAAACCACCGCCCGGCTGCCCCTGCAAGCTCTTGCGTTCGGTAGCAGCATAGAACGTGTACATAGGGTTTATATTTTCTACCGGGAAATCAGTCCCCAGGGGGATCCAGCCATTTTGTTTCATGAGGCTTTTGTAAGCGTAGCCGGTTTTTAACCTGTCGGCTCCAAGGCGTTTAACCGCCCATGTCATATCTGATGTGGCATGCGTAGGCTGTACCGATGGGATGATGCTGTTATCACCAAATATTTTTACATCCTCCGGCGATACAATTTGCGCGTGCTCTATGCGCCAGCGTTTATCGTTTTTGCCTTTCAGGTTCTCGGCATAAATTTTCAGGATCACGCGGTTAGCGCTATCCCCAATGGCGTGGGTACACATCTGGAAGCCTTTAGCGGCTATTTTTTTAGCGACTTCTTCAAAATGCGCTTTGCTGCTTAATAAAAAGCCATTCCAGTTTTTTTGATCAGCATAGGGGTGCAGCAAGCATGCGCCGCGCGAGCCTAAAGCGCCATCGGCATAAACTTTAAACGAGCGGACGTTAAGGCCCGGTGTTTTATAAACGCCGCGCTTAAACAGGTATTCATAATTTTCGGGCTGGTCGGCAAGCATTACATACATGCGCATCTTCAGGTCGCCCTTGTGTTGCAGCGATGCAATGGTGCTCACCATGGTATAAGGCAGGCCGCAATCATCAACTGTAGTTAAACCTACCGCGAAGCAATTGCGCTGCGCGGCAAGCAGGGCGTCCTGTATCAATTGCTCGGTAGGGGCGGGGATCTTCCGGGTAACAATACCTACAGCATTATCTACCAGTATGCCGGTTAGTTTGCCATTAATGGTTTCTACCTCGCCGCCAATAATTTTTTGTCCGGGTTTAACACCTGCAATATTTAATGCTGCCTGGTTAGCGATAGCCGCGTGGCCATCAATACGGCTTAATATTACCGGGCGCACCGGGAAAAGCGAATCGAGCTTGGCTTTGTTGGGGAATGCCTTGTTATCCCAAATGTTTTGGTCCCAGCCGGCTCCTACTACCCAGCCCTCGGCTTTGTGGGTAGCATATTTATTTACGGTATCAACTATTGCTGCCCAGCTTTTAAGCCCAACCAGGTTTACATTTTGCAGGCCCATGCCATACTCGTAAAAATGAGCGTGGGCATCAATAAAGCCCGGATATACGGCTTTGCCGCCGGCATCTATCACTTCGCGGGCCAAATATCTTTTTTCGAGGGTGTCAATATCGCCAACCGCTGTTATCTTACCATTGCTCACCACAAAGGCATTCGCGGTAGAAAAAGTGCTGTCGACAGTATATACAAGAGCGTTTTTTACGATCAGGTCGGCATTATATTCTTTTTGTTTGCATGCCGCGACCAGCAAAAACAGCACAGGCCAGAGTTTCTTCATATTAATAAACAGGTAGATGTAAATAATAGTAATGTAAATACTATATACAAGTATGTAAAGGTAAAGTTATGCAATCAAATAATTAATTTAGCACCTGAAAAGGGTGTATAATAAAAGCCTCACCCCAACCCCTCTCCAAAGGAGAGGGACTTTACCTTTTTGAACCCTTTCTTTTGGAGAGGGCGGGGAGAGGCTAAACAGAGAAGGGAAATATTTTTAATGCCAGATATAATTCAACTTTTACCGGATGCCGTTGCCAACCAGATTGCCGCGGGCGAAGTAGTGCAACGCCCCGCATCCGCAGTAAAAGAATTGATAGAGAATGCGATAGATGCCGGGGCCGATAAAATTCAACTGATACTAAGGGACGCCGGCAAATCATTGATACAGGTTATTGATAATGGCTGCGGTATGAGCCTTACCGACGCGCGCATGTGTTTTGAACGCCACGCTACTTCAAAAATAAGGAAAGCCGAAGATCTTTTTGCCATTCGTACCATGGGTTTCAGGGGCGAGGCCATGGCATCTATTGCCGCAATTGCCCAGGTGGAACTAAAAACGCGCCGCCACGAGGATGAACTGGGTACCTGCATCCAGATAGAAGGATCGGAAGTAATAAGCCAGGAACCATGCTCGGCAAACTTCGGTACGTCAATTTGTATCAAAAACCTTTTTTATAACACGCCCGCCCGCCGTAACTTTTTAAAAAGTAACCCGGTAGAGATGCGCCATATTATTGACGAATTTCAACGCGTGGCTTTAGCCAACCCGCAGGTGTTTTTAACCCTGCACCACGATGGGCAGGAAGTTTACCACCTGCCCGGCGCTGCTTTAAAACAGCGTATTGTACACCTGTTTGGTAACAATTATAATCAGCGGCTGGTGCCTGTTGAAGAAGAAACAACCATCATTAACCTGCGTGGCTTTGTTGGCAAACCCGAGTTTGCCCGTAAAACACGTGGCGAGCAGTTTTTTTTTGTGAACAACCGTTTTATTAAGGATGCTTACCTAAACCATGCGGTGTTGACGGCTTTCCAGGAGTTATTGCCCGATGAGACCTTCCCGCTGTATGTGCTTTTTATTGATATTGACCCGGCCAAGATAGATATCAATGTGCATCCCACAAAAACGGAGATAAAATACCAGGACGAGAAATCGATCTACGCCATTATCCGCTCGGCGGTAAAACGTTCATTAGGTAAGTACAATATTACGCCGACATTGGATTTTGACCAGGAGAACAGCATAGGGCACCTCATCACCCCAAAACCTTTTGAGGAGATAATACAGCCCACTATTGCTTTTAACCCGGACTTTAACCCCTTTGCGACGGAGAAAAAAGCAAGCGACCGCGAGACCCCTTTTCTGCGAGATACGCAAAGCCACCATACCGCCATTCCGCGTAATTGGGATACATTGTACGAAATAAGCAAGAAGGAAGAGACCCTGCAGCACCAGATGCACGAAGAGGCAAGCATCCCGGTAAATGAGCAAGAGATAAGCAAAAGCAGCGAGAAGCAGTTCTTCCAGGTGCATAACAGATTTATCCTTTCGCAAATAAAATCAGGCTTCATGCTCATAAACCAGCAGGCGGCTCATGAGCGTATTTTGTACGAGCGTTTTTTACAGCAATTGCAAAACCATAGCGGGGTTAGTCAGCAGAGTTTATTTCCGCAATCGGTTACACTAAACAGCAGCGATTTTGAGTTATTGAAAGAACTATTGCCTGATATACGCGCGCTTGGTTTTGATATACGCGAGTTTGGCCGTAACACCGTTGTGGTAGAGGGCATCCCGGCCGATATTACAAACGCCAGCGAAAATGAATTGCTTGAACAATTGCTTGAAGGTTTTAAAAACAACCTGAGCATATTAAAGTTAGATAAGCGCGATAACCTTGCCCGCTCGCTGGCACGCAACGCCGCGTTAAAAACAGGGGTAAAACTAAGTATGGAAGAGATGAACCAACTGGTTGACCAGCTTTTTGCCTGCCAAATGCCAAACCTTGCATTAAATGGCAAGCCTGTAATTAGTACCTTTACCCTTAACGAATTAGCAGAACGATTTGAAAAATAGCTTTAAAGCTTAAACCATATTTACACGTACACAACATGCAATCACCATTTGCCAATATGCCGCCGGTTGTAAAAAACCTGCTCATTATTAATATTATATTTTTTATAGCCACTTATGCGTTAGCCAGAATGGTAAATATGAGTACCCTCTTTGGAGCACACTATCCGGCTTCACCATTGTTTAAGCCTTGGCAGCCCATTACCTATATGTTTATGCATGGTGGGTTCACACATATTTTCTTCAATATGTTTGCGTTGGTTTCATTTGGGCCGATGTTGGAGTATACCATGGGGTCGAAGAAATTTTTTAATTTCTATTTTATTACCGGAATAGGTGGCTACATAATAAATACAGCATGGAGCGCAATTGCCATACATGCAATTGTAGGTTCTTTTTCTGTTCCGAACGTTCAAATAGGATATCTTGACGCATTTATGGTATATGGCGACCGAATACAAGCTAATCACTTATACGATCTATATAACGGTGGTTTGGTTGGAGCTTCAGGAGCTATATTTGGCATATTGGTAGGTTTCGCCATGCTTTTCCCAAATCTCGAGATGATGATTATGTTTATTCCAGTACCTATCAAAGCTAAGTATGTGGTAATAGGTTATATCGCACTTGAATTGTTTACCGGTGTAGGTAGTTTTGCAGGCGATAATGTTGCTCACTTTGCCCACTTGGGTGGCGCGCTGTTTGGCTTCCTGTTAATAAAGCTTTGGGGTATAAAACGGCCTAACAATTTTTATTAGCAGCTGTTTATTTAATTAAAATAGGGTTATGACGCTCTGGCAAGAAATTCAATATAAGATGATAAGGTCCGGCAATAAAATTGGCCTGCTTATAGGGATTAATATTATTGTTTTTTTGCTTATAAACGTAACCGCCGTTATCGAGCAGTTATTTAGAGGATTTGGTAACAGCCTTATATTGGCGTACACCAACGAGTTTTTGTTACTATCGGCACACCTGCCCAAATTAGCCTATCGTTTTTGGACGCCGTTTACCTACATGTTTATGCATGGGGGGGTGTTCCACATACTATTTAATATGCTTTGGTTATATTGGATGGGGCAGATATTTGAGGAATACCTTGGCAATAAACGCACTATTGGGCTATACCTGCTTGGCGGACTTACCGGCGGACTGCTATTTGTGGCCTGCTATAACCTTATCCCTGCCTTTACAAGCATAAACGCGGCTGCAGGTCCGCCATTGGTTGGTGCTTCGGCAAGCGTAATGGCTATTATAATTGCTACTGCAACCTTGCTCCCAAATTATACTATCTCCTTAATTTTAATAGGCCCTGTAAAGTTAAAATGGATAGCGTTGTTTTATGTAGTAGTCGACTTTTTAGGGATAGCCGGGGGTAATCCCGGCGGCGAAATTGCCCACCTTGGCGGTGCCTTATTTGGCTTTATATACATAAAACAAATGCAGCGTGGTAACGACTGGATACTTGGCATTAGTAAATTATTTCAGCCCAAGCCCAAACTAAAAGTTGTCAGCAACAACGGCCCGCAGCGCAAAGCATCAACATCGCCAAAACAGGAGGATCTTGACCGTATTCTCGACAAAATATCAGCTACCGGGTATAATAGCTTAACCAGGCAGGAAAAAGAAACCCTCGATAATTTGAGCAAGCAAAAATAATGAAGGTTAAAAACAAAAAGGTACCCTTTATTGATAGAGCCTTCCTTTGGATAAACTATGCGTTGTGTGCTGCCTTGTTGCTGGGCTATTTAGCACCTTATGTAGATCCGCGTACGTTTTGGCCTATCGCGTTTTTTGGGCTGGCATACCCGCCTTTGCTTCTGGCGAATATTATCATCATGGTTTACTGGCTTTTTCGCCGCAGCTGGTTTATCGGCTTATCGCTGGTTACCATATTAATAGGCTGGAATGTGCTTAACAATAACATAGGCATCCGCCTGCCTGCCGGTGCCAGCCAGTCATCACCCAAAAAGCAATTAAGGGTGATGACCTACAACGTGCACGATTTTAAACGCTACGGTGCTAAAAATGATGTATCCACCAAGCACGAGATACTGGACCTGATAGGCCAGGAGCAACCGGATATTATAGGTATACAAGAGTTTTTTACCCGCAAAAAAGGGCAGTACGATATGATAGACTCTATTAAAAGAGTGATGCGTGCCAATCATTACTATTTTGAGCCTACTATGACCAGCGCCAGTGAATCTATCGGTATGGCTATTTTTTCGAAATTTCCTATCAAGGCTTATGGCCTGGTACAACTTACGGCTAAAAGCAGCAACCAGTGTGTTTTTGTAGATGTGCAAAAGGACAGTACTATCATGAGGTTTTACAGTGTGCATATGCAATCTATAAGTTTCGACCCACAGGATTATAAGTACCTGGGCAACCTTTCCAGCAAGGGCAAAACAGATATTGGTGCTACCAAGCGTGTGGGTTGGAAATTGAAGACCGCTTTTAAGAAACGTGCCGAGCAGGTTTTCAAAATTAAAGATCATGCTAAGAGTTGCCCTTACCCGTATATTATCTCGGGCGATTTTAACGATACCCCGTCATCCTTCGCTGTAAACCAAATGGCAAGGGGCTTAAAAAACGCGTTTAGAGAAAAAGGAGCCGGGTTAGGGCGTACCTATAATGGTGCTTTCCCCAATTACCAGATAGATTACGTAATGGCAAGCCCCCAGTTTGATGTTGCGGAGTATAAGATCATCGAAAAAAAATTGTCAGACCATTATCCTTTAAGCACATTGCTTACATTAAAATAATAACATCCAAATTAAACTCCACGCCTAAAATTGTAAGTTTGCGCTTATGGAACAAAAATTATTTGTTTACAATACTTTAACACGTAAAAAAGAAGAATTTAAGCCCCTTAACGAAGGCCACGTTGGCATGTACGTTTGCGGGCCCACTGTATATAGCGATGTGCATATAGGCAACTGCCGTACTTTTATTTCGTTCGATCTTATTTACAGGTACCTGTTGCACCTTGGTTACAAAGTACGTTACGTGCGCAATATAACCGATGCAGGCCACCTGGAAGGCGATAGTGATGAGGGTGAGGACAAGGTATCTAAAAAAGCGAAGATAGCGCAACTGGAGCCGATGGAAATTGTACAGAAATACACTGTAGATTTTCATAAGGTGATGGAAACCTTTAACGCTTTGCCGCCAAGCATCGAGCCAACAGCAACCGGGCATATTATAGAGCAGATAGAGCTTGTAAAAGATATTCTTGCAAAAGGTTATGCCTATGAGGTTGACGGATCGGTTTATTTTGATGTAGAAAAATACAACACCAGCCAGGATTACGGCATACTAAACGGCCGCAAGCTGGAGGATATGCTAAACAATACCCGCAGCCTTGGCGGCCAAACCGAAAAACACGGCAAGCTTGATTTTGCGCTGTGGATAAAAGCCAAACCCGAGCATTTGATGAAATGGCCATCGCCGTGGGGATTAGGTTTCCCGGGCTGGCACCTGGAGTGCTCGGCCATGAGTAATAAATATCTTGGCCACCAGTTTGATATTCACGGCGGCGGTATCGACCTAATGCCTACGCACCATACCAACGAAATTGCGCAGAACGTAGCTTGCTGCGGTAAAAACCCGGCATCGTACTGGTTGCATACCAACATGCTTACCATGAACGGGCAAAAAATGTCAAAATCGTTAGGGAACAGCTTTTTGCCGCATGAGTTATTCGCGGGCGACCACCCTTTGCTGAAAAAGGGCTACAGCCCCATGACGGTAAGGTTCTTTTTTATGCAGGCCAGCTACCGCAGCACGGTCGATTTTAGCAACGAGGCGATAGAGGCGGCAGAGATCTTTTACAAGAAACTGGCGGAGAGCGCCAAGAAGCTGGTTACGTTGCAACAGAACGAGTTGACCGTCGTTGATGAAGAAACAAATAAAGCTATAAACGATATTTGCGATGATTGCTACAATAGCATGAACGACAATTTTAACTCGCCAAAAACGTTAGATGCTTTAAACAATTTATCCAAATGGATCAATTCGTACGCGGCTGCTACACGTAACTCGGGAGAGGTTGCTGCAGAAACCTTTGAACGCATGAAGAAAACCTACAACGATTTCTTTTTTGATGTTTTGGGTTTAAAGCAGGACGATAACGAAAATGCAGATACCGACGATTTGATGAAACTGGTTATTAAATTACGCAACGAGGCCAAATTAAATAAGGACTACGCGACGTCTGATAAGATCCGCGAAGGGCTAAAGAATATTGGCTTCCAATTAAATGATAATAAACAGGGCACTACCGACTGGATAAGGATTTAAGGTTATACCTTTCTCTCACAGAATAAGAGAGCTGTTAATAAACGTTAAAACAAGTACTATAACTAAAACAATTAGGGCCGGGCTGCCTTATGTTAATCAGTTAAAATAATTATTAAATTGCCCGGGCAAATCTACACTACTTAAACACATGAGAAAATTATTATTAGGCGCTATTATATTATCAGGCTTTAGCCTTTCTGCAATTGCACAAACCAAGGTAGAAGTGGCTTCTGTGGTAAATGCCGAAGAAAACTTTAATAAAACAGTTGAGCGTAAGGGTATTAAAGATGGCTTTTTGGCTGTAGCCGATGCAGAAGGAATTGTGTTTAAACCAAACGCCGTTAAAATAACTGAATTTTATAGCGGTATAGAAAAGCAGCCCGGCAAGCTTAGCTCGCAACCAAAGTTTGCGCGTATATCTGCCAATGGCGACATGGGCTTTACAGCTGGCCCGTATGTTTATCAAAACGGCAAAACCGATGATGATAAAGTTTACGGAGATTATGTTTCGTTATGGCGCTTAGACAATGCCGACCGTAAATTCAAATTGCTTTTAAACTTAGGTATCCAGCACCCCGAGCCTGAGCAGGAAGCGGTAATCGATTTTAAAGAACCAGACCTTACCAAACAAAAAGCGCCAAGTAAGGACCCGTTTGCAGGTAAAAATATTTTAACAGCTACCGATAAAACGCTTAACCATTCTTTAGAACTATCTACACTGGCCGGATATAAAGAGTTTTTAAGCCCCGAGGCACGTTACTACTTCCCTGGTTTTGAACCAATGACCGGTACTGATAAAATATTAAAGTTTATTGATAACGAGGGCATCAGTATATCTGCCGAAACAGTTAATGTTGGCCGCTCTACCAGTAACGATCTGGCCTATACCTATGGCACTGCCCGTATTAAAAAAGGTAACATAGTTAACAACTACAACTATGTGCGTATATGGGAAATTGATGCTAACCACAGGTGGAATGTACTGCTGGAAATATTTTCTACAGTAGAAAACTAAAGGGTATTTTAGATTTTAGAGTTACGATTTTAGATTTCCTTGATATCTATTAGATATTAGCTTTAGCGTTTAGTCCCAATAGCTATCGGGATTCTAAAATAACTGCTCTATAATGTCGTTGGCTGTCAGGCCTTCGGCTTCGGCGTGGTAGCTGCGCACAATGCGGTGGCTGAGTATCGGCTTGGCCACTGCCTGCACATCCTCAATATCCGGCGAGTATTTGCCGTTAAGTACAGCGTGGCATTTAGCCCCCAGGATCAAAAATTGCGAAGCACGCGGGCCGGCGCCCCAGTTTAATAAACGTTTCACTTGCGGGCTTGCAAACTCGCCGTTGGGGCGTGTTTTACTTACCAGTTTAACCGCATATTCCAAAACATTATCGCTCACCGGGATATTTCTTACCAATTGCTGAAAATAGATGATCTGCTCGGCATTGAGTTGCTTTTCTACCTTAACGCTGGCGGTGCTGGTAGTGTTTTTAACCACCTGCAACTCTTCTTTAAACGTAGGGTAATCTAAGGCCACGTTAAACATAAAACGGTCTAACTGTGCCTCGGGTAGCGGGTAAGTACCCTCTTGCTCAATAGGGTTTTGGGTAGCCAGTACAAAGAATGGTTTGCCAAGTTTGTGTGTAACGCCTGCTGCCGTAACCGATTTTTCCTGCATGGCCTCTAACAAAGCGGCCTGCGTTTTTGGCGGTGTGCGGTTTATCTCGTCGGCCAGTATGATGTTAGAAAACACCGGGCCTTTTATAAATTTAAAGTTCCTGTCCTCACCCAAAATTTCCGAACCAATAATGTCAGACGGCATCAAATCGGGGGTGAATTGTATCCGCTTAAAGTCGAGGTCTAAAACCTGCGCTACGGTTTGTACCAGCAGTGTTTTAGCAAGGCCGGGTACACCTACAAGCAGGCAGTGCCCGTTGCTAAAGATGGAGATAAGTACAAACTTAATTACTTCATCCTGGCCTACTATAACTTCGCCTATCTCTGCACGTATTTGCTGATAAGCGTTCTTTAAAGCATCTGCGGCCTCAACATCTGAGCGGTATGGCATACTGTTATTCCGTTTTGGCTTGTGCGGTTGTTTCAGCGGCTATCCAGCTCTTTAACGGCGGGCAGCTTTGGTATTCAGGGTCAATTTTAATAAAAGTTTCTTTGCGGCGTTTGTCAAACCATTGGGCAATAGTACGGCTAAGCTTATCGTTTGTAGCAGCATCTTTAAGCTTGGCAAAATCTTGCTCTAAGTTAGCTTTATGCGCGTTAGTAACCGATTTAAGATACAAGATCTTATACGCTTTTTTACCTGTTTGCTGATCGGTAAATAACTGTGGTTGAGATACCGAGCCAACTTTCATGGTGTCGGTTGTAAGTGCTATCTGCGGGTCAAGCTTATCTGTTGGGATGTAGGTAGAACGTGTTTGCACGTTATCAGCATTCAGCATCATACCACCGTTAAACTTGGTTTCTTTATCGTCGGAATAAAAGGCAGCTGCTGCGCTGAAATCAAATTTCTTAACCTTCATCATTACGTTATAAACACTATCGGCTGTGGTTTTAGCACGCCCTAAACTGGCCTCGGTAACCGCCGGCACAATTAATATATGGCGAACGTGTACCTGCTCCCCACGGCGCTCAATTACCTGTAAAAAGTGAAAACCGTTTTCCGTTTCAAATACGTTAGAGATCTCGCCGGTTTTAAGTTTAAAGGCATTCGCAGTAAATTCTTTTACCATTACGGTACGGTCAAAAAAGCCAAGGTCGCCACCATCAGGTGCCGAACCGGGGTCTTGCGAGTAAAGCCTTGCCAGTGTACCAAAGTCTTCGCCTTTTTTAACCCTTGCCCTTAAATCCTCGGCCTTTTGCCTGTAGTACTCTTTTTCCTCTTTATTTAGTTTTGGCGTAAATACGATCTCGCCTACTTCAATCTCTTTGTTATAAGATGGCAAGCTGTCCTTAGGCATCGATTCAAAATATTTTTTTACGTCTTGAGGGGTGGTGTTCACTTTCTCGGTGATCTTAGATCTCATGCGCTGTGCAATAAGCGACTCCTTAATATCCGGGCGAAGCTCATCCTTGTACTGGATAACAGAACGGCCTAAAAAGCCCTCTAATTTATCCTGGCTGCCTGCGCGTTGTATAAAGCTGCGCATACGGCGGTCAACTTCGGCATCAACTTCCTCGTCTTTTACCTGCACACTATCAATAACCGCCTGCTGGGCAAGCAGCTTTTGAGTGAGCTGATTTTGTAAAATATAGCATTTAACGCTTGGATTTGGCTGTTGGCCGCTCACCAGGTACTGCGCGTATTGTAGTTCGATGTCTGACTGTAAAACTATACCACTGCCAACAACGGCAGCTATCTTATCAAGTGTGTGTACCTGTGCCTGGGCAAATGATAGAAATATAAAAGAAGTTATGATGGACAGTGCGATTTTTCTCATGTACTTTTTAAACTAATTAGCACGGATTATTTATCCGTTAAAAATGCGAATTTCGGTAAATTTATTAATAATAAGTGTATAATTAAGCCGTAATGCGAATATGCTTATAATGCTTTAACAGGAATAGGTATTTTTGGTTAAAATATGTTAAATATGAAAGTTGACAACCCACAGGCCTTCGCCTATATTATGCAGGAAGAAATTTACCTGCTTAACAAGGATAAGGCGCTGTATACAGCTAACGCGATAACGGAACAAACCATTACAGAAACCTTGCCGGTTTATGAGCCTGCGCAACCTGCTGCACCTGTAATTTCAGAACAGCCTGTAGCGCCGCCAACCCCTGTTGCTGCAACCCCAAAAATACCCGAACCAATTGTACAAACGCCTGATAACGAATTTAATTATCTGGGTAAAAACAATAAAAACTTTGTGGTGCTGGTAAATTACGCTAATGAAGAGCATATAGCGGCAGCACACCTTGCCGCGCTTGAAAATATCCTGAAGCGTAAGGAGCTAACGCTTGATGACGTAGCGGTATTAAACGTACACAAATACGCGACTGTGAAATTTGCTACCCTGGCCGCATACTTTGCGCCAACAAGGCTGGTTATCATGGGTGCCGATTCGTTACCAGAGGGTATAGGCAAGTTGCCGCTTAACCAGCCGTTGCAGGGCAAAAAAACCCACGTGCTGTACAGCTTTAGTTTTGATGAGATGATGAGCAGCAACGATAACAAGAAGCTATTTTGGGAACACATGAAAACCCTGTAACATGCAGCAATTAGTATTTGCCACCAACAATGCCCATAAATTAGAAGAGGTGCAGGCCAAAGCATGCCTACAAATAAATTTATTAAGCCTTAATGATATTGGCTGTAATGACGATATAGAAGAAACGGGACTTACTTTTAATGAGAATGCATCCATCAAAAGCCGTTACATCTACCAAAAGTATAACCTCAATTGTTTTGGTGATGATAGCGGGCTGGAAATAGAGGCGCTTAATAACGAACCCGGTATATACTCGGCCCGTTATGCGGGTAAGCATGGTGACCATGAGGCCAATATTGATAAAGTGCTGGATAAATTGAAAGATGCAACAAACCGCAACGCACGTTTCCGCACGGTAATCTCCCTGATGTGGAACGGTGAGGAACATTTTTTTGATGGTATTGTAAACGGCACTATCCGCCACGAGCGTTGCGGGACCGCGGGCTTTGGTTACGACCCCATTTTTCAGCCGGATGGTTACGACATTACCTTTGCAGAAATGAGTATGGACGAAAAAAACCGCATCAGCCATCGTGGCCGTGCGGTTGATCTGCTCATTAATTTCTTAAACGCCCAAACTAAGGCTTAGCAGCGGTAGAATCTTTTTTGGTTTTAAGCGTTGCAGCGGGCTTGTTCTTTAGGGTGTCTGCCGCTGCTTTGGTAACCGGCGCAGGCGTAACAGCAGTTTTATCTTGCTTTGGTTTATCGGCACCGGGTTTTAATACCGGCCTTGATGTCACTGTGGTACTGTCTGCCTTTGCACCGCCAGCCTTAATAACCAGTGATTTTACGCCCGTGCTATCCTTGCCTGATTTTATACCAGCTGCCACAGGCAATTTATTCTTAAGTGAATCAGCCGCGGGCCTTTCTCCGGGTTTTAGCAGTTTCCCTTTGTTGGTATCAGCCGCTTTTTTATCAGCTGCGGCTTTGGCACGGGCAATTTTCCTGTTGTAGGACGGGATTATAGACTCTTTAGATACAGGCCTTTCCTTTGGCTTCCATATAAAACCTTTCAATATCTTATCATCCTCGGTAAACTTGGCTAATGGCCCGTAGCGATGCTCGGGTTTTGATACGAAGAAGATATTGTTGGCGCTGTTATTTTTAAAATAGATGCGCATTTTGCTGGCTAACGATCGCTGCATACCATCTACCCTTTTAGAGCTATCGCGGCTAAAGGCAATACTTTCGGCATTGCCAACAATGTACATCCTGTCTAACTTGCCATTTTTAAAGAAACCCTTCATGCGCTTGGCCGCAACCTGGTTAAAGTTGGTGGAATCGCCCTTCTCAATATTCACAATAAACGACCGCGGGAACATGTTCAGGTTATCCATCTTCTTGTTTTTCATTTGCATGGTGATGGTATCGCCCGATAGTTGCGAGCCCTGTGTCCAAATTATAGGGTCTACATAGCAGCGCAGGGTAGAATCGGCATAACTGTAAAACATCGAGTCGGCCTTAGCCTGCAAGTCAGATTTAAACAGCTTGGCACCATGGAATGCCTTAATAATGCGCACCCTCGCCGTATCGCTCAGCGTAATTGGCGGGGTATAAAATATTGGGTCTTTATCTATATCGGCGGTATCAGCAGCCCTTGCATTGGCGTTTTTAGGTAAGGTAGCAAATGCCCCTTTATCGCCTTTGGCTGTATTATCACCCAGTGTGCCAAAAGCGCCCTTGTCGGCTTTGCTACCTGCTGTTAAAGGAGCAGGGTCAGCTGCCTGTTTTGCAGTTTGGCCCTTGTTTTTCGACGGCAATGTTAGTGCAATATCCCTTGGCGGGAACTTGTAGCCGGCAAAAAAGTCCTTATGAAAATAAGCGGTATCGCGCATAAAGCGTGGCGCACTTAAGGTTAAAAATTTATCATTCTTTTTTGGCGCTACAACTGCAGGCTTCTTCGCTTTTGCCGATGTATCCCGAATAGTTGAAAGGCGCTGCTTCTCCTGCATGATCTTGACATCCTTATAGGTCAGGATCTGCGTTTCCAGGCTATCGGCAGAGATATAGATCGAATCGCGTTTAACCTTCTTATTCGGGGCGATGATCTTCACAACGTTAGTGTCTTTCTGCGCCATGGGGAAAGCGGAAAGGCCTGCCCCCTTTGGTGGCGTAATACCCTTAAAAGGTTTAGCCCCCGGCGCGTTAACCTTTGTGGCAATTATAGCATTAGCAGCCTTAACAGCATCAGGGTTAGCTTTTGCAACTTTAGTTAAGGTGTCGGCTAGTGCCTGTACGGGTACACTTCCGGCATTAATAGGCATAGTATTGGGAGGCGGGGCTTGTTTTTTTACTGCCAGCGCATCGGCCTTCTTCACCACAGCGGCTGATTTTACTGCCGTTGAATTAGCTGTTTTTACGCCGGGTTTAGTAACAGGTACTGTATCCCGCCGGGTCGAGTCTTTTTCTTCGGTAACAATAATTACATAAGGGTCTTGGGTAACAACGGTACGTTCTCCCTGCTTGTAATAAGTAGCCAGGTCGCCTTTAAGGGTAATATTCTGTTCGCGGTCATGAAACGTTACCCGTTTAACGGCACGGCCATATCCTTTAAGCTTATCATAAAATAAGCTGTCGCCCTTAAGTGTTTTGGTGCCTTGTTTGTAAAGGTTTTTCTTGCCAAAAAATGCCTGCTCGGTTTGGGTATTGTAAAGGCCGTTCTCGGTGTAAAGGGTGTCTTTTTTATCCTTGGTGTCGTAAATATTAGTAGGGCCGTAAAAATAGGCTATGCGGCTGCCGGTATTGTAACGTAAGGTATCGGTTTTTATTAAAGCATCGGGCGTAACCAATACTACATTGTAACGGAAATAAGAATCGCGCGAGAAAGCGAAATAATAACCATTCTTACTGGTAAGCGTATTTTCTTTATTCACCAGTTTGCCGCCCCCTGTATAGGTGCCGATGCGGGTTGCAGTGTTGTAGGTAAGGTAATTGGTGGTAAGGGTAGCGTCCCTGTCAATCAACTTCACATTATCGGTTAGGATGGCAATTTTGGTGTTGCCGTTGTAATTAAGCTTGTCCGAATAGATGTTAAGTGTATCGCCCTGGGTGATGTGTACGTGATTAAAAGCGTCAAAAGCATTATCGGCAACGTAGAAGTACGCGCTGTCTGACCGCATGATGGAGTAATCCTGCTGAAAAACACCCTGGTAAACTTTGAGCACGTTTTTGCCGTTAAGCTGTATGATCTGGCTGCTTTTTGATTGTATAAGCCTAACTACCGACTTTTTTTGTGCCGAAACCGTTATAGCCAGGAAAATAAACACTGTGCTGAAAATGTATTTTATCACGATAGCAAAATTAGTTTTTTGCGGGGGTTATTAAATTAATAATTTTGATAACTGTTTTAGCCTCACCTAAATCCTCTCTAAAGGAGAGGACTTTAAATTTGTTTTTTGAATCCTCTCCAAAGGAGAGGACAGGGGGAGGCCAAATTTTAATAATTTTGATGTATGCTTCCCGTTAAACGCTTTGTTGATTTTATTGAACAAAACAGCCTGTTTACGCCCGCCAATAAAATACTGGCTGCGGTAAGCGGGGGCATGGATTCGGTACTTATGGCGCATTTGTTAAAAGCCGCCGGGTACAATTTTAGCATAGCGCACTGTAACTTTATGCTGCGCGGCACCGATGCTGATGCCGACCAGGAATTTACCCGCCGGCTTGCACAACAAATGGAGGTGCCATTCCACACTATAAATTTTGATACCCAACAATACGCCGGCAATAACAAAATTTCTATCCAGATGGCCGCGCGCGACCTGCGGTACAATTGGTTCGCTCAAATCAGTCAGTCAGGTGGTTGCGATGCCGTAGCCCTTGCACACCATCAGAACGATACTATTGAAACAATATTGTTAAACCTTACACGTGGTACAGGTATAGCCGGGTTGCATGGTATTTTGCCAAAGAACGGACAGCTCGCACGCCCATTGCTGTTCCTTACTCGCGACGAGATACAGACTATCATCACTGCCGAAGGTTTAAAATATGTGGAGGATGCCTCAAACGCGTCAATAAAATATGCCCGTAACAAAATGCGGCATCTGGTAGTCCCATTATTGAAAGAATTGAACCCGAACCTGGAGGCCACGTTTGAGAACAACCTGCGAAACTTTAAAGATCTGGAGGTTTTGCTGAATAGCAAAGTTGACGAGTTGAAAAGGGATTTACTTGTACAACATGGGGAAGAGGTGCATATAGCTATTGATAAGGTAAAGCAATTATCGCCGCAACGTTTATTGCTTTTTAAGCTGCTGCAACCTTTTGGGTTTATCGAAACGGTAGTAGATGACCTGATAACCGCTTTAGACAAACATGCAGGCAGGGTGTTTGAAAGCCCCGGCTTTGTTTTATTGGTAGATAGGGGACAACTTATTATCAGCCCTAAAAATGACGGGGTAAATGCGGAGGTTGGCATCAATCAAACTGATGCTAATGTAATGTATGGCAATTACAAGCTTACATTACTACATGATGATAGCGCGTTAATTGTTAAGAATAACCCTTTAGCGGTTTCGGTAGATGCTGAATTGCTGAAATATCCGTTAACTATACGTGCCTGGCAGCAAGGCGATACGTTTTACCCCCTGGGGATGAAAACGAGGCAAAAGCTGAGCGATTTTTTTATACACCAGAAAGTGCCGTTACATCAAAAAGCGGAGGTGCCCGTGTTGGTTAACGGCAATGGCGACATTATTTGGGTAGGCGGTTACCGGCCCGACGAAAGGTATAAAGTAAACGATAACACTAAAAAAGTTACTATATTCGAACTGTTTAAATTATGAACGATAAATCAGTATTTGTAGAAAAACAGTACCTGGGCAGGGAGTGGATTCCCATCACCATCCGGCTGGTATTGGCTTTATTTTGCTTTGCCGCCTACTTTTTTACTGACGAACGCGAACGCAACGGCGACTTGCTTGCCATTGTTGGTTTTGTAATTATAATCATCTCCATTATTATGGGTTTCCTGCTGCATTTTAGCACCAGGGTTATCAATAAAAGTATTTTGCTTGATGGCTTGTGGAGTACCCGCCGCGTTAAAATAGACCTTAACAGTATTGTTAAAGTTGAGAAAGGTACCTACAGCCGCTACCTATTTAACAACCCGGTTTATAACCTGCACACCAAAGGCACTATTCGTTTTTACGCGGCTGGTAATGATGCCATACATTTAACGGATAGGGACGGCCTTGTTTACATCATAGGTTCGCAGCATGCCAACGAATTTTTAAGGGCCATAAAAGGCGAAATGAAGCCGGCGTAGGTCTGAATGATATATAACAAAAAATGCCCCGATAGTTGTCGGGGCATTTTTATTATACGGTTGTGTTAATGTGTTTTGTAACTGGTGATATCAGTATAGATCTGGCGGAACGAGCTGCGGACGCCGACGGTGATCATGCTGGTTTTGTCGTTAAAGTCGCTGTTCTTTTCGGTGCGGTAGATGCCGCCAAGCTCCAGCCTAAGGTTGTATTTCGGGTTAAGAACATAGCCAACCTTGCCTTGCAGGTAAACCATATTGGTTTTTAAACCCTGGCCAATATAATTGCCGTAAAGTGCAACCGGTTTAGTGTAGTGTTGAAAAATGTCTTTACCGTAGTTAAGGTTGTTCATATCCAGCCCATAGCGGCCATAATCAACTTCGCCCATAAAATCGAAACGTTTATAAGAATAATTTAGCAAGCCAACTACCTCGCGGAAATTCGCGCCCCAGGGATGCGCCAACGATTCGCTGTTAGCCGAATAGTTTAGGATGCTTGAGCGTTCCGAATAAGTATATGGCTTAACGGTATTGGCTTCGACCAGGTAATTTAAATTGGTAACACCAAAAAGGTTTGCCCCGCGAAGGCCCAGCTGCCATCCATATTTATTGCGCGAACTGCCTTTATTTGAGAAAAACTCACTTGCAGAAAATTCATCAAGCGAAAATTGGCCATAAGCTGTTACGCCATCGGTTAATTTATACTTGCTCGTAAAGCCGATTAACGCGTTATCCGGCGAGCCGCCCGCGGCTTCTACAGGCCTTAAAAATATTACCGGGTTTATGTAGCTAAAATCGAACCCGCGCGAATGGCCGGCATCATCAGTCCCGGCCCATATTACCGAATCGAAGAAGCCGAACGACAACCGGTTGCTCACATTCCAGTCTAAGTAATGGAAGACGCCAAATTTATTACGATCGATGTGCCTGTCGCTGGTGCCTGCCGGGTCGGTAAAGTAGGCCCACATAGCCATGTACTTCACATTGCCAAGGTTGGCCGTTAGTTTAAAGAAAGGGTACGGCGACGCGTAATCTGACAACAGCAACGAGCGGTAACCATCGCCAATAAAGGTTTTATCGCGCCCGGCGCTGATGTTAAGATACTTAGATGGTGTATACGATGCTACAGCGGTAATGTAATCCCAGGCGTAAGCATTTGGTTTGTTATTGAAGCTGCCTGCATAGGCCATCCCCGGCACTATACCTACCTGCCTGATGTAGGTAGAGAGATAATCGGGCACTTCGGCACGGTTTAAATAACCGGATACATTATAGTAAAACTTTTTACCAACGGTACCACCAAACTGCATCCCTATAGAACTTAGGTAGGTGTTACGTTTTTGCGAGAAATCGCGGCCGATGTTAAAATCAGGCAGCAGGTCGGCGTAGAAAGTAGCGCTTTGGCCTTTTACATCAATAAGGTGCTCGTTAAAAAGCTTGCGGTATAAAATATTGGTTGAGCCGTTGTCGCCATAATTCATGATAGAATCGTAGCGGTGCATCAGCAGCGAATCGTCTACAAAGAAAGGTTTGATGGTAGTATGTAAACGTGTTTTAGTGGAATAGGCATCAGCATTAAACTTCTGATAAAAATCGTAGGAGTAGGGCTGGTATACCGATTGGGAACGGGCTATACCCGCGGTAACCAGTAATAGCGTAATGCTGATAAAAATTCTCTTCATATTTCTCCGTTTACTATTCGAAATAGTTTTGTGTTTTAAACCCACCTTTTTTCATGTGCTCGTCCTTCTTGGCCAGGTGCAGGTCAGATGATACCATATCCGTCACCAGGGCTTGCAAGTCATAACTTGGTTCCCAGCCTAATTGTTTTTTGGCTTTAGATGGGTCGCCTATGAGCAGGTCAACCTCGGTAGGCCTAAAATACTTAGGGTCTACCTTTACAATGGTTTGCCCAAATTTTAAACCATCGGGGTTTAAGCCCAGGCTTTCTATCTTTTGCTGATCTATATCAATAATTACCCCGCGTTCGTTCTCATCCTTACCGCTAAACTCAATATCGATACCCAATTCGCCAAAAGCCATTTTAATAAATTCGCGCACGGTAGTAGTTACACCTGTTGCTATTACGTAGTCCTCAGCCTTGTCCTGCTGCAACATTAGCCACATGGCTACAATGTAGTCCTTTGCGTGGCCCCAGTCGCGCTGGGCGCTTAAATTGCCTACGTAAAGGCAATCCTGAAGGCCTAGGCCAATCTTAGCAACGGCACGGGTAATTTTACGGGTAACAAAAGTTTCGCCGCGTATAGGGCTCTCGTGGTTAAATAAGATGCCGTTACAAGCATACATGCCGTATGCTTCCCGGTAGTTAACAATTATCCAGTAGCCATAAAGCTTGGCTACCGCGTATGGCGAGCGCGGGTAAAAAGGTGTGCTCTCGCTTTGCGGCACATGCTGCACCAAACCATAAAGTTCTGATGTAGATGCCTGGTAAATGCGTGTTTTTTTTGTGAAGCCTAGTAATCTTACGGCTTCTAATATGCGTAGTACGCCAAGGCCATCGGCATTAGCGGTGTATTCCGGCGAATCAAAGCTTACCTTAACGTGGCTTTGTGCACCAAGGTTGTAGATCTCATCGGGCTGTATCTCTTGTATCAGCCTGGTAAGGTTCATGGCGTCGGTAAGGTCGCCATAGTGCAGTATTAATTTAGCGCCACTTTCGTGCGGGTCGTGGTAAAGGTGGTCTATCCTGTCGGTATTAAAAGATGACGACCTGCGTTTTATGCCGTGTACCTCGTATCCTTTTTTTAGCAAAAATTCAGCTAAATATGCACCATCCTGCCCGGTTATACCCGTTATTAAAGCCTTCTTCATTAATAAAATTTATAAAATGCAATATTATTTAAATTAATTGTAAAAGATGGTATTGGGGGGTGGGTAATATCGAACACCCAATGTCCAATATTAAATGACGAAGTGTTATTGCAGGAATTTTTTGAAATATATCCGGGTATGTATACAAGCATCGCAGGGTCCACGATGTGAGACCCTGCGACGGCGTGATTCGTTGCCGTCCCTTTCAAGGGACGGAATATAAAAAAGTTTTAAAGTGGCTTTAGCCAAATGCCACTTGATTATTGGCTAAAGCCACGAATGACTCGTTTTGTATCCGTTGGCTGAAGCCAACGGCAATGAATTTCGGAAGTAAAGAGAATTTATGTATTTCTCATACGCCATCGGCTTACTGAGAGAAAGTGGTGGATCAGCCAACTGGCGGCCCCTTAAAGGTGAGTTAACGATGCGCTGATAACAGTATGCAAGGCAGCGCAGGGTCCACGATGTGAGACCCTGCGACGACAAAATTGAGCGTTGAATGGTGAAGCGGACCTTCGATATTGGCCATTCAACATTCATTATTCGATATTGTGCAATTATATCCCCGCAACCGTATCTTCCAGTTCCCGGTACCAGTCTTCGCCATACTTACGGATGAGCGGGCCTTTTAAAAACTCGTGCACTTTAACCTGTAGCTCGTCTCCGAAAGAACATGCCGGGCTGCAAATGCTCCAGCGGTCGTAATTCAATACATCAAACTCCGGGTAGGCGGTAATGCGGATAGGGTACAGGTGGCAAGAGATAGGTTTTTGCCAGTCTACCGCGCCTTCTTCATACGCTTTTTCTATAGCGCATTTGGTGATGCCGTTTTCCCATATCACGTAGGCGCATTCTTTATTAACATCCACACAAGGGGTGGTATAATCGCCTTCAAAATCGGTTACATAGGTGCCTTCGCGCTCAATGGTGGCAATGCCTTTGGCCGTCATATATGGTTTTACCTTGGGGTAAATCTCGTCCAGCTTGTCCAGCTCATCGTGGTTTAGGGGCGCGCCCGAGTCACCTTCAAGGCAGCATGCGCCTTTGCACTTGTTTAAATTGCAAACAAAATTGTTTTTAATTACATCTTCGTGCAATAACACGCTTCCTACTTCAATCATCTTTTTAATTTATTTTTTTACGGGGTTTAGCGGATATTTTAAACCGCTTGCCTGGCTTAGGTCCATCACCAAACTGCCTACAATAAGTTCTACATGCGCCTTAACGGGTATGCGGTTCTTATCATCAGTGATCCACAAATATAGCATACTGTTTTTTCTGAATATACGGCCCGGTATAATAGTAGGGTTAAACTTTAAACAGTTAAAGGTACCCAGCCCGCATTTTACCTGCTCTTTACCCAGGTAAGTAATGGTTAGCGAGTGGATGCCATCTTCCAGAAAATAACGCAGCTCCAGCTTTTCGCCTATCTTGAGGTGCGATACATCGATATTACGCGCAAAGTAGTAGCACGACAAAAAATCGAACACATTACCCTTGAACGGGAACTGGCCCTTATCGGCAGTAATAATTTCTTTCTCCCTGTCAAAAGTTACTTTATCGGTATGCCTGTATTTAGATTCCTGCCTGTTCTCTGAATAGTAATAGGGCAGCAGCGTTATGGGGTCTATATAGGAGTGGTATTCGTTTTTTGTTTTAAACAGCAAGTTAAACGTACCCAGTGTACGGGCATTGGCATTGATATGCAGTGCAGAGTGACCGTCAAACTTTAGCGGACTATTCTCAACCTTTATTACAGCCTCTGCCGCGCTAAAGAAACCATATTTAAGTTTATAGGTAATTTGCTCGCCCGCTTTAAAAGCAACTTCCTTGGTTTTGGTGGCCTCGTCCTGGCTAAAAGCACGGGTTAAGGTGGTAATAAGTATAAGGACTAAATAGTATTTCTTCATTTGGTTGATATAGACGTGGCCACACCTAAATGCTCTCTATAGGAGAGGACTTTAATCTTTGTTATCAAACCTCTCCTTTGGAGAGGGCGGGGTGAGGTCATGCTTGATAGACGCAATTACCGTACTGCGGTTTAATCTTTGCGTTTATAAATAGGCACGGTAGAGCATGGTTCGCCAAACATCAGGCTTTTGGCAACAGGGGTAAGCCTTTGCGTTAGCTCTACATAGGCAGATACCGGTACGGGCACATCTCCGCAGCCTTTTATCACTACACGCTGGTCGCGGTATTGCTCCACATCAAGCGCTGCAACTTCTTTTACAAACAGTACTGTTTCTAACACATCGGCATCGCCAAAAACAACCTCGCGGGCGTAAGGTGCCAAACGGTTTGCAAGCAGCATATATGCCCATGCCGGTACAATAGCATCGGCTGTGCAGGTAACCGCTACGTTTTTACCTTCGTATTGTGCCCAGTCGTGCGTTTTTACAAATTCACGAAAATCTTTCTCGCGCAGCATCAGGCCATGGAAAAGGTTATCCTTAATGTCATAAACCACACGCTCGCCGGGTGCATAAAACTGGGCAGGGTCTAAAGTAACCAGGCCGCTTTGCGCAACTTTATTGATGATGTTTTCCTGTATTTCCATGGTGTTTAGCCCCCTCTAAATCTTCCCCAATAGGGGAGACTTTTAATTTGTTATTAAATAAAAAATCCGGCAGCAACTATAACGTTGGTGCCGGATGCAAAATTACTTTAAATTTTTCTTAGAAGAACTTAGCTCTGTTATCTTTTACATTCGCCTTATCTTTCAGCGCATCAAGCACCTGGCCTTGCGAGCGTTGTGCGATGGCCCCTCCTAACTGTGTTTTCTCGCGAACGTTGTTGGTAAGCTGTGCAGGGTTAACAAAGCTATCTAAAGAGATAACGTAAACACCTTGCTGGCCTTCGATAGGTTTTGATACCTTGTTTGGCTGCGAACCAAATACCGTACCTACAACTTTATATTCGGCGGATGAACCAGGGATAACCGGGTTAGCAAATACTATGTTTTGTAGAGGAACAACCGTGCTGCCCGCTTTTTGTGCAACCTGCTCTATGGTTGAAGCGCCGTTTAAGGCAGCGTTAAATTTGTCAGACAGTTGTTTGCCTTTAACCGCGATGCGAACCATTGGCTCAATTTGTTTTTTAACAGCATCTAAAGGTAAAGTACCTGCCGGTTTAATGGCCGATACACGTGCAATAACGTATTGGTCGCCTACTGCAAATACCTGGTCAGAGAATGTGCCTTTATCTGATTTGAATGCCCATTTAACAATGTCGCGGGCGTTATCTAAACCTAATACGGTAGTCGCGTTGCCGCTCACATCTTCGGCATTTTTAACAGGCAAGCCTGCTTTTTTAGCCTGCGCGTCAAAATTATCGCCATTTAACGAGCTTAAGAAAGCCTGCGCTTTGCTGTAAACCGCGTTTTGTGTTTTGCTGCTTGGTGCCAATGGCTTATCAACCAGGGCAACTTTAACCACCTTAGATGAACCTTTTTGTTCTTGTATTTGCACAAGAGCAACGCCAAACTGGCCGTTTACAATTTTTATATCGCCGGTTTTGCCGTTAAATAAGGCATCTTCTAAAGCCGGAGGTAATGCGCCACGGCCCATAGTACCCATTTCGCCACCTTTATCGCCCGATGCTTTATCGGCAGAGAAGTTTTTAGCAAGTTCGGCAAATGGTTTACCACCGGCAATTAACTTCTTAAGTGAATCGGCTTTGGCCATCGCTTTATCAACACCGCCTTCGGCAGCCGGGTTTAATATGATGCTTCTTGCTTTTACAGAATCGGGGCTAATGCGCGCATCAACCAGTTTAGCTATTTTGTAGCTACCGTTTGACAGGTAAGGGCCGTATGTAAAGCCTTTTTCGGCGCCAAACATGATCGAGTCAAGTTTAGGCTCTAACTGGCCTTTTTTCTGGTAAACAAGCTGTGATTTTGTTTCTGAGTTGATCTGTACAAAAAGCGAATCGTTTGCTGTTGTTTTGAACTCCGGCAACAATTTCTCTATTTGAGTCTTAACAGCCGCTGTATCGTCTTTTGACGGCGAAGCGTTAAAGCTTACATACTCAAAGCTGCGCAGCTCGTTAGCATTTTTAAATTCGTTTTTGTGCTCGTTGTAATAGTCGCTGTAATCGTTATCGGTTAGTTTAACATTCGCATCCGGTATAGAAGCGTAGTCAAGCACGGTGTATTTAAAGTTAGCTAACTTATTTTTTGCAAGGTAATCGTCCTGCGCGTCAAGCGAGTTTACATACAGGCCATTGGTAACCAACGTCATGTATTTTTGCTGCAGCTTGGCGGTTTGTAAGTTTACAACAAAATCGCTCCAGGCATCTAATTGCGCCTTTTCTGCTTTCGGCGATTGCAGGTAAGTTAAGAACTGGTTAAGCTTAGCCGGGTCAAACTGGCCTTTTTCGTCAACAAACTGGCGTTGTATCTGTGGATCGGGGTTGTTACCGCTAATCATCGACTGGCGCTCGTCGCTGCCAACAATAAGGCCTAAACGGCTGATCTCTTTATTAAGCAACTTTTCTGTTAAAAACTGGTTCCAGGTGGTTTCCTGTATGTAGCTGTTAATTTGCGGTGTAAGGCTTTGGCCCCCGCTTTGTTGTTTAAACTGTTGTGTAGACTGCTCTAACCTTGTATTGAAATCCTGATAAGCGATCTTCTCGCCGTTTACTTCACCTACTGTGGTTGCATCGCCCCTAAAAAAAGAACTGCCCGAACGCACCACCTCTTCGGCAATAAAGCCTAAAAGTGCTACTCCAATCACAATTGCGAGAATCTTTCCCATTCGCTCCCGCAAAAAACCCATTATGCCCATATAATTTTCTATGTTTTATATTCTCAAAAAGAGGCGCAAGATACAATTTTTACTAAAATTCTATAACACAAAATTTTGTGAAAATTGTATGGCTCAATTTATTGCGCAAGGCTGCCGTCTACGTGGATGATGGCGGTAGAGTTTTCGAACTTCGGATTGAGGAATTTATCGTCGCTTACAAAGCTGGTGCCGGTCATTTGTTCGCCGTTAGGCTTGGTCATCAGTACCTGCTTTTTTGAGTAGGTCTGCTTTTTGTTTTTGTCCCAGATCAACTCTTCCGATTTATAAACCACGCCGTCTTCGATACGGGTTGCCACAACATTCTTTTTAAATACGATAATATCTTTCTCTTTGTAATAGTACCCGGTATCGGCGGTAATGGTAATGTCCTGGTTCAGGTCGCGTTTGTACAACACAACTTTAACCTTGTTGGGCATTACGCTGTAAGGGTCTTTTTGGGTCTCGTATTGTATAAGCAGGGGGGCGGTCATCTGTGCCTTCACAAACCCCGAGTCGCTTAATATCATATCAACGCCGGTGGTGCGCTGTATGGGTTTGGTAGCGTCGGCAGCAGCTATAGCCTTTACCTTGTTTATATCGTTTTCGCAGGCACTCAAAAGCAGTGCTACAAAAACAGCCGGTAAATAAATGCTCTGTTGTTTAAGCCTGCTTTGCATTACGTTGGATATTAATCGAACTTATATTTCTGGAACCACTTATCGTTAAGGGTGAACGACAGGTGTAAGTTAATGTAGTTTTCTTTTACCAGGCTGTTAACAAGCGTTCCGCGTTTGCCAACCTCGGCACCTATGTTAACCTTGTAAAAGGTAGATGTGGTGCTTGATCTTAGGGGTAAACCAACACCAAAGGTGGCAGCATAACGTTTAATATCGATGCTATTTACGTTAAGGTATGTTTGGTCGTATATAAAGCCCAGGCGGTAATCAACCGCTGCAAAATAGCTGGATAGTGAGTTGATGTTAGGTGTAAACTGGCCGCCTATGTTAAGGGTACGGCTATCTCTAAGGTCTTTGTTAACGCCGGCAACCGTTAGTTTAGACCAATTGCTCATGGTGTAATCTGCACCTATCAAATATTTACCCTGGTTTTGGAATGATATACCAAAGCGGTTTATCATAGGTAACTGTATTTTAGCAGATGGTTGCTGATTGTTCACCAACGTATCGGTAGCTGCTGACTCGTCGCCATTGGTATTGCGGAAGTAGCTGCTAACAACGTAGCTGTTGGTAGTATTTAATTTTGTGTTTGCCGATGCCGAGTAGCCTATGGTTAAGCGTTTCTTTTCAGAGAAATCTATCCCGTACTGGATACCGAAGTCGTAATTAAAGCCTTTGATGCTATTGCTTTCTTCAATACGTGAGTTTAGCGTTCCCGGCAGGGTAGGGATCTCGGTAGACTGGCTCTCTTTAAGATTACCAAATATATACGAAGCGCTTGCACCCAGGGATAAATGTTTGCCGATGCCAAAACCATATCCTAAATAAAACCGTGATAAACCGCCATCGCCATTGTACAGGTAATTTACAGCATTAGTATCGGCAGATGCGCCTGTACCAAAGTTAGGGGTGACTTGCCTGTAGGCGTAACCCAGCTCGCTGTAAGGCATTAAGCCGAACGTAACAGCAGAGCGTTTTGACACCGGTATACCAAAAGCAATATGGCTAAGTCTGAAGTTTGCATTGTTTTGAGAAGTTTGGCCGGTTTTCTCAAGCGTGTTAAATTTGCTGTAGATACCAATATCAATTACTGTTAAAGCAATGTTTGCATTTGATGCCGGGTTTAGCGGGTTCACCGAAAAGAAACCGTTGATAGTGTTAGTTGCAACACCAATACCGCCCATAGCCGTATTTTGGGGTAACAGCATCGGGTTAATATCACCTATACCGTAGCGCGAATATGGCGAACTGGTAGTTGCGGTAGATTGTGCCTTTACGCCCATTGCTGTTGCGGTAAATAAGAACAGTATTATCAGGAACCTTATATGTTTAGTCATTATGCTTTTGTATCGCTGCGTTTAATCCTTTAAGAACCAGGTAAGGCTCAATTTTAATATAGGGGGCAAAGATGCTATTTTTCAATAGAGTATCAAAAAAAATACTGTCGCCCCCGCTTAGTATAATATTGTACCCTTGTGTTGTTTTTATATACTCGTTTATGAAGCCCTGCAGCTCGTATTTAACCCCGTTTTGCACGCCCGACTTTATGGCCGATATGGTATCATCACCATAGGTAGCGGCGAACATTTCATCAGCCTCAACTAAAGGCAGGGCCGCTGTGTAATGGTTAACGGCTTTATAACGCATATTTAATCCCGGTGATATACTGCCGCCAAAATAATTTGCCCCGTCATCAACAAAATCATAAGTAATGCAGGTGCCCCCGCTTATGATAATGTTGTTTGTATTGGGGAACAAATAGTTAGCCCCTATTACTGCTGCAAGCCTGTCGGCACCAAGTGTTTTAGGGGATCTGTATTGGTTATTGATGCCTGCTGTTATGCTGCTGCTAAATTGTACTACGCCAAAATTATCTTCGAGCTCGGCCTGCCAAGGCTGTTTATCTGTTTTTACAGATGATATGATAACCCCGTTAATGTTGTACCCGCTTATAAAGCCGTTAATATCTTGCCCGGTTGGTTGCTGGTACTGTTCTACTTTAAGCAGGTCGTTATTTTCAAAAACGGCCACTTTGGTAAAAGTGTTGCCAATATCAATAACCAGGTTTGGCATTTAAGCTCTTGCCAGTGATAATATCGATTCAAAAATGGCCAGTCCGTCTTCGTTACCCACCAGGCTTTCAGATGCGCGCTCGGGGTGTGGCATAAAGCCAAACACGTTGCGGCCGGCGTTGGTAACACCTGCAATGTTTTCTATAGAACCGTTGGGGTTGCTATCGTCGGTAATGTTACCGGCTTCATCGCAGTAGCGGAATAATACCTGGTCGTTATCGTTTATCGCTTTAATAACATCAGCATCGGCAAAATAATTACCCTCGCCATGGGCCAAAGGTATTTTTAACGCGCGCTGCGGGTCGATAAGCTGGGTAACCAACGAGTTGGTGGTTTGCGCTTTCATGTGGATGTTGCGGCAAATAAACTTGCGGTTTTTGTTGTGCAGCAATGCACCCGGTAAAAGGCCCGCCTCGGTCAATATCTGGAAACCGTTGCAAATACCCATCACCCTGCCGCCTTTGGCTGCAAACTGTATAACTTCCTGCATAATAGGCGAGAAGCGGGCAATAGCGCCCGAACGCAGGTAATCGCCAAAAGAGAAACCTCCCGGCAAAACAATAAACTCAGCACCTTGCAAATCGTGGTCTTTATGCCACAAACGCACCACCTGCTGGCCCATTACATTTTGAAGAACGTGGATGATATCCTCATCACAATTTGAGCCGGGGAAAATTACTACACCAAATTTCATGGTACAAAACTAATATAACCTATGAAATTTGAACGAATGTAAAAGTTAAAAAGTGTTAAACTGAAAATATATGATGCTGATAAGCAGCAATAAATACAAACTTTCGTACATCCACTTCACATTCGCAGTTATAAAATAGTACGAAAAAAACACCGCCGCGGGTACAGCGCACAGTAAAAAGTGGTTAAGGTTAAACTGTGTTTTTACGTAGAATGAACCTGCACCAATTAAAAATATAGCAAACAATAACTGGAACGATTTACGCACCTGCACGTAGCTTTTGTAATAGTTTTGCTGTAGTTTAAAAAAGTACAGCACCAAAATAAGCAGTACAGGCACCAACACCAGGTAGTTATAATACTTAATGTTGATGCTGTTTGGAAACTTGCTGCCCAGCGGCGCCCATATATGATAAAAGCTACCAAGCCTGTTGTTTAGGTAATAAAACACCGCGAAAAAGAAGAACACCGTAGCATACCCCAAAATGCCCGAGATCCATTCGCGCCAGTTGATGGGTTTAAAAATGATAAGCGCTATCCAGATAGACAGGAACAAGTAAATATAAGGCAGGTAAATAATTGAGCCGGCGGCTACTATCATCCCTAAGTCGTAAGCGGTTGATTTGGCGTCGTCGCTTTTATAAAAGCTGAATAGCTTAAACAGCATCCATATCACCAAAAAATTGCAGATAAGCGGCGCGCTCAATGTCATAAACGGGGTGAAAAGTGCCGTAAGTGTAACATACATCAACGCCGGTAAAAAGGTAGAGCGGCCCAAAAGGTTATAATAGTTAACCAGGTAGTTTAGCAACAATGCCTGCGCTAAAACAATAAGCCCCGCCAAAAACACATTGGCCACCGGCGAAAAAGCATACTCGTAAGACGCGGGTATAAGCAGGCGGGCGAATGGCTCCACAAAAATAAACCGGAGTTTATCGGGGGCTTCGACAACAAAGCCAATGCGAAGCACAAATATTAAAATGGCCAGCCATAATACATTAAGCGGATTAAATACCTTAAAAATACTGATCATACCGGTTGGCTATTGGCTGCAAAATTAGTAGAAAAATTTAGAGTGTTGGCGTTATTTACTCACCCGGTTATCGCTTCGCCCGACTACCCTCTCTTCGCTACGTGGAAAGAGGGTTTAACTTCAACAATAGCTGATTTTTTACCCTCTTTGCGAAGCAGAGAGGGTCGACCAGCGTAGCGTAGTCGGGGGTGAGTCCAGTGGAATTACACGGCCCTGACTTTTTTTAATCTTGTCTCTTGATTCTTTTCTCTTGTGTCTTTTACTTCCTCGCGTACTTTTTCACCATTTCATCTACGATCCGGGCGGTCTCATCGGGGAAATCAACCACTACGCGGCGGTCATCGGCCAGCCAGTTGTTAATGCGTTGCACAAAATCGTGCCCAATGGTGTGCACAACCTCAACCCCCAGTTTAGATGCCGATAGCGCGTTGCACTGCTGCTCGTACTGGCCGCGCATGGGTATCATTAAAACCTTTTTACCTAAAAACAACGCCTCGGCAGGGCCTTCAAATCCGCCACCTGTAAGCAGGCCGGCACAGCTTGCAAGGCTGGTGTTAAAAGCTTCGTTGTTCACCGGGAACACCTGTACATTGCCCTCGCGGTAGGCTATTTTGGTGCGCTTGCTAAAAATTTGCCACTCGGCGTTGGTTCCTTTCAGGTGCTTTATAAGTGTTTTGTCGCTATAGGCGGGCAGGTAAACGGCGTAATGGCCCAGGTTACTGGTTTCCATCCGGCGGATATCGCTGCGGATAACCGGGGTATGGATAAAATCATCGTACCGCTCAAAATGGAAGCCAATGTGGTGCGTAGTGGGCGAGTAGTATTTGAAAAGCCACTCCGCATAGTTCCATTTTTTTGGTCGTGGTGTTTTTTGCGATACAAACGAGCACTGGTGACTTAACGATACCGATGGCACTTTTTGTAACCGACAAGCCCAGGCGCTAACGGGTTCAAAATCGTTAATGATAAGGTCGTATTGTTCCAGCGGGATGCTGTGCATATCTTTCCAGAGCTGGCGCAGGTTCATGATCTTAAAAGTGGCCCAGTTATCAACCCCGCCATTTTTACCAAAAACAAAACTAAAGCCATGGAAACGGTATTTAAGCGGCTGGCTCAGGCTTACCTCGGCCTCGGTGCCGCTCACCAACAGATCAACCTCGCCGTATTGCTGCAACAGGGGAACAATTTCGCGGGCGCGACTAATATGGCCATTCCCTGTACCCTGTATACCGAACAATATTTTCATACGCGTAGAATTGCGGGCAATTTAGCAAAGAAATGTTTATGGAAGATTATTAAATGATGAAATGGGAGTAAATTGTATATGTAAGATATAAGCGCAAAACTGCTATCGGATATTGTTGAAACTAAATGTACATTTATTGATAATATATAAATCAACATGTTCGAAGTCGCAATTGGAGTTCTTGGCTTATTAATAGCCGGTCTGACTTATAAAAAAACCTATTTAGACAGACCAAAAGAAGAACTTGAACATTTTATTCTTCAATTTAAAACGACTCAAAGTACTTCGAAAAAAGTCAGGGAGCAACTTCAACTATATGCTGAAGAAAATAATGCTTATGAGCAAGAAATGTTTGGAGGTATAACGGTTAGAAATTATCTGATTATGATGGAAGAGTCTTTTGATAAAAATCTTAGTGATGACCTATTAAAAGAAGTGCTAAATGTCAAACCATCAAAACTATTGTTGATTTCTATGATTGAAAGCCTAAATAAACAATTGGATGCATTAATTCTAGTCAGAAATCTTATCGATTCCACTCGTTACAGTTCCTAATGCGCTTCCTGCTTAAACCGCTCCAACAAACTGCGAACATCCAGTTTGGCGTCAAGGTCTTCAGCGTCGGTTAGGTCGTCGTTGTCTTGTTTAAAGTCTTCGGGGCGGTATTTAAATAAGTATATGGTTGTTGTAGTAATAAGTATATTTAACACAAGTTGCGAAGATGTAAGCTATGGAAAGTGACTTAAATATAATTTATCAATATTTCCCTAATGGACTATTTGCCTCTGACTTAAACTATTCTTTTACACCGGAATGTATAAAGCAATGGGAAATAATTGCGAGGGAAAGAGATAGTAATGATTTTTTTAATAAACTTTCAGGAGACTTGTCTAAAAAACTTAACTGCAACTTGCAGGATTTATCACTGAGAGGAATATTTGATTTATCAAAAAAAAGTGGTTTTGTTTCTTCCCGAAAATGCGTTGAATTCCACTTACCCTTATTGCGTAGTCAATGTAAGTGTAATCGCTAGATATTATTTCGTTTATTTTTCCAAATTTACAGGTGTGCCTGATAATAATTTTGAAGAAGGATTAGACAAGTATCAGATTGAGTTTGTAAACGAAAATGTAACACCGCTTATAAAAATGCATTATCCTAACTATCGGGAATTGCCTGGCGAGTATTTATTTAAAACTGTTCCGGAAGTTTATTCGTCAAAAAAATATGATGCATACGCAACTTATTTCGAGTGCTTGATAACAAACGATCTATTATGAAACTATATTAACTTATCAACTCAATTTTGGCGTCGAGATCTTCAGCGTAGGTTAGGCTGTTTTTCAAAGCCTCCAAACGGGTAATTTTAACATTTTATACTTATGAAAAATCTTGCTGTAGCATTACTTTGCTTTGCATTTAGCTTTAAAGCATCTGCCCAAGACACGGTAAACTACCAAAACTTACCAGCATATAAGGGCCGTAAAATAACAATTGTGATGCCTGTTGAAGATTTTGATTTACGAAAGGAATTTATATACCTCTATATGGGTAACCGTTATCCAAATCAAAAATTTACGGTTATAGTTAACCGGAAGAATGGCGATAAACGTATCAAACTAAAAAACGATGTTATTCTTGGCCGTGTAATGGTGTCATTAACAGGCTATATTACAACTTACGATGGAGAACCCGATACTACCGAAAATTACGATTACAGCGCTATTAAAAAAGAATATGAAAAAGACAGGCCAATGGTGTTCTTAGCATCAAATACGCCCGTTATGGTGCATACGACATATAGCCCAAGAACAGGTCCTATCGATTTAAGGGGAAGGTTAGTAATGGTGATATCCGATCAAAAGCAAATTGGCCCTTCTTATCAGTTGCCTCAAAGGTCATCTGATAGTTTATTTCCGAATTTTAATCCCACAGATACAGAGCAGTAATTTATCTGCGAAAAATGAATAAACTTATTGCGCTTCCTGCTTAAATCTTTCCAATAAACTGCGTACATCCAGTTTGGCGTCGAGGTCTTCAGCGTCGGTTAGGTCGTCTTCGTCGTTGTCTTGTTTAAAGTCTTCGGGGCGGTATTTAAATATGGTCCAGTCGTTGTTGTGGTATTCCAGGGCGGTGAGGCTCTCTACCCAGTCGCCGCTGTTGAGGTACAGTACGGAGCCGGTTTGCTCTGTAGATTGGATGGTGCGGATCTCGGCATGGTGGATGTGCCCGCAAATAACGTAGGTGTAGGCTTTTTCTACGGCCAGGTCGGCAGCGGTTTGTTCGAACTGGTTAATGAATTTAATGGCATCCTTAAACTTGGCCTTTATTTTTTGCGAGAAACTCATTTTTTGCCTGCCCATGGCGGTCAAAAACCAATTGGTTATGCTGTTGATGATGATAAGCGTATCGTACCCAACGGCGCCCAGCTTAGCCAGCCATTTAGAGTGCTGCATGGTAACATCAAACACATCGCCATGAAAGATCCAGGCCTTTTTGCCGTCGATATTGAGCACTATTTTATCAAGCAGCTGAAAAGTGCCCAGGTTAAAATCGGTGAATTTGCGCAGCATCTCGTCGTGGTTGCCGGTAAGGTAATACACGGGCACGCCCTCGGTAACAAATTTAAGGATGCGGCGCACCACCTTCATGTGTGCCTCGGGCCAGTACGATTTGCTGAATTGCCAAATATCGATGATATCCCCATTGAGGATAAGCATTTTGGGTTTGATGCTTTTAAGATATTTGAGGAGTTCTTTGGCGTGGCAGCCATATGTGCCTAAATGCACATCAGATATGATAACTATATCTACTTCGCGTTTTGCCATTAAAAATTGCAGGGCTATAACTAGCCGTTAAAATATAAACGCTGGCAGTTGGTGGGCGGGGGCTTATTCCTCGTCGTCGTCTTCGTTAACCTTAAGTTCGTAAGGGCTTAGATAGAATGCACCAAGCAATACCAGTAATCCTATTACAAACAAGTAAGTAAATTCAAAATTCATCTTTCCTTATTTTTACAAATATCAAGTAATCAAATTATTATAGTGTTAAGACTGTGTTAAATGTAAAAGGTTACGTTTAACAAAAAATAATTTGAAACCGGTTTATACAGGGCCGTAATTAGCCCGTTTGATAGTGTTAAGTTACCATCATCACATGAAAACGACGTGAAAATATCGCTGCCTTCGAAAAGAGTTCATCATATTCCCAGTTCTAATTGCCTAACAAAATATTGGGAGAAATTGGTGTCAAGGTTGTGACACCAATTTGAATAATAAAGCGCTGATTATTAACGTTTTGTAAAAATGCGCCTGGTTGTGCAAACGTGAACGTGAACATTTTCGGATTATTTCACCACTTTTCCGGCACTCTTTGGCAAGGTTTATAGCAATAAAGTCAGCTCTTTTAAATGAGTAACCTGTACGGCTACGTCCGCGGGTTTTTCCAGTTTGGCGGGGTTAAAATAAATGGCATCCATACCCACGCCCATAGCCCCGCGGATGTCGGCTTCGATACTGTCGCCAATCATGACGCTTTCTTCGATAGTGGTGCCGGCCAGTTCAATAGCGTGGTTAAATATCAACGGGTCGGGCTTGTTAACGCCCACCACTTCGGAAATAATAATGTTTTGAAAGTAGGGTGCCAGGTTAGTGCCTGCTACTTTCATCTCAGTTGCCTCTTTAAACCCGTTAGAGATCAAATGCAGGGTGTACTTGCCTTGCAGATAGGCCAGCGTTTCATGCGCATGCGGGAACAAATTTGTTTTGGTGGGGCCGAGGTTTACGTAGGCGTCCTCAAAATCGGGAGGCATCAGCTCAGGCTGTACGCCAAGTTCTATAAAAGTAGATTTGAAGCGTTCCTCGCGCAATTCATTTTTGGTTATCCTGCCCAGGTGGTATTCTGCCCAAAGGCGGTGGTTGTGGCGGGTGTAGGTTTCTATGAATAAATCGGCAGAGTGCAGGCCTATATCTCTTAATTTATAAGTACCGTAAAGCTCGTGCAAGGTTTCTTCGGCGTTCTTATCAAAATCCCAAATAGTATGGTCAAGGTCGAAGAAGATATGTTTGTATGTTTTAGAATTACGATTTACAATTTCGGATTGTGGCATGAAGCAAAGTTATCATATTTCAAATCGTAAATCTAAAATCGTCTATCGTAATTACTACACCTTTTCGCCAAACGCCAGGTCACCTGCATCACCCAAACCCGGCACTATATAGGCTTTGCTGGTCATTTCTTCATCAACGGCGCAAACCCAAACATTGGCGTTGGGCAGGTTGGCGCGTACGTGGATAATGCCTTCGGTACTGGCAATAACAGCTACGATATGCAAGGCTTTTAATTTGTACTGGGCAATGATCTCTTTACAAACCAGCACAGTGCTTTGGCCGGTGGCCAGCATGGTATCGCACATAATTAAAGTTTTACCTTCGAGGTTAGGTGCCGAGATATGGTCTATTTGAATGCTGAACGCCCCGCTTTTTTTTACCTTTCGGCAGGCGGTAATAAAGGCGCTATCGGCACGGTCAAAAAAATTGATAAACCCCTGGTGAAAAGGTAGCCCTGCGCGCAGTATAGTGGCTATAACCGGTTGCTCGGTAGCTAAATTGATGGTGGCAGTGCCTAACGGGGTTTCCACATCGGTTGCTTGATATGTTAGCGTTTTGCTGATCTCGTACGCCAGTATTTCGCCCAATCGTTCCTGGTTTTTGCGGAAACGGTATTTATCCTCCTGGATAATTACATCGCGCAGTTCGGCCAAAAACTGGTTGGCAATGCTATTGGTTTTATTGAGGATGAAAGTATGGGTAGGCATGGTTAAATATAAAGTTTTTAAAGCTATTGGAGCCCAATAATCTTTTAAAGCCCCTCTCTTTTGGAGAGGGGTTGGGGAGAGGCTTTGCTTAAAGATTGCTAAATAGGCGGAATTAAGCAATCATTATGCAAATAAATTGGTTGTATAAAAAGATGCTGACATAGGGCTGTCATCGGCATATAAGTTATTTGTAAAAGTGCCGGGCGCAAGTGCGACTAAAATACTTAGCAACTTGACAGCCTAATCACAAATCTCTAATCACAAATCACTATTTTTGAGTAATGGATTTTAAAATAACTTCTCAATACGTACCAACCGGCGACCAGCCCGGCGCCATTAAGCAACTGGTTGAAGGCGTAAACAGTGGCGATCCTTTCCAAACCCTTTTGGGGGTTACCGGGTCGGGTAAAACGTTTACTATAGCCAATGTTATTGAGCAAACCCAAAAGCCTACGCTGATACTTAGCCACAACAAAACGCTGGCGGCGCAGCTATACGGCGAGTTTAAACAGTTTTTCCCGGACAACGCGGTTAATTACTTTGTTTCTTATTACGATTATTACCAGCCCGAGGCGTTCATCCCCTCGTCAAATACTTATATAGAAAAAGACCTGCAAATAAACGAGGAGATTGAAAAACTGCGTTTACGCACCACCTCTGCATTAATGAGCGGCAGGAGGGATGTGATCGTGGTATCGTCTATATCGTGCATCTATGGTATGGGTAACCCCGAGGATTTTGCCAACTCGGTATTTAAATTCGCGGTGGGTACACGCATCAGCCGCAATGCTTTTTTACACCGGTTGGTAGAGATACTATACGCCCGCACCACTGCCGACTTTAAACGCGGTACCTTTAGGGTTAAAGGCGATACGGTGGATATCTTCCCGGCTTATATGGATTATGCCTACCGGATAAGCTTTTTTGGTGATGATATTGAAGAGCTAAGTACCTTTGACATCACCACGGGTAAAACTATAGAAAAGATGACCCATATGGTGGTTTACCCTGCCAATTTATATGTTGCGCCGCGCGAGCGTTTTCAGCAATCTGTTTGGGCTATACAGGAAGAACTGGAAACCCGCAAAAAGCAGTTTATTGATGATGGGCGATTCATAGAGGCAAAACGATTAGAGGAAAGGGTTAATTACGATCTGGAGATGATCCGCGAGTTGGGTTATTGTAGTGGTATCGAAAACTATTCCCGTTTTTTTGATGGCCGCCAGCCCGGCATGCGCCCCTTCTGCCTGTTGGATTATTTCCCGGATGATTACCTGATGGTGATCGATGAAAGCCACGTAACCGTTCCGCAGATCCGCGCAATGTATGGTGGCGACAGGTCGAGGAAGATCTCGTTGGTTGATTATGGTTTCCGTTTGCCTGCGGCGATGGATAACAGGCCACTCAACTTCCAGGAGTTTGAGCGCCTTGCCCCGCAAACTATATATGTAAGTGCAACACCTGCCGATTTTGAGTTGGAAAAATCGGGCGGTGTGGTGGTTGAACAGGTGATACGCCCTACCGGGTTACTTGACCCTATTATAGATGTTCGCCCCGTAATAAACCAGGTGGATGACCTGCTTGACGAGGTGGATAAAACTATAAAAATGGGCGACCGCATATTGGTAACCACCCTAACCAAGCGCATGGCTGAAGAATTGGCTAAATATATGGATAGGTTGGGCATTAAGTGCCGTTACATCCACTCGGAGGTGAAAACCTTGCAACGTGTAGAGATATTGCGCGGCCTGCGTTTGGGCGAGTTTGATGTACTGATTGGTATTAACTTATTGCGCGAGGGGTTAGACTTACCCGAGGTATCGTTAGTAGCTATTTTGGATGCCGATAAAGAGGGCTTCCTGAGGTCGGAAAGATCGTTGATACAAACCATTGGCCGGGCCGCCCGTAACGACCGGGGGAGGGTAATTATGTATGCTGATAAGATAACCGACTCGATGCAGATAACGATGGACGAAACCAACCGCCGCCGCGAATTGCAGATAAAATACAATACCGAGCATGGCATTACTCCACGTACGGTTGGTAAATCAAAAGAAGAGATCATGGAGCAAACCTCGGTGGTAGACTTTAAAGGAGGGGTACAACAAGCCTACGTGGAAACTGATACCCTAACCCTTGCCGCCGACCCGATTGTACAATACATGACCAAAGCCGATCTTAAAAAATCGATAGAGAGTACGCGCAAGGACATGGTTGCAGCAGCCAAGAATATGGACTTCCTGCTGGCGGCCAAGCTGCGCGACGAAATGTTTGCCTTAGAAAAGACGATGGAAGAGAAATTTTCTTAGGGGATGAATATGCGGATGTTCAAATATGCCAACCAACTCTATCTTCACAACCGTACATCTACATATTTGCGCATTATATAATTTGAAACAAATTATTCGTTATATACTTATATTTGTAAGCTAATTTAAAACCAGATGGGTTTAATACGTTTTTTAATAATTGCCATTTGTTCGTTATATATTATACGCAGCCTTGTGCGTATATTTTTGCCTATGTTATTTAGTAGCGTAATAAATAAAGCGCAGGAGCAGGCACGCCAGCAGCAGCAAAGCCAGCAACCAAAGCCCGATGGGCGCATACGTGTAGATTATAAACCCGAGGCTAAAAGTTCTGTACCTGATAGTGAGGGAGAATTTGTAGATTACGAAGAAATAAAATAACCAATGCTACCCGAAGGGCTATATAAACGCAGGCGCAATCACAATAACACCCCGCCAACAGTACTTTTAATACTTACTAATTGTATTGTGCTAGCTGTTTTAATACAGCTATTTACAGGCTGCAGAACTATTAATAACTTTTTTTGGGTAGCCATTGCAGGCCTTGCTCTTTACAACGTCTACAACATCCGCCGCAACCGCGAGGAGTTCAATAAGCTCAACATAATTGTTTACGTTGTAAGCATATTGCTCATGATATTCTTGTTTTACTACTATAGCAACCAACCCCACAATTGCTAAGTGAATATCTTATAAAAACTTATCGTTTCTAATCTCATTCAATTTTCTATTTTTGAAGATTAATTATTATCCCTAAAAGAGTTTAAATGAACAACTGGATCAAGCGGAATAGTGGGCATCTTATAGTCGCTGCAATATTTTTCGTACTAACTTTTGCCTATTTCTTTAACCCTTTAATGCAGGGGAAAGTAATGTACCAGGGCGATGTTTTGCAGGCCAAAGCCATGCAAAAAGAGATAATGGATGTAAAGGCTGCAACAGGCACCGCACCATTATGGACAAACCAAATGTTTGGCGGTATGCCAAGCTACCAAATTTGGGCTAAGTATGGCAAAAACGTTACTACGTATGTGGTTGATGCCTTAAATACAGTGTTCCCTAACCCTGTAAATATTATTCTGCTTTATCTTTTTGGCGCATACTTTTTGTTTGTTACGCTAAAACTAAATAATTGGCTTGCTGCCGCTGGTGCTGTGGCGTTTGCATTCTCGTCATACAACTTTATTTATATCGAAGCCGGGCACTCCAACCAGGCTTATGCCATCGCCTTCTTTGCACCCATAGTAGCAAGCATTATACTTACACTTAGGGGTAAGTATATTACAGGTGGTGCCTTATTGGCATTCTTTCTGGCGATGGAAATTCGTGCTAACCACGTGCAAATGACGTTTTACCTGCTATTGGCTATTGCCATTTTAGTAGGCATCGAGCTTTACCACGCTATTAAATCAAAACAAACAGCGCCTTTCTTTAAGTCTATAGCTTACTTATCTGTTGCTACCATATTGGCAGTTATTGTAAATGCCGGTTCGTTATGGACAACCTACGAATACAGTAAGTATACCATTCGTGGCCCCGGTAACCTTAAAAGCGAAACCGGTGCTGCAAATACAGGGTTGGACAGGGAATACGCCTATAACTGGAGCCAGGGTGTAAGCGAGGTGTTTACCTTTTTTATTCCTAATGCTTACGGTGGTGCTAGCAATGCACCTGCAACAGAAGACTCTAAAGTTGTAAAAGTGTTAACCGAAAACAGGGTAGATCCTGCACAGGCGCAGCAATTTGCCAGCCAGTTGCCTGTTTATTGGGGTAATAAGCCGGGCACTTCCGGCCCATGGTATTTTGGTGCCATCGTATTCTTCCTGTTTGTTTTAGGATTATTGATCGTTAAAAACAGGATAAAATGGTGGCTGCTTTCTGCTGTATTGTTGAGCGTATTCCTTTCGTTCGGTAAAAACCTGCCGTTCCTTTCAGATCTGTTCTTTAACTATTTCCCGCTGTATAATAAGTTCCGGGCGGTAGAGTCTACTTTAGTTATCGCATCATTGTGCTTCCCTATACTGGGTTTCCTGGCATTGAACGAAGTATTTGTTAACCGCGACAAACCACACATCTTTAAAAATGTAAAACTGGCGTTCTACATTACCGGCGGTTTAACATTATTGATGATAGCAGTACCGGGATTATTCCTGAGCTTTAAATCAAGTGAGCATCAGACATTAGTAAGCGGCTTAACGCAGGCATTCCAGGGTAATACCCAAATGGCTAACCAGGTTGCTGGCGCTTTGGTGGAAGACCGTCAGGCCTTAGAGCGTGCCGACGCTATCCGTACTTTTATCTTTATAGCCTTAGCTTTCGGCCTGCTTTACATTGTTATCAAACAAAAAATAAGCTTAACCTTTGCTTCGCTTGCTTTTATGGCCATAGTTTTGGTTGATATGTGGAGTGTTGACAAACGCTACTTGAAAGATGAGACCTTTGTTGATAAAGACGTTTATGCACAAGCGTACACCCCGCGGGACATAGACGAATTTATTATGCGCGATAAAGACCCGAACTTTAGGGTAATGGACCTTACACTTGGAGATCCATTCCGCGATTCGCGTTCATCGTACTTTTATAAAACGGTTGGTGGTTTCCATTCTGCCAGGTTAAGGCGTTTTGATGAGGTAATTCAAAACCAGTTTACCAAGAGCATTAACCAGGATATATTGGATATGCTTAATGCCAAATACATCATCACCGCCGACCCTAAAACGGGCACCCCAAGCATGCATGCCAACCCTACCGCTTGTGGCAACGCTTGGTTTGTAAAAAGCGTTAAATATGTAAAGGATGCCGACCAGGAGATGCAGGCAATCAGCAGCTTCTCGCCTAAAGATGAGGCGATGATAGATCAGAAATATAAAAAACTGGTTGAGGAAAAGCCCTTAGGCGCTACTGTAAACGGTACCATTCAGTTAACCAGCTACAAGCCCGATCACCTTACATACCAAACCGGTTCAACATCAAACCAGGTTGCTGTGTTCTCTGAAATTTATTACGATAAGGGCTGGACGATGTACATTGATGGTAAAGAGCAACCATACTACCGTGCCGATTACCTGCTGCGTGCTGCCACCATCCCGGTAGGTAACCACAAGGTTGAATTTATCTTCCACCCAACATCATATTATGTGGGCGAAAATATCTCGTTGGTTGGTTCAATATTGTTGATACTGGCTTTAGCGGGTGCGGTTTATGCCGAACGTAAGAACAAACAACCTGAATTAGCGAAAGCTTAACCCCGGGTTTTAAGTATATGAAAAGAGCGATAGGGAACACCTTATCGCTCTTTTTTGTTGAAGGATATGTTATTGCCACGCTATGCGATGTGATGTTGGAGAGATTGGACTGGTGTAGAACACATCTCCCTCTCGTGCAAATTTAGCGTAGCGTAACTTGTGCCAAATTACGAGCTACAAGCTCACAACGGCATTTGGTTCTTAAGAAGCGGTGGCCCAAGCGTCAGAGCAGGCGGGCCGGCGGTGGCGGGAATGTCGGTTTAGCGTCGAAGTCCGCGCATGCGGCGAGAAAGCGTTAAGAACCGGCAGGGCGGGCGGAAGCATTGCTCTGACTTGGCCTTTTCTTTTGGTTCGTTTTCTTTGTGGCTAAGACAAAGAAAATGAACATCCACAGTCTGAGCATAAACTACAACCGCACCTAACGGAGAACTTATCTGCGACTTTCTTCCGTACGATTGCTACTATCGCGATGACATGTTTGTTAACTACAAATTCACATTCACACCAAAAAAGTAATTCCTCAACGGTGCCGGGTTAAAATATCTGTTCCCTACCGCGTTCAGGTCATTACCCAGGCTGTATTTTTGATTAAGTAGGTTATCAGCACCCGCGTAAAGCTCAAACCTTGTTTTACGGCTGATATTATGCTGCCAGGAGGCCTTTGCCTGTAACAGGTGGTACTTAGCGGCGTAAACCGTATTGGCATCGTTAAGGGGGATATTTGACGTGTAATTATGTTGCACAAACAAGGCGAACCTTTGTGGCAGCAGCGTTTGCAGCGATGACACAATAACCTCACGCGGCACCCCGGTTAAACGGTTGCCCGAGTAGCTTGCCCCAGCCACATTATAATCCCTGAATTTAAAGCGGCTTACGGTAAGTGAGGTGTTAAATTGCAGGCCGCGAATAATGCCGCTGTTGTTTCTTTTGATGAGCCAATCGGTAAAGGCCAGCTCAAAACCGGGCTGGTTGGTGCCGCCCGAATTAATATAATATTCGGTTTCGTTTGGATTGAGCCTGCGCACGATAGAGCTGTTCAACCGGTAATAAAACACCGACGCATCAAGCAGCAGGCTTTCGTCCTTATTACGCAGGCGGAAACCCGTTTCATAGTTCCACCCGGATTGTGCCTGCAGATTGGTATTGATGATGTTGTCCGTTGGCCTAACCTCGGCAGTGGTCGGCGTAGAATACCCGCGACTAACCGATGCCCGCCAGATAAAGTCATTAGTGATCTGGTAAGACAAGGCCAGCCTCGGCATTACCACGGCATCAAATTTACGGTTGGTAAAATCGGCCTCGTTCAACGGTGCCAGGTTACGGAATTTGTAGCCGTAATAGTTTAAGCTTGCAGCAGCTTCTACATGTAATCTCTTAAAAATATCCGCAGCGTAACGGGCGAAAAAGAAATGCTGCCCGGTGTTTATCTTATCTATCTTTTGCACCTTACCTTTTTCGCCTGCGTTGTTATCATAATTACTTATTTGCGAATTGGTTTGCTGCCATTCGACGCCAATATTCAGTTTCCAGTTAAAGTTTTCCTGCGGGATGGCGGCCAGTTCAAAATAGGTGCGTGCCCCGTAAGTGTTTTCTTTACGCTGCTCGTAGTTGGTAATAAAGGGGTTGGCAAAATCTACATGGTTGCCAAACACGGCCAGTACATTGCGGATGCGGCCGGTAAGCTGCGCGTCATTCACCAGGCCACCTAAAAGCAGTTTGGTATTAATGCGGATCTTTTGCTGGATAGCCCCGGGTAGGGTGGCGGTTGGCAATCTTGCACTGCGTGGGTCGGCCTGCATTTGGGCCAGGTTTAATCCGCCCGGTGTTTGGTACTCTAAATCTGAATACAAAAGAGTTGCTCGCAGTTCGCTTTGAGGCGCGTATTGGTAAGCATCACCGGCCTGCAAATAGGTACGGTGCATGCGGCTGTTTTGGCGGTAACCATCATAGGTTTGGTACGATTGGTTAAAGTTAAAACGGTTTTTAGCGCCTGTATTTTGCAGCGAAACCTTTTCGTGGAATAAGCCATAAGAGCCACCATTGATACCCGCTGATAGGTAATTGCTATCGGTACGGTTAACCGGGCTAAGTAATACCACACCACCCGAGTTTGCACCGAAAAGGCTGCCATCCGGCCCTTTAAGGATCTCGATGTGACGGATGTTGCTGATATCGATAGCGTTCAGATACGTATTGCCGCCTGCGTCAGTTAGCGGGATCTCGTCAAAATAAACCTTAACATCCCTCACCCCAAACGGCGAACGCAACAAACTACCACGGATAGATAAACGATAGCTGCCCGGAGAGCGTTCCTCTGCGCGTACGCCCGGTACGGTATTCAACGCGGTAACAAAAGAATTATTGGGCTGTAACTTTAACTGTGCCGAACCAAGCACACTTACAGATGCCGGTACGCTCAACACAGGCTGCTCGGACAGATAGGCCTTTATGGTAATCTGTTTCAACTGGCGCGATGTATCGGGTTTAGCCGTTACCTTGGTTTGCGCGGTCGCGGCAATAGAAACAGTAACAAGCAAGAACACACTTAAGTAACGTTTTATCATAATTTATAGCGGGTAAACAAAAATAGCCCTTTACACTGTATCGGGCTATTCCTTGTATCAATATTAAATAAATTATTTAGCGCTCACCCGCCATATACGGTTGCTTACATCATCGGCAACCAGCAGCGAACCATCCCCTGCAACCGCTACACCAACCGGGCGTCCATACACTTCCTTCTTATCTAAATTTGCAATAAAGCCGGTTAAAAAGTCTTCCATTTTTGGGGCCGGTTTGCCATTTGCAAAAGGCACAAAACCAACCTTATAACCGGACAATATCGCCCTGTTCCATGAGCCATGCTGGCCAATAAAAGCCCCGTTATTAAACTTAGCCGGGAACTTTTTGCCGGTGTAAAATACCAACCCCAAAGATGCTGTATGCGGGCCTAATGACAGGTCGGGCGTGATGGTTTTCTTTACCATATCCGGGCGTTTAACTTCAAGCCTTGGGTCTTCGTGTTGGCCAAAGTAAGCCCATGGCCAGCCGTAAAAGCCACCTTCTTTAACGCTGGTAAAATAATCGGGCACAAGGTCGTCGCCCAGGTTATCGCGTTCGTTAACTACGGCGTAAAGTACACCCGTGCCGGGTTGAAAGTCGATGCCTGCAGGGTTGCGTAACCCTGAGGCATAAATGCGCTCACCACTGCCATCAGGGTTTATCTCTAAAATATCGGCGCGGCGTTTTTCAACCTCCATGCCATGCTCGGCCACGTTTGTGCCCGAACCTACCGCTACATATATTTTAGTACCTGCAGCATTGGCTTTAATATTACGTGTCCAGTGGTTGTTGTATCCTCCGGCGGGTAAGGATAGGATCATTTTACCCATGGTGGTTATTTGGGTTTGCCCGGGTTTATAATCGTATTTCCAAAGCCCATCCGTATTGGCTACATAAAAAGAGTTACCTAATACCAGCATACCGTAAGGCTGGTTTAAGTTCTTTAAAAATACATTGCGTGTGTCGGGCACGCCGTCTCCGTTAGTATCGCGCAAAATACTTACCTGGTTGGCGCTTTTGCCTAAATTTTGTGAAGCGGCTGCCCCAATAACTTTGGCGCCTATTTTTTTAACGCCTTTCATCTCGGTGTTGGCTTCGCTAACAAAAATATCGCCGTTAGGTGCCACATAAATATTACGCGGATTTTTTAAGCTATCGGCAAAAAGATTAACCGCAAAGCCCGCGGGGGCAACAGGCATTTTACCGGCAGGCCAGGGTATAACTTTACAATAGTTGCGCACAGCCTTAGTTTCGTAAGGCGCGGGCAGGTTTACTTCTTGTTTGATGGGGGTGTTTACTTCGGCGGCTTTGGTTGCATCAACCTTTTTTTGTTTGCAACTTGCAGCCAATATAGTAACGCCGGCAATAAAAGCGATATGAATTTTCATTTAATGGTATTATGTTAATAAACAACCTGTAGCCGTTTGTTTTTGTTTTGGCGCGAATAAATGTTTGTAAAGCCTATATTACAAACATCTAAGCCTTTTTATCTGCCAAAAAAATATAAATTTGGATAAGCCTGTATATCAGCACCAATGCTTACCTGTAAACGCGCATTAATGCTATCGGCGCTTGCCATGTTGTTAACCTTAAAGGGTTGGGCCCAAAGCAGCCTGGGCGACCCTGTGCTTTATGAAGACTTTGGTTTTGGCGGCGTTTACTCACCCGTAGGCCCGCCATTACAAGCCGAAAATACAACTATGCCCTCCGGCGGGGATGGCCGATGTCCGCTCCCAGGCAGATATATGATCTTAAATACATCGTCAAATTGTTACGGCGACACTTTTTCTACCATAAATTTCGACCATAGCGGTACCAGCCCCTACGGTTATTTAATGATGGTGAACGGTGATGATAAGCCGGTGGTTTATTACACTAATAAAATAAGCGGCAGTAAGTTTTGCCCGGGTACCAGGTACCAGTTGGCCGTTTACCTAAAAAATATCAATACCCAAATGCCACGCCCCGCAGGTTACGTGGACCCAAGTATTAAGTTTGAGGTAACATCTGCTAAAGGTGCAATTCTTTCAACTCAAATTATAGGCCCGTTTACAAGCGATAGCTTTACACAGTACCATATTGATTTTGTGTCCCCGGCAGATGGGTCTGACGTGATCATATCTTTAAGTAATGCCAGCTTAAGCGGCACTATTGGTAACGATTTTGCCATGGATGACATAACCGTTAAACCCTACGGCCCGCAGATAGATGCCGGCATTGGCTCGCCAACCGGTATTAACGAAACCACACAGTGTTTAGATGACAGGCCGGCCAGGTATATCTTAAGATCGCATGCGTACACTTACACCAACCCGCAATACCAATGGCAGTTAAACTATAATAAAACAGGCTGGAAAACCCTCCTTGGCGAAACCAACGCCGACCTTAATTTAGCGATCGATTTTTTAGCCCCCGCATCCGGCACCTATCAATACAGGGTTGGGGTGTTAAGCGGCCCCGGTGCATCACTAAACTGCCAAACCTTTTCAGAACCGATAGTTATTACGGTACTTAAAAATCCTGAATTTAAATTGCCGCCCATAACTTATGTATGCGAAGGCGCGGCGCTATCTATACATGCCGATGGCGGTACGGATTATTTGTGGACATACCCCGATGGCCGCACATCAGCCGCGCACTTTTTAGATGTAACCCCCAATGTTACTAAGGCCGAAGAGGGTACTTATACGGTTAAGGTTAGTACCCTGCAATGTTCAAAAACATCCACAACACAGGTTGTAGTTTTACCGGCCTTTATTGCCACCGTAGATAACGACAACCCGGTAATTTGCAGGGGCCTGTCTGTACAGTTAAGTGTTAACGGTGGCAATACTTACAAATGGTTTAAAGATGAGAACAGCCCGGCAACCGGGTTAGACCATGATGACGTGAAGAACCCCATAGCCAGCCCTACCGAAACTACAAAATATAGCGTTTTTGTAAGTAATGGGGGGTGTACCCAGCAGCGAATCGTAACTGTCACGGTCATTCAACCGCCTACTGCCAATGCTGGCACCGACAGGACAATGACAGAGGGCGAAACCATAACCTTGCAGGGCACAGTTACAGGTACAAGCCCCCGTTATTACTGGACCCCGGCAGATTATATGGACGACCCGACATCCCTCACACCAAAAATTAACCCGGTGGATGATATAACGTATACGCTGCATGTAGAGTCGGCAGAAAATTGCGGCGTACCTTATGAAGATGAGATGCACGTTAAGGTATTTAAAAAACTTGTTGTGCCATCAACATTTACGCCCAACGGCGATGGGTTGAACGATACCTGGCGAATTGAAAACTTGTATACCTACCCCGAAAGTGTGCTTACGATATATACCCGCGAGGGCGGCGAAGTTTTCCGCGCGGTTGGCGACGCCAAACAATGGAATGGCGTGTTAAACGGCAAGGCGTTACCACCCGGTACCTACTACTATGTTATCGATCTGAAGAATAAGTTACCACAAAAAGCAGGCTGGGTACTGCTGATGAATTAAAGCACACCACATCAACATTAATTAATTTGAACCATTAAGCACAACTTTGCTAAAAAGCTATATTTTTGGTGCTACTGTTTTGTAAAACAGTGCCCTATGCCAATTAATAAACTTAAATTTTTAACCTTCTTGCTTTTGTTGTTTACTAATGTGCAGGCATTTGCACAAGTGGTAAACGGTAGTTTGGGTGACCCGGTGGTTAGTCAGGATTTTGGTACGGTGTCAAACCCGGTTCCGGTATCTACAAATTATAATTATACATCAAATACTTGCCCACCCGATGGTAGCTATACCCTGGCTACAGCTACATATGGGTGCTTTGGTAATAACTGGCATACCGTAACGCATGACCATACGGGTAATGCCGGTGGTTATATGATGATTGTAAATGCAGACGAAACGGCCAATAAAGAATTTTTTAAACAGCGAACAGGCACAGGTGCATTGTGTGAAAATACCACTTACGAGTTTTCTGCATATATCATGAATTTGATTGTGCCTAAAGACGGGCAAGCCATTAAGCCAAATATATCTTTCGTTATAGAAGATCTTGATGGCATGCAATTAAATGTGCCTTACAATGCTATTATCCCCGAAAGCGTAAGTGCAGACGGATGGGCAAAATATGGAATTACCTTTAGGACCCCGGCAGGGGTTAACGAGGTGGTGATAAAAATGATAAATATTGCGCCGGGGGGCAATGGTAACGATCTTTTATTAGATGATATAGCTTTTAGGGCTTATGGGGAAACCATACAAGCTGGGTTTGACAATGATGTTTCTATCACCGATAGCCCTGTTTGCGAGGGCGACCCCTATTCTTTTACCATTACTGCTAAAGTACCAGCCAGCTATAGTGACGCGAGTTTACAGTGGCAACTAAATTTAAATGATGGTAACGGTTGGAAAGATATTCAGGAAGATGGGGCACATGGTTTAACTTATTCAATCACTAAGCCCAGTGCGGTCAAAGGCGTATATCAATACCGCTTGAGTGTTGGCGAAGCCGGTAATACTAATTCGCAATGCAGAATAAACTCTAACGCGGTAACCATAAATGTTACATCGTACCCGGTAGTGGCTAATATACCACCCCGGGTAGTTTGCGAAGGTGACCCAATTATCCTGACCGCCACAGGCGGAGCGACCTACAAATGGACCGGGCCGGGCATTACAAGTACGCAAAACCCGTTAGTAATACAGGTGGCAAGTGCTGCTAATGAGGGCGCTTACCATGTTGATGTAATATCGGCAGCGGGCTGTATAACACCAAAGGATGTAACAGTTACGGTTAACGCCAAGCCTGTTATAAATATAAGTGGTACGCAAACCATTTGCGCGGGTAGCAGCACACAAATTACTGCATCGGCAACAGACGGCGTAACTTATAGCTGGTCGCCGGCCATAGGCTTGTCAGATCCAAATTTGGCTACGCCGTTTGCCAGTCCTTCGATATCTACATTGTACACGGTTACCGTTACCAATGTTAACAATTGTACAAGCACCAATACGGTGCAGGTTAATGTTTTGCCCCTGCCTGTAGCTTATGCGGGCGATGACAAAATGATATTTGAAGGGCAGGTTACCAAGCTGGATGGCAGCGCAACGGGCGATATTGCCACCTACACATGGTCGCCGGCCGATTACCTGGACGACCCGCACTCCCTTACCCCAACAGCTAACCCGCCGCATGATATTACTTACACGCTTACGGTAACATCGGGCAATAACTGCGGCGAAAGCAAGGACAAGGTATTTGTAAGGGTTTACGAAAAAATAGTAATCCCTTCATCGTTCACCCCCAATAACGACGGCGTAAATGACCTATGGAATATAGAAGCCCTGAATACTTACAGCGATGGCATGATTTCTATTTACAACCGCGGCGGTAAGCGTGTGTATCAAAGCCGGGGGTACGGCAAACCCTGGGATGGCAAGTTTAACGGAGACTCACTACCAACCGGAACCTATTACTATGTTATCGACCTTAAAAACGGCACACCCGCCCTGTCGGGGTGGGTGCTTATTTTGAGGTAAGTTAAAATTTAATAAATTTATCTATCTGCTCGTTAGTATACTTCAGGGTATCTTCGGGGGTAAGGTTGCCCTGCTCATCCATTTCTTTGCGGATGGATGCGATGTGGATCTTTAGGGGCATTACATGCAGGTTAAGGTAGTGGCATACCCCGGTAAAATGGTCAACCCCCCGAATGTTACCGTACTTGCCCGATGACAGGCCCACCAATGCCGCCTTTTTATCATAAAAGCTTTCGGGGAAATTGCAGGCATCAATAAAAACCTTTAAAATGCCGGGGTAGCTGCCGTTATACTCTGGTATTACAAACAAAAACTTTTCGGTTGCGGTGATGAGGTCTTGTATTTCGCTAAATGCTTCGCTGCGCTTGCCATATAAGTCGGTTTCTATCAGGTTGGGCGGCAATTGCGCAAGCGATAGCAGGTTGGCCTGTAGCCCCTTTGCGGCAAGTTGCTTTTGGTAATATTGGGCCAGCTTTAAGGTTGAACTCCCGGGGCGATTTGTTGATGCTATAATGGTGACCATGATGTTAGTGAGTAGTGAATGAAGAATGGTGAGTAGTTAGAATTGCGAATTTTTAAGAATAGGTTGTCAGGTGATCTTAATCACTTTATTAACTATTCTCCACTCACTACTCACCACTTAACCAAGCCCCACAAATGTTTGTAAGTTGGCAAAACTGTTAATTTCTCAATTGTTTAAATCCGTATCTTTAGCGGCGGATAAAAAACAGTACAAACATAGAAATTAATGTGCCTGTTTTTCGTTTGAAATAAACCGCAGACTTAATTTTTTTAGAGATACATAATGGGTAAAATTATCGCTTTAGCTAACCAGAAAGGTGGCGTTGGTAAAACTACATCATCAATAAACCTTGCCGCGAGTTTAGCAGTGCTGGAATACAAGACGTTATTGTTAGATGCCGACCCGCAGGCTAATTCAACATCGGGCATTGGTTTCGACCCGCGAAATATCAAGAACAGCATTTACGAGTGTATCATTAACGATGTAGACCCTCGCGAAGCTATACAGAAAACAGAAACACCAAACCTCGACCTTTTGCCCGCGCATATCGACCTGGTTGGTGCCGAAATAGAAATGATCAATCTGCCAAACCGCGAGTATAAAATGAAAGCGGTTTTAGAGGCGGTTAAAGACGATTACGATTTTATTATTATCGACTGCTCGCCATCTTTAGGTTTAATAACCATTAACGCCTTAACAGCTGCCGATTCGGTTATCATCCCTGTACAGTGCGAGTACTTTGCGTTAGAGGGTTTAGGTAAATTGCTTAACACCATAAAAATTGTGCAATCGCGCCTAAACACCACCCTGCAAATAGAGGGTATTTTATTAACCATGTATGATGTGCGCCTGCGCCTTTCAAACCAGGTGGTTGATGAGGTGCGCACCCACTTTGAAGATATGGTGTTTGATACCATTATACAGCGTAACACCCGCTTAAGCGAGGCGCCAAGTTTTGGTATCTCGGTAATTATGCACGATGCAAACTGTAAAGGTGCCGTTAACTACCTTAACCTTGCCCGCGAGATCATCCGCAAGAATGGCCTGGTTAGCAACGAGGAACTGGCAACTACAGTAACAGCTTAACAACAACAATGAGTACAGAAAAAAGAAACGCTTTAGGGAAAGGGTTAAGCGCCCTGCTAAACGATTCCCCAAACGTAAATCAAAATAAGAACAGTTATTCCAATCCGTCTAAACCAGCTAACCCGGTATCTGAAACAGATAGTCTGGGTTCGGTGAACGAGATCAGGATAGGCGAAATAGAAGTTAACCCTTTTCAGCCCCGTACCGAGTTTGATGAGCAGGCCCTTGCCGACCTATCCGCTTCGATAAAATTACAGGGGCTTATACAGCCTATTACCGTACGTAAAGTTAGCGCGCATTCGTACCAGCTAATATCGGGCGAGCGCAGGTTGCGCGCGTCGAAAATGGCCGGTTTAACCCAGATACCCGCTTACGTACGCACCGCTAACGACCAGCAAATGCTGGAGATGGCCCTGATAGAGAACATTCAGCGCGAAAACCTGAATGCCATTGAGGTTGCCCTGAGCTTTCAGAGGATGATAGACGAGTGCAGCCTTAAGCAGGAAGAGCTTGGCGACCGCGTAAGCAAAAACCGCTCTACCGTTACCAATTACCTGAGGCTTTTAAAGCTGCCACCAACCATCCAGGCCTCCATCCGCGATGGAGGCATCAGCATGGGCCATGCAAAGGCTTTATTAGCAGTAGACGACCCAACCGTGCAGCTTTACATTTTCCAGCAGATCATTAAAAACGAGCTATCGGTACGTAAGGTAGAGGAGATGGTGCGCGAGATACAAAAGGCCCCTCAAAAAAAGGAAGGCAAACAACCGGAACCGCTTACCTATCAGCTGCAAAAGGTACAGGACGACCTTGCATCAAAGTTTAGCACCAGGGTAAAACTTAAAGTTAACGCGCAAGGCAATGGAAGTATCGAAATTCCGTTCTTATCCGAAGACGATCTGGGCCGTATACTTGAAATGCTGGATTGGTAAACACATGCTAAAAAAACTTTTAACTACTGTATTATTCTTAGGTTTAGCCTTTTTTGCCATGGGCCAAACAGCCGATACAACAGCGAAAGCAAAAACAGATACAGTTGTTAAAAAAGCCGAGCCTGTAAGACGAAATTCTTTTGCACCGCCAATAAAAAAGGAAAAGGAATATCATCCTGATAGTACACACAGCCCAAGCCTCGCCGTAAAACGCTCGCTTATTATCCCGGGCTGGGGACAGCTTTACAATAAAGAGTTATGGTATTTAAAAGTACCCGCTATTTATGCAGGCCTGGGTTTATTAGGTAATGCAATCATTGTAAACCAAAAAAACTATAAAGTTTTTGTAGCCCTCGCAAAAATAACCCGAACAGGGGGCGTACCCGTTCCCGGCGACAGGCTTTATGATTCGTACATCAAATACAAACGCGAGTACGACCTGTATGTAACTAACTACGGCGCATCAAGCACCGACCTTGAGAACGCGGCGAACGGCTATCAGCGAAACTTCCAGATAAGTATATTGGGTGTTATAGCTGTTTGGGGCATACAAGCTGTTGAGGCCTATATTACCGGTAAGTTTATTAATGCCTATACGGTAGATAACAACCTGTCCTTTAAAGTAACCCCAACCTTAATGGGGCAGCCGGTTTATGCAGCTTCGAATTTTAACAGTACATTTATGCCGGGATTAAGATTAACCCTTACGCTTTAAATAAAAAAGCATACAGTTTAATAAATTACGGATGAAGATTGCATTGTTAGGTTACGGTAAAATGGGCAAGATCATTGAAAAAATAGCCCATCACCGCAAACACGAAATTGTACTTAAGATAGATAATAACAACCTTGACGAGCTAACTACCGAAAACCTGCAAAAGGCGGATGTTGCCATTGAGTTTAGTACCCCGGCTACCGTGTTGGGTAATATAGAAAGCTGCTTTAAGGCAGGCGTACCTATTGTTGTGGGCACCACCGGCTGGCACCACGAAATAACCCAGATAAAAGAGCAGTGCGAATACCACAAGGCATCGTTTATTTACGCTACCAACTTTAGCGTTGGCGTGAATGTGTTTTTCCACGTAAATAAAATTTTAGCTAAGCTGATGAATAACTACCCATACTATGACGTGCAGGTAGAAGAGATTCATCACACTCAAAAGCTCGATTCGCCGAGCGGAACGGCCATTACCATTGCCGAGGGCATCATAGATAACCTCGACAGCAAAAAGGAGTGGAAGAACGTTTTAATAAGCGATGATAAGCCCGATGATGAGACGGTTGCTACTAACGAGTTGCTTATAGAGTCGTTACGGATAGAGAATGTGCCCGGCACCCATACCGTTATATACGATTCTGAAATAGATACCATTGAGTTTAAACATACCGCGCACAATCGCAACGGCTTTGCCTTAGGCGCTGTGCTGGCCGCCGAATGGATAAAAGATAAAAAAGGTTTTTATTCGGTTGAGGATATGTTTGATTTTAATAACTAATTTACTGCCCAATATTTAAATAATGAACTGGAAATTCTGGAATAAAAATAAATCGACAGAAAAGAAGAAAAAGAGTGCCGCACGTGAGTGGACCGACGCTATAATTTTCGCGATTATTGCCGCTACGCTTATCCGTACGCTTTTTATAGAGGCCTATACCATACCTACACCATCAATGGAGCGCTCGCTGTTAGTAGGCGACTTTTTGTTTGTAAGCAAGGTTAACTACGGTGCCCGTACACCCATGACGCCAATTGCGTTCCCGTTTGCGCACCATACCATGCCTATATTGGGCACAAAAGCCTACTGGGATGGTGTTAAGCTGCCTTATTATCGTTTGCCTGGTTTAAGCGAAGTTAAAAAAGGCGATGTAGTAGTATTTAACTACCCCATGGAAGCCGACTCGCCATACTTTAGGCCGGTTGATAAACGCGAAAACTATATTAAACGTTGCCAGGGTGCGCCCGGCGATACCTTAAGCCTTATAAACGCGCAGGTGTATGTAAATGGCAAGCCCGCGCCAAACCCTCCGGGCGAGCAAACCGATTATACCATTACTACCAACGGCATGGATGTGAACCCTCAGGTACTGGCAGATCTTAATGTATCAAACTATGATAACGTTGCTTCACCTACCATGACAAAAGATGCCGCGGCGAAATTGAAGAGTTACTCTAACGTAAAATCTATTACGCCAAATTACAAACAGCCGGGTATGGCAGATCCGCTTAACCCGGTATATCCGGCCTATTTGCCCTTGTATCCCAAATATAAACTAAACCCGCTTAGCAAAGATCCTGATTGGAACGTAGATAACTTTGGCCCTATCATTATCCCTAAAAAAGGCTGGACCGTGAAATTAGATAGCCTTACCCTGCCCATATACGCACGCGCTATTGAAGTGTATGAGGGAAATAAATTAGAAATTGAACAAGGTAACGGTAAAATAAAGATCAACGGTGTAGAAACCAATACCTACACTTTTAAAATGAACTATTACTGGATGATGGGTGATAACCGCCATGACTCATTAGACTCACGCTACTGGGGTTTTGTACCCGAAGACCACATTGTGGGCAAGGCCCTGTTTGTATGGATGAGCTGGGATGATAACGCCTCGTTCTTCAGCAAGATCCGCTGGAGCAGGTTGTTTATGGGCATCCACTAATCGCCCTGATGATATTGAAGCCCTGCTTGAAAAAGCGGGGCTTTTTTGGTTGTAAATAAATAAAAACCCTGTCATTTCGAGGCAAGCGCAGCGAAGAGAATCTTGTTAGATAAGAATGGCGGACTTGCTTTATCTAACAAGATTTCTCGTCGCCCTATCCCACAGCCCCCGTCTACTCTCTCGAAATGACAGGCTGAGATGCTCTTTTACTCCCCCTCATACTTCAACCCCACCTGTTTCCTTGCCTCATCAATCATCGCTATCATCCGGCGCGACATTTCATGTGTGATGATGGGGCTTTCGGTTTTGTCTGCCTGTATTAACTCGACAAAGTGGGCTATTTCGTAATTTAAGCCGCCTGCGGTAAAGGGTTCATCTATTACAACTGTACGGCCATCCAGGTAATTGATGGTGGCTTTTGCAGGGTTCCACCAGTTTTTGTGGATGGTGATATGGCCAATAGTGCCGCAGATGAGCGCGTCGCCTTTACCATGCAGATCGAACCCGCCATAAAGCTGGGCGTAACCGCCCTCGTGCCTGGTCTGGAAGATGCTGAACATATCTATTTCCATCCCGCTAAAACGGCCCATGGCCTGTACTTCTTCGGTTTCGCCCAGCCAGTCTACAGCCAGGAACGCCTCGTAAATACCTATCTGCATCAGCGCGCCGCCTGCCAATGCGTGGCTAAAGTTTGGATGGTCGCGGCTAATATCCGCTACCGACGAGCCTGCACGCACATAACCTACAGGGCCAATAGGGTCTTGCTCAAGGTATTCTTTTAGTCTTTGATAAAGCGGGTAAAAGGGTGGTTTCATCCCTTCCATAAATAACAGTCCGCTTACTTTGGCAACGGCTAAAACCTGTTCTAACTGGGGCAAATTTAACGTTGCAGGTTTCTCGCATAAAACATGCTTGCCGGCCTTAAGGGCTTTTATGCTATAATCTGCGTGGGTATCCGGCAGGGTAGCAATGTAAACCGCCTCTATATCGCTCGCAAAAAGCTCTTCCGCGCTGCTACAGGCTTCGCCACCGTATTGCGCTACAAATGCCTCCACTGTTTCGGGTCTGCGCGAATAAGAAGCCGCAAGCACGTTACCCGGCAAGGCATTTAAGCCCTGCATAAACCTGTGCGCAATGCGCCCGCAGCCAATGATACCCCATTTTATTGGAGAGTGGTGAGTAGTGGGTAGAGAGTGGTTGGGCATGGTGTAAAATACAAAATCTTCAATTATGCCTTAACAATTAAGGTTACAAAAAAAGTGGTGAGTGGTTCGCGGCAATTATACGCCATGAAACACTCACCACTCTCTATTTACTATTTAACCTTTATTGATACTGTATGTACAAAGGATAAGGACTGTACCTTGATAACACCTCTTGCGGGGTTAGCATGTGGTGAGGCGCTTTCTTAATATCGTTTTTGTAGAACAACTTAAAGCCTGTAAACTGCACCGGCTCTTGATTAATGAAATAGCGGTAAGTACCGGTTTTCAGGTCGGGTTCGCCCCAGCCATCCATATCCATTACTACCTGCACTTCGGGGCGTAATTTGATGTTTTTGTAGTTGGTTACCATCTTTTTAGTAAAACGGTGTACAACCAATATCTTCGGAGGTAGGCCGTTCTTTTTAACAATGTTAGCCAGGTAGCCTGTTACATAGTTGACATCAGCAGCATCGTAAGTGCCAATTTTTTTGCCCGGCTTGCTGCCGTCTTTCATAGAAAACTCAGGGTCCATACCAAAATGTACCTGTGGCATTTTCAAGTATTTTTCAAACAAAGGAAGCTCGGCCTGTATGTTACTTAATGCCACCTGCACATCTAAAAATACAATAGCGTGCGCTTTTTTGGCAAGTACCAATATGCTGTCAATTTGTTTAAATGGCATGCGGTAACGGTATTTGCCATCCTTACCGCCATCGCCTTGTGCCACTACAGCAATGTAGTGTAAAGCAGGCTGCACAGGCGTTTTTGGGTCGGCCTTTTCCCATGCCTTTACTTCGCCTTTTAGTTTGGCAAGCATTTCGTTAGGCGGCAATTCGCCCAGTATCCCCATTTTTTTAGAGTATAAGTTACCGTAAAAAGATACCACACGTTTAAACGGCAATATAGCGCCACCCAAGGGGTAAGGCTGGTTTTTAACCGGCCACCTGCCGCTGGTATCGGTATGGGCGTTAAATTTCAATAAAGAGTCGTATTTGGCTTTATCAATTGGCGGGTAGGTAGATTTTACGATGCCTAAAGTATCGGCTTCTTCGCCTTTAGCTTTTGCTGCCGTGTCGGCCTTTTTATCGGCCGTTTTGCTGCCGCCGCTTTGGCCACAGCCGGTAAACAATGCAACAGAACATACCGCTATTATTGCCGGTACAAATACGCTTTTTAATTTCATAGATATGGGTAAGTTGATGGTGTGCCGAACGTTCGGCCTGGTTAAATATAGTGCTTGTAAAGATAAAATTTACAGCGGTATTAGCTTTTATTTTTATAAAATTTACCAAACACGCCCAAGGGCAGTTTAGGGCCTGCTGTGGCCTGTAAATACAACTCGCCAATCTCTAAATTTTCCACTTTAGGGAAAACGTTTTTGATGAGATTCTCGATAATTACCGATGAAAAACCAAGCGAATAGGTATTCAGGATCAGGAAGTGTTCTTCGGGATCAAGCAATTGTATCACATCGCTCATCATCTCGTTAATGTTATCTTCCAGTTTCCACTTTTCGCCGTTGGGGCCGTTGCCATATGCCGGTGGGTCAAGGATGATGCCGTTGTAGGTTTTGCCGCGTTTAACTTCGCGCTTTACAAACTTAAGGGCGTCTTCTACCATCCAGCGGATGTCCTTTAAGCCCGATAGCTCCTGGTTCTCGTTGGCCCAGGTAACCACTTGTTTTATCGAATCTACGTGCGTGGTATCGGCACCTGCCGCCCTGGCAATTAACGATGCACCGCCCGTATAGGCAAACAGGTTAAGCACCTTTGGCGTTGGCGTTTTAAATTTTTTGATGTTGCTTGAAATATAATCCCAGTTCACGGCCTGCTCGGGGAAAATACCCAGGTGTTTAAAAGAAGTTAAGCCCAGGCGAAATTTGATGGCAACATCGTTGTTTTTATATTCAATGTGCCAGCGGTCGGCTGTTTTAGGGTCTTTCTTTACCCAGTCGCCGGCGGTTGCGCTACGGCCTTTAAATTTAATATGGTGTAAGCGCTGCCACTCGGCAGGACTAAGGGCTTTGCTCCAAACAGCTTGTGGTTCGGGGCGTATCAGTATCGTATTGCCAAACCTTTCCAGTTTTTCAAAGTCGCCGCAATCAATCAGCTCGTAATCTTTCCAGTGGGTTGGGGTAAGGAGTTGGATCATTTCTTTTTGGGTATCAAGTAGCAAGTATCAAGTAGTTAGACTTACTTGTAAACTACAAAGGTAAAAAAAATGGTAAAGGGTCTTGATACTTGATACTAATTACTTGCTACTACGAACAGAATTACAACTTGTCCTTCGCTGCCTGCATAAATTTGCTGGCGAATACAAAGTCGTTCAATTCCTGGTTATCGGTATGTGCAATATCTTTGTTGGATCCTTCCCACCATTTTTGGCCCTGATGAAGGAAAATGATATGATCGCCGATACCCATTACTGAGTTCATATCGTGGGTTACCACAACGGTTGTCATGTTGTATTCGGATGTAAGGTCGTTTATCAGGTCGTCTATCAGGATGGAGGTTTTTGGGTCGAGGCCGGAGTTGGGCTCATCTACAAACAAAAACTTTGGCTGCATGGATATGGCGCGGGCAATACCCACACGTTTTTTCATACCGCCCGATAGTTCTGCGGGGTAAAGCTTGTTCTTATCCTTCAGGTTTACACGCTCAAGGCAAAAATCTGCACGTTCCTGTTTTTCTGCCATGGACTGACTGGTGAACAGGTTTAGCGGGAACATGATGTTCTCTTCAACCGTCATGCTGTCAAACAAAGCCGAGTTTTGGAACAGCATACCAATTTGCGTACGTATTGGCACACGGGCGGTAAAATCCATTTCGGTAAAATTCTCGTCCTCAAAAAAAACCTGGCCTTTGGTAGGTTCATGCAAGCCCACAATACATTTAAGTAAGGTGGTTTTACCCGAGCCCGAGCCGCCTATGATGAGGTTGTTTTTGCCGGTTTGAAAAGTAGCGCTGATGCCTTTAAGCACATCGTTATCGCCAAAGGTTTTATAAATATCTTTGATCTCGATCATAACATTAAACTGGTGATCATAAGGTCGGCAAATAAGATCCACACACAACTATAAACTACACCCGCCGTTGCCGACTGGCCAACCTCAAGCGCGCCGCCTTTGGTATAAAACCCCTGATAAGAACATATAGATGCGATAAGGAAGCCAAACACAAACGCTTTAACTAAGGCAACACGGATGGTAAGGCCATCAAAACCATCGTTAACACCCATCAGGTAATCTGCAGGGGTAATGCTGCCTGTTACCAAACAAGCTATGTAGCCGCCGGTAATACCAAGGCATATGGATATAATAACCAATAACGGTACCATAGTAATAGCAGCTAATATTTTAGGGGCTATTAAATAACCCGGCGCGTTTACTCCCATTATCTCCAGCGCGTCAATTTGTTCGGTAACGCGCATGGTGCCAATGTTTGATGCAAAGTTTGAGCCTACGCGGCCTGCCAGTACCAGTGATGATATGGTAGGGCTAAACTCCAGGATGTTAGAGTCGCGCGAGATGCTGCCTGCAATGCTGCGGGGCACCAGCGGGCTCGATAGCTGGAAGGCCACCTGTATAGTTGTGGCCGCGCCAATAAATACCGATATAATGCTGATGATACCCAACGACCCGATACCTACCGATACCATTTCGCGCATCACCTCGGCCCAGTAAACTTTAAATTTTTCGGGTTTTTTAAAACTCAAACCCAGTAAGAGTATATATTTTCCTAAGCTTTGAAACATTTGTTAATCGTAGATAATTCGGTTAAAAATACATTTTTTAATATATAAGCTATATTGCCGCCTCAAAATCAATAAAATTAAATTGATATTTAAGTATGAAAAACGCCCTTATTACTGCAGCAACCAAAGGCATTGGCCGCGCTGTTTCAATTGCTTTTGCTAAACAAGGAATAAACCTGTCAATTTGTTCTAGAAACGGCGACGATTTATTAAATTTTAAACAAGAGCTACAGGAGATCAATCCTCAAATTACGGTTATTACCATGGTTACGGATTGCAGCAAGCGCGATGAACTGAAAAATTTTGCCGTATTCACCGAGAAAATGCTGGGTTTCGTCGACATTATTGTGAATAATGTGGGTATGTACAAGCATGTATCTATACTTAACGATAGCGAAGATTCTTTCCAAAAACAGATAGATACCAACCTGCTTCCGGCCTATGAACTGTACCGTTTCTTCGGTAAAAGCATGGTTTCCGTCGGTAAAGGGCATATCTTTAATATATGCTCGGTAGCAGCTATAAACCCTGTAGTAGAGGCAGGTGTGTATAGTGTAACTAAATATGCACTTTTAGGTCTTAATAAGGTAATGAGGCTCGAAACGCAGGGACATGGTGTTAAGGTAACAGCAGTGATCCCGGGGTCAACATTAACAGATTCGTGGAACGGTATTGAGGTTGATAAAAACACCATGGTACTCCCCGAAGATGTAGCATCGGCAATAGTAACTATACTAAATATGAGCGCCGGGGCAAATGTTGACGAAGTTGTTATAAAACCTGCGCCGGGCCAGATATAAACCACACTTAAACTAAAAGATAATGGAAAAGAAACTTTACAGAGACGAGCGCCACAAAATGATAGGTGGTGTTTGTGCAGGCTTAGCCGACTACTTTGGCGTTGATGTATCAATTGTGCGTGTGATATTCGTAGTATCTATGTGCTTAAAAGGTGTAGGCCTGCTGCCTTATATAGTTTTATGGATAGTATTGCCAAAGCGCCCGTTTGGGTTTTATGAGCCTTTTAAACCGGGCGTAACACCCGGCTATAACCCAAACTATCAACAAACCTACGGTGATGTAAAGGTAGATTATACCGTGCCTAAGCCGCCATTCCCGGGCCAACCGTTCCCGCCGTACCAACCGGTTAAAAAAACTTCAAACGTAGGCGTTATGTTTGGGGTGATACTGATTGCCCTTGGTACCATATTTTTGGTAGACGAGTTAAATATTATACCTGATTGGGACTTTGAAAAGCTTTGGCCTGCCATACTGGTAGTAGCGGGTGCAGCTATCATATTTGGCGGTAAAAAACAACCATGGGAAAAAGAAGGCTGGGCTGCCGATAAAAGGGAGGCCGATTTTACTGAGCAACCCAAAACCGAAACAACAGAAGATAACCAAACCGATAACACTCCAACTGTATAGTCATGAAAAGCGATAAATTAATACCAGGCCTTATCCTGGTCCTTTTAGGAACCGTGTTCCTGTTAGATAATTTCCATGTAATAGATTTCCGCTGGGGCAACATATTGCACTTGTGGCCAATATTCCTGATCATGGGCGGCGTAAACCTGGTGTTTGCCAATAACAAAGCGCCCTGGGCCACAGCCCTTAAAATAGGGGTAGTTATATTAGGGTTCGCCCTGTTAATATTTGGCCATTTTGAGAACCGCTGGTGGCCACGTAACAGCCATTGGAACTTTAACGATAAGGGCTGGTACAAAGAGGGCGACGACGACGATGATGATGACGATAGCGGCAGCGACAGTACCGGTATTGTTAAGGTAGAGGGCAGCAGCACCTATACCGAGCCATACGTAGCAACAGCAACATCGGCTAAACTTAATTTAAGTGGTGGTGGTACAGCTTACAACCTAAAAGATACAACCGACCAGCTTTTTACAGCAACCACTAAAGAGCGCTTTAACAGGTATATCTATACCCATACCATGGAAGGTAATACACCGGTGCTTAACCTTAATATGAAAGATAAAAAAGGGCACATTGACTGGGATACTGACAATGGTAACAAGGCTACTATTAAACTGAACGTTAAGCCGGAATGGGATATCAACATTAATGCAGGCGCTACCGCACTTGAGTTTGACCTGTCGAAATTTAAGATCAAAAGTGTTAATATAGATGGCGGTGCCGGTTCTTTTGATATTAAACTTGGCCAACCGCTTGCTACTACAAACATTGATGTAGAAACCGGAGTATCAAAAGTGGCGATAAGTGTACCTCAAAATGCTGCATGCCGTATTACTTCAGATTCGGGTTTATCATCAACAGATTTTGTTGGATTTATTAGCAAAGGCAATAATGTTTACGAAACGCAGGGTTTTGATGCAGCCGCAAATAAAATAATCATTCATATGAAAGGCGGCCTCTCTAAATTTAGAGTTACCCGTTATTAATAGTTTTTATTGCCGGATGGTTTGTACCTAATGTTTAAATTTGAACACTATGCAAGCATCCGGCAATACTAATTTAAGGCCCGCCATCAACGAAGAATATATTCTTGTTATTAATGGTAAACCCGATGGCCCCTTTACTATTGCGCAATTAAAAGAGCGTAAAATAAAGCCCGGCGATTTTGTAAAGACCCCTGCGATGGACGATTACAAAGAAGCCCACGAAATAGCTGCACTAAGGCAGCTATTTGGCTTTACAAGGCAGCCTTTGCCTATGCAATACTTTGGCAGTTTCGATCAGCGGGCCATAGCGATGGTTATTGATTGGCTTATCGTTTTCGGGTTATTTGTACTGGCCGCTTTTGTGGTGATGGTTGTGTTATTAATTGCCCTCCCGGGCGATGAAAATAAAATGTTGAGGATAGGCATCACCATCGGTATTGTAGCCTTAACACCCATTGCCAAAATAATTTATAACGTAAAATTAGAAGCGGGCCCCAAACGCGGCACTTTAGGCAAGCAACTCATGAAGATACGGGTGTGCGACCTATACGGCGAGCAAATAACCACCAACCAGGCCGTAGGCCGCAACCTGGGTAAATACCTTTCTACAGCTACTTTATTTGTTGGTTATATCATCTGCTTTTTTACAGCTAAACAACAATGCCTACACGATATGCTGACTGATATTGTGGTGATTAAAGACAGGCTGGATAGTTAATGTTAAACATATTTGTTAAAAAGTGTTAATTGCTACGAATAATTCGTAGTTTGACTAATTAATTAGTTATGTTTGTGATGTATTAATTAAACAACCTTAGTTTTTAACATATATCACAGTTTATGAAAAAGTTTTTTACACTCCTTTTAACAACATGCGCATTAGCGATATCTGCCCAGGCACAAAAGCCTGATAGCGTTAAAGCTGTAGCGCATTACAAGTTTACGCACCTGCGCGATACCACTAAACCCAACGAGCCTTATACCGAGAACATGGTTTTGTTCCTGGGTAAAAAAGCAAGCGTTTACAAAAGCCTCGACCGTAAAACGCAGGACGCCATGATGCGGAAGCAGGTGGCCGAGCAGGTAGCGGCAAGTGGCGGCGGCCGTATCAATATAAACATTAAAGGTGGCCGGGCCACCAATACCCAGTACTTTACATTTGCCGATCAGAAGAAATTTATCAGGAAAGAAAAGCTGGTAAACAATTACCTTATAGAAGAGCCCATGCCAGTTATTAAGTGGAGTATAACCAACGATACGGCAAGCTTTTCGGGCTTAAAATGCCAAAAGGCAACAGGGCATTTTGCCGGTCGCGATTACACGGCCTGGTTTTGCCCCGATGTGCCATTCCGGAGTGGCCCGTGGAAGCTAATTGGTTTACCGGGTTTAATTGTAGAGGCCTACGATGCTAAAAAACAGGTGGTATTTAAGTTTGACGGACTGGATAACGCCGATAAGCTGGAGAAACCCGCTCCGGGTGCCGAACCGGGCACCATACAAACCGGCGGTACAGTTGTAAAGCTGGTTGGCATGGCCGATGATATTGACGATCCGGCTGTAATAGCCCTGCCCTCAACAGGTATTAAAGCCAGCGAGAAGGAGTTTACTAACCTAAAGGATGCCATGAAAAAAGACCCTCAGGCCTTTATGCAATCGGCCTTAGCCGGCTCGGGCGCAACCTTTAAGATGGCTCCCGGCGGGCCTAAAGATAAAATGCAAATTGCGCAGAGCGTGGATATTAACAACCCGTTAGAACTACCCGAGAAAAAATGAGGCAGGTATATAAGTTTGGCGCAGTGTGCATTTTTTGCATGCTGTGCTCTGCTATTGCCTTGTCGCAGGCAATTAAAGGTACAGTTACCGATAGTTTGGGCAAGGCAGTATCATACGCCAGCGTTAACCTAAAAAGCGGCAGCAATTTAATTATCGCGTACACCAGTACGGATGATAAAGGAAATTTTATCCTTCAAATACCTGCCGATGCCGACAAGAGCGGACTTAAACTGGAGGTAAATTGCGTTGGGTTTACCCGGCAGGCGAAAGCTTTTAGCAGTGCAGTAGCTATATATAACTTTAAGCTTGCACAATCAATTAACCAGCTGCAAACGGTTACCATTAAAGATAAAAACCCGCGCCTGCGCGTACATGGCGACACTACCGATTACAAAGTATCGGAGTTTAGCAGCCCGCAGGATAGGGTTATTGGAGATGTTATTAAAAAACTGCCCGGGATTGATGTTGCAAAAGATGGCAAGATAAGTTACAACGGCAAGGCCATTTCGGGCGTGTACATAGGTGGCGATAATTTGCTGGATGATAAATATAACATCGCTACCAATACTATTCCCCAGGGCGTGGTAGATAAAGTGCAGGTGATGGAAAACCACCAACCCGTAAAAATGCTGCGCGATAAAGTAGTTAGCGAAGATGTAGCCCTAAACCTTACCATTAAAAAGGACGCTAAACTACAGGTGGTTGGCCAGGAAACGGTAGGGGCGGGCTTACCGGATAAATATTACGCCGACCTTAACGCCATGATGTTTAAGGATAAATACAAGGCCATCAACTATATTAAAGCAAATAACACCAGTAACGATGTAGCCGGCGACCTGGTTTCGCACAACCTGTCGGGCTACCTCTCGCGGTTGGATAATGATAAGCCTGGTACCGTGCTCTCTTTAGGAACCGCCGGCGACCCCGACCTTCCCCGGAACAGGTATTTGTTTAACCAATCGGCTTTGCTGAATCTGAACAACCTGGTAAACCTTAAAAAGGATGTGCAGTTAAAAGCAAATCTCTCGTACCTGCATGATAACCAAAAGCAAAACTATAGCCGTTTCAGCGAGTATTATTTGCCTAACGATACCATCCGCTATGCCGAGGTGCAGAACAACCGCCGCCGGCCCGATATTTTGCACAGCCAGCTTTCGCTAAATGTGAACAGGGATAAATATTACCTTAATAACAATTTTATTGCCGACTACAGCCGCAATACAGGTTACTCGGCGCTGAACACTAATGGCACGCCCGTTAACCAGGTTTTTAAGGATAATTTAATGGACCTATCCAACGAGTTTAGCCTGATGAAGACCAGCAAAAGCAATAAGATCTTAGAATTTTACAGTTACCTGAACCGCAGCACCGAGCCCGAGAATAGGGTGATAGAACCCAACTTAAACCCCGGGATATTTAATAATGGGGTGGCCTATAAACAGCTTACCCAAACGGTTGATATCCCAACATGGTTCACTAATAATTATGTAGGGTTTAAGATCCCCGGTAACTACTTTACACAGAGTTATAAAGCAGGGTTTAGCCTGCAAGCGCAAAAGTTAAAATCAGACCTAAGCCTTACACAATTAAATAATTCGGTAAATGCTGTTTCGGATAGTTCGGTTAACAACCTCGACTGGCAGCGCCGCAAGGTTTATGCTGAAGCCGGCTTTGATATCCCCGGCGATAAGTTAAAGCTGAATGCCACGCTGCCCTTAAACCTGCAACAAATAAGCTATAAGGATGGTTATTACAATTTAGATAAAAGCTTAACCCGCCTGTATTTTAACCCGAGGGTATCTGTTAAATACCAAACATCAGTAGAAAATTATATTTCGCTGGCCTATAATTTCAGGAATGATATCGGGAACATCCAGGATGTGTATAACGGTTATATCCTCAAAAACTACCGCTCGCTTTATGCCAATAACGCCGACCTTACCGAGCGCAAAACGCAGAATGCTATGCTTGGCTTTAATTATCGCAAGGCTATAACGCTGTTCTTTTTCAGTATTAACGCGGGTTACACGCACATGAATGCCAACAACATCGCGTCCAGCATCATAACCAACAACATTCAGCAGCGTATTGTGTTACCCTTTGATAATAATATCGATTCGTGGACGGGAAACGGGTACATCAGCAAATATTCGTTTGGGTTGCGCACAACGTTCAGCGCGGGGGTATCGGTACAAACCACTAAGCTAAACCAGATCCAGAATAACATCATTTTGCCTTACAACACCGTTTCAACCACCTACAGTATTGGTGCCGATACCAAGGTGAGCGACAAGGTAAACTTAAGCTATAAAGCCAATTACGACCAAACAACCAGCAGTTCATCTGCCGTGGCAACAAAAAATAAATTTGAGCGCTTAACGCAGCAGGGTTCAATAAACTACACCCCGCTAAGCAACCTGTTCTTTAGCGCCTCTGCCGATCATTACTACACCCACCAGCAACAGGCTAACGACCTGAAATATATTTTTGCCGATGCATCTATGCGTTACAAGTTTAACAAGTTAAAATTGGATGTGGAGCTAAGCGCGCAAAATCTGTTTAATACCAAAACCTACAGCGCGCTGTACCTGTCGGCAAATACGTTTACCAATAGCTCGTACACCATTCCCGGCAGGTTTTTACTGGCTAAGGTGATGTTTAATTTGTAGTGATTTCTTACAAACCGTTATTGCGGGGGAACTGATCGGTGGTAACAACACCAACAAGTGAGCCTACAGTGTGGCGGGCGGTGGAGTTAGTCGGTTATTTTATGGTCTTCAAGGAAAGGTCTGTCATCGTCATGCGGCGATGGCATCACTTCCATTACATAATCGCCGCAAACAATGCCATTGGCAATAATAAGATGGTTTCCTGTATTGTTAGTTTTGTCAATTGCGATACCATTTAAGCCGCGGTTCCATTGGCCGACAGACATCATCCTTAACGTCACCGTCTGCCCGTCTGGCTTAAGCAGTTGGTCGCCCGGCCCAAGCTCGGTTGTTTTTTTTACCTTATTGTCGGCTAATACAAAAGGCTGGTCGCGTGTAACAATTAAAGAGCATTCGTCAAACTCAAGGAAAAAAATGTCGCTTGCCGGAAATCCTTCCGGGGTGCCTGAGCTAAATACAACCTCTGTTGTCACTTTGCCATCAGGTGTCCATGCTGAAACCGGATCTCCAATGTTTAGCTGTTCTATTGCGATTGAACCGTTTGGTGTTGTGATGGAAGTACCATATGCAAAGGCCATGATTTAGATTTTTTAGGAAAGATAATCTTTTTTTGATAAATACGTCAACCTGAGCTTGTCGAAGACTTGTACGAGCGACTATGGTTCGACAGGCTCACCATGACATCCGCATACAAAAAAAATAGCGATGGGTTTTATACCCATCGCTAGCTAAAATCTATGTTCTACACCGCGTCAGACAGCGATGTGAATGTAAAGTCCCTTATACGCATTGGCGGGATGAGGGCGCTTTGGCTGCTTTCGCCGCTTACGGTGCGCTCGGTTTTGCCAAGGGCATCCAGGTTGTTCAGCATAATTACCGGGCTCTCGTTAAAGCGCATGTTTTTTATCGGGAACTTAATTTTACCATTCTCAATGTAAAACGTACCATCGCGGGTAAGGCCTGTGTAAAGCAAAGTTTGCGGGTCAACCGGGCGTATGTACCACAGGCGGGTAACCAGTATGCCTTTCTCGGTTCCTTTTATCAGGTCTTCCAGGCTTTGTGTGCCGCCTTCCATAATAATGTTGGCCGCGCCGGGTACCGGTTTTACACCTTTCTTTTGCGCCCAGTAGCGCGAGTAGCTAAAATTCTTCACCACGCCTTTTTCTATCAGGCTCATCTTATCCAAAGGCATACCTTCGCCGTCGTAAGTGGTAGCAGGCAGTTCAGGGTTGGTAGGGTCGGCGTAGATATTTACACGCTCATCTACCATCTTTTCGCCCAGGCGGGTTTTACCTCCCGGCTTGCTTAAAAAGCTGCGGCCTTCATCGGCACTGCGGGCATCAAGGCCGCCGTATAACTGCTCCAGCAAAACAATACCTGCGGCAGGCTCTAATATCACGGTGTACTTACCCGGTTCAATGGCTTTAGCCCCGATGGAACCGGCTGCTTTTTTAGCGGCTATTGCCGAAAAGGCTGCCACATCCATTTTGCCTACATCATTATAATCTTTGGTAACATAGCCCGAACCTTGTCCATCCGCGGTGCGCATGGTGGCCGAGAAGTTTACGTTAGTGCCTTTATTATAAACAAACAGGCCTTTAGAGTTCATCATGGCGCTGCTTGCCGAGCTATCCTGCAAAAAGCCGGCGGCGGTAAGCTTGTTTTGTTTGGCTATGTTAAGGCTGTCCTCTACCCATTTGCTGCGCTGGGCAGGGGTAATGGCTGCTGTGGCCTCAACAAAGGTTTGGCCGTGTGCAGGGTAGGTTTGCGGGCCAAGCATAGGCATATACTCCGGATTTTCGGGCGCGAACTGCGCCAGTTCTTCCGAGCGTTTTACGGCTTTTTGTATAGATTCGTCGCTATAATCATTCAAAGTAATAACGCCCAGTTTCTTGCCAAAGGCCGATGATATGGCCATGCTGCTGCTGCTTATAAAGCCGCTGGTAGATACGTTGTTGCGGGCAAAGCGTACGTTTGCCGAATCTGAACTGTAAATGCTAACCTGGCATTCATCAGCTTTTGAATAGCTAAGCACCTTTTTTAACAGGGTGCGGCATTCGTTTTCAGTTAATATTGCCATGTTACTATATTTTTCTTGCTGTGTTAATTACGTTAACCCCGTTAAAACGGGCTGTTGATGAACCATGAGATACCGCGCTGGCCTGCATTGGCTGGCCCTTACCGTCAAAGAAAGATCCGCCCAGGCGGTAATCGTCCTTATCGCAAACTGCCGTACAGGCGTTCCAAAACTCCTGCGTGTTGGCCTGGTAGGCAACATCGTTTAGCATGCCCACTATTTTACCATTTTTTATCTCGTAATAAAGCTGCCCGCTAAACTGGAAGTTGTAACGCTGCTGGTCTATAGAGAACGAGCTATCGCCAATGATGTAGATACCTTTTTCTACATTCTTGATCATATCTGCCGGCGACATTTTCTCTTTGCCCGGTTGCAATGATATATTCGGCATACGTTGGAACTGTACGTCTTTCCAGCTTTGCGCGTAGCAGCACCCCTGCGATTCTTTTAAACCGATGATGTGCGCCTGGTCGCGGATGGCCTGGTAGTTAACCAGTACGCCGTCCTTAATAATATCCCATTGTTTGGTGCCTACGCCTTCGTCGTCATAACCCACAGCACCAAGCGAGCCCGGTTGCAGCTTATCGGCCACAATGTTTACATTTTTACTGCCGAAGTTGAACTTGCCGGTTTTCCACTTATCCAAAGTAAGAAAACTGGTACCGGCGAAGTTGGCCTCGTAACCCAGCACACGGTCAAGCTCGGAAGGGTGGCCTACCGACTCGTGGATAGTCAACCAAAGGTGACTTGGATCCAACACCAGGTCGTATTTACCCGGCTCTACCGTTTTTGCCTTTAGCTTTTCTGCTGCCTGCAGGGCTGCTGCGCCTGCATCTTCCAGCATGTCGTAACGGTCGCGGTATAGGGTGGTTTGGCTTTTTATTTTTTCGCTCGCCTTTGGCATTACATATTCGTAACCCATGCCGCGCGGCGCGCTCAACGAACTGCGGGTTTCAAACTTGCCGCTTTTCTCGTCAATTTTGGTTACCCCAAATACCGGCCATATGCGGTGAATATCCTGGTCGATGTATGAGCCATCGGTAGAGGCAAAGTATTTTTGCTCGTTCACCATAAACAGTATCGAGTTAACGTAGTTGGCGCCGTTTTTAAAGGCGGCATCGTTAACAGAAAGCAGCAGGTCGGTTTTCTCTTTCATGGGCACCTCAAAGGCGTTGCGCTCTATAGGTGTTTTCCAGGTAACCTCGCCGTAGCCCTTTTGCGGTGCCAGCTGCACCGGCTCGCTTTGCAGTCGCGAGTTTTCTTTGGCAATGGCCACAGCCGTTTGCGCGGCGCGGGCAATGCTGTCGTTATCTAATTTATCGGTAGCGGCAAAGCCCCAGCATCCATTGGCAATAACGCGGATACCCATGCCGTAGCTTTCGGTATCAACAATGTTCTCAATGTTTTTGTCGCGGGTAACCACATACTCGTTAAGGTAGCGGCCAAGGCGCACATCGGTATAGGTGGCGCCTTTAGCGCGGGCGGCGTTAAGGGCTACATCGCTCATGCGTTTTTTTATGGCCACATCAACATCGCGCATGCGCGTGCCGGGCACAACGGGCGAACCCGTTGCCGTGAACTGGCTAAGCATAGATGCACTAATGCCCATGCCGGTAAGGTAAAGGAAGTCTTTTCTTTTCAAAGTGGGTCAGTTTTAATGCCTAAATATAGTTTTAGATGTGCAGATGTGCAAATATGCGGATGTGCAGTTTTTAATTCCCCTCTTGAGAGGGGAAAGGGGTGTGTTATGCGAGTGATATGCGAATTGTGATGGTGAGCCTGTGGAACCATTAGCACGCGCAGAGGTCTTCGACAAGCTCAGACTGACATGGTGTTAATAATATGAAAAGCAATTGCAGTGGTGCTTCGGTTGCGGTAGCCCCGCTATGAATTTGACACATGCGGCACTCTTGCGCTAGCAGTACAGTTGAATATAATGGTTAAGTGAATGTGGATTCCTAATTTGCAATAGTCAATCTAAGTATTTAATTTTATCTCAACCAAACCGAACACATATTTTATGACGTTTATAGCAAGCGTAAGAGCGAAAGATGGGGTTGCAATAATTGCTGACTCTTTAGTTACCACTGTTAGGCCTATTCTTGAAGCAAAAGATTTCAATAATTATTTGGCTAAGATTGCCCACCAAAATGGCGATGAAATTAAAATAAATCCGCGCGATATAATTAATTTATTTAAGGTAAAGCCATCACATACTAAAAATTACGAAGATAAGTTATACCAGTATGGTAAATATGCAGCAATAACCACTGCTGGTAGTGCAAGTATAAATGGCAGAATAATAAAGAAACTAATTGACAAGGCTTTAAAAGAATTGAAACCTGATAATAAATCAGATATTAAGTCAATTTCAGAGAAGGTAAATAAGTTAAAAGATTTCATTGTAAAAGAAGTAAAAGAATGGCTTAGCAAAAAACCTAATATTGACACGACAATATTTATTTTAAGCAACTACTCAAGGTCAACGGGAAAAACTTACATTTATAAGCTAAGTGTTGTTAAAGCACAAAAAAAAGACTTAGATAACCCCGATTTTGAATTTGTGGAAGTTGTATCTTTGCCGGACAATATGTCTGTTATTTGCGAGGGACAAAATAGACTTAGCGAAAGGCTACTTCTTGGAGATTTTAACACGATTTTTGATATACTTCCTTCAATAGTAAAAAGAGTAGCGAAGGATTTTAAGATACCTGATGATGAGATAACCTCAGACTATCTTGAAAGTTTATTAAAAGATGGGGATATAGTCACAAAAGAAACATTTGAAGATATGAAGATTTTTAAACTTACAAATCTCAGCCTTCAACAAGCCGTGAACTTAGCGAACCTACTAATGAAGATGGAGATAGACTTCCAAAATTATACTGAAAACATTCCTACTGTCGGTGGTGTTATTAAATTAGCGGTTATAGATAATGATGGATTTCGTTTTATATCTGGACATGAAATAGTGGCCCATGAAACCTTTTAACTTAATAAGACGTAAATAAGTTATGAAAACTGAACAAAAAAAAGCCTCTGATACCAAAGATTGGAAAAATAGGTACAATAGAGTTGTGCGTGAAATACAAGAATCTGATACTCCCACTGAAAGAAATATTAAGGAAGCATTTTATGAAAAAATAAAAAGCACTTTGAACGGCAAAGATTTAGTGATGGAGAATTACTGTAAATAATTTATCCAAGGCACCTTGCTAGCGCACGCGTGCCGCGTGTGCTCCAACAGGCGGTATATTGTCTTGAACTTTGATTTAGGGATTAACTGGATTAAGGGATTTTAAATCGTGGAAATCATACAAATCCGCTTAATCCCGGTTCAAGAAATTGAGCCTGACAAACCTAATGCCACCGTCCCATCCTAACGGATAACTAATCGGCAACTTGTACTAAAGAGATTGCCACGCTATCGCTCGCAATGACGGTGGACGGAGAGGGTGCCAGTCCTAATAAAAACGAATGTTGGCTCTGTATAGCAAAGAGATTGCTTCGTACCTCGCAAAGACGTAGGCGGAGATTATCACTCGAAAGACGTAGCGCTCTCCGGTATATCATTTTTTTCAGTGTTCATGGTGTCGCAACCGTGTCAGTACTTTATCAGCGAATTGGTTGATTATTAAGGCCTTCATGATATGTGCTGCACTTGTGCAAACGTGAACGTGAACATTTTCTGCCTGAAATGGGTGGATTTACAGGTATTATCTATCGCAGAACACACCCCTAACCCCTCTCAAGAGGGGAATTAGAATACGCACTTACTAACGGTTTTTGATCAGCACATAGGTATTGGCCCATTTGTCGTGCCATGCCTGTTTGCGGTCGTCCCACAGAACGGCCAGGTAGCCGATCATGATAACCAGGCCCGAAACAAACTTGCCAAGGTTACGCAACAGCGCCCTGCCAAAGTTTAGCTTACGGCCCTCGGCATCAACCACCACCAGCCTGAACATCTTTTTACCAATACTGCCCTGTAGCGGCGAAAACTCGCATATAGTATGGTATAACGCCACAACTAAAAAGCTAGTGAAATTAAATTTGAGCATAAATACCAGGTCATCCACAGTGGCGTTGCCTTCCATGGCCCTGTTGTAAACCGTCGTAAAACCAGCAGGCCTTAAGAAAGTTATAGGGTACGACATAATGAATGTGTCGGCAATGTAAGCCAGCAGCCTCCAGCCAAAACCGCCCAGGTTATCCTCGGTAGGGAAGTAAATACCGTTGGCTTCGAAGTAGTTGAAAAATTCGGGCATATCTGCCGCGCGCTGCCAGTCGTCGGCACCGGGGGCAAGCACCATGGTATCCAGGTCGATACCCATTTGCATTAATTCTTCTATAGTAAAAGGGCCTTTTTCTTCGTTGCCCTGCGATATGTAGTAACCGTCGTGTGCCATTGTCGTAAAAACTGTGCGAAAGGTAAGCAAAAATGACTTACCCGATTAAGAATTCATGGCATAAACAATAATGTTCACGCCAAATTTGGTATTGTCTTCGGCCAGGAAGCGCTTGTTGCGGAAATCGTAATCCCACTCGCAGCCGTAATCTTTACTGCTGTACAGCACACCGATGCGGCCGTTGATCTCAATAGCTTTCAGATAATCGTGCACCAGGTCGTCGCCCCAGCCGTTCAGCTCAAAAGAGGTGGTTGGCGGGCCTTTATCAAACTTAAAAAAGGAACTGTAAAGCTTATGGTTATTGGGGATCTTCTTCATGGCAGCCGGCCCAAACAAAGCAGCCATTTGCGCCTCGAATGATTTGGCAAAAAGCCCGTCGATATCGTGGTTGCAATCGTCAACAAATACAAAGCCGCCGTTTTGCACGTATTTTTTAAAGTTGGCTTTCTCTTTAGCGTCAAACTGCACCAGCTTATGCCCGCTGAGGTAGCAAAACGGGTAGGCAAAAATATCATCGCTGCTTAGCGGGATCACTTTTTCATGCTCTTCAATAGGAATAGTGGTGTATTCCAATAGCGAGTTAAGCAAGTTTGATGGCATCCGCTGATCGGTATCCCAATCGCCGCTGTGGTAGCTTAACCTTGTAAAAGTGAATTTTTGTCCGTACACCATCTGTAAACCCAATCGTTATCGGGACTAAAATAAAACAAAAATATTGCCCGTATTTATTAATTATCCGATGATGTTGTAAAGTTTTAGATACTTTGTTGATATTTTGGTAAAAAAGCATGGTATTTAGGTGAAAGGATAATATCTTGTAGCCTCATTAACCGTCGAGTAAACTCACCCCGCGACCCTACGTGCGCGACCCTCTCTGCTGCGCAAAGAGGGTAAGAAGATAAGAAAGACCCTCTTTCCGCGCAGCGAAGAGAGGGTGGTACAGCGAAGCGATGACCGGGTGAGTAAGCTATGCGATAGATAATTAATATTAAACAAATTGGAACTTACCGAGAAAAATATACAAGCCCTACTGCAAAAGCTGCCTCAGTTAAAAAGTGAGATACAAAAGGTAATTGTAGGGCAGGATGCTATTTTGGATGAACTGCTGGTTGCTTTTTTAGCCGGTGGCCATTGCCTGCTGGAGGGTGTGCCCGGGCTGGCAAAAACACTTATCGTTAAAACCATGTCGCAGGCGCTGCATCTGGCGTTCAGGCGCATCCAGTTTACACCGGATCTGATGCCAACAGATATAATAGGCACCGAGATACTGGAGGAAGATCAATCAACCGGCAAGCGTTTTTTTAAGTTTAACAAAGGCCCGCTCTTCGCCAATATTATTCTGGCCGATGAGATCAACAGGACGCCGCCCAAAACGCAATCGGCATTGCTGGAGGCCATGCAGGAGTTTGAGGTAACGTATGGCGGGCAAACCTATCCGTTGGATAAACCTTTCTTTATCCTGGCTACCCAAAACCCTATTGAGCAGGCGGGCACTTACCCGTTACCGGAGGCACAGCTCGACAGGTTTTTGCTGCTGATCAAAATTGGCTACCCAACGCCCGAAGAAGAATTTGCAATATTAAACCGTACCACCGGCACCAAAAAAGCCGATGTGCAGGCCGTAATAACCGCCGAAGAAATTATACAGGCACAAGCCCTGGTAAGGCAAGTAACCATTAATGAGGACCTAACCCGTTATGTTAGTGAGATGATCCGCGCTACCCGCCCCGATACCACTACCGCCGCTTATGTAAAAGAATGGGTGCGCTGGGGCGCAGGTCCGCGTGCAGGGCAGGCTTTGATATTAACCGCCAAAGCAAGGGCGCTGCTAAAAGGCAGGTATTCGGTACTTATGGAGGACATCCACGCCATGGCGCCTGCCGTTTTAAGGCACCGCATACTCATGAACTTTAAAGCCGAAGCAGAAGGCATCAACTCGGACATGGTGACTGAAGAGTTGATAAAAGTAGTGGAGCGTAAGGGTAGCCTGTAGCCGGGGTCAGAAAAAATTTTAAATCATATTATATATCATCATGAAAAAATTACTGACGATACTTATCTTGTTTTTAACGCCATTTTTTTGCCGGGCGCAAGTGGCCGATACAACAACCTTAAATAAAGTTGGGGATAAGGCCCCTCAGTTTGAATTTTTTATTTCAAAGGATAAAAAGGCCAAATTGAACGATTATAAAGGCAAAATAGTAATGCTTAATTTTTTTGCTACCTGGTGCCCGCCTTGCCGTGTAGAATTACCCAGGGTACAAAAAGAGATTTGGGAGAAATATAAAGACAACCCTAAGTTTGCCCTGTTTGCCCTGGATCGTGAAGAGGGGTGGAATAAGGTTTTGCCCTTTAAAGAGCAAAATAAATATACGTTCCTGATGCTGCCTGATGAAGGGCGCAAAATATTCAAGCTGTATGCAACGCAATCAATACCACGTAATGTCGTCATTGATGAGGATGGTAAAATCATTTATCAATCTATAGGGTACAGCGAAAAAGAATTTCAGGAATTGCTTGACCTGTTGGCGTCAAAATTAAAGTAACGCATCACTTACCCACATATATTCGCACTAACGGCGGTACCACTAAACATGCTCGACCCTAAAGTATTAATGACCATTAAGGATTTGCCGTTACTGGCGAAAACGGTTATTGATGGCTTTATGAACGGGTTTAACAAAAGCACGGTTAAAGGCCCCGGGCTGGAATTTAGCCAGTACCGCAGCTACCAACCGGGCGATGACCTGCGCTGGCTGGACTGGCGTATGTTTGCCCGAAGCGACAGGTATTACATCCGCGAATCGGAGGTGGAAACGAGTATCTCAGTAAGGTTTTTGGTAGATGCCAGCGCATCTATGAACCACGATGACGACGGGGTTAAGAAAATAGCATATGCCAAGGCACTAACTGCTTCGTTAGCCTACCTTGCCAATTTACAGGGCGATTCGGTAGCGCTTAATATATTTAAAGATGGCGAACTTTTCTCGATGCCATCGAAGCCCGATCCACAGCATTTACAGCGCCTGTTTTATAACCTGCAACAGGTTGATCCTGCCGGGTCTTTCACCAAACCTGTGCATTATAAAGAACTTTTTGCAGGCAACGGACGTAAAGAACTATTGGTTTTTGTAACTGATATGTACCAGCAAGATGGCGAAATAAACGCGCTGCTCAACTCTTTATCGGCCCTGCGGCACGAGGTTATCGTATTTCATTTGATGGGACAAAATGAACTGGATTTTGACTTTAAAGGGTTCAGCACCCTCGAAGACCTGGAGACCGGCGAAACTATCCAGGTAAATACCCAACGTGCAAAGGATGCCTATAAAGAGCGTTTGAATGAACATTTAGCCACGATAAAAAGCAACCTCGCGGCAAAGCGCATCGTATATCAACTAGTGAGTACAGCGCAACCGCTTGATGAGGCCTTGCGGGCATTTTTGGTACAGCGTAAAAAGGGGGCAAAACAATGATGCTGTTTTTAAACCCTGCCTGGTTTTTTGCATTGGCGGCGCTCAGCATCCCGGTTATTATCCACTTGTGGAATGTGCGGCCCGGTAAAACGCTTAAAGTTGGCAGCATATCGCTCATAACCGAGGAATCCAAAAATACCAGCCGTAGTTTTAAGCTGTTGGATATTTTATTGTTGATACTGCGGTGTTTGTTGCTGGCTTTACTGGCAATGCTATTAGCATCGCCGGTTTGGCAAAAGGCTGCATCAACACCAAAGGTAAAGGGTTGGCTGCTCATCTCGAAGGGGGATTTTAAAGAAACCTACCAAAAGTTTAAACCCATGGTCGATTCATTAAATAAGGCCGGATATGAGTTCCATTATTTTGGCAGGGGATTTGCAAAAAAAGATTTGAACACACTATTAACCGACACCACTATAAAAGACACTGCTGCTACCGCGAACTACTGGGGCCTGGTAAGGGCTTTAGACAGTAAGGTGTCGTCGACCATGCCGGTGTATGTTTTTACGCCGAATGGGCTAAATTATTATAAAGGCAGTAAACCATCAGTCGATTTAAACCTGCATTGGCAAACCTATAGCGCGGCAGACTCGGTGAGTAAATGGATAGCTTCAGCATCGCTAACAAATAATGGTTTAATTAAGGTAACGGTTGGCAATAGTAACCCAGCCGGTATAAGTTACAGTACCCAAGTTTTGCAAAACGACGGTACACAGGATATAAGCGTAAGTACCCCAAACGGGCAGCCAACGGTTAGTTTAAAAGCCTCAAATACAATTACTGTTGATACAAGTACAACACGCATAGCTATTTATACCGATAAATATAGCGTGGATGCCAACTACTTAAAAGCATCTCTTTCGGCAGCGATTAGCTTTAACGGGAAGAAAGCCGTAATTAAGCAATATACCAATGCATTGCAAATACCAAACGGGCAAACCTGGTTGTTTTGGTTGTCAGAGCAGGTGGTAAGCAAATCTGCAAAAAGCAGTAAGCATATTTTTAATTACGAGGCCGGTAAAGCCACCGATGTAAATACGTGGATAGAACCAGGACACATCTCTTTAACAAAAGCGATAAGTTCAAAAGCAGATGAGGAAGCTATCTGGAAAGATGGGTTTGGCAAACCTGTATTAGGTTTAGATGGTAATACGTACCATTTCTATAGTCGTTTTAACCCCTTGTGGAATGATCTAGTTTGGAGCGATGCTTTTCCCAAAATGATCCTGAAGCTGATAGAACCCAATTACCCTCAACCCGCAAAATATGATAAACGCGTATTAAGCAATGCGCAGATCATGCCAAATAAAGTTACTGAAAATAAAACCATAGCATCGGCTAAGCCAACGGAGCAAACTGATCTGTCGCGATATTTTTGGATGTTATTGGTAGCGGTATTTATTGCCGAGCGGATCCTCTCCCACAAAACTAAAACTATAAGCAATGGTTGAGCAGGGCGGGTTAAATAAGATACAAGGCCTGCGCCGCCGATGGGTAATTTACCAGGTGCTGGAGGATGTGCTGTACTCGCTATACGCAGCTTTGTATGTTGGTGCGTTGGTGTATTATTTATGGTCGCCAAGTTTAATTTGGGGTGCCATTACATTCCCCGTTACACTTGCCGTTTTACTGGCTGTAAATCGCCCCTGGCGGATGACGGACGAAAAGATAGCCGCATTTTTAAACAAAGAATATCCCGAATTGCAAGAGAGCAGTCAGCTTTTGTTATTACCTGCTCATGAGTTAAACCCTTTGCAGGTTATCGCTTCTTCAAAAACAGCGGCTGTTTTGGCTGATCTGAAAATATCTCACAAGCCATTTGCTAAAAGATTGGTAACGGCCTTTTTCGCGCTCATTATAGCTACCGGATTGATATGGGGATTAGGGAAGATCTTTCATATCGAACGGATATTTTACGGACCGAACCGCCCGGTTGCTGTTTGCGTACCCGGCACTATGGATATGGCCGAAAAGGTGTTGCCCCAAATTAGCGGTGTAGAGGTTAGCATTATCCCACCCATTTACACAGGCAAACCAAAACGCACGCAGGATAAATTTAACCTATCGGCAGAAGAAGGGGGTACAGTTAGCTGGGCTATTAAAACCAACATCGCTGTTAAAAAAGTAGTTATACAGTTTATTAAAAATGGTGAAATAGCATTGCAAAGCAGTAAGAACCATACCGAATGGCGTGCTTCCAGGCAAATTATTAAGCCGGGTTTTTACCAGGTAAGTATCGATGGTAAATTATCCGATTACTATTACATACAGGTGGTTAAGGATGGTGCGCCGGTTATCCATATAAAATCGCCAAAGCAATATACTTATATAGATGCAGGCGAAGCGCCAAGGGTTACCATTAACGCCACCGTAAATGATGATTATGGGGTAGCTGCATCAACAATTATGGCAACGGTTGCCAAAGGCCGTGGCGAGGGTGTAAAGTTTAAAGAATATAAATTGAATTTTACGCAGGGGTTCGACGCGCACAAGCCGCAATACAACCTTCAAAAATTAATAAATCTGCCAGGCCTGGATATGCAGCCCGGCGATGAATTGTACTTTTATATACAGGCGCAGGATACACACAAGCAGCTTAGTCGCACCGATGTGTACACCGTAAGCATACAGGATACTGCCGAATTGTTGAGCATGAATGGCGTGCTATCGGGCGTAAACGTTAAGCCCGAGTTTTTTAGAAGCGAGCGACAAATTATTATTGATGCAGAGCAGTTGTTGAAAGATAAGGACAGCATCAGCGTAGAGAAATTTAATGCCCGCAGTAACGATCTCGGTATCGACCAAAAGCTGCTAAGGCTGCGCTATGGCAAGTTTTTGGGAGAAGAGGGAGAAGACGCTATTGGTGCGCCAGGTAATGACCCCGCCGACCCGGCAGATTTTAGCAACGCGACAAAAATACTGAAAGAATATACCGATGACCATGATAATGCCGAGGACGCAGGCTTTTTTGAGCCGGGTATAAAGGCCCAGTTAAAAGCAACCCTTACCGAAATGTGGAAGGCCGAATTACAGCTGCGCCTTTATAAACCGCAGGTGGCATTGCCGTTTGCGTACAAAGCATTGCGGTTACTTAAAGATCTGCAGCAAAAGTCGCGATCTTATGTGGCCAAAACGGCTTATAACCCGCCACCCTTTAAGCCCGAAAAGAGACTAAGCGGCGAACTGGACAAGATCATCCAGCCTGTTAACAAATTGGATATAAAAGCACCTGCCGACCAGCTGGAGGCGCTAAAAAAAGCGGTAAATGTTTTAGAAGGGTTAAAGACAAACCCGGCCCTGAATAGTGCAGATAAAAGGACGCTGCAATTAGCTAACCAGGAAATGAGCACACGGGACTCAGCACAACCGGGCATTTACCTGTCTGCGCTTAACGCTATGCGCCGCATATTATCGGTACCAAAGGCAAACCTAAACGATGTAAACACGGTAGAGCGCGCCCTGCAAAAAACGCTAACATCGCTTAAAGCGATGCCGGGCTCTAAAGAAAGCCCGGCAGATATGGGGCTGTCTAAACAGTATTATAAAAACCTAAAACAAGTTAACCGTTAATGCAGGCCAATTGGACATACATCGTTATTACGCTTTGCTTTTTGCTGGCCGTTGGTTTTACGTGGCAGGAGTATCGCCGCTCGAATAAACGGTATTTATGGCTGCGGATATCGGCGGTTATCATCGCTGCAACATCGCTGGCATGTGTTGCTTTACCAATCACTTATAATGGAGTGATCAACAGATCTGCCGAACATAAAGTTATTTTACTGACGGATGGTTTTGATGCGGATAGTATTAGGTCTGCAGATACAAGCGTAGTTACCACTGATATTGCCGTTAAAAAAAAGTTCCCTAAAGCCAACCTCATTAACAGTTTGGATGAATTGAATAAAACTGATAAGCTGCATATTTTTGGTTACGGGTTACGTGCAGATGAATTAGCGCAACTGGATAGTATGCCTTTTATATTTCATCCAGCGAAAGCACCTACAGGCGTCAGCAATGTTAGTTGGAACGGTCATCTTAAAGCCGGGGAGCCGTTGCATGTGCAGGGCATATATAACAACGCATCGGCACAAAAAGCAAAATTGGTTTTAACGGGATTGAATACCGGGTTAGATTCGGTTATGCTGCCGGCAAATACACAAACGGCGTTTAATTTAATAACTGTCCCCAAAACCACAGGAAAAATGGTGTTTCACCTGAGTGCCGATACTGCTACACAGGGTAGTATCCTTGTTCAAATATCGCCTGTTAAACCGCTAAAAGTTTTAATGCTTTCGGCTTCGCCAGATTTTGAGAGTAAGTTTTTGAAGAACTGGCTTACCCAAAATGGCTATAGTGTGGCCCTGCGATCGGCCATTAGCAAAGGTAAATTCAATAGCGAATACGTTAACATAGCCCAGTTTAATTTGGACAAGCTATCGGCGCAAACGTTTGATAAATTTGATGTAGTAATTGGCGACCTGTCGGTTTTAAACGGATTAAGCCCGGCAGAGAGCGGCGCGCTTAAACAAGCTGTTACCGATAACGGCCTCGGCCTTATTGTACGCGCGGATAGCACCGCAAAAACATCCTGGCTGCAAAAGCAATTCCCGGTAGATGTGGTTGCGGGTAAAGAGCCTGCGGCTGCCATGGTTGTAATAAATGGAAAAAGCAGCATGGGCAAATTGGGTTACGGGCAGGCAAATATTACCTACACAAACGGAACCCGGCCGCTTGTGAAAACGGCGCAGGGGAAAGTTTTGGCAAGCAGTACCATCTCCGGCTCGGGCAGGGTGGTTTTTACTACATTAAATAACACCTTTAGCTGGATGCTTAGCGGCGACAAGGCAGATTACACGGCGCTATGGTCAGCGTTGATAACCAAGGTCGCGAGAAAGGACGATGCCGTTGAGGATGAGGTTGAGTTTTTATCGCCACCATATACAGGGCACCCTGCGCAATTACAATTTGCGCAAGGCAAGGCATCACTGGTCACCATAAACAATGAAACTATTGCACCGGCGCAAAACCCAAATGTGCCATTTGAGTATGCTGTGCAATATTGGCCCGAGGCGGCTGGCTGGCAAACCATAGGGGGTAAAAACTGGTATGCATTTGCCGAAAGCGATTGGAGAGCAGCACAAGCGGCCAATAAATTATCGGTAACTGAAAAATATGCTAAGTCGCACGAAATAAGTGGCAATGTAACAAAACAGATACAGCAAAAAGTTCGGATTGATGTGCCTAAAATATATTTTTATATCTTGTTGCTTGCAGCATGTACTTTCCTTTGGGTAGAAACAAAGGGCCTCTCCTAAACGGCGAAGCCCTCATGGAATAATCCTCTCCGAAGGAGAGGGCTTGAAAATATTTGGTTGAGAACCCTCTCTTTCGGAGAGGGCAGGGAGAGACTATCATTGAAATTAATTTTGGAGGATAAACTTTGAGAAGAAGAGACTTTATTTTTTTAACCGGCGTTGGCGCGGGGGCCATGATGCTCCCGTCGTTAGATGGCTTTGGTAAAAACATCGACGTGCAGCAGGCGCTTGAGGGCGTTGACGTACGCATTAAAAAAGAACTGGCCGATGCAGGCCTTAATACCGCTAAAAGTGCGGGCGCAAGCTACGCCGATGTGCGTATAGGCCGTTATCTTAACCAGTTTGTTATCACCCGCGAAAACCGCGTAACCAACGTTGCCAATACTGAATCGTACGGTATAGGTATCCGTGTTATTGCCAATGGCTGCTGGGGTTTTGCCGCAACTAATGAGGTAACTAAAGAAGGGATAGCCAAAGCTGCAAAACGCGCGGTGGCGGTTGCCAAAGCCAATGCCAAACTGGGCAGTGCGCCGGTACAACTGGCCCCTCAAAAAGGCTATGGCGAGGTAAGCTGGAAAACACCCATCGAAAAAAATGCCTTTGAGGTGCCTATTAAAGAAAAGGTAGATCTTTTGCTCGGCGCTAATGCTGTAGCCATGAATGGCGGCGCCAACTTTGTAAACTCAACCATATTTGCGGTTAATGAGCAAAAGTATTTTGCCTCTACCGATGGTTCGTATATCGATCAGGATATTCACAGGTTGTTCCCATCTTTTAACGTAACTAAGATAGATAGTGCTACAAACTCGTTCCAAACACGCCGTTCGTTAAGTTCGCCGGTTGGTATGGGTTACGAATACTTGGTGCCGATGGCTTCTGAAACGGTTGCCGGCATTACGCCACGCTATAAAAAGCGTTACGATATGATGGAGGACATGAAGTTTGCCACCAAACAAGCCGCCGAAAAAATAGCTGCTAAAACAGTAGAACCGGGGAAATACGACCTGGTGTTGGATCCAAGCCACCTTTGGTTAACCATCCACGAATCGGTAGGTCACCCAACCGAGCTTGACCGTGTGCTGGGCTACGAGGCAAACTTTGCCGGTACCAGCTTTCTTACTTTGGATAAATGGAAATCGGGCAAATTTAACTTCGGCAGTAAAAACGTTAACGTAACCGGTGATAAAACCGAGGTTGGTTCGCTTGGAGCAGTGGGTTATGACGACGAAGGTGTAGGTACCAAGAAATGGGATATCATTAAAGAAGGAACGCTGGTAAATTACCAGGCCATTCGCGATCAGGCACATATCATCGGCTTAAAAGAATCGCAGGGCTGCTGCTACGCGCAAAGCTGGCAGGATGTACAATTCCAGCGCATGCCGAATGTATCATTGCAGCCGGGTAAAACGCCGCTGGCGGTTGATGATATGATCAAGAATGTAGAAAAAGGTATTTATATTATTGGCGATGGTTCGTTCTCTATCGATCAGCAACGCTATAACTTTCAGTTTGGCGGTCAGCTTTATTATGAAATAAAGCAGGGTAAAATTGTAGGTATGCTAAACGATGTTGCCTACCAGGCCAACACACAGGAATTTTGGAACTCGTGTACCGCGGTATGTGATGCACGCGACTACCGCCTTGGTGGTTCGTTCAATGATGGTAAGGGCCAGCCAAGCCAAAGCAGCGCGGTATCGCACGGGTCGTCAACAGCAAGGTTTAACGGTGTTAATGTAATTAACACAAAAAGAAAGATCGGATAACATATGCCTATATATACAAAAGAACAAGCACAAGCTTTATTAAAGAAAGTGCTTAGCTATTCAAAAGCCGACGAGTGCGAAGTAAGCCTGGGTGGTAGCGAGGGCGGTAACGTACGTTATGCATTAAATGCGGTTTCAACAGCAGGAGATATTAGTACGGTTGGCTTAAGCGTAACATCTGTTTATGGTAAAAAGGCAGGCTCGGCTACTATCGACCAGTTCGACGATGCATCATTAGAACGCGTTGTTCGCCGTTCGGAAGAACTGGCGCAGCTTGCTCCCGAAAATTCGGAATATATGCCGATGCTTGGCCAAAGCGAGTTTAAAGAAGCCATTACATACAATGCCAACACCGCAGCCATGACGCCTGAGAGTCGCGCTGAAATGGTGGGCAAAAGCTTACAGGTAACTAAAGAAGCCAAACTTTTTGCAGCCGGATTCTTAGAGAACTCGAGCGGTTTTAACGCGGTAATGAACTCTAGGGGCTTATTTGCCTACAACAAAAGCAGCGATGTTACCTTTTCGGTTACCACCCGTAATGAGGGCGGCACCACATCGGGCTATGCGGCACGTGGCTTTACCGATGTATCTAAACTGGATACTGCTTCGGCAACACGCGTGGCTTGTATGAAAGCCAATGCATCGGTAGGTGCACGTGCTATTGAGCCTGGTAAATATACCGTGATATTAGAGCCGGTAGCAGCAACCTATATGTTAGAAAACATGTTCCGTTTTGACGCGCGCAGCGCGGAGGAAGGCCGTAGTTTCCTGAGCAAAAAAGGCGGCGGCACCCGTTTGGGCGAGCAGTTGGTTGACCCTAAGGTAACCATCTATTCGGACCCTTTTAACCCCGACCTGCCCGGTTCTACCTGGGGCGGCGATGGCCTTCCACGCGAGAAAACAATGTGGATAGATAAAGGCGTAGTGAAAAATCTTTCGTACTCGCGCTTTTGGGCGCAAAAGAAAGGAGTGCAGCCTGTTCCCGGCCCCAGCAATATTATTATGGAAGGCGGTACCCAAAGTTTGGAAGAACTAATAAAGGGCACCGAAAAAGGTATCCTGGTATCGAGGTTATGGTACATCCGCATGGTCGACCCCCAATCGCTGCTGTTGACCGGCCTTACCCGCGATGGTACGTTTTATATCGAGAACGGTAAGATCATGTTCCCTGTAAAAAACTTCAGGTTTAACGAGAGCCCGGTAATTATGCTGAACAACCTCGAAGCACTTGGCAAGCAAGAGCGCAGTATTAGTGTAGAAAGCTACCGTAGCTATCTTATCCCGCCAATGAAGATAAGAGACTTTACATTTAGTTCGTTGTCGGACGCGGTGTAAAGGCTGACATATATAAATAGAAAAGTTGCAGGCATCCACTTGCAACTTTTCTGTTTATATTAAATGTAATCCTGAAAATGCTTAAATTTGATTATGGAAACATTAATTGTACATCCTGAAAACAAAGAGCAGTTAAATGCTATAAAGGCGTTTATGAAAGCCCTTAAAATATCTTTTGAAGAAAAAGAATATGATCCTGAGTTCGTAGCTAAAATTCAAAATAGTAGAGAGCAGGTTAAAAAGGGGGAAACAAGAGTGGTTAATATAGACGAACTGTGATTGTAAGTTTCACAAAACAAGCTGACGTTGATATCGATTTCTTTAAAAGAAGTGGCAATAAGCAAATTGTTAAAAAAATAAAGGAGTTACTCCAATCCATTATTGATGATCCTTATAAGGGCATTGGACAACCAGAGCCATTAAAACATGATCTTTCAGGTGCTTGGTCTAGACGAATTAATAAAGAGCATCGCTTAGTGTATGAAGTAGAAGGTGAAATTGTGTACATCCTTTCTTTAAAAGGGCATTATTAACCGATATACTTAACGCCATTGCTAAAAAGCAGTGGCATTTTTGTTTCTTTGTAGCCCCAAAACTTTAATCATGCAAAATTTCCAGGTCAGTAATTCTACATTGTCGTCAAAGCACGTTGGTTTATTTTTGCAGGATAAATACGGGTTTAGCGCGGCTGCTACCTGTAAGCTGCTCAAAACCGGCATCAACCATAGCTATTTAGTTACCGATGGCGACAAGAAGGCGGTATTTCGAATTTACAGTCTAAAATGGCGTACGCACCTGGAAATATCTGAGGAGATCAGGCTGTTGAATTTGCTGCGTAATGCCGGCATCTCTGTATCGTACCCAGTAAAAGATAGTTCTGAAAATTACATTCAGGAGTTAAATGCCCCGGAAGGGTTGCGGTATGGCGTACTTTTCTCTTTTGCAGAAGGTGAGAAACAGCTGAACTTTAGTGCAGGCCTTCATTATAAAGTGGGAGAGACCATGGCCCGGATCCATCAAGTTACAAATAACCTGCAATTGCAAAGAGTTGAATATACGCCTAACGTTATTTTAGAGGATTCGCTGGAACAGGTAAAAGCGTTTCTGCCTGCCGATAGTGACGAAATGCAATGGATGCTATCTACTCAAAAGTTTTTGCTGGATGAATTGGGCAAAGCCGATAGGGGGCAGCTAAGAACAGGAACTGTGCACATGGATATTTGGTTCGATAACTTTAATATCACTAAAGATGGCGAGGTAAATCTATTCGATTTTGATTTTTGCGGGAATGGATGGCTGTGTTACGATATTGCGTATTACATATTGCAATTGCATAGCACCGAAAAGATGCCAGCAGAACGCGACGAAAAATTGAACAGTTTTTTAGCCGGATATGAATCTGTTACCAAAATAACCGCCGAAGAAAAGCGCCTGCTACCCGCGTTGGGCGTGAGTATGTACTTCTTTTACCTGGGTATACAGGCGCAACGGTTTGACAACTGGTCGAACGTATTTTTCAATGAAACCTATTTAAAACGCTTTATTAATCTGCTTGTAAAAAAGTACTTTGACGAAAACGTTGTTGCTACAAATACTGTTAATCCATCATGACAAATACAACAAAAATTGGCTGGATAGGCCTTGGCTTAATGGGTAACCCCATGGCGCATCAATTGTTAAAAGCAGGTTATGAGGTAACGGTTTATAACCGGCATAAAGACAAAGAGGCAGCGCTGAAAGAGCAGGGAGCCACCACGGCACCAACTCCTAAAGCGCTTTTGCAGCAAACAGATATAGTTGCCATTATGGTAACCGATGATAACGCCATTCGCGAGATATTTACAGGCGAGGATGGTTTATTAAAGGCTGATGTTAGTGGTAAAGTTATCATCAACATGAGCACAGTATCGCCCGCCATAAGTAAGGAGATGGCCGCTTTAAGTAAGGCGCAGGGCTTAAAATACTTAGACGCGCCTGTATCGGGTAGTGTTAAGCAGGCCGAAACCGCCCAGTTGGTTATTATGGTTGGTGGCGAAGCAGATGTGTTTGAGCAAGTAAAGCCCATATTGGAAACTATCGGTAAAATAGCGGTTAACGTTGGCGAAGTTGGCTCCGGTAATGCTGCGAAGCTGGCTATTAATACCTTATTAAGCTTTTATACCCAGGGATTGGCCGAGGCTATCATCCTCGCCAAAAATAACGGAATAGCGCCCGAAACTTTGCTGAACCTGATAGTCAACGCCGCCATTGCAAACCCATACACTAAAATAAAGGGCGATGCTATTGTGAACGATAATTTTAAAGCCGCGTTTAGCCTAAATAATATTGTAAAAGACCTTAAGCTATCGCGCGATATTGGACTAACCACACCATTAGGGGAAGCGGCATTAAAGACGTTTGAAGCTGCCAGCGCGAACTTTGGCGACGATGACCTTATTGCTGTTTATAAATATTTGGAGGCGAATAAATAACTTATTCCCTTTTCTTTTTTAAGCTGAATGCGGGTTTATTAGATTGTGTCTTATCGGCGCTATCATAAAGGTTTAAGGTGCGCTTGTTAAATATGAATGAGTATGCTTTCTGATCTTTAGTGTTCCGGTTAAAAATGATCTCGTCGTGGCTGTGCTGAGGATCGGCAATGAGGTCGTTTTGTACAAAGTAGGTAGTTAGGCCGGGTAATCCCCTTACATTGCCATTGTCATCAAATTTTGCCAATACCTTTTTGCCCGAGGCGTCGGTACCTTCGTAATCGCCGGATAATATCGCCTGGTTTATCATAAAACTCATGCCCTGGGCTAAGCCCCCGGCTGGTTTATTCTGCATCGCTTTTATATATTGGGCGGTGTTTGTTTCTTTAGTTTTATCGTTATAACTGTAGATGATGAGCGTAGTATCGCCGTTTTTCACTTTATAGCTTAACTCATCGTTGCCAAGCTCAATGGTGGTCGTATTTTTCCCAGCCTGGAAACGTAGTGCTGCATTAGCGCCTTCGTGGTTATTTAAAATAACGGGTACTATAATGCTATCGCCTTTAAGCTGGGCGGTATCAATATACATTATGGTGATGCCGACGCCCTTTTCAACTGCCTCCAGCGGCGATTTGCTTTTCTTTACTTTTTTAATGTAATCCTTTTTTACCCACACGCCGTTTATTAAGGGTTTAAACTGGTGCATCAAATCCTGAGATTGGTCTAACCGGCCTGCGGCGGTAGTATCTTGGTCGTTATCGCCTGTTTTACCTTTGCACGATAGAAATATACTGAGTATTAGCGGGAGATAGAAGATCCTTTTCATGTAGACGTATTAATAAACCCAATATAGGGATTATGATGTTTATTCTTGTCTGAATGACACAATAAGTTTCTTATTAATTATAAGGTAACAATGTTTGTATCTTACATACGCATCAAGCATTACTAATAAAAGATATAGTTACGGAGCCCCTACGTCATTCAATTATGAGTTTGATGTTAATTATTCGGTTATATAATAATAAAGCAACAACTGCTAAACTAATCGGCACGTAGCGGGTTATTGGTATATGGCTTCAGGGTTTTTTGCTATTTTAGATGATATTGCCGCGCTGATGGATGATGTGGCTGTGACCACTAAACTGGCGACGCGTAAAACAGCAGGTATTTTAGGCGACGACCTGGCTGTTAACGCCGAAAAAGCTACCGGCTTTTTAGCCGAACGCGAACTACCTGTACTATGGGCTATCACCAAGGGTTCGTTTGTTAACAAGCTAATTATTGTTCCTGTTGCACTCCTGTTAAATGTATTTTTCCCGATAGCAATTAAAGTGATATTGGTTTTAGGCGGATGTTACCTGGCCTATGAGGGAGTAGAAAAGATAGTTGAATTTTTATTTCATAGTAAAAAGCCGGCGCACTCTGTTGTAAAAGAAAGCCAATTGGATGACGGGCTTGCTGAGAAAGCCAAGGTAAAGTCGGCCATACTAACCGACTTCATTCTGTCTGCCGAAATTGTGATCATAGCCCTGGGGACCGTTTTGGAAAAGGAGTTAATTATACAGATCATCACCGTGGCGGCTGTTGCATTCCTGGCCACCGTTGGTGTTTACGGTTTGGTAGCACTTATCATTCGTATGGACGATGCCGGACACAAGTTGGTTAAAAAATCAGGCAACAAACGCTTTATTTCGTTTATTGGGAACTTACTGATCAGAGGTTTACCTGTAATCATTAAATTGCTAAGCATCGTGGGTACTATTGCATTGGTGTTAGTTGCCGGCGGTATCTTTATACACAACATTGCCTATTTGCATCATATACTTCCCAATCTTCCTTCAATTGTTAGGGAATTAGGTGCCGGTCTGGCAATCGGTTTATTTATTGTGGTAGTTTTAAAGGGTGGTAAAGGCGCATACAATATGTTAAGCGCTACTTAATAATATTGAGTTGTAATCTGAAAACCACATACCCCATCATTAATATTTCCTTTCCAACAAAATCTGTACTTTTGCAACTCATTAATTCCATCCCTGCATGAATGCTGATGCTGTGAAAATGCTGCAAGGCCGTTACTGTAACTCATTAACAAACTATTCCCGTTTTGTAACCCGCGAGGTTGCTATTGGCGATGTGCCAATGGGCGGCAATAACCCCATTCGCATCCAAAGCATGACCACTACCGATACCATGGACACCCTTGGTACCGTTGAGCAAACCATCCGTATGGTTGATGCGGGCTGCGAATATGTTCGTATTACCGCGCCAAGCATAAAAGAAGCAAATAACCTTGCCGAAATTAAAAAGCAACTGCGCATGCGCGGCTATAATGTGCCGCTTGTTGCCGATATTCACTTTACCCCTAACGCTGCCGAGGTAGCCGCACGCATAGTTGAAAAAGTGCGCGTAAACCCCGGCAACTATGCCGATAAAAAGAAATTTGATACCATAGATTATACTGATCTTGAATATAAGGGCGAACTTGAGCGTATTTTTCAAAAGTTTACCCCACTGGTAAATATTTGTAAAGAGTATGGTACTGCCATGCGTATCGGCACTAATCACGGTTCGCTGAGCGACCGTATCATGAGCCGTTACGGCGATACACCGCAGGGAATGGTAGAGAGCGCCATGGAGTTTATCCGCATGTGCGAAACACTGGGCTATTATAATTTAGTGGTGAGCATGAAAAGCAGTAACCCGCAGGTAATGGTGCAGGCTTACCGCTTACTAGTGCAAACCATGGTTGCCGAAGGCATGAACTACCCGCTGCACCTGGGCGTAACCGAAGCGGGCGACGGTGAGGATGGCCGGATCAAATCTGCCGTTGGTATTGGTACTTTACTTGAGGATGGCCTTGGTGATACGGTACGTGTATCGTTAACAGAAGAGCCCGAAGCAGAAGCGCCGGTAGCCATTGCATTGGTAGAGCGCTATAGTGAGCGAAAAGCACAAAGCGAAAAGCATAAAGCTAGGGGAAAAGAGCTTTCAGCTTTCAACTTTCAGCTTTCGGCTTATTCCCCCTACGAATATAAAAAACGCGAAACCTACGAGGCCAATGCATTTATAGGTGGGCACATGGTGCCAAGAGTAGTTGTAGATCTATCTGCTGCTAATCTGAAAGACCCCGCTGTGATGAATGAAGCCGGGTATCTGTATTCGGCGCTGTTGGATAAATATAACATGGCAGAGCAATCGGTAGATTTTGTTTACCTGGGCGACAGTTTGCCGTCGTTTACGTTACCCGGTAACTTAAAGCAACTATATAATTACGCAACCTGGCAAAAGCTAAGTAATAAAACGCTTTGCCACCCGGTTTTTACTTTGGAGGAATACATAAGCGCAGATACCGACCGTACATCGGCCCTTAATCTTGTTCGGATTAAAAACGCGGATCTGGATACAGATGCTTTTGGGCTGATACCGCTTGATAAAAGCCTTGTTTTTGTGCTGGAGACGGATGAACCGCATGGCATGGCCGACCAACGCTCCTTCTTTATGAAACTTCAGGAGTTGGGACTGGATGTGCCGGTTATTGTGAAGAGAAGCTACATAAGCCTCACCCCAGCCCTCTCCGAAGGAGAGGGAGCAGGAAAAGAAGTCTCCCCTATCGGGGGAGATTTAGAGGGGGCTACTACGCTGCTACAGCTTTATGCTGCTACCGACCTGGGCGCTTTATTAGTTGATGGTTTTGGCGATGGCATCTGGATTGATGCGCCGCAGGTGCAAACCGGTATCATAACCTCTACAGCATTTGGCATTTTGCAGGCGACACGTTCACGTATCTCCAAAACAGAATATATCTCCTGCCCAAGCTGCGGGCGTACGCTGTTCGATCTGATGGTAACCACCCAAATGATCCGCAGCCGTACAAGTCATTTAAAAGGCTTAAAGATCGGCATCATGGGCTGTATTGTAAACGGCCCCGGCGAAATGGCCGACGCCGATTACGGTTACGTAGGTTCGGGTACAGATAAAGTTACCTTATACCGCGGCCAGCAAGCTGTTAAGAAGAACATCAGCTCGGCTAACGCGCTTGATGAACTCATAGATATTATCAAGGTTGATGGTAACTGGATAGAGCCCGCTGAGTAAGTTAATAGATTAGTAAAAGAAATCTAATACCACATCTTCTTTCAATCTGTCGCATGACCTGTCTAAACCTTCAACCGGGTATGGTGTTGTAGATAGATTTTTGGTTGGCAAGTAGTCATTTAAAACAAATGTTACTTCCATAACCTCTGGTACCATTTTGCCATTATAATTAAAAAATTCCGCATGGTTATTTGCATGTATATGAACTAACGAATGCGTTTGTTGAAGTGTAGTTATAATATCTGCAACTTCTTCAATTTTTCGCTCAACATCATGAAATTCAATGTATATCTGAATGGCGTTTGCCAATAAAGGGTAGATGGTCTTGTCTTTAAATACCTGGTATTCAAAACCCTCTACATCCAGCTTAAAAATTATCTTTTTACCGGCTAAATTATATTGATCGTAATGATACTTAAATGTTTTATAGTCGGCTATATCTTCATCATTAATACCTTCTTCAATAAATTTGATGTTGTATTTTGGCAAGGTAGCTTCGGTCTTTTTCCAAACCATGTAGTTTTTTAAATGGCGTAAGAAGGGGATGAACTCTCCTTTAAATAACTTTTTAAAAATTGGGTTTAAATCCTTTAAAGTAGGATCGAAAGCCAAGGTTGGCTTACCGGTTTTTTCAAAAAAGTCTTTTTCAAAAACTACATTATAGCCTACGCCATAGTTAATTAAATACTCAGCATCATTAAGGCTTGGTGCATGAACAACGTAACCACCATCAAACTCATGGCCTAACCTTGTTAAACCGTCTATTTCAATTGGGTGGAATAGCTTTAGAATATTATCGGATCTCAAAATTTGTATATTTAGATTATCAATTATTTCATAAATCTAGAAAAAATAACTTCTAATTAAATCATTTTCGGTCATTTAATTTCCTGCCAACCTGTCACCGAAAAGTAAGTTAGACTGACGGTTTGCGGGTTAACTGACACCCTACCATTAAATTTTCTGCCAAAAGCATATTGGCACACGCATTGATAAATAGGTGAGGAAGCATTAATTATCAAGAAAAAACAAATCATAATATGTCTAAAATAATTGGAATTGACTTAGGAACAACAAACTCCTGCGTATCAGTAATGGAAGGTAACGAACCTGTAGTTATTGCTAACAGCGAGGGAAAACGTACTACGCCTTCTGTTGTAGCTTTTGTTAACGACGGTGAGCGTAAAGTGGGCGACCCGGCAAAACGCCAGGCCATTACAAACCCAACAAAAACTATTTATTCTATAAAGCGCTTTATGGGTAACAACTTTAACGAAGTAACCCAGGAAGTTGGCCGTGTACCTTATAAAGTAGTTAAAGGCGACAACAACACCCCACGTGTTGAAATTGGCGACCGTAAATATACTCCGCAAGAGATCTCTGCAATGATTCTTCAGAAAATGAAGAAAACTGCTGAGGATTTCTTAGGAACTGAAGTTACCGAAGCTGTTATTACCGTACCTGCGTACTTTAACGATGCACAACGCCAGGCAACTAAAGAAGCCGGTGAAATTGCCGGTTTAAAAGTTCGCCGTATCATAAACGAGCCTACTGCTGCTGCCCTTGCCTACGGTTTGGATAAAGCGCATAAGGACATGAAAATTGCGGTGTTTGACTGTGGTGGTGGTACGCATGACGTATCTGTACTGGAGTTAGGTGATGGCGTGTTCGAAGTAAAATCTACCGACGGTGATACTCACTTAGGTGGTGACGATTTTGACCAGGTAATTATCGACTGGATGGCAGACGAGTTTAAAAGCGACGAAGGTGTTGACCTGCGTAAAGACCCAATGGCTTTACAACGCTTAAAAGAATCTGCAGAGAAAGCTAAGATTGAATTATCAAGCTCTACTCAAACAGAGATCAACTTACCATATATTACTGCAGGTGCCGAAGGCCCTAAACACTTGGTTAAAACTTTAAGCCGTGCTAAATTTGAGCAATTGGCCGATAGCCTGATCAAACGTACTATCGAGCCTTGTAAAACTGCTTTGAAAAACGCAGGTTACAGCACTTCAGATATCGACGAAGTTATCCTTGTAGGTGGTTCAACCCGTATCCCAGCTATACAGGATGCAGTACAAAAATTCTTTGGTAAAGCGCCTTCAAAAGGTGTTAACCCGGATGAGGTTGTTGCCATTGGTGCAGCTATACAAGGTGGTGTGTTAACCGGCGAGGTTAAAGATGTATTGTTGTTAGACGTTACCCCGTTATCTTTAGGTATAGAAACTATGGGTGGTGTAATGACAAAACTGATCGAGTCTAACACAACTATCCCTACCAAAAAATCAGAAACATTCTCTACAGCGTCTGATAGCCAGCCATCTGTTGAGATCCACATATTACAGGGTGAGCGCCCAATGGCAGCGGGTAACCGTACAATAGGCCGTTTCCACCTGGATGGTATACCACCGGCACCTCGCGGTGTGCCTCAAGTTGAAGTAACATTCGATATTGACGCGAACGGTATATTACATGTATCTGCAAAAGATAAAGCAACCGGTAAAGAGCAAAAGATCCGTATCGAAGCTTCATCTGGTTTAACTGATGCCGAGATCAAAAAAATGAAGGACGAAGCTGAAGCTAATGCTGATGCGGATAAAAAAGCAAAAGAAGAAGTTGAAAAACTGAACTCTGCCGATGCCCTGATCTTTAGTACCGAGAAACAATTGAAAGAGTACGGTGATAAGATCCCTGCTGATAAAAAAGGTGCTATTGAAGCCGGTCTGGAGAAATTGAAAACAGCTTACGCTGCTAAAGACCTTGCTGCTATTGAACCTGCACAGGAAGAGCTTAACGCTGCCTGGACTGCAGCATCTGAAGATATGTACAAAGCATCTGCCGAAGGTGGTGCGCAACCGGGTGCTGACGCAGGTCAGGCTGCAGGTGGCCAACCGGAAGGTGGTGCTGACAACGTAACAGATGTTGACTTCGAAGAAGTAAAATAATCAGCCCGATATATAAATGAAAAGGCCCCGAATTTCGGGGCCTTTTTTATGTACCGAGCCCTTTGTTCTCTAAAAAGGCCTATAACAGGGAAGCCATTCGTTAGCTAACGAATGGCTTTCCTGTTATATATGTTTTTACTACGATATCAGGTTGTTCACCTTTTCAACCAGTTCATTCAAATCAAACGGTTTGTTGATAATGGCATCACAGCCGTAGGCGTAAAGGTCGGCTTCGTGGTTGATATAGGCCGAGAAGATAATAACCGGCACATTGCCAAATTTGGGGTGCGCCTTAATGCTGCGGCAAAGCTCGCCACCGTTTTGGCCTGCAACCCTAAAATCGAGTATAACCAGGTCTGGTTCAAATTGCTCAACCAATGGCATAACATTTTCGCTGGACCCGGTGCTCTTTACCTCGAAGTTTTCATAGGTAAGTGTTTCATGAACAATGTCCAAGATATCCTGATTGTCGTCCAACACTAAAATACGCTTCACCATGGTCAATAGATAAAAATTAAAGTATGTAAAGATATTAAAGTTAGATGAAAAATATATGATAGCAAAAGCTCAGGAACGAATGGGAGGGTTACTATAGGTTTGCTGATCGGCTATGAGCCAAATTTAAAACAAAAATTATATTAATAAGAAATATTAGACCAATAAATTTTAGGAGAAATTTTTCAATTGTATTATAATAATATCCAGTGCGCTTAATTTGTGAATCTGAAATCCACAAAAAAGCCCCCGTTAGTTAAAACGGAGGCTCTGATATATCTATCTGATCTTATAATTATTAATAAGGATATGCCTTACCGGGGTGTGCGCGTTTCCATGCGCGGCGGCGCTCCAGCCATGCGGCATGTTTTCTTTTTTGTTCGCGTTTGCGGGCTTCGTTACCAATAATGTAACCACCACCTGCACCAATAGCACCACCAATTACGGCGCCACCAACGCTTTTGCCTATAAGGGCGCCTGCTACAGCACCACCTGCACCACCAATAATGGCACCTTTACCTTGTTTGCTTATGCCTTTACTTTCTTGCGCCTGAGCACTAAAACCAACCGTGCTGGTTAGTGAAAGTAAAAGGCCTCCATATATGACTAACTTTTTCATGGTATGTATCTTTATAATATAAACACTCTAACAAATAGCAAGCCATAATGCTTACATACCTATAGAGTGCTTTTTACGGCAATAGTTTAATGCCTATTTTAAGAAGCTAATTATAGCTGCCGAAAACTGTACAGTATTGCCTGCACTATTGTGGTCGCCGGGCACGGTTACAAACTTAGCCCCGGGTATCATTTTTTGCAAAACAGTAACGTCTCCGTTAGTAGTGTCATCGGCACCATCTATTAACAGCACAGGTATCTTTACCCCTGCAAGTTCTTTAGCGCTTGTGCTTGGCTGGTGCTTTTGCTGGTAGGCCAGTGCCAAGGTATCAAACTTATTTTTACGGATCCAAACCATCATGTCGTCTACATCGTGTAGGGTGGTATCGCCCATTAATGCTTTATAGGCATGGATGCGCCTTGGCCATTCGGGGTTGGTATAGTCGGCGCCCATACCGCCCATTACGGCTTTGTTGATTCGCTTATCCAGCACCATTAAGCGCGAGGTAATAATAGAGCCGCGTGAATACCCCACCACATTGTACTTTTTAAAACCAAGTTTAGTGGCAAGGGCCATTACATCTTTAGCCTCTGCGTCGTTGTTATAACCCTCGTCGGTATGTGGCTTGTCCGAAAGGCCGTTGCCGCGCTGGTCCAATATAACAACCTTGTAACCTGCATCAATTAAAGCAGGATAAAGCGAGCCGCGTTTCCAGCCCTGGCTGGTACCGGTAAAACCATGTAATAATATTACCGGGAAGCCGGTGCCCTTAACCTCGTAATAGATCTTAGTCCCATCAAATGAGGTAAAAAATTCCCCCTCGGGTGTTTGTGCGTACAGGCTAATACTGCAAACCAAGGCTAAAACCAATGCCAATAAGATTTTTTTCATAGCATTAAACAAACAGGTTTAAAATCAGAACTCCGCCCAGGCCAATAACTGATACCAAGCTCTCCATCATCGACCACGATTTGAACGTATCCTTTATACTTAAATTAAAATATTCCTTAAAAAGCCAAAAGCCCGAATCGTTTACATGCGAGAAAGCCAAGCTACCTGCACCTATAGATAACACCATTAAATTAGGGTTTACATGCGCGCTTACTACCAATGACGATACGATGCCTGCGGCTGTTAACCCCGCAACAGTTGCCGAGCCTAAACTAATACGGATGATGGCTGCTATTAACCAACCCAAAACCAGTGGTGGCATATTAAAAGATTTAAGGCTATTGGCAATCTCGTTACTTACACCGCTGGTGGTCAATACTTCTTTAAACGCGCCCGAGCCCGCTATGATAAGCAGTATCAACGAAATGTCTTTTACGGCATCAATATAATTAATACCCAATTGACTCATGTTGCGGCCTTGTTTTATGCCGAGTGTGTAAGTAGCCACAATAAGGGCTATCAGCATAACAATAGATGGATCACCCAAGAATGCCATTACTTTTAAAGCGTTTTCATTTCTGATACCCAGATAAGGGAAGAATGCTGTAAGCATTAACAGGATTACTGGCAGTAGCGCTGTAAAAAAGCTTACAAAGGCACTTGGTAATTTGTTGGCAGGCATTTCTTCGGCGCGGAAGGTTGCCAGTGGTTCTGATGGTATCTTTTTTAGAAAACCGGCAAACACCGGGCCTGCAAGTATAATGGTTGGTATAGCTATACAAAGGCCGTAAATAAATGTAGTAGCCATGTTAGCATGAAACAATGCTACCAATGCCGATGGCGATGGGTGAGGAGGTAAAAAGCCATGCGTGACAGAGAGTGAAGCTATCATGGGCAGGCCAATAAAAACCGCGGGCAGTTTATACTTATAAACCACCGAGAATATTAGCGGTACCATCAGCACAAAACCAATCCCGTAAAATAAGGGGATGCCAATAATAAAGCCAGCCGCTACCAATGCCCACTGAATATATTTTTGGCCAACGGCATTTACCAGTACCTCGGCAATTTTTTGGGCCGCCCCGCTTGTAGCAACCAGTTTACCCAGCATAGCCCCAAGGCATATAATAATGAGCAGGCTACCCAAAATATCGCCAATGCCCTTTTGTACCGATGCAGTTACTTTATTAACGGGTATACCAAGCATTAACCCCGCGGTGATAGATACCAGCAGGAACGCCAGGAATGGATTTAACTTTGCCCAGCTAACCAGTAAAATGAGCAGTACTATGCAGAACAGTATAACCAGCATTATATGTATATAAAGGTTTTATAATTGTATTGCTTGCTAACAAAGCCGATGCGACTAATGTAGTAATTAAATTAATTGCGTGGTTGCATTTCTGCCTTTCATTCTATTGTAAGTTAATATTTACTGATAAACTATTTTACAATTACCTTACCTCATACATCCAATTAAACTCCGTTTATTTGCAGCTATGACAAGCCAACGCTATTTCTTCCTGATACTTATATTAGGTTCGCTTACCGCACTTGCACCTTTTTCGATAGATATGTATTTGCCAGGCTTTCCGGATATTGCAAGATCTTTACATACCAGTCCCGAGAATGTGGCTTTGTCGTTATCCAGTTTTTTTATTGGTATCTCGGCGGGCCAGTTGCTTTACGGGCCCTTGCTTGATAAGTATGGACGCAAACCGCCTTTATATTTTGGGTTGGCATTATACATCGCAGCATCGGTAGGTTGTTATTTTTCGGCAAGTATAGAGATGCTTATAGCGATGCGTTTTATACAAGCTATTGGCGGTTGCGCCGCATCGGTAGCTTCTATTAGCATGGTGCGCGATATTTTCCCGGTGAAGGATAATGCCAAGGTATTTGCCTTACTGATTTTGGTTTTGGGTGCATCGCCTATGATAGCCCCAACAGTTGGCGGTTATGTTACCGAGTTTTTTGGCTGGCAGTTGATCTTCCTAATCCTGGCGGTAATTGCAGTGCTGATAACTTTGGCGGTGTTTTTCTTCCTGCCCGAGAGCTACAAAGCCGACCCAACTTATTCTCTTAAACCCAAACCAATATTAAACGGCTTTTTAACCGTTATTAAAACCCCGCAATTTTATACTTATGCCATAAGTGGCGGTGTAGCGTTCTCGGGGTTATTTGCTTACATATCTTCATCGCCATTGGTGTTTATGGAGGTGTTTAAGGTAAGCAGTAAAGTTTACGGATGGATCTTCGCTATCCTATCGGTTGGTTTTATTGGTTCGAGCCAGGTGAACAGTTTACTGGTTAAAAAATATAAAAGCGGGCAAATAGTTAATGCAGCGCTTATTGCCATGGTCATTATTTCGGCTTTGTTTGTTGTTGGTTCCATGCAAAATATACTTGGGCTTGTGGGTACCATCATCATGATATTTTTGGTATTATGCTGTGTAGGTATTGCCAGCCCAAACACATCGGCTTTAGCCTTAGCCCCGTTCGAAAAAAATGCGGGCACCGCATCGGCTCTTTTGGGTGCATTCCAAATGTGTATCGGCTCTGTAGTTTCGGTAGGTATAAGTTTGTTTAAAAGCCAGTCATCTATCCCTATGTCGGCCATTATGCTGGCAGCGGCATCAGTCGCACTGTTAATTGTAGTTATCGGGCGTAGAAATATTAAAGAAAAGGTAGAGAGTAAAGGCGGTTCGTTTGCAGCGCATTAGCCGAACCTGATAGCCGGAATTATTAGCCGTTCAATTTTTTTTATAATACTTAAATTAAAAGTATGTTTATACTGTAATTATTGCAGTTATGAAAAAAATCATACTATTTACCTTACTGTGCTGGCAAGCAAATTCATTTGCGCAAAATACTGCCAGCGTAACCATCAGCAATAACACCGGGCAAACTATTAGCAGGCATATCTACGGGCAGTTTGCCGAACATTTAGGGCGTGGAATTTACGATGGTTTTTGGGTTGATAAAAACCTGCCGGTTAAAAAGCAGGACAGGATACGCCTTGATGTAGTTAACGCATTAAGAAAAATTAAAATACCTAACCTGCGCTGGCCCGGTGGCTGCTTTGCAGATGAGTATCACTGGCGCGATGGTATTGGCCCTAGGGCGCTGAGGCCTAAAATGGTGAATACCAACTGGGGCGGGGTAACCGAAGATAATAGCTTTGGCACGCACGAGTTTTTAGCGCTTTGTAAACTGCTTGGCACCGAACCGTACATTGCCGGTAACGTTGGCAGCGGTACCGTAGAAGAAATGGCTAAATGGGTAGAATACCTAAACTCGGGCAGTAGCAGCACCGTTGCTAAAATGCGCGCTCAAAACGGGCACCCTGAGCCTTTTAAAGTTAGCTTTTGGGGTATTGGGAACGAAAGCTGGGGCTGCGGTGGCGAAATGACGCCTGATTTTTACGCCGGTCAGTTTAGGCGATACGCTACCTACGCCAGAGACTACCCGGGCACACCCTTAAAGAAGATTGCCAGCGGCGCAAACTCTTTCGACTATAATTGGACGGAAGTATGTATGAAAAACATACCGCTTAACATGATGTGGGGCCTATCGTTACATTATTATACTTTACCAACCGGAAACTGGGGCAAAAAGGGTTCGGCGACAAACTTTACAGAGCAGGAGTATTTTGATACTATGGTAAACTGCCTTAAAATGGAAGAGCTTGTGAATAAACATTCGGCCATAATGGATAAGTACGACCCGGCTAAAAAAGTGGCGTTGGTTGTGGACGAGTGGGGTATTTGGACCGACCCTGAGCCGGGCACCAATCCGGGGTTTTTATATCAGCAAAACAGCCTGCGCGATGCATTAATAGCGGCAACTACTTTAAATATATTCAATAACCATTGTGATAGAGTAAAAATGGCCGAACTTGCCCAAACGGTAAATGTTTTGCAGGCATTGATACTTACCGATAAAACTAAGATGCTGCTAACTCCTACGTACCATGTTTTTGACATGTACAAGGTGCACCAGGATGCTAAGTACTTGGCTATAGATCTAAAATCGCCAGATTATGATGTTAATGGCAAAAACATACCTGCTTTAAATGTTTCTGCATCGCAGGATGCTTCCGGGAAAATTCATATTTCTTTAGTCAACGTTGATATGAACAAAGCGGTTAACATTAGCACGCGGCTAAAAGACATTAAATGGTCGGCAGTAAGCGGTCAAATACTTACTTCGGCCAACATTACCGATATAAATACCTTTCAGCAGCCCTCTAAGTTACACATCAGTAATTTTACTGGCGCAAAAAAGGATGGCGAGAAACTGGTGGTAAATATCCCTGCAAAATCAGTTGTGATGTTAGAACTTAACTAGATTTTTTAGCGGATCTATTTACTTTCTGTTCGGCATTTTTTACTTCGTCTTTTTCGCTTAACGGCATATCTGTTTTCAAATTGCTATCGGTTTGCGATGTTGATTTAGTGGTGGCCTTTGTTGCGGTAGCAGGCCTTTTTTGTGAAGTTGCCATAATTATATCCCTCCTGTTTTAACAACTTTTAGGGATATAAAAAGTTTATACAAATTTAGTTTTTAAGCGCGTTTAAACACCTATTGTATTGGGTTAAAATGATGAAATAAGAAAAGGCGGGTTATTTTTTTAACTGACGAAGCTCTGTCTTAAGCTCGTTGAGCTGTTCTTTCGCCTGCCTGTTTTCCAGATAAAAATATATGGCAAAGCCCAGGAAGATCTTACCTAGTATAAATACCGCTGCAAACACCCATTTCCAGGCCTTGTGCACTTTCATGTAGTTGTTTTCGGCTTCTACCTCAATATAATGCGGGCCGTTATCGGGCTTGGTAAAGTCTTTGTAATTGGTTTCTTCGCGCGGGGTAAAACGTTCGATATCGTCGGTTTGGCGTAGAATTATCTCATCAATACGCTCAGATATTTTACCCCAGGTATGCGCAGGCGGGGTTACGGCCATGCTTTGGGCAAGCAGTTCCATATCTTTCTCTAATTCTTCAAGAGCGGTATTTACTTCAGGATATTTCACTTTCATGTGCAGCAGTTCCTGTACCTCTTGTTCCGAGGCAGAACCCGTTACATATGCTTCTAATATGCCGCTATTAATGAACTGCTGTATCATTACGGTTTTTCCTGATAATGGTAAACGACTCTCTCAATAATTGCCTTACGGCATCTTCTGTTTTATTTAATTCTGTAGCTAAGTTAGCAGTTGTTTTGCCATGATAGTGCACGCCGCAAAATACAAGCTGCTGCTCTTTATCCATCATGTTTATAAACTTATTGCCTTGTATGGCTTTTTTGGAAGCCCTCTCAACTTCATCTGTGCACTCCTCCACCGTATTGATGAACGACGCCAGCTTTTTGCGGGTAAGCTGCTGCAAACGCAGGAATGCATTTGTGCCGGGTGCCAGTAATTCTTCAATATCCGTATGCTGCAGGTCGTTAAAAACCTCTACAAGGTATTGCTCGGCAACAGCAATTTCCTTTACAACTTCCTTAATATAACCCAGTAGCATTGCTCCATAATTAGTGTATAAACTATGCTTGCTTTGCTTAATTGTAGGCGATGAAGCTTCAGTAAATGTTAACTGTTGTTTCAAGTTTAGTTAGTTGGCTTAATAAAGGTTTTACGAAAATATTAATAATTACCCTAAATATATTCAAAAAAGAAGGCATAGTTAAAAAAATTTCTTTGAAAGTGGACTTTGGCCAATGCGGAGGCTGAAAACAAATGTTAATTATCGTTAAAAATTTGTTTACTGCAACTAATTATGGCGGGTATTGCATAGCTTTAACCATGCAACGCTACCTTGTCATTATCGCGTTTTTAATATCAACCTCGGCCCGGGCCCAAATTCTTTTTAAAGGGCGTGTGTTGGAAAACAAAACCCGCATTGGCTTGGCAGGTATACGGGTAGATAATTTAAACAATAAGAAAACCACGCTTACCAATAATATCGGCAATTTTATTATTCCCGCTAAAACCGGCGATCTGCTTGTGCTTAAAGGCTTTGCTTACCAGGTGGATACTTTGGTTTTGACAAAGATGGATGAGCAGGAAATTTTTATGGAGCCAGTTACAAATGCACTTAACCAGGTAACCATTAACAATACAGTAACCAAAAACCTTAATACGTATTACGATCCGCTTTATCATGGCCAGCCGGTAGTTTACCAACGCGACCGAGAATATAGGCCTGTTGGCGGCGTTATATGGCGGTTATGGTGGTGGAAGAAAGATGAAAAGAAGAAAGCCAAACTTGAAACGTTGCAACAAAAATATGCTGTGATGGATAAGATACAGGCATTATTCCAGCCCAATATAATAGCCAAATACATTCCCTTAACGGGAGAGGATCTTACTAACTTTATAACTCTGTATACCCCAACCCCTAAAATTTTTACCGAAAAAGATTTTAACCTGGTTAACTACCTTAACGACTGCTTAAAAAAGTATGAGAAGCTACCGCAAGATAAACGCCAGCCACCAAAACTTACCGAGTAACATTTATAAAGCGACGCCGCTGCTATATGCAAAAGCATCATTAAAGGCACCCGTAAATTGTGGAATAATAACGGGTAGCTTATCAGCATTTTTACGAATGTAATGCCCGGCAATACCTGTTAGTAATGCCGCTGCACCACCTATCAGCATGCCTTTAAAAATACTCTGTTTATTCTTACGGAACACTGCTGCCCCTGCAAAAGCACCGGATGCAACATGCCAACCTAACTGGCGCATGTCTAAAGTATCTGTCGCTTTTGTTAGCATCCTTCTTTCATTCTCGGCTGCAGAAAATAAAGAAGTAGCTATACTTGTTATGGGCGATTGAGCAAACCTTACTATACTTAGCGGACTGGAGTAATAACCATTACTGTAATAATTAGCTATAGCCGGTGCGGCACTGGCACGTACGCCTGCCACTGCGCCTAATCCTAAAGTTTGCCATACTGGTCTGTTGCTTTGCATAGTATTTTGTTCTGATGTATATAGGCAACAGGGGAGTGGAGGTATGGTTTGGATCGATCCAATAACATTAAACAAAAAAAAGCGATGATCAACATCGCTTTTCAAATTCTTACATCGCTTTCTTTATACTGTCCTGTTTGGCTTTCTCCTTTTTCTTGAAGAATCCGCGGAGCAAAAAGTTATGCTGAACCGCCTCCAGGTCATCATTTAGTTTGATTGAGCTTTGCTGCAGGTAGTTAATTGTGCTTTGTACTTTTACGGCCGCTTTAGGGTCGTTTAAAAGCACCCCAAGGGCGTTATCTGTAGTGTTAAGTTTATTGCTGGCCTTGTTAAGGTTGTCAGTTAAAAGGCTTGCATTATCTGCCGCCTCTTTTAAACGGCTAACTGAGGCACGGATCCTGTTAAACGTAACAGTATCGGTAAGCAGGTTATCGGCAAAGCCGCCTTTGGTATTCATTTTATTGCTAAAGCTGTTAAGCTGCGACGACATTTTAGCCGCGTTTTGGGTTGCAGCCTGTAAATTGCGCATGGTTTGCTTTAGCTGGTTGCCCATGGTGCTATCGGCCAGTAATGCGCCAACGGTACCCTTGCCTGCCAGTATTTGGTGGCTAAGCGCTTTAAAATCGGTAGTAATAGCCAACAGGTTTTGGTTGTTTTGCTGCAAGGTTTTCAGCACATCATCGGTAGATAATAATTTTTCGGACTGTAGCACCGCGCCATCCTGTATAGGTGGTGCCTGTGGCGAGCCTCCGTCAATCACAATTATCTTGTTACCTATCAATCCATCGCTGCTGATGCGTACACCCGCATTGCGGTGGATATAAGGCTGTGAGCTCGATTCGATACTCATGATCACATCAACCTGCGACGGGCCGGTAAAGTGGATATTTTTAATGGTACCTACCTTTACGCCCGAGAACCAAACATTGTTCCCCTTTTTTAAACCGGCAACATCGCTAAATATCGAGCTGATGGTTATGCTTTTAACAAAGGTTTTTTGCTGGCCGCCAAGTGTAAGTATACCTATTACAAACACGGCCACGCCGAGTAGTACAAATACGCCTACTGTTATTGATCTTTTATTTTCTGCTGCATCCATTATATTGGGTACTAATATCTATTGTATAAAATTATAATCGTAAAATGGTGTAACACGCGGGTCGGTGGTGTTAAACACCTCTTGGAATGTACCCACGCGCTGAAATTGGCCATCTAAAAGCATGGCTATACGGTCGCCCGTCATTTTGGCGCAGGTAAGGTCGTGCGTTATAATGATGGATGAGGTGTTATAACGTTGCTGTACCTCGTTTATCAGCTCGTTTATTTCGATACATGTTATAGGATCGAGGCCGGCAGTGGGCTCATCATACATCATTATCTCAGGGTTTAATATCAGCGTACGGGCAATGCCAATACGTTTACGCTGCCCGCCCGAAAGCTCTGACGGCATCTGGTTAATTGTTTGCGAAAGGCTAACTGCCTCTAATACCTCGGCCACTTTCTTGTCAATTTCGGCCCGGGTAATGCCTTTACGGTTGCGCACCAGCGGGAACTCCAGGTTCTTGCGCACAGTCATACTATCGTACAAAGCGCTGTTTTGAAACGAGAAACCAATGCGTATGCGCAACTCCTCAAGTTCTTTTTCACTTATAGTGGTAACCTCTTTGCCCAAAACTTCTATTGTGCCTGCATCGGGGCTTAAAAGGCCGGATATAAGTTTAATTAATACCGACTTGCCCGTACCCGAACGGCCAAGCACCACAAGGTTCTCGCCTTGGTAAAGGTCGAGGTCAACTCCCCGCAGTACATCGTAATCCGCGAAGGATTTTGCTACACCGCGCAGCTTTACTACCTCGTTAGTCCTGTCAATATTTGCCTTTTGCTTTTCCATAACTTAGCGGAACCATCCGGCTATTTGTACAATTAAAACTTCCTCAATAAATACCAAAAACATGGCGGTAACCACCGCGCCGTTTGCTGCCTTACCAACGCCTTCGGTACCTTTGGTAGAGTTATAGCCCTGGTAACATCCCACAATGCCAATTGTAAAACCAAACACAATAGCCTTGCTTAGCGATGCCCAAAAATCAACAAAGGTAAGCGGCTCAAAAGCTTGCTCCATAAAAGTAGCGTAGCTGGTACCCTCGTTTTGGCTCACGTTTAAATAGCCACCCAAAAGCGCAATAAACGCAACGTAGGTAGCCAGCAATGGTATAGTAATAGTTGTAGCGATAACCCGCGTACAAACCAAAAATTTAAAAGGTTTTGTGCCCGATACCTCCATGGCATCTATCTGCTCGGTAACACGCATCGAGCCAAGTTCAGCCCCAATACTTGAGCCTACTTTACCGGCCGCAATAAGCGCGGTAACCAGCGGTGCAAGGGCTTTCATTATAGCGATGGATACCAGCGATGGCAGCCATGATTCGGCACCGAAATTGGTTAGCGAAGGGCGGCTTTGCTTGGTAAAGATAACCCCTACAATAAAGCCGGTAAGCGTTATCAAAGTAAACGATCTTACGCCCGTTTCATAACACTGCTTTACAATTTCCTTAAACTCGTAAGGGGGTAAAAAAACCTCTTTAAAAAAACGCAGGATAAAAACATATATCCTGTGCAGCATTAAAAAAAATTCTGCCAGTTTACTCCGCGTTTGTGTAAAACGTTTAGGTGCAGGTTTTGATGATGTATCTACGCTATCCATTAATTGGGCAAAGGTATAACTTATGTAAGATATAGATACTTGAATGCCCTAATTTGTTTTAAAAAGATATTCAGTAGAATGTAATAATTGTAGCAGATGGTAACAGTTACCGGTTCATAAAACAACCCGCTATAATTTAACCGGTAAGGTGTAATATTATAATAAACAATAATTTGTGGTAATTTAGGGTATCTGTATAGTATGAAAAGCATTTTCCACTACGCCATAACCCTCATATTGTTTATAGGCACCACACGCGCAATGGCACAATTATATAATCCCTGCGACAAGCAAGCTACACACGAAACCCGCCAGTTATACTACAGTATGCAGCGTTTAGTTGGCGCAGGTACTATTTTCGGCCATCACGATGATACGGCTTACGGTATAGGTTGGTGTTATGAGGCGGGAGGGTCTGATGTGAAAAGTGTTACAGGGTCATATCCTGCATTGTATGGATGGGACCTTGCTAAAATTGAACACGACAGTGCCCGTGATATCAATGGAATGCTTTTTAAACAGCAAAAGAAACTGGTGCGCGAGGCTTATAACCGTGGCGGCATCAATACATTTTGCTGGCATATGGATAACCCAACCAACGGCAAAACCGCCTGGGATACTACCAATCGTACTATAAAAGATATTTTGCCCGGTGGCGCATACCACGATGTCTATGTAAAATGGCTGGAGAAAGGAGCAAACTACCTGGCCGGTTTAAGAGGTGAGAACGGCGAACATATTCCTATTTTATTTCGCCCGTTTCATGAGCTTACCGGCAACTGGTTTTGGTGGTGCGCTAATAGCAGCACGCCTCAGGAATTTATAGCGCTTTGGCAGTTCACTATTAATTACTTGCGCAATACCAAGCTGCATAACTTGCTCATAGTGTACTCGGCGGCAGATTTTGAAAGCGAAGCCGACTTTATGCTGCGGTACCCGGGTAACGATTATGTCGATTTTGTTGGTTTTGATAACTACTGTTATCAAAACGTTGCCGATTACCAGGAAAAGCTGGATATGCGCCTGAGCATAGTAGATGCCGTTGCTGCTAAAAATCATAAACTTGCCTGCCTGCCCGAAACAGGTTATGAGCAGATACCACAGGCCGACTGGTGGACCAAGGTATTATTACCGACGCTTGTTAAACATAAAGCATCGTATGTAATGGCCTGGCGCAACGGCCGGCCCGATCATTATTACGTGCCATATCCTGGCCAGGTAAGCGAACAGGATTTTAAGAAGTTTTTTGAAGATGAACGGATGATTTTTGAGAACAGGCTGGCACCGTTAGGGGTATATGGGCGATATGTTGTAGCGCCTTAACGCGCAAATTCCGAAAACCTAATCAGACGCGGCCTGTTGTACATACAAAATAAATAATATGAATGCTTATCAACAAAAGTGGTTAGATGTACTGCAGGGCGCAGGCCTTAAGGACTGGAAAATTGAAGCCCGTGGCGAAGATATAGCCATAGATATGCCCCACATTACCGACCTGAAATTGATTAGAGATAACCTGCCGGCAACACTAGGCGCTATATCGCTGGATATTAATTTGCCGCACGAGCGCCTCAAATTTATCTTTCATAACGGGTACGAGAATTTTGAATATGTGCTTAACCCTAATGAAGCAGACCTGACAAAAGAGTAATTATATTTTTGCCTTGGTAGCAAAAATGGTTACACACACGCCCATTACAGCAATAAGGGTAAATGATGCCTTAAGGGTAGCTATGCCGGCCACAAAGCCAATAACGGGTGGCCCAATTAAAAAGCCTGCAAAGCTAATGGTAGATACTGCCGCCAAAGCTACGCCGGGCGACATGGTTTTTGACTTACCCGCGGCGCTGTAAACCAACGGCACAACGGATGATACGCCAAAGCCTACCAGTAAAAAGCCTAAAATAGCTGTGTGAATATATGCGAAAGCCACAGCAATAAGCAAACCTGTAGCCGTAAGCATGCCGCTAATTTGCAGTGTACGTTTTAACCCAAACCTATGCGCGAATTTATCGGCCACAAAACGGCCTGTCGCCATGGTAAACATAAATGCTGTGTAGCCGGCACCCATTAATGCGTTTTGGGCGAGTACAACTTTTTTAAAGTAAATAACGCTCCAGTCAAACATGGCGCCCTCGCAAATCATCGAGCAAAATGCGATGATGCCTAATTTTATCAGCGAGTTATCGGGCATTACAAATACGGGCCCGGCGCTGGTTGGCTTATCATTTTTAAGGTAGCGCGATGTAAGTATCACCACAATAATAACAAGCGCCATTATAAGGCTAAAATGCTTGAATGGTATTACTTGTTTACCGATCATGAACGTACCTATTGCAGCGCCTGTAAAGCCGGCAAGGCTCCATAACCCGTGGAAAGATGCCAGAATAGGGCGTTGGTAAAGTTCTTCGGCGGCTACGGCCTGTGTATTTACTGCTATATTAACCGCATTGCTGGAAAACCCAAATAGCAGTAAACATGCAATCAATTGAAACGGATTTTGCGCAATGCCTAATGTTACCAGCGAAACACCATAAGTTATTAATGCGCTTATAAGTAGTTTACGGCTGCCTATCCGGGTAATTACCCACCCCGAGAATGGTAAAGAACACATAAGGCCTACTGGCAGCGCAAATAAAACACCACCAAGCCCGGCATCGCTTAAATTAAGGTTTTGTTGTATAGTGGCTATGCGCGATGCCCAACTGGCAAAGCAAATGCCCGCCATAAAAAACATAGCACCCACTGCAATACGCAGGGTAGTTCTGGAAAAATTATAAGAGGGGGCTATTGCTTCCAAACGTAAAATTAAAACTATGTGTATTTATTACACTAAGATGCAAAGTTACTATCTATAATTCAATTATTGAAAATTATAGATGCAAACAGTAGCTAACAGGAACCAGTATACATTTCTATGCTAAAGCCTGGCACTTCTTTCTCGGGTAGGTCGCTTAAAAAAACCGCTACCTGCCGGTAGAAAATTACTGTTTCGCCGCTGAGTAATATATGAGTTAACCATTAACAATCGCCATCCGGGCCACAGGTTTGGCCTTCAATTACATCCAGCCTGGGTTTGCTTTGTTCATCGCTCCATTCGCCAAAAGCTTTCTCTAAGGTTTGGGTAAAAACCGGTACGGCTTGCGCGCCAGATACGCCGTATTTATTGTTCATTACAAAAAAAGGCACTCCCTGTATACCTAAGTACTGTGCTTCGGCAATGTCATGTTTTACATCATCAGCAAATGCATTGGTTGCCAGGGTTTGTTTCACCTCATTTGGGTTAAGGCCTATAGCGGTACCGAGATGGGCAAGGGTGTCTGTATCATCTACATTTTTGCCTTCAGTAAAATATGCTTTAAACAATGCCTCTTCGGCAGCATCTCCAAGCTTGTGTTTTTTGGCAAGGTGCGTAAAACGATGGGCGTTAAAGCTGTTGGCAACAACAGCGTTATCCATGTTGTAGGTAAGGCCAACTTCGGCAGCCATTCCGGTAACATGGTTGTTCATTTGTTGGGCATATTCTAACGTCCAGCCTTTAGCATCGGCAAGGTATTGGTTAATATTTACCGATGGATCGGTAACAATATCGGGGTTAAGCTGAAAGCTCTTCCATTCAATCTCTACTTCGTCTTTATGTGCAAATTGTTGCAACGCATCCTCAAAGCGGCGTTTACCAATGTAGCAAAACGGGCACATCACATCACTCCAGATCTCTATCTTCATCCTAATTAAAATTTCATAAAATTACATGAAATAGGAAGCAATAGCGTAAAAGTAACGTCAAATAATAATGCTTCAATATAAAACAAGGGAGAGTTCATGGCTATGCTACATAGCGATGAACCCTCCTTGTCTTTCCATGGGGAAATTAGGCTTGTTATTTATTTAGCATCGCGTTCTACCAGGTCCATACCGCACTTACTGCATGTACCGGGTTTGTCTGATGTTATTTCGGGATGCATGGTGCAGTAATATTTGCCTTTTGGTTTGGCAGTTTCTGTTGTTTTAGCATCTTTGGTTGCCGATGAACTGCATGCTGCAAAGCCTAATGACGCGGTTGCAGCTAAAATGATGATGTATCTTCTCATAATTATTTGTTTTTAAGAAATGCGGCAAAGCCAAACACCGATACCACAAATACACCCAACGCTGCAAGCATGCTTACAATATCCCTGATGTTTTTACCGGCCCAGCTCATACCAAAATACTTGTGTAAAAATATAAAAGAAAATCCTTCGGCGCGGTCAATACCCGCTACTTTGGTAGCCAATTGAGACGTAGTCGTTTCTATATACCAGTTGTCGCCATTAGGGTAAGCCACCTTTTGCACCGGCAGGCGCTTATTTATAAAACCATACTCGTTATCAAATTGGCGGATCTGTGTCGTTGTACTTTTACCATTAACGTTTACAGGAGGATGCCCTTCTCTATAAAAACTACTTAAATAAGTGGCGTAGATAGCATCGCCATTTACTAACGGTTTGCCGTTTGCAGCATTAAAGTAACTAATGTTCTTTTTAAAGTCGCTCACCTGGTAGTAGGTGCTATCGGCGTATGTTACCAGACCGATGGTTTTGACGCTATCCGCAGGTAATTGCAGGTTGGAGATAGGCAGACTTTTTGTTTCGATCAGTTGACTATACGCTTTACCTTGCGGCTTTATATTATGCAGCTTTACTATTAAGTGGAACGCCCCGCTGATGATAAATGTAAACATCACAAAGGAAACAATAAGCCCTAATTGTCTGTGGAAGCGGTGCACAAAGCGCGTGTCCGGGCGGTTATCGGCCTTGCGGTTTTGCTTAATGGTTTTAAATTTATTCCAAAAAAAGCCATAAACGGTTAGACCAGTAACCAGCGATAAAAACATGATGCCAACAATTATCAGCAGCACTACTATCCTGAATTGTTCGCCGCCTATATCCGCCAAAAACTCCCAGGTATGTAATTGCTCAAAAACGCCAAGCATTATCTTACGGGTATTGTTGTTGAACGTACCCATGCGGCTTTGCCCGGTTTCTACGTAAACATCCATACCGTCGGGCCGGTCAAAGGCTATCTTCCAAGCGGGCAGCAGGTGGTTTATGGGTTGATAATGCGCATCGAAGGTTTTTTGCAGGGTTATGCTTTTTATTTTTGATGTGCTGTCCTGCGTAAAATACCGGGCAAGATAAGTGGCGTATTGCCTGTCACCATCGCTTAACAAATCGCCGGTTGTGGCCGAATAGTAGTTTATGATACTGTCCTTTCCTAATACCTGGTAGTAATCCTGTTTATTAAAGTTGATCAACCCAAAATTGATGAATCGGCCAATGGCGTTTTTATCTAATACCTGCTTAACAGATAAGGTTGGCTTAATTATTTGCTCCGGTTTGTAGGTTTCCCTCGCAATTGTTGGCCTGAACCAGTTGGACATGAACGGGTGCGACAGGCCGCTCAGCGTCCACATTATAACAGGGATAAGGGCCGTTAAGCCCAGTATCCGATGCCATTTATAAAAGTTTTGTTTTGCTGTTGCCATGGTTAGTGTTTTGCAAATGAATAGCTGATGCCCAATGTATAAACCCTTGGCGGCGCAGCATTGTACGTATCGCCATACTGGTTGCTGGTTACTGTTGTGGCGTAAAGTTTATTGGTTAAGTTTAACACATTAAACCAGATGCCCGCGCCTTTAAGCAAGCCGCTTTTTACATCAAACCCGGTACGCAGGTTAAAAATATCGTACCCCGAATAGGTTTTGGTATTAGCCGGATTGGTAAAGTACGACGCGATGTGCTGCCACTCGCCCGCTATCCGGAAACCATTTAGGTAAGCCGGTTTATAGGTAATTTCTGAGTTGGCTATCCAGTTTGGGGCATTGCTCATACGGTTGCCATTGTAAACGGTAACCGTGCTTGTACCTGTGCTAAAATTAGTTGCTACCTCGTTATAGTCTACATAAGTATGCCTGGCGTTGGTGCCGCTAAACCTAAAACCAAGTTCGCTTACCGGGGCATAGGCCACCGAATATTCGATACCACGATGGCGGGTTGCACCCGCGTTTTGGTTTTGCGTGGTATTATCGGGAAGTAACTGATTGATTATCTCGTTACGGCCTTCCAGGTCATACAAGGTTACCTCAACATACATTTTCTTATTTAACGCGGTAAACCAACCACCGGCTTCGTAGTTATTAAACGTTGCTTGCTTAAGCGGGGTTAACTGGCGTGCGCTGTACAAATCGCCGGTTTCCGGCGGTTGAAAGCCTACGCTGTAATTGGCATACAGGCCTTTGTTATTACCAAAGTTATAGGTAAGCCCAAGCTTTGGCGCTACTATGTTAAAATCGTTAGTTTCCTGTTGTTTGTATTTGGTGCTGCCCGTGGCGATGCCATTGGTGAAATTGTAATGGATACGATCGTAACGTAAGCCCATAACAATACGCAGGGGCTCGGCAGGTTTTATCTCATACTGGGCATAAGCTGCTGTGTTGAACAATTTAATACGATAATTATCGATGTAATTCCCGGTAGTGGTGTAGCCGGTATAGGTATTATTAGTTACATCTTTTTCAATGTTAAGGAATTTGGCGTAATAACTACTCGGGCTGTTATCGGCATATACTCCTAAAATTAACTTCGAATGAAAGAAATCAAAATCTTGCCTGTGTTGCGCCAACAAACCAATACTATGAAAGCGCTGGTCGTTCTCCTGCCCGTTGGAGCTTAGGTAATTACCCGCATTGTCCCTCACATCAGCTATAAAGTAACTTGGCAACTGCGCTGTAGAGTTGTTACGGTAAAATAGTGTTAGGAAGGTGTTGCTTTGGTTGTTCCAGCTATGTTCTAATTTGGTGTTGGCCCTAAACGCCTTCACTTTACGATAGGTGAAACGCTGGTTAGCCCCATACGCGCGACTATAAAACTTAGCGCTATCAAGACTGCCGGGTGTTTGTGTATTGAGATAGTTATAAGCTACAGATGTGGTTAGCCGGGTAGCGGCATCAAAATCGTAAGTAGTTTTAAAGTTACCCGAGTATTTATCAAAGTCGCTATAATCCTGCCAGCCATCGCGTAGCTTGGCAACGTAGCCGCCAACATACAGGCCAAATTTGCCTGCGCTGAAACCGCCATCGGCATCAACCCGGCGGTAATGGTAATTATCGCCCTGTATCGACACGTTACCTGCGTAACCCGCGGGAGGCCCCTGCGTAATAAAGTTGATGGCTCCACCAATGGCATTACTGCCGTAAAGTGATGATGCCGGGCCTTTTATCACCTCAATATCGCGCACACCGCTCATGTTTATCTCGTAAAGCGAGTTATGGTTAAATATCCCGGTAGGGCGAATAGGCAACCCATCCTCCATATATAAATACAATGCGTTGTAAGTAATAGGCTGGCGAATGGCCATGGTATGCTGCTCGTTCCCAAGATCGACCATGTAAACGCCCGTTACTTTGTTAAGCAACTGGTAAAGTGCTGTGGCTTTGGTATCGTGGATTTGGGTGGCGGTAATTTTGCTGATGGCAATAGGTGCATCCTGCCTGGCCTGGCGCTCGCGGCTGGCAGATACAACTACCTGTTGCAAGTCTATCGTAGATGGCTCTAAAGCAATTTCTATCGAGGTTGCGTTTGTTAAAGCGTAAACTTTATCATTAAAACCAACCATCTTAAAACGGAGGTTTGTTATCCCGTCGGTAGTTATGGTGAATTTGCCTTTAGCATTAGTAGTGGTAAGCAGGGTGCCGTTATCGGCATTGCTTACCATTACGCCCTGCACTGCCTCGTGTGTGCGGGCATCGGTAACGGTGCCTGTTAATTTGTTTTGGCCAAAGCATAGTATGGGCGCAAAACACAACAGGATATATAGTTGTGTAAATAGTTTCATAAAAACAGCTGTGTACCCGGTGTATCACCGGGGCATAAAATAATTTACAGCGCATGCAAAAGCATAGCAGGTAAAGGCATAAGCCGGTACCATTAACTGTGTTAAATAAAAAAGATGTTTTTATGCGAGCCGGGGCGGCTGGAAGATGCTAGCCGATTGTTGCGGCAGTTGGATACGGTAGTTAGGAACTTTAGTTACCGATAATAAAACCGAGTAAAACTTAACCTTAGCAGGCTGATTGTAACTGGCCTCCTGGAACAGGTTTTTTTGTGCCTGCCTGTCTTCGGTGCTCTGCTTTTCTTCGGCTTGCTTTACTTTTTTCATAAAGTAGCACTTGCCGTTGCAATGCAGCTGGGGTTTATTACGGTTCTCACAAAGTTTCGTCGCGATGTAACCTTTGTTCAGCTCAAATCCCGCGTATATAAAAAAGCGCGAAAAGTTGGCCGATACCATGGATACAATTAATAGATATGCGGTTAAACGTTGTAACATGCAGCGCAAAGGTAAGCGTTGTTATTTATTTAACAAGCTTGATATTTACAATACGTATGAAAATTTAAGGAGGTTGGGTGAGGGTAAGTATATTGTAATATGAATTCATTAAACAAAGAAATTCAGGCACAAGTTAGCTTTAATAAATCTTAAACAAATCTCAATTTAATATATCTTTGTTAATACCACGCCCTTCAAATGGCGGTATGTACTTAGGTGCATGTTCCTTTACTTTCGCGAGAAGTTTATTAGGGAGGGCGTGGTTTTTAAAAACCAATTGGATATAAAAAGCCCCCTCGGTGTAATGAGAGGGCTAAGATAGATTTAGTAGGGATATTAATTATTATAATTTCAACTTTACAAAGTATAGCCTGTTATGGTCTACCAAATTTGTAGTTGGCAATACTTTTTGAGCAAAACCTCCAATATCCGTTACACCAAAGTCATCATCGTTTGATATTACCAGTATGTTTCCTTTTAACAAGGTGATGCCTTCGGCTTTGTCATGAGGGTAAACCTTTGGCAGGTCTTTAAGCAGATCGAGCGCTAAGGTTTTGGTAACGGGCGTTATCCCGGCTGCCTGTAAGCCTGCCGCATCATTTAATTCCTCAACAGTTTTACCATTGTAAAGCTTGCCGTTAGCGCTGTTTGCCGCATCAGAAATATCGGTGGCATTGCTAATATCAATCTTAAAGATCTTTTTAAATGTAGCCGGGTTAGTTGGGTTGCCACCATAAAGGCCATCGCGCTCTATAGTTAAAAAGGTAGTGGCGCTTACTGCTAATATCTCGCTGCAACCTGTAAGGGTTGTGTTTTCCATAGTGTAAGCATATTGTTTGGTTTTGCCGGTTGCTATTTCGTAAGTTAAAATACGTAATACTACCGAGTTGGCTACGTTTGCTTTTGAAGGGTTATACATTGGCGACTGCATAATGCCTACCAATGTTTTACCATCGGGCGTAATGGTTAAACCTTCCATACCACGGTTGGCACGGCGTTTTGCAAATACCAAAGGTATGGTGCGCCCACCGGTACCGGTGCCGAAAGGATTGATACGCTCTATAGTTTTACCTGTAGCGTCAAAGTGCACAATGTGCGGGCCGTATTCATCACTTATCCAAAATGTGCCATCTGCCGCAAGCACCATACCTTCCGAGTCTATACCATCCGGGCTGGTAGGTAACACATTACCATTTAAATCATACGGAGTTTCGCCCGAGTTACCCTGGCCAACCGGGTTTGGCAACCCGTTAAGGTTAGCGCCTGCAGCATTTTTGAGGTTGATAGTCTGTTCAAGAAATAGCTTGCCATCTTTTAATCTGAACTTGCCGATAGCCGGGGTAAAGTCAGATTTACCTAAGATGATAGAGTTGGGAATAGTGCCGGCAACGTTAGGCCCGCGATCGGTAAGCATGTAAAATACAGAGGGGTCATTAGGGTCGGCAGCCACGGCTGAGCCAAAACCGCCATTGTAAACTTTAACGCCGCCTGAGGTAGTAAATAAGATAGCAGGGTCGTTAGCCTCTGCCATATCAGGGTAAGTTACAGGTGGCGTAACCACCACGTCATGATTGTTTTTTTTGCAGGCAGCTAAGCTGATGGCTGCAAAAGCAATTACACCGAGTAAAGATTTTTTCATTTTTTAAGAATAGTGCTTGTTTGTTTGCAGCAAATGAAGCCATGTATTGTAAATACACGGTTAACTTAAAAACAAATATTTAGCAGGCTAAAATAATGTATTGATGATAAGGCTAAATTTTACATTAACAGGTACTTGATATGGTAGCTAAGCCTATAAACCAACATCGTTTTTACGTATATTTGCGAACTTTTTTAGTAAAACCACGGCCCGCTAAAACCAAGCCGTGTTTATAGCGTTTTCCATAACAATATATGAGCGAAAAAACATTAGATCTGGGCGAACAAAGTGAGGTTGAGGTTTATGGTGCCCGGGTACATAATTTAAAAAATATAGACGTTTCCTTTCCGCGCAACAAACTGGTTGTTATAACCGGGTTGAGCGGCAGCGGCAAGTCGTCATTAGCTTTCGATACTATTTATGCCGAGGGGCAGCGCCGCTATATGGAAACATTTTCGGCCTACTCGCGCCAGTTTATGGGCGGTATGGAACGGCCCGATGTAGATAAAGTATCTGGCCTTAGCCCGGTGATCGCTATAGAACAAAAAACTACCAGCAAAAACCCGCGCAGTACCGTGGGTACCATTACCGAGATATACGATTTTATGCGTTTGCTTTTTGCCCGCGCAGGTGATGCCTACAGCTACACCACCGGGGAAAAGATGGAGCGCATGAGCGAGGATCAGATCCTGAAAACTATTTTCGATAAGTTTGACGGGCAGCCGGTGAACATCCTAGCTCCGGTTGTAAAAGCCCGTAAAGGCCACTACCGCGAGCTTTTTGAGCAGATCCGCAAGCAAGGGTACTTAAAGGTATACGTTGATGGCGCTATAGTAGATGTAGAGCCAAAAATGCAACTGGACCGTTACAAGATCCACGATATTGACATCGTTGTTGACCGCCTGGTGGTGAGCGAAGCAGATAGCAAGCGTTTATATACCTCGGTACAATCGGCACTTAAAACTGCCAAAGGAATTATCCGTATAGCCGATAAGGACAATAACGTAGCCTATTTTAGTAAATATCTGATGGACCCGGTATCGGGCATTTCTTATGATGAGCCACAGCCAAATACATTCTCATTTAATTCGCCCTATGGCGCCTGCGAAAAGTGTAACGGGTTAGGTTATATCTTCGAGGTGGATGAAGCATCGGTAGTACCCAACCCTAAGCTAAGCATTGTAAACGGCGGACTTGCACCAATTGGCGAATACCGCGAGACCTGGATCTTCCAGGTGTTAAAGGCACTGGCTAAAAAATATGAATTCTCGCTGTCAACACCGATAGAGAAACTTACCCGCGAACAACTGGATATGATATTGAATGGTACACCGGATATGATAACCGTTGCCGTTGAATACAATAAATGGAATGTTCAAAACTACCAGGTTACGTTCGACGGGATTATCCGGATGCTGGAAGAGCAGCAGGAACGCCGTAACGATGAAGGTATGGACGATATGGAAAACTATCGCGTACTGCGTACCTGCCCTGTTTGTAATGGTGCCCGTTTAAAAAAAGAATCGTTGCATTTTAAGGTAGATGAGAAGAATATTTTTGAGCTGGCCTGTATGGATATAACCACGCTTAACAAGTGGTATACCGGTTTAGAGGATAGGCTGAGCGAGCGCCAGAACGTTATTGCCAAAGAAATACTGAAGGAGATCCGTGCGCGCATCGGCTTTTTGCTTGATGTGGGTTTGAGTTATTTAACGCTCGACCGTACCGCCAAAACCCTTTCGGGTGGCGAGGCGCAACGCATCAGGCTGGCAACGCAGATAGGGTCGCAGTTGATGAATGTAATGTACATTTTGGATGAGCCAAGCATCGGCCTGCACCAGCGCGATAACGAACGCCTGATAAACGCGCTTAAAAACCTGCGCGACCTGGGCAATACCGTTTTGGTTGTTGAGCATGATAAGGATATGATACTGGAAGCCGACCATGTTATTGATATGGGCCCGGCTGCCGGGGTACACGGTGGCACCATTGTAGCGCAAGGCACACCTGCCGAGTTGATGGCGCACCATACCTTGACCACCTCATACATCAACGGCGAGCGCGAAATAGCTATTCCTAAAAAACGCCGGGAGGGCAATGGTAAAACCTTATCGCTTAAAAAGGCTACAGGCCATAATTTAAAGAAGGTATCTGTCGATTTCCCGTTAGGGAAGCTGATAGGGGTAACGGGTGTATCGGGCAGTGGTAAATCCAGTTTAATAACCGAAACGTTGTACCCGATATTGAACCATCACTTCTTCCGTGCTAAAAAGGTGCCTTTGCCTTACGATAAAATAGAAGGGTTGGAGCATATTGACAAAGTAATTGAGATAGACCAAACGCCAATTGGCCGTACGCCACGCTCAAACCCGGCAACTTATACAGGGGTATTTTCGGATATCCGGAACCTGTTTGTGGCACTGCCCGAGTCAAGGATCCGCGGGTATAAGCCCGGCCGTTTCTCGTTCAACGTAAAAGGTGGCCGTTGCGAAACCTGCCAGGGTGCCGGCCAAAAGGTGATAGAAATGAATTTTTTGCCGGATGTACAGGTGCCTTGCGAAGAATGTGGAGGTCGACGCTACAACCGCGAAACGCTGGAAGTGCGTTACCGGGGTAAATCCATTAGCGATGTGCTGGACATGAGTATCGAGGATGCTACGCCATTTTTTGAACATATCCCATCCATCTACCGCAAGGTTAAAACGCTTAACGATGTAGGGTTGGGTTATATCACTTTAGGGCAATCATCAACAACACTTTCCGGTGGTGAGGCACAGCGTGTAAAGCTGGCAACCGAGCTAAGTAAAAAAGATACGGGTAATACATTCTATATATTAGATGAGCCAACCACAGGCTTACACTTCGAAGACATTAACGTACTGCTTGGTGTTATCAATCAACTGGTAGATAAAGGCAACTCTGTATTAGTTATTGAGCATAACCTGGACGTTATTAAGGTAGTTGACCACGTGATTGACCTTGGCCCGGAAGGCGGATCGGGCGGTGGCAAGATCTTGTTTAGCGGCACGCCCGAAGGTTTGTGCAAGGTTAAGGACAGCTTTACCGGCCAATTTTTGAAAAAGGAGATGGGGGTAAAGTAAAATATGTACATAAAATTGTACATGTAGTTTAATCGTGTTATCTTTAATTAAATTTATGAGTATGATAACCACTTACACCAACTTTCGGCAACAACTCAAGTCTTATTTAGATAAGGTGAGAAATACTCATGCACCGCTTTTTGTAACCAGTGCAAATGGAGAGGATGTAGTTGTGCTTTCAAAATCGGATTACGAGAGCATGGAAGAAACATTTTACCTGTTAAAGAGCCCTAAAAATGCCGCGAGGTTATTGCAAGGTATTGATGACTATGAAAAAGGGTTAGGTAAGGAGAGAAGCCTAATTGAAGAATGAAAATAGTTTTTCTTGACCAGGCGTGGGAGGATTACCTTTATTGGCAAGGTACTGATAAAGCTACCTTAAAAAAGATAAACGCATTAGTTAAAGAAATTGAAAGGCTCCCTTTTGACGGTAATGGAAAGCCTGAGCCTTTAAAACACAATCTTGCCGGCTGGTGGTCGCGCAGGATTAACTTAGAACATAGGCTGGTCTATAAAATTGATGGTGATGCACTTGTTATACTACAATGCAGATATCATTATTAATCCCAAAACAAAAGCTATAAATCCTATCTTTAGGATATATGTTGCCTTTACTCGTATCAAAGCAAATTCGCGAAGCCGATGCTTATACCATCGCCCATGAGCCTATAAGTTCAATTAACCTTATGGAACGTGCAAGTAAGGCTTTTGTGGGCTGGTTCATTAATCACTTTCCGGATAAACATCAAACTATAGCGGTTTACTGCGGCACCGGCAATAACGGTGGCGATGGTTTGGCCATTGTCCGTATTTTGTGCGACCATGGTTACTGCAATATCGATGTGAAGATCTGCGGGTTTAGCGATAGGGCCAGCGACGATTTTAAGGCTAATTTTAAGCGTTTAAAAGCAACAGAAGTTGTTATAAAAGAACTTAAAAACGGTTTAAAACTGCCAGTAGAAAAAGCTGAAATTATTATTGATGCAATGCTGGGCAGCGGGCTTAATAAACCATTAGAAGGCGACTATAAAACGCTTGTCGAATACCTTAATAAACTGGATAAAACCATTGTTGCGGTTGATGTACCTACCGGGTTTTACACCGACGGCGAGATGCCTACCGGGGCTACGGTTTTAAAGGCCGACCTGGTGATAACCTTCCAACAGCCAAAACTTAATTTCCTGCTGCCGGAAAGCGGCCCGTATATAAATCACTGCGAGGTGGTTAAAATAGGATTGGATGAAGATTTTCTAAACTCGGTTGATACACCTTATTACTTAGTGGAAGAACAGGATGCGCAAAAATTCATAAAGCCACGCCACCGTTTTAGTAACAAAGGCACTTATGGCCACGCGCTGGTGATAGCCGGTAAGGATGAGACCATGGGGGCGGCACTACTATCTGCATCGGCTTGCGCGCATACGGGGGCGGGGCTTACAACGGCCTGCATCCCGCAAAGCGGATTGGTGGCGTTAAATAGTTCTATGCCCGAAGTAATGGCGCTGATACGAAATGAAAGTAAGGTGCCGGAAATAGAGTGGGATAAATTCAGCTCCATAGGTATTGGCCCAGGTTTGGGTAAAGAGCCAAATACGCTGAAAATGCTAAAAGCCATCTTCAAAAATTATCATAACCCAATTGTGATAGACGCGGACGCGTTGAACGTACTGTCCGAAAATCAAAACCTGTTAAAGAAAATACCCGCAGGCAGCATTATTACACCACACATGAAGGAGTTTGACCGCTTGTTTGGTAAACATACCAGTTGGTGGCAGCGCCTGCAAACGGCTAAAGCAAAGGCCGTAGAGCTTAACATTAATATCATCTTAAAAAACGATTATACCATTACGGCTACGCCAGATGGAAAGCTCTATTTCAATTTGACAGGAAATGCCGCTATGGCAACAGGTGGAATGGGAGATGTACTTACAGGAGTAATTACTTCTTTACTCGCCCAAAAATATTCGCCGCAGGACGCTTGTATCTTGGGAGTGTATATACACGGTAAGGCGGGCGACGAGCTGGCGTTGCCAAACCGGTTAAATGTGGTATTGCCTACTAAAGTAATAAGCCAACTGCCCGCTACAATGGCAAAATTAAAGGCATAAAAAAAGCGAATGTCAGTATCAAACATTCGCTTTCAAACTATTAACTGATCTTATAAAGAACTATATACTTCTAACTAATTATACATATGACGTGTGCGCCATGTATTAGTTACACTAACAACGCTAAATATTTGTTTGTTTTATTGGATAAGCGCTTTTTAACAAAACTTTAACAAAAAAAGGCCGCTTTGTAAATCACAAAGCGGCCTTTTCAATATGTGTTTATTTTATTAAAACGTTCCTATAACCACCATTTGATCCATGGTTGGGTTAATGCTGCCGCCGGTTGGTTCAAGCGTAACAGCAAAACCCTGTGCCGAAGCTATAGCCTTCATTTCTTTTACACCGGCGGTATCAGCCTTCGGCAAATCAAACACACCCATATCTACAGGTTTGCCATTTACAAGCGCCCATAATTGGTATTGGTGTTTTTGGTCGTGCTGTGGTAGCTTCATGCTTGGCACATCAACCATAACCTTTTTACTAACCGAGTTCCAGGCTAACACCATGGCAGCAGTAGGTGTCTTAGTAGTGCCTTTAAGTTTTAACACTTTAAACGCGGTATCGCGGTAAACCTGTAGTTCGTTGTCGCGCAGGCTAACTTGGTTGGCTATACGTATCTTATCTGCTTGTAGCGCGGTAAGCTGGGTGTTTGAGTCCTGTAGTTTGCTATACAGGTTAACCAGGCCGTATACGCTTATTAATAATAAGGTAAGGCAGGCAGCAAATGCGTATTTATAAAAGCTGGTTACACGTGCGGTTGGCAGGGCTACAATATTGTCATCATCCTGGTGGGTAACGGCTTTGGTAAAAGTGTTATCGTCTCCCAAATTAACCAACATGCTGTTTAATACCCGTGCCCGTAAATGTTCTGATGGTTCAACAGCATGTTCCTCTGCATACAATTCCATCGATTTTTCTATCTCCGCAATCTCAGCCACAATCTCGGGATGTTTCGCAGCCATCTCCTCCACCCGCGCTTTTTCAGATGCGCTGATGTCACCCAGAACGTAAAGTTCTAAGATGCCCGATTCGATATATGCCTTAACGTTTTCCACTATTCATTAAAATGTTTTCTGAGTTGTAGTATAGCCATTCTTAATCTTGTTTTAATGGTGCCAAGCGGTACGCCGAGTTCTTCGGCGGCTTCCACGTGGGTATACCCTTTAAAATATACAAGGTCTAAAATAGACTTTTGCTCGGGTTTAAGAGTGGATACTAAATCCCTGATACCCAGTAACTCAGGTTTGTAAACCGTATTTTTTTGTTCGTCAATGAAAGTTACGTTATTTTCAAGCTCATGGTTTTTGCTCTGGTTCTTAAAATCTTTCGAACGAACCTTATCTATAGCTAAATTGCGTGCTATATTAACCATCCAGGTAAATAAACGCCCTTTTTCGGCACTATAGCCCGAAAACGAACGCCATATTTTTACAAATGTTTCTTGTAAAACGTCTTCAGCAACGGCCTCATCTGTAATGATGCGTGAGATAACACCAAATAGGGATGCGGAATACATATCATATAGCGCCTCAACCGCTATCTTTTCACGATTGCGCAAAGCAAGGACTAATTCATCCTCAGATAATGATATTTTGCGTTTGGGGCTCAAAGTGATGAATATAGAAAGGAAAAATTACATTTCAAATAAATGTTTTTCGGCATGGTAAGAAGAGCGAACCAGCGGGCCGCTTTCCACATACCTAAAGCCTTTCTTTAACCCCCACTCTTTATAGCTTGCAAATTGGTCGGGGTGTATCCAGTCTATAACCGGGTGGTGGTTACGGGTTGGCTGCAGGTACTGGCCTAAGGTAAGGATGTGTACGCCTGCTTCCAGCAGGTCGTCCATTGCTTCCAGTACATCCTCTTCACGCTCGCCAAGGCCAAGCATAATGCCCGATTTGGTGCGAAGCCCGGTAGCAGATGTACGCCTCAATGCCTCAAGGCTGCGGTCGTACTTGGCCTGGATGCGTACTTCGCGGGTAAGGCGGCGTACGGTTTCTAAATTATGTGATACAACTTCGGGGCGGGTTTCTAAAACACGGTCAAGGTTATCCCAAATGCCCCTAAAATCGGGCAGTAAAGTTTCAAGCGTAGTATCCGGGCTTTCGCGGCGGATGGCATTGATAGTTTCGGCCCATATGATGGAACCACCGTCTTTAATGTCATCGCGGTCTACCGACGTTATAACGCAGTGTTTAACCTGCATCAGCTTTACCGAATTTGCCACACGGTTTGGCTCATCCATATCAACAGCCAACGGCCTGCCGGTTGCCACCGCGCAAAAAGAACACGAGCGGGTACAAATATTGCCAAGTATCATAAACGTAGCTGTACCGGCACCCCAGCACTCGCCCATATTAGGGCAATTACCGCTTTCGCAAATGGTATGCAGCTTATGTTCATCAACCAAACCACGTACGTGGGCGTATTCCTTCCCTACCGGAAGCCTAACCCTTAACCAGTCGGGCTTGCGCTGCGGCTGGGTGGCGGGTACTACTGGCAAATCTATCATGCTACAAAAATAGGTAAAAAGCAATTAGGTGCATCTCGTAAGTAAACGAATATTACGCAGAAACGATAATAAGCGGAGTTGAGAGAATTTGCTCCAATTAACAATTGGTAAAGCGTATAAACAAAAAATCCGCCGAATAACTCCCGCGGATCATATATTTTCAGTCTTTGATTCTTATATTATCTTGACTCTAATTACGCCATCACGCTCATAGCCTCATCTATAGAGATAGAGCCATGAGATTGGTCAAGCACGCATTCGCCATCTTTTATCAGCAGCATCTGCGGCGATTCGTGGTAAACCGAAAAATCCTGCGCTATTTTATTAGACAGGTCGCGGTGTTTGATCAGGTCTAAAAAATATAGCGGCATATCTGCCGGCAGGTTTTCCCAGTCCATCTCAAAACGCCTTTTAGCCATCATGCTGATAGAGCAACGGGTGCTATGTTTAAAAATTAAGCTGTAGCCCGCTTGTTGTTTGATATTATCTATCTGCTCTGTCGTGTCCAACGATATCCATTCCATAAAACAAAAGTAGTATATAGTGCCTGTTCAAACGTAAAAACAATGTAAAACTGCTTTTAGTTTTAAGCAAAAGGGATTAATATGACAAATGGCTGGTTTAGCGGTGGTTAGGATACGAACCGTATGCCGGGCATAATTTATTTGAGCATGAGGCCATGCTGCCTAAAGCCAGTGCAAAAATTGCTATGTATAAAATTTTTTTCATGTGCTTGTTCAACTAAATATTTGTACGGTTTTACCCAATTAAAGTTTCGTTCAGTTTGGCCATCTTAATGGCTGTTACAGCGGCTTCGTCGCCTTTATTGCCATGTTTACCGCCGCTACGGTCAATAGCCTGCTGCTGATTATCAGTAGTTAATACACCAAATATAACAGGTTTTGAATACTTTATAGCAACATTAGTTACACCATTTGCAACTGCGGCGCAAATAAAATCGAAATGGCGGGTTTCGCCCTGTATTACACAACCAAGGGTTATAACCGCATCAACCTTTTTGTTCTTCAATAATAATTCGGCACCTGTGGTTAATTCAAAGCTGCCCGGTACAGGGTACGAATGGATATTTTCGGGCTTTGCGCCATATTTTATCAGGCTGTCATAAGCACCCTGGTACAATGCGTTGGTTATTTCGGCATTCCACTCGGCAACCACTATTCCAAAGCTGTAGCCTTCGGCCGATGGGATCTCGCTCGCGGTTGAAAAATCTGACAGGTTTTTTAATTGAGTGGCCATGGTTTGATTTGTAAATATATAAATTGGTTTAAATAAATAATGCCTGCTTGGGGCAGGCATTATTTATTGTATTATAATATGTGTAATTACTTTGCTTCAACGCGGGCAATATACCCGTCAATATTTTGTGCTTCTGCACTGTCAAAATAATCTGTTTTGATTTTTTTGTAAGTATCAGCAGCTGCTTTGTTATCTTTTTTAGCTTCGTAAACCAGGCCCAGTTTTTTCAAATAAAACGGAGAAAGGAATTTGTTGCTGGCTTTATCAGCGGCTTTTTTGAAAAAGGTTTCGGCTTTGTCGTAATCTTTTAACTCAACATAAGCATCGCCGGTGCTACCTAAAGCTTCGGCAGCAACCATATTATCATCACCACGGTAGTTGGTAAGGTTGTCAATTGCCTGGCGGTATTCGCCTTTGTTTAAATAAGCAGTGCCTAAGTAAAAGTAAGCAAGGTTAGCAACTTTAGTGTTGCTATAATCGCTTATTATCTTTTTGAAACCAGGGTAACCGGCATCACCGTTAATAGCTTTGTCCCAATCTTTCTTAGCCCAAAAATCTTGTGCTACGTGCATTTGGTTTGCAGCGGTAACTTCCCTTGGTGCAAGGTAAAGTTTAAGGTATGCTACGTAAATAACAATCATTACAACAATAGCCGCTGCAATAAATAATAAGCTTTTTTGGTTCTCCTGAACAAAACTACCGCTCTTTACAACACGTGGTTTCTCTGCTGTAGTTTTTGTATTCACCTCGATTTCTGACATCTGTATTAAAAAATTAAGTTTGCAAAAATACGGTTTTCAATCCTTTTAGCAAATTTAAATTTTGGGTAGTTAAGGGGTTTGTTATTAGTGGATAATGGGTATGCTAATGTGCTTCGATATAATGGATCGCAATGGTTATTTTGTTCTTGCTTTGAGATTATCATGCCTCTAAGGTTTGTGCCTGCGGTCCAGGCTATCTGCTTCACAGTACATGCCTTATTTAACAGGCTGGTAGTCGCTGCAGTTCCTAATGTGTGGGAGCTATTGTCTATCATCATGATAGTAAACATGCTGTAGCATACTCTCTTTAGTGGCAGTATCGATAGTCCAGTTTTTATTGAAGATGAATTTTTCGTTGCGGTTACAACTTAAACTAATCTCTAAACTGAAATCACCCAGAAAATCATCTACGTAATAATTAATGTCAATTTCTTTCGCCGTTTTTGGAACATTAGGAAACAGCGTGTACCTGCTTCTTAAATAATTGTATTCGTATAAAGAAAGACTTTTGCTTTTGGCCTCCAACCCAGAACCAGTACTCTTGTTGCAGATTGAGTGTTTAATATCTCGGTAAGCAAATTTACCTTGTACCGATAATAACGGACGAATAAAAATAAAGACGGGTAATAATATCCAATAGCCATACTTAAAAAGCTTATTAGTAAGGAGTTTCATCAATACAAATGCGTAAAATATAAATCCCAAAACAAAAGTGAGGATCATAACAGCCAATGCACTAAACGCATATCCAAAATCGGCTGGCAGATAGGTATCTAAAGCGGCGCAAGAGCAATCGGCGTAATCAATTATTTTGATTATTAAGGCACTTGATACAAGAAATGTTAACGCGAGAAATAAGGTTTGTTTCAAGCCGACGGTCATTTAAAGTAAACTTACTTAATTGGTTTCTTTATCAAGAATATCTATTAATATAAATTTACCCGTTTCCAGAATCGGCTAACCGCTCTTGAAAATAAACACTAAATTTGCTTTCCTCAATATATATGTACCTGCAACAACTTTCATTCATCAATTTTAAAAATTACGCCGAGGCCGAAATTTCTCTTGCCGAGGGGGTAAATGCCTTTGTGGGTAATAACGGTGCGGGCAAAACCAATTTGCTGGATGCGGTGCATTACCTGTCGCTCTGCAAAAGCTATTTTAACCCCATAGATAGCCAGCAAATTAAGCAAGGTGCCGATTTTTTTATGATAAACGGCGTGTTCCAAAAAAACGGGAACAAAGAGGTGGTAGCCTGCGGGGTAAAGCGTAACCAAAAAAAACAATTTAAGCGCAATAAGAAAGACTATCAACGCCTGGCCGATCATATTGGTTTGTTGCCGCTGGTGATGATCTCTCCGTACGATATCAGTATTATTATTGAAGGCAGCGAAGAACGCCGCAAGTTTATAGATAACGTAATTTCGCAAACAGACCATAACTACCTGGACGAGCTTATTGCATACAACAAAGTATTAGCTAACCGCAACGCGTTACTTAAGCAAATTGCCGATACCGGCCGTTACGACCCCGAACTGCTTGCTGTGTTTGATGAACAAATGATAGCATCGGGCAAAAGGATATTTGAAAAACGCCGCGCTTTTATGGAGGTATTTACCGCGATATTTAACCGCCACTACCAGTTTATTAGCGAAGATGCCGAACAGGTAGAGTTAAACTATGAATCGCAATTATTGAATGATGATTTTGCCGCGCTGTTAAAGAAAAGCATGGAGCGCGACAGGATACTGGAACGTACCACCATGGGCATCCATAAGGACGACCTGCAGTTTAACATTCATAACATGCCTATGAAAAAGTTTGGGTCGCAGGGGCAGCAAAAATCTTTCCTGATAGCTTTAAAGCTGGCGCAGTATACGTTTCTAACCCAAAAAAATGGGTTTAAGCCATTGCTTTTACTAGATGATATTTTTGATAAACTTGACGATAACCGCGTAACCAAACTGATGCAAATGGTATCGAACAATGATTTTGGCCAGGTATTTATAACTGATACCAGCAGCGCCCGGGTTGAGGGGATATTTGAGAGGATTAGTGTGGAAGTGAAATTATTTAAAGTAACGGAGGGTAATGTAAATGCGTAAGGCAAACGACAAATCGCTTAAGGAAGCTATTGAGCAAATGCTTAACGTTTACAAAATTAAGCGCAAGTTTGATGAAACTGCTATTGTAACCCTTTGGCCCGACCTTGTGGGTAAATCGGTAGCTAACCGTACTAAGGAGTTGTTTATAAAAGATAAGAAACTATTCCTGAGGATAGAGTCATCGGTTATTAAGCATGAGCTTGTAATGATGCGCGAACAAATAATTCAAAAGGTAAATGAGTTTGCTAAAACCGAACTGGTAGCAGATATTGTATTTTTATAAAACCGGATAGTTACCTGCCGCGGGATAAACGAATGCGATGAGAAACCTTGCGGAAGCTATCGTCCATAATTTGCGAAAAGGCCAATAAGAAGATACCGGGGAATATAAACGCGAATTGTGCTTCGGGATGATCCCTAAAGATATTCATAGATGTTACAATAATAGCCACAATAACTACAGAATAAATAAGGTATTTAATAAGTGACTTCATGTTTATTGTATTGAATTACAGCGGTAAGCCGTCTTAGTAATGTAAATATACACACTATTTATTAATATGCAAGAAAAGCGCAAACAAAAGGCTTTGTAACTGTTGTGTTACAAAGCCTTTTGTTTTGACTGTAATTAAATAGCGTTAGAAACGCTCGAAAGCCGAGAAAAAGAAGTTGCCTTCTATCGCTGCGTTCTCGTCAGAATCTGAACCGTGAACCGCGTTTGCGTCAATAGACTTTGCAAATAAGTTACGGATGGTGCCTTGCTCTGCCTTAGCCGGATCAGTAGCGCCTATCAGTTTACGGAAATCTTCAATAGCATTATCTTTTTCTAAGATAGCCGCTACGATAGGGCCCGATGACATGAAGCTAACAAGGTCTGCAAAGAAACCGCGTTCTGCATGTACTGCGTAAAACTCGCCTGCTTTTTCAGCGCTAAGGGATGTGTATTTTAATGCTACAATTTTAAAACCTGCTTTGGTTATGTGGTCTAAAATAGCACCAATGTGGCCGTTTGCAACTGCATCTGGCTTTATCATTGTAAAAGTTCTGTTATTTGCCATTGTATGATATCCTTATGTTGATTAAAGAGGCGCAAAAGTAGCGTTTTATAACTGAAACCTAAAGCTTTTGCCACAATTATGCTATACGTATTTAATTAATTTACTTAGCTTTGCAACTCTTTTAAAATTGATGTTGGATTTAGCCTCGCTTACTGAACTTTTAAGTCAGCCCCGTAAAATAGTAATAACTACCCATCATAAACCCGATGGTGATGCTATGGGCTCGTCGTTAGGCATGTATAATTACCTTATACAGCAAGGGCACCACGCCAAAGTGATTGCCCCTACAGATTATCCCGAATTTTTAAACTGGATGCCGGGCAACGGCGAGGTGATCATCTTTACCGAGAACCGCGACCTTTCTGCCACATTAATTGCCGATGCCGAAATTATATTTTGCCTGGATTTTAATGCCCTGAGCCGTATTAACGATATGGGCCCTTTGGTTGGCGAAAGCAAGGCCTATAAAGTGATGATAGATCATCACCTGGAGCCGGAGGATTTTGATGATTACCGCCACTGGGATATTAACGCCTGTGCTGCAGCGCAACTGGTTTATACTTTTATAGCAGACCAGTTAAAGCATGCCGAACTGATAAATAAAGATGTAGCTACCTGTTTATACACAGGTATCATGACAGATTCCGCATCGTTCCGTTTACCAAACACAACCTCCGAAGTACACCGCATAGCGGCGCATTTAATTGATGCGGGTGCAAATAACTCGCGCATACACGAGTTAATATACAGTAGCTCATCAGAAAACCGTTTGCGCTTTTTAGGACATTGCCTTGCAAACTGTTTAGAGATACTGCCCGAATATAATACCGCTATAATGGCGGTTAGTAAAGCCGACATAGCAAAGTTTGATGTTAACACCGGCGATACCGAAGGAATTGTTAACTACGCACTTTCTATTGCCAGCGTACATTTGGCGGCATTTATAGTAGAACGCAGCGATAAGGTTAAACTATCGTTACGGTCAAAAAATGAGTTCCCGGCGAATGAGATCTGTAAAAATTATTTCCAGGGGGGCGGTCACCGTAATGCGGCAGGCGGCCAGTCTGATGAATCGCTGGAGGCAACGGTAGCAAAATTTAAATCAATATTACCCGAGTATAAAACACTATTATTACAATAAGAACTAACAAGAACAATGAGAAAAAATTTAATGATCATAGCAGCGGCGGCATTAGGGCTTGCAAGTTGCAAAGGTGGTTTTAAACAAGGTGCCGGCGGCATGTTGTACAACATCCGTACAGATAAAGCGGGGCCAACTATTAAGCCGGGCGATTTCATCAGCCTTAACCTTATTTTGAAAACAGACGGTGACTCGGTATTAGGCAGCACCTACGAATTAGGCCGCCCTGTACCGCAAATAATGGAAAAAGAAACCCGTAAAGGCGATGTTTCTTCTTCATTCCTGTTATTAAGCGAAGGCGATAGCGCTACTGTAAAGTTAGCTATCGACTCGATGTTTAAAAAAGGCGCTCCAAGGCCCCCGGGCATAAAAGGCAAATACCTTGTCTACGAAATAAAGGTTGAAAAGGTAATTCCGCGCGGTAACCAAACAGATCCTGTTTTCCAGGCGCACGTTACCGATTATTTTAAAGCGCAAAGCGAGATCATCAAGAAAAAAGAGCCTGCTCAAATAAAAAAATATGTTGAGGACAAAAAGCTTCAGTTAACCACTACAGCATCTGGCTTACAATATAAAATAAACACTCCGGGCAGCGGCCCTAATATTGTTAACGGCGATACCGCTGTTATTAACTACACAGGCAGGTTACTAAACGGTAAATTATTTGATACCAGCATTCAGGCTGATGCCAAAACAGATCCTAAAATTTATGACCCACGCCGTAAATACGAGCCAATTAAGCTTCCGGTTGGCGAAGGCCGTGTAATTGCAGGTTGGGAAGAAGGCTTATTGTTATTAAACAAAGGCACGAAAGCTACTTTTGTAATACCATCAAGCATTGGTTACGGCGAGCAGGGTTACCCGCCACGTATCGGTTCATTTGCCCCTATAACTTTTGAGATAGAGGTGGTAAATATCATTAAACCAAACCCTAATGCACCAAAACCGGTTCAACAACCGGCAATGCCGCCACAAGCAAGATAATTAACAAAACTTATACAGCCTTCCGGAGCATACCCGGGAGGCTTTTTTATTATGAAGAATACTATTTTTTTAGGTTTAGCGCTTTGCCTGTTTGGGCTTAAAGCAAACGCACAGTTTCAGCGCACTGCAAAGGGTGTACAATACCAGATCATTAGCAGCAAACCGGGTGCAAAGCTTAAGCAAAACGATATTATTACGTTTAACGCCATACAGGCTACCGAAGCCGATTCTGTTTTATTTAGCACTTATAAACAAGGGCAGCCTGTAAAAACACAGATACACCCTTCAACCAATATTGCCGACCTGATGGATATTTTCCCGCTAATGTCGGTAAATGATAGCGCGATAGTAAAAGTGCCGGTCGACTCGATATTTAAAGGCCACGAAACAGAGATGCCCCCAATGTTTAAAAAAGGTACTAATCTTGTTTTTAAACTTAAGATACTTGGCGTACAAACTTTAGAAGAAGCTATGGCCGAGCGTAATGCCGCAATGGAGAAACTAAAAGCCGAGGGCGAGAAACTGAAAGCCGGCGAAACAGCTTCAATGGAAGCTTATATTAAAAGCAAAGGCCTGGTTGCCAAGGCTACACCATCGGGTTTGCGCTATGTAATTAAATCGGCAGGTATAAAACCTAAGCCGCTTAATGGCGATACGGTATATGTAAACTATACAGGCCGCACGTTGGATGGTAAAGTATTTGACAGCAGCGTAGAGGCTGATGCAAAAGCAGGCGGCTTAAACCAGCCGGGGCGTACCTACGAGCCTATTAGCTTTGCCTTAGGTGCCGGCCGTGTAATAAAGGGTTGGGACGAGGGCTTGGCCCTGCTTAACGAAGGGTCGAAAGCAACGTTCATTATTCCATCGGCGCTGGCCTATGGCGAGCGTGGCGCGGGTGCCGACATCAAACCATACTCAACCTTGTTGTTTGATGTTGAACTGGTAAAAGTAGTAAGGGTTAAGCACAATGTTGTAAAACCTGCAGCCAAAGCGCCTTTAAAGAAAGCGCCGCTTAAGAAGCGAACTGTAGTTAAAAAGAAAAATTAATATAAAGAGCCTTCCTAAACGAAGGCTTTTTTACTTTTGTAGCATGGTATTTACCGATACACATACCCATTTATATTACGAGGCGGATGCTGATAAGCGTGCCGCTTTAATGCAGCGTAGCCTGGATAGTAACGTTAACCGCTTATTCCTGCCCAACGTAGATGCAGCATCAGTACCTATGATGTTCGATCTGCTGCAGTCCTATCCCGATAATTGTTACGCGATGCTGGGGCTGCACCCCTGCTCGGTAAAAGAGGATTGGGAGCACGAGCTATCGCTTATTGTGGCATCGTTGCATAAACATCCGGTATATGCCGTTGGCGAAATAGGCATCGACCTATATTGGGATAAAACCTTTTTAACGGAGCAGATACAGGCATTTAAATTACAGATAAATTGGGCCAAAAGCATGAAAATGCCCATTGTAATACACTGTAGGGATGCATTTGATGAGGTTTACCAGGTTTTGCAGGAAACCAATGACGATAACCTGCGCGGCATTTTCCATTGTTTTGCCGGCACGCTTGAACAGGCCAAAAAAATTACAGATATGGGATTTTACCTGGGCATTGGCGGGGTGGTGACTTATAAAAATGCGGGCGTTGATAAAGTATTACCGCAAATTGATATAAAGCATGTGGTTTTAGAAACCGATTCTCCGTATCTTACACCTGTTCCGTACCGTGGTAAATCTAACGAAAGCTCTTATTTAACTTACGTAGCCCAAAAAGTGGCGGAGTTATATCAAATATCCATTGAAGAAGTGGCAGCTATCACCACTCAAAATTCAAAAAAGATATTTGGTGTATAATTTATTATTTTACAGCATAAACCTGACCTGAATGAGCCAGATACTGATCATCTATACCGGAGGGACAATTGGTATGATGAGCGACCCTGTTACAAAAACGTTGGTACCCATCAATTTTGAACAGATAATGGATAACGTGCCCGAACTGGAGAAACTTAATTGCAAAATTAAGGTACACTCGTTTGAGCATATTATCGATTCATCAAACATGAACCCCGAGGTTTGGGCAGAACTTGCCGCGCTTATAGAAGCCCACTACGAGACAGTAGACGGCTTTGTGATACTACATGGGTCGGATACGATGGCATTCACCGCATCGGCCTTAAGCTTTATGCTGCAAAACCTGGATAAGCCGGTAATTTTCACTGGGTCGCAGTTGCCCATTAGCGCGGTACGTACCGATGCTAAGGAAAACCTGATGACTGCTATAGAGATAGCTAAGGCCAAAAAGAACTACAGGGCACGTGTGCCCGAAGTTTGTATTTACTTTGATTATAAGTTATTCCGTGGCAACCGTGCGTTCAAATACAACTCATCAAAATTCGAGGCGTTTCGCTCACCAAATTACCCGATACTGGCCGAGTCTGGCGTACACCTGCGCTTTAGCGCGAACGATATCCGCGAGCCGGGTACAGGTCCGTTAAAAATCCATAACACCCTGGTTAACGACGTGGCCGTATTAAAACTTTATCCGGGCATTAGCCCTAAAGTTGTAGCCACCATTTTAGGTGCCGATGTGCGCGGGATTGTTATGGAAACCTTTGGCGCGGGTAATACCACTACCGACCAATGGTTTATTGACCTGCTTAAAGATGCCATAGATAACGGTAAAGTAATATTGGACATTTCCCAATGTAAAGTGGGGACCGTTGAACTTGGCCGTTACGAGACAAGCAAGCAGTTAAAAGATATAGGCGTTGCCAATGGTTACGATATGACCTACGAAGCTGCCGTTACAAAAATGATGTACCTGCTTGGCGAGATAGAGGACCCTAAAGAAGTAAAACGTTGTTTGGAAAAGGATTTAAGGGGAGAGTTGACGGAGTCGTAGTAATTATTTCTAAGCGTCTATAAAACACGCGTCATTTCGAGGGAAGTGCAGCGACGTGGCAATCTTCGATAGACTTGTCTACGACTCTGTAAGTAGGGGATTGCCACGCTATCGCTCGCAATGACGGTCTTATTTCTTAAAATATCCGCTGCTTAATAACCGCCATAAAACCCTCGCGGAATTTTTCGCTTACCGGGATCTGTTTATCTCCGATGTAAATATGGTTATCCTGTATTTTACTGAGTAGTTTGGTGTTTACAATGTAGGAGTTATGTACCCGCACAAAAGGTGCCGAAAGTTGCTCCTCAATATCTTTTAAACGGCGATATATCAATAGCTCTTCGTTACCCGTTACCAGGCGCACATATTCTTTTTCGCCTTCAAAATAAAGCACTTCGTCCAGCAAAATCTTACGCAACGTTTTACCTGTTTTTACAAAAAAGTAACCGTCATCAACTTTATCTTCATTTTTTTCAATTACCGGTTGTTTGCCAAATGCAGCCTCAATTTTTTGAGTGGCAGCAAGGAAACGTTTAAGGGTAATGGGTTTCAGCAGGTAGTCTATAGTTTGAAAGCTGTAACTATCTGCGGCATGTTCTGTATAAGCCGTAGTAAACACAATTTTGGTTTCTTTTGGCAGCAACGCGGCAAGTTCCATACCGGTTAGGTGCGGCATATTAATATCCAGGAAAATGAAATCTACGGTGTGCTTTTTTAGAAAATCTATCGCCTCCAAAGCGTCGTAGCATTTGCCCAAAAGCTGCCATTGGGTAGTTTGCCCAATAAGCACTTCTAATAGGTTAACCGCGTTGGGCTCGTCGTCTATAATAATACACCTTAAATTCATGCCAGCGGGATGTTTAGTGTTGCTACATAAATGTCGCCTTTAGTTTGTACCTGTAAATCAAAATCATTACCGTATAACAGCACCAAACGCTTGCGCAGGTTTTGGATGCCAAACCCTGTCGACGAAGTGCTTAATGGGTTGGGAGGCACCGTATTGCTTGTAGTGAATATCAGCCTGCCGTTTTGATGCATCAGTGTTAGCTCTATCTTGTTATTGCTGCTGCTTTTATCGATACCGTGTTTAAAAATATTCTCTACAAAGGTCATTAACAGCATGGGTGGCAAATTAATTGTCGTATCACAATCCTTGTTGAATATTACCTGTATATCATACCGGATCCTTATTTTTTCTAAGGCGATATAGTTCTCCAGAAATTGGATCTCGGTACCTAGGCTAACCACTTGTTTGGGGCTCTCATCAACAAAATAACGCATAATATCGCTTAACCGTTCAATAAGCGCTGCCGTACGTGGCGCCTCCAGGTAGGCTTCGTAATAAATGTTGTTAAGCGTGTTAAATAAAAAGTGCGGCTGTACCTGTGATTTTAGCAGGTTAAGCTCCGCCTCTGTTTTTTGATTTAGTATTTCTTCAGATTGCCGCTTAAGCGTAAAATAAGCAATAGCTATACGGAATACAAAGCTAAGCAGGAATATCATAATACCGCCAATAACCATACTTAACATAGCCTTCATGGTCATGGGTTCGGGGTGTTTGGCAAACAACAGGTTGTAAATATGAAGGGTAAGGAACGCCCGCAGAGCCCCTACCGCAATAAGGAGCAATATTACTGCCATTATATATAGAACAATACGTCCTTTTTGATATAGCGCCGGGAAAAGCCATAGAATGTTGCCATAAATAATAGCCGCGTAAAACCCTGTATTTAAAAGCGCGTAAGTTATGGCCTGCCAAAAACTATCCATCGCTAAAAGCGACAGCGTAATTACCAAGAAAACAAAGCCCCAGATCATCCACTGTAATTGTATTATGGTGGTCCTATTTTTAACTAACAGCATGCTTATAAAAGTACAAAGCTTTTTGGTAGATGCCTATCAATTTAAACAACAGGGCATTTTTATTAAACCATGCCTACTGTTTTTTTAAACCATTAGCACCATTAACTAAATACCGAGCCATATGCTTAGTAATTGAAAAAAAGCCATCACTTACTAAATACTTTGGGTGTAGTGTTGAAACGATTTAATATGAATAGATGCAAACAGCAGATTTGAGGTATTAAATAAAACTTAAACAAACACATCATGAAAATTAATACATCACAGGGGGGCATCATTATAACCTGCTTAACTATCTTATTTTTATCGGCAAATCCAAAGCATGCATCTGCACAGGTAGATACCATCCGGTTAAAGGATCATCGTTTAAACACCGCTACGTTGAAGCCCGGCTTGCGCCAATACCTGGTTTATTTTCAATCGCCCAAAAAAACTAAAAGCCTTGGTTACTGGCTTTGGCTGCGCGATACAAAAGTAGAGAACCGCAACGGGCAAAGGGTTTTGGTAACCAGCCAGCATTGGTATGGCAACGATAGTACCAGTTACCGCACCGTTTATTCGGTAAACCGCATGAGCGATTTTGCGCCTGTATACCATGCCGAGAATGTTGCCGGTAATAACCGCGCGTATAATTGGAGCGAAGATAAAATTAGAGGGGCCGATACCGTGGCTACTAATATGCAAAAAAGCTTTTCGCTCGATTTTACATCGCCAAACTTTAACTGGAATTTAGATATTGAAACCTTCCAGATGCTGCCATTGGCCGAGGGTAAAACCTTTGCCATAAATTTTTACGATGCAGGCTCGGGCAAGCCGGATTATATTATTTATAAAGTTGCAGGCAATGAGGTGATCATGACTATGGATAACCAAAAGGTTGATTGCTGGAAGCTGGTCAATGAAAGTGATTATAAAGGCCAGCACGCCACCCAAATATTTTGGATCAGCAAAAAAGGGCATGAGTTTATTAAGGAGGAGGATACTTTCCCCGGTGGTTTCCGCTACAAAGTGAAGTTGCCGGTTACGGCGTATAATGTGCTATCGAGGTTTGCTAAATAGAACAATTGCCCCGTTTGGCATGTTCTACAGCCATGCATCCAACAAATATAACGCTCATTTTTCCGCACCAGTTGTTTCAGCAACACCCGGGCGTGAAAGATGGGCGTTTGGTTTATTTGGTGGAAGAGGAATTGTACTTTAACCAATATACATTCCATAAGAAAAAGCTGGTACTGCACCGTGCATCTATGATGTTTTACGCCGGATATCTTAAGGATAGGGGTATTGAGGTAAAGTATATCGAAGCAACGGATGAGCTTTGCGATGTGCGTAAGCTGATACTATATTTAGCTAAGCAAGGTGTAGAAAGCATCCATTACGCAGATGTTGCAGACTACTGGCTGGAGAAGCGTTTAGACAATGGTTGTGCTAAGCATAATATCGCGTTAGCAAAATACAGCAATCCCAACTATCTTAATAGCGCCGATGATGTGGCGGATTACTTCGACGGGCGCAAAACTTACTTCCAGACGGATTTTTATATAGCACAACGAAAAGAAAGAAAAATTTTGCTGGAAGCCGATGGCAAACCCATAGGCGGCAAGTGGACTTATGATAGCGAGAACCGGTTGCGGTTTCCCAAAGGCGAAGTTGTGCCAACGCTTGCGTTCCCTGCCGAAAATAAGTATGTAACCGATGCGCAGGAATGGGTTGATAAATACTATCCGGACAATTATGGCGACACCGCATCGCCATTTGATAATGCTGCCGGCTTTTATCCGGTTACCTATCAAGAGGCTGAGCAATGGCTGCAAAATTTCCTGAAACAGCGTTTTTACAACTTTGGTATTTATGAAGATGCCATGGTGGCGCAGCAAAGCTTTTTGTATCACTCGGTGCTTACGCCAATGCTTAACATAGGCTTGCTAAACCCCCGGCAGGTAATTGATAAGGCGCTCGATTTTGCCGCATCGAATAATGTTCCGTTAAACTCGCTCGAAGGGTTTATTCGCCAGGTGATGGGCTGGCGCGAGTTTATCCATATTGTTTACGAGCGCGAAGGCGTAAAGCAGCGCACCAAAAACTATTGGGGCTTTAAAAGGAAGATCCCTGCATCATTTTGGAAGGGCGAAACAGGGATAGCCCCGGTAGATGTGGTAATTAAAAAAGTGCTAAAAACAGGTTATAGCCACCATATTGAGCGGCTGATGGTAATGGGGAACTTTATGCTGTTATGCGAGTTTGACCCACACCAGGTATACCAATGGTTTATGGAAATGTATATTGATGCTTACGACTGGGTTATGGTACCTAATACATACGGCATGACCCAGTTTGCCGATGGCGGACTGATGATGACTAAACCCTACATTAGCGGCAGCAACTATCTCATGAAAATGGGCGACTGGCCAAAAGGCGACTGGCAGCAAACATGGGATGGACTGTTCTGGCGGTTTATGCATGTGCATCGTAATTTCTTTTTACAAAACCCAAGGCTAGGTATGCTTATCAAAACTTTTGATAAAATGCCCGGCGAAAAGCGCGAAAAGCATCTGGCTAATGCCGAAACCTTTTTGAAAGGTATTGATGAGCAGGGTGGCTATATTAAGCAAGGCTAAATTGCGTAAAATAAACTTTCAAAATATTTTGAAAGTTTAAAAAGATGTCTATATTTGTGCATGGAATTACCTGAGGCAAAACAAAAGTTTATTGAGGCATGGGGTAAGCTGGGCTCGGAGTGGGGCATAAACCGCACCATGGCACAGGTACACGCTTTGCTATTGCTTACGCCAACCGAGTTAACTACCGAGGAGATCATGGAAAGCCTGAGCATCTCTCGCGGTAACGCCAATATGACCCTTCGCGACCTGATGGGTTGGGGCCTGGTTGAAAAAATGCACAAACCGGGTGAGCGCAAAGAGTATTTTTTTGCTGATAAAAACACCTGGAATATTGCCCGCCAGGTTGCCAAAGAACGCCGCAAACGCGAACTGGAACCGGTACTTAAAATATTAGATGAACTGACCAAAGTAAAAGGCAACAGCAACGACCCTGAGTTTGCAACCTTCAATAAATCGGTAACGGATATTAACAAGATGGCAAAAAACGTAGATAAAACTTTAGAAACCATGTTAAAAGCAGAAGAAAGCTGGTTTTGGGGCTCTATTTTTAAAATGTTCAAGTAGCATTTTTTTTACTTTATATATTTCAATATTTACTGAAAATTCAAAAATTAATATAATGAGGACCTTGCAAAACCACACAATTTTATACGACGCCGAATGCCCTATGTGCAAACTGTACACCAACGCATTTATACAAACCGGGTTACTTGATAAGGACGGTCGCGAGGCTTACCAACAGCTAAACGACGCTGCCTGCCCAATGGTTGACAAGCAGCGCGCTGTAAACGAAATAGCGCTTATAAACCACGAAACCGGCGAGGTTACCTACGGTATAAAAAGTCTGTTTAAAATTATAGGTAATGCCTTACCTGTATTTAAGCCATTGTTTAATTTTAGCCCGTTTGTATGGCTGATGAGTAAGGTTTATGCCTTTATATCTTATAACCGCCGTATCATCATCCCAACCCATGGCGATGACTTTGTGGTACAGCCCGGCTTTAAACTAAGGTACAGGGTAGCATATTTAATATTTACCTGGGCGGTAACCTCGTATATCCTTACCTATTACGCGGGTTTATTGAAAGGGATAATGCCCGTGGGCAACCTGTACCGAGAGGGCCTTATTTGTGGCGGCCAGGTTTTGTTCCAGGGTATGATCATCAGCATTGTAGCTAATCCCAAAAAATGGGAATATCTGGGTAACATGATGACCATTTCTTTTGCAGGCGGGCTATTACTGCTGCCGGTGTTATTACTGGCAAATGTAATAGGTGCACATCCGGTTTATTATACCTTGTATTTTATGGTGGTTGCCGGATTGATGTTTTTGGAGCACATTCGCAGGAGCAAGATACTTAAAATTGGATGGACATTAACCATTACCTGGGCCATTTACCGTGGCCTCATTCTTTTTATTATCTTATTCATCTAAACGTAACTTGTCATGAAATACAAAAAAATAATATTAGCAGGTGGTAACGGCCAGTTAGGCAAGGCCCTTGCTCAATACTATAAATATGATACCGATGAGATCATCATCCTGAGCAGAAGACCACAGGCTCATAATGGCAATATCAAAACATTGGTTTGGGACGGACGTACCATGGGCAACTGGGCAAAAGAGTTGGAAGGTGCCGATATGTTGATAAACCTCTGCGGTAAAAACGTAAACTGCCGTTATACGCAAAAAAATCGGGAGGAGATCATCAGTTCAAGGGTAGAGCCCACCATGTTGCTTGGTAAGGTAATCGACGGGCTTATAAGTCCGCCTGCTTTGTGGATAAATGCGGCATCTGCAACTATATACCGCCACGCCGAAGACCGCCCGCAGGATGAAGAAACCGGCGAGATAGGTTACGGCTTTTCTATAGAAGTATGCAAGATATGGGAAAAGACCTTTTTTGATCAGCAAACTCCCAACACCCGCAAGGTAGCGTTGCGCATAGGTATAGTGCTTGGCCGTAACGACGGCGCTTTACCACGATTAATAAACCTGGTTAAGGCGGGTATGGGCGGCCCACAGGGCGATGGGCAACAGTATGTTTCATGGGTACACGAGCAGGATGTTGTAAAAACCACAGAGTGGCTGATGCAACACCCCGAAATGAGTGGAGTAGTTAACTGTGTGGCCCCCGGCCCAATCAAAAACGCCGAACTGATGAAAGAGCTGCGCCACGCCATTGGTATACCTTTCGGGTTACCTGCACCCGCGTGGCTGCTGGAAATGGGCGCCGCGCTAATAGGTACCGAAACTGAGCTGATACTAAAAAGCCGCTGGGTATTGCCAAAGCGATTGCTGGATGCAGGGTTCCGGTTTCAGTTTAACGAGGCTGGCCATGCCGTTAAAGATATTTTAAGTGTCCGGTTTTAAACCTTACCACCATGCAACCCACCGAGGCAAAATTAAAAACTAAAATAAAACGCTGGATCATCTTCCTGATCATCGGCCTAATATTAAGCGGCGTAACAGCCTTCCCGATTGAAAGCGAGTTGGCCATTGCCATGAATAACATCGAAAAGTTTTCGCCCAAAATGCAACAATGGCTTACTACTATTTATACCGCCGTAAAAAACACCAATGCCCAATACCCATACCTTAGTTACGGTACCGACTGGCTGGCATTTGCCCACATCATTATCGCCATAGTTTTTGTCGGTCCGCTACGCGATCCGGTGAGAAATATATGGGTACTGCAATTTGGTATGATAGCCTGTGTACTTATCCTGCCACTGGCATTTATTGCCGGCCCTGTAAGGCACATCCCGCTGTTTTGGCAATTGGTAGATTGTTCATTCGGAGTAATAGGGATCATTCCGTTGTATATTGCTTATCGGTACACGAAACAACTGGAAAGTATCATAATAAAACATCATATTTAACCAAACCTTACCATGCTCAATAAAATATTTTCTCCTAAAAACAACGGCTTTATTGTTCCGAATGCGTTTGCCTTTATATTAATTGGCATCACCAAGTATATTTTCCGGAACTTTTATGATAGTCCCGGTGTGCTTATATTTTCCGAATTTATCATTATTCCTTTCTTAATGGGCATTATAAGCGCATGGTTTTGGCGGAATATTAAATCTACAAATGGCCAGTTAGCAAGCTGGGCATTTAACAATACAGCATTTGCATGTATATTAAGCGCAATAATTTTTGAGGAAGGTGTCATTTGCCTTATTATCGTTTCGCCCCTTTTATACGCATTTATCTGGTTTGGCGAACTTGCAGGTAAGGCAATGTTTCAAAAAAATAATCAAACGCTCAATGTTAGCGTGTTTGTAATGCTCTTTGGCATCTTTGTGTACGATTCCCTTTCCGTTCATCATTACGAGAATATGGTTGCCGATACCATTACCGTTAACGCCCCGCCAAGCGAGGTTTGGAAATATGTAGTTGCCTACAAACGCATCGAAAAGAAAAGCGATTATTGGTTATTCCGGATTGGGATGCCCAGCCCAGTGCAATCAACAGCCGATGGTTATTATCTTGGCGCAAAACGCAAATGTATTTTTAGCAATGGTTACGTGTTTGATGAGAAAATAACGACATACGACGAGAATAAAAATTTAACCTTCGATATCACCAAACAACCGCGAGATCCGGAAATAATGGGTCATATCGATATATTAAGAGGGCAATTTTTGCTGAAAGATAACCACGACGGAACTACTACTTTAACAGGTAACAGCTGGTACAGGCTGTACGTATTCCCGGTTTGGTATTATGATATTTGGGCCGAAAGCGTTACCCGTAATGTTCACCTGCGGGTGATGGAGCATATTAAGGTTTTGGCTGAGGCGAAATAACATGTTCATCTTCATCATAAGGTATTTTGGGTTTTTAAAGTTTGTACCGGGGCTGGCGCACCTGTTTGATGCTATGCTGAGGATGCAAACAATTATTATAAATCCTAACCTACTGAAGTGGATAGACGAGATTGAAGCCGGGGTGTTAAGTTGGCCCGGCACCCGGGCTAAAACCCACAAGTATGGGGGGCTGCAATTCAATTATGTTAACAAAGAGATGGGGCACATCCATAGCAACGGATTGCTGGACATGTTGTTGAGCCGAAAGCTAAAAACCAGCTTAATGAGAAAGCATGCACGCGTAAAAGACCATCACAGTTTTAAAAATAGTGGTTGGATAAGCTTCTATATAAATACAAAAGCCGACAAGGAATTTGCCTTAACGTTATTAGCTCTAGCATACGAATTGCACTCTGATAAAAAGTTAATTACTTTAAACATAAATCAGCCAAGTTTTGTTGTAAGTACTCAACTAATCAAATAATTATGAGTGTTACATTAGAACAGGCAGAACAACTGTCGAAAGCAGCGAAAGACAAGGCGAACGCCATTGGTGTACCTATGAATATAGCCATTGTAGACGAAGGCGCAAACCTGGTGGCCTTTCACCGCATGGATAACGCGTGGTTAGGTTCGATAGATATTGCTATTAAAAAAGCAAAGACCGCGAGGTTTTTTGACATGAACTCGGGCGAGATCGGCAAGCTTTCGCAACCCGGCGGGCCGCTTTACAACATCGAGCACTCAAACGGCGGGTTAATTACCTTCCCGGGCGGTGTAGTATTAAAAGATAGCAGCGGTAAAATAGTAGGTGCTATTGGCGTATCCGGTGGTTCGGTTGAACAGGATCATGAAGTTGCATCTGCAGGTGCCGAAGCTTTGTAATAAGTTTAAATTTGATAAAAAACGCTGCCCAATTGGGTGGCGTTTTTTGTTTAGATGTTGTTTGCATTATATGAAGCTAAATATTGGTTTGTGTCGCCAAAAGTCAATTTATTTCAGGACGATTAGCTTTTCAGGACGGGTCAGTGTAAATCAACCCCAGTATTAACAACCAATAGTGTAAACTTTTTTCAGGACGGGTCACTGTCCCGGGTGTCCCATTCTGTCCCGTTTTTAAACAAGTGGGACACCTGCCGTACTTATTTAAGTATCTAACTATAAGCTATTTAACAATTATTATTGAAGTAATAATACATCAAAATTAGTATTTATTAAAATCGTAAGTATTTGATTTTCAAATAATTAATATGTTTTGAATTGGTGTGTAATATTTAGTGGGACACCCTTAAATAACGGGTGTTATTGATCTGGCTAAAACAAAAAAATCCCCGGCAAAATATTACCGGGGATTTACTATTTGGTACTTGTCGCGGATTTTTAGCGTCTCGTTGTTTTTGGCCCAAGCTGATAATCATAAGGCGGCTCGGCCCCTAACAGGTTCTTTACAAAATAATCCCAGCGGCGGCGCATCATGTAATACGAATACTGGCCGTAACCGTGCGCACTGTTAGGGAATATCACCAGGTCGAAGCTCTTATTAGCTTTTTCCAATGCCTCGGCAACTAACAAGGTGTTGTATGGCGGTACGTTGTTATCCATCATACCGTGCACAAGCATTAGCTTACCTTTTAAGTTTTTAGCAAAGTTTTGATTGGCCTGTGCATCGTAATCTGAGTTCTCAACCAAACCATTGTAGCGTTCGCCCCAATCATCCTCGTAATTGCGGTTCTCGTGGTTGCCCGATTCGGAAATACCCACTTTAAAGAAATCAGGGTATTTAAACATCGCAGTAGCAGTAGCAAAACCACCACCCGAGTGGCCCCATATGCCCACTTTGGTGGTGTCGATAGGGTATTTGGCAGCTAATTGTTTAATAGCCGTCATTTGATCGGGCAGCGTATTGTCGCCCATGTTACCATAGCTCATATCATGGAAGCTTTTTGAACGCAGGGGGTTACTGGTACCTTCAATGGCTACAACAATAAACCCTAACTCTGCCAATGCCTGGTTATCATTACGTGCCGGGCCGAATGACCAATTGCCAATGCTGCCACCCTGCGGACCCGGATAAATGTAATCGATAACCGGGTATTTTTTGCCCGCATCCATTTTGGTTGGGGTGAATACTAAGCCATAAATATCAGTAGTGCCATCATGCGCTTTTACCTTAACCGGTATAGGCGCTTTCCATCCTGCAGCAACCAAGCGCGAGATGTCGGTTTTTTCGAGTGTGGCCAGTAAGTTGCCTTTTAAGTCGCGCAGTACGGTTACTGCCGGTACGTCGGGTTGTGAATAACTGTCTACAAAGTAATTTTGGCTTGGCGAGAAAGTAATGTTGTGGTTACCTGCTTCGGGCGTAAGCAGGGTTAACTCTTTGCCATTAAAACCAATTTTATAAAAGTGCGAAAAATAAGGGTTGCCCGGTTCGCGGCCACCCGCTGCAAAGTAAAGGGTGCGCGTTTTCTCGTCAACCTTAAGCAGTTTGGTAACTACAAAACTGCCTTTGGTGATTTGGTTTTTTAATTTCCCGGTTGTGGCATCATATAAGTACAGGTGGCCCCAGTTGTCGCGTTCAGAGAACCAGATGATCTCTTTAGATGCAGGCAGGTAGCGCCAGTTAATAGCGCCCCAGCCCGATTCGTATTGTGTTTTAACGGTTTCTTCAAACACTTCGCGTACAGCGCCGGTAGTGGCATTAGCTATGCGGAACTTCTCGTTCTTATGATCGCGCGAAGTAGATACGAAAGCAAATTCGCTGCCATCGGCTTTCCAGTCGGCGTCATCAAGGCTGCCGCTGCTTGCAATATCATCGCTAAGCGTAGCGCGGTGCGGGTCGGGCGCTATGTTAAAACGAATAACCTTCGGGTTCTCTACATCAATTATAACACGTTGTATGGTCACAATATCCTTGTCGCCCGGCAATGGGTATTTCCACGCCATAAGGGTGGGTTTACCAACGTTTGTGGTAACCAGGTACATATCGCTTGCCTTGCGCTGGTCTTGCTGAAAGGTTGCAACCTTTTTAGAATCGGGCGACCACGATACAATTGGTCTGTCGCTCATGGTCCATCCGGCGTTATCCGTAGCGTAACCAAAATCTTTTACGCCATCGGTAGTTAACTGGGTTTGTTTGCCGGTGGCTACATCGCGTACCCAAAGGTTATAATCTTTTATAAATACGGCTTTACTGCCATTTGGCGACATTACCTCGTTGCCACCGCCACGTGCTGCGCGGCCTGTTAGGGCGGCTGTTTTATAAGCAATAGCCTTTGAGGTATCGGCAGTTACCTGGTTATTTGCCGGGTCATAGGCCCATTTTTTTGCATCGGCAGAAAATAGTACCAATTTACCATCGGCAGAATAACCAATGCTTTGAAACGGCAGCTTATTAGCATCGTATGTTTTGCCTGATGCGCTTGATAAAGCGGCTGCAAGCTTAGTTGCGTCAAAAGCCGTAGTACGTGTTTTTTTAGCAGGATCTACCAGTACAAATTCGTTACCCTGTGGGGTTGAGACTTTGTACCAGAATTTATCGCCGGGTAGCCAGTTAGGGAAAACGTTTGCCCTATCAACCAAGCCGGAAGTGTTATAGCTTAAAAAACTCTCGGCATGCTCATAGTCTTTAGCGGTTATAGTAGCGTTTTGTTGCGCGTTGGCACTTAATGCCATCGCGAAAGCCGTTACCGTTAGCAAGTATTTGTTCATTTCAATAATATTAGTCAGTATAACTTTGAAGATACCAAGGTAAAGTATTTTAACAATTTAATAATGCGTAATAAGTATAATGCTTGTTACACACGGTATTGACGGCATTACTTAGCGCCGCATGGTTGCAGGATAGTTCTGCGCTGAAAAATTGGCACCGCCGCTGAAAAATTTTCAGTTTACGACTGAAAATTTTTCTTCATTTTACACATTGGTATAAGGCTTGTAATAGGCTGGTTAGTTTAATTAATTATTGATCACGATTTTTTAAAGTAAAATTTAAAGGAGAAAAGGCCATGACCTTAGTTAAATTCAACAACCAACCTAACAACACATTAATGCCAGGCTTTAATGATGTTTTTGATTCGATCTTTACCGACAATTTTTTCAGCGATCGTTTGGTAACCCGCGTGCCTGCTGTAAACATCAGCGAAAGCGAGAACAATTACCATGTTGAACTGGCAGCGCCAGGTTTGAAAAAAGAAGATTTTAAACTGAACCTCGAACGTAACGTTTTAACCATTTCGGTAGAGCATTCTTCTGAGCAAAAGGATGAGCAAAAGAATTACAGTAAACGTGAGTATAGCTATAGTTCGTTCGTACGTTCGTTCACGCTGCCAGAAAGTGCCGACCACGGACAAATTGAGGCAAGTTATACCGATGGTATCCTGAAGATTGATATTGCCAAACGCGAAGAAGCAAAAGTCGTACGCCGTCAAATAGAAATTAAATAAGTGTAAACAATTAAAATTTAAGGCTCCTGCTTGCAGGGGCTTTTTTTTTACGCGCTATGAAAACACGTTTTATATATATTAAACTATATGTAGCAATAGTGTTACTATTTGGTTTGTAAGCTATTATGATTAATGGCTAAATTTGATAAAAGCCTTTATTATGAGCCAGATAAAAAAAGAAGATGTTAAGCAGGAAGTATTTGACCTGTATGACGATTATGCCCATAACCGGGTAGACCGCAGGATGTTTTTAGAAAAACTATCGCTTTATGCGGTTGGCGGTTTAACCGTACCGGCGCTGATGAGTTTCCTGATGCCCAATTATAAAAACAATATACAGGTAAAGGCCGATGATCCGCGATTGGATTCGGGTTATATCAACTATCCATCGCCGAAGGGTGGCGGCTCTATTAAAGGGTTATTATCAAAACCAAAAGATGCCAAAAAAAAATTAGGTGGTGTTATTGTGGTGCATGAAAACCGCGGGCTTAACCCTTATATTGAAGATGTTGGGAGGCGTGCCGCACTTGCCGGGTTTATTTCCCTTGCGCCGGATGCACTCACACCGCTTGGCGGCTATCCCGGTAATGATGACGCAGGGCGGGAATTGCAAAGCAAACGCGACCCGAAAGAAATGCAGGAAGATTTTATAGCGGCGTATCAATACCTTAAAAATCATAAAGATTGCAACGGGAAAGTTGGCGTTGTAGGTTTTTGCTTTGGCGGCGGCATAGCCAATATGATGGCCGTGCGTGTGCCCGATCTTGCAGCCGCAGTGCCATTTTATGGTGGCCAGCCTGCTGTTACCGATGTGCCCCAAATTAAGGCTCCGCTAATGCTGCATTATGCATCGTTAGATACCCGCATTACAGCGGGATGGCCTGCGTATGAAGCGGCTTTAAAAGAGAACGGCAAAAAATATGAGGCATTTATTTACGAAAATGTAAATCATGGTTTCCATAACGATACCACCCCACGTTATGATAAAGCTGCTGCCGAACTGGCCTGGAAACGTACAATAGATTTTTTTATCACAAACTTAAAGTAAGCTGTTTGCTTGGTTTAGTTATATAAAAAACGCCTTAAAAAATATATTTAAGGCGTTTTTTATTGGTACTATTCCCGGTTATTTAGCGGGTATAATATCTATAATAACTGTCCGGTTATAAAAGCGCTCTTCGGGGATATTGTTCTCAAATGGTGCGTTGCTCTCATCTTCGCCAAAACCTATTGTCTCAAAGCGTACATTGCTTTTGCCGGCATTTGTTACGCTGCGCTGCAATATGTTTTGTACATCGTTAGCACGTTCTTTTGATAATTTCATGTTATATTCTTCATTGCCAATTTTATCGGTATGGCCATGTATCATTACCGTAGATCCGTCGGTTATGGAGGCGGATACAATATCGGTCAGGAATTTTTCATAAGATGCTATTGAATTTGCCTTGTCAAAGTCATAAAGAATGCTGTAACGCAATGCTTTTCCTACTACCTCATTTTGGCGTATCAAATGTACCGTGCTTTCTTTACGGATGGGTATGCCTTTACGGGTTTCACCTGTCATTACCACCTTATAGTCGCCTTCAGGGCTGTTACCTAAAATAGCAGCACCTGATACGCTTTCCTGATCGCGGGTATATGGGCCATAATGTTGTACAGTACCTTGCTGATCTGTAATATTTACCGACCACGATTTAAGTAGCTGCCTTGCACTATCTATATTAAATACTATATGACTATCAAGTGGATCTACCTGTGTGGCGTTGATCTGTACGGGTTTCATCAGGTCGCCACCAACTTCCAGCAGTAATTCAGGAGAAGTGCTTACGATGTCGACACGACGGTCGCCCGCGCGAAGCAGAGCAAGTTCTTTAGTACCGCCCGGTTGCTCAGACGGGATAACAGGTTTGGTTCTGCCCTTGGTGATTATCCTCGAACCATCAATATTAAAATTACTTACTATGTATTGCTTAACAGCTTCTGCAAGTACTTTACCTTCTTGCGGGCCGTTACCCGATGCACCGCTTAAAGTAATAGAGGTTCCGGGGTTTGACCTTAAGCGATCGCCCATAATATTTAAAATATTGTGGTAAACTGCTAATTGCCTTGCCGAGCGGCCTGTGCTATTATCAGATTGTTGGTTTTGTAACTGATCTTCTTTAAAGGTGGTAGCCTGGTCTTTTGTTAAACTAATATACCTGTCCGAAAGCTGTGTTGAACCTTCGTCAAAGAAAACAGAATTACGCAAAGGCAGTGTTTCGCTAACCTCGCGTTTTACCGGAATCGTTTTTGGTGCCCTAACATTAAATACAAAGTCGTGCAATGGTACCGGTGTAGGGGTAACTCTTTCAGCTATTTTTGTAGCCTTGCCAAATTTAAGCGCTACGCCACCCCTTACAGTTGTTACCGACCAGCTTTCTATGGTGCGGGGATCTTGCCCGAAATATGGATGGTAAGATACGAAAGGCGAGATACTAAACTTGGTTGTACTATTTGCAGATGACGTCATGATATCGTAACCAATACCAACCTGGCCCGAAACCAGCGTTTTGCGCATGGCACTTAATTCGCCATTGGTATTGGGCTGTTTAAGCTGTGTATAAGCAAAATCTTTATTCATGTTAAATGCAACTCTCGGCCCGGCAAAAAAGTACAAGCCCGATGCAGGTATGCCCAGGCGTATGCTTGGTTCAACTGCAATATAACTGGTGCTTGTTTCCAACGTAGCAGGGCAATTACATGGTGCCGTAACATCATTAAATTTACCCCCGCGGCCATCATAGGCAACGTTAAGCATTACACCCCATACACGTGCGGGGCGGTATTCTACCAATACAGATCCGTATGGGCGTACATCGTTACCTTTATGGAAAGCAGTAGGCGCTATCAGTGTATTGGTAAGCCTTTGGGTTGTGCCGTCATAAAAATTAAAATTCGCGGCGCCCGATAGGCCAAACCACCAGGTTGGCTGTGTGGTTTGTGCTTTAACCGATGTGCCGGCCGTTATTACCATCATAAAAATAATGATGGTTCTTTTTATATTTATTGGTGACATATGTTTCTTCTTTAAATTAGATTTAAGTAATAAAAGATCCCCCCGAAAGGGGATCATAAAAAGCTGTAACTATTATTGCGGTACGTTAATGGTGGTGTTAACCATTGTAACCGAGGCTACTAAAGATATAGCCCTGCCATTTAATACGGTTTGTACGGCATTACCTGCTGTAGAGAATGTGATACCTGCAGATGAGATGATGTTACCCGTCATGATACCGCCGCCTGCAGCATTAATTATTGCAGCGCTGCCCACATACCAGAATACATTTTTAGCCTGGGCGCCGTTTATTAACAAAACGCTTTTAGCGCCGTTTGGCCCTGCAACACCTACTGTAAGCCCGGCAGCTGTCTGGAATATCCAAACCGCATTAGGATCACCCTTAGCATCAAGCGTAAGGTTGCCATTGGTAATTTGGAAGGTAGCACCTGCAGATTTATAAACGCCCGGCGCTAATGTTAAACCACCCAGTTCACCTGCACCCGGATCGCTGCCGCCTGGTTTGGAGGCAGGAGAGATGCTGTTATAAGCTATCACTGCATCAGCTAAGCCCTGTGTTGCAACCGCAAAAGAGGTAGCTGTTCCGGGAGCCGGAGGAGCAGTGTATATCCTGCCCGTAACGTTTCCTTTATTTAATGGTGTTTCGGTATAAACATCGGCTGTGGTACCATCGTGGAAACCCGTTATTAAGGTAGATGCGGCTGTTGTGCCTATACTACCATTGTTAATAACCGTATTTAAACCCTGGTTGGTAATACCGGCATTTCCGCCAAACGCACCAAATTTTGCCGCGTTACCTAAGGTAGGCGGTGGTATCACCACTATAAGCGTAAAGTTTGCTGTTATTTGTTTGTTAGCATTCATGCTAACGGTTAACGGGTTGGCCGAACCTGATGCATCACCACTCCACGACGTAAAGTTGTAACCCGGGTTAGCCGTTGCCGTTACCACAGCGTTGGTGCCGGCGTTGTAAGCGCCAGATCCGGTGGTAGAGCCACCAATGGCAGGATTAGATTTTGTTGTTAACGCAAACTGCGAAGCTGGTATTGCTTTAAAGTTGGCAACCAACTTACGGTCTTGGGTAATAATAAACTGGTAGCTGGTACTTTTTGATACCTCAACGCCGTTTTCTGTCCAGTTAATAAAAGTGTATTTGGCGTTTGGTGCTGCAGATACGGTAACAGTACTGCCGGCATTAAACGCTCCCGAACCATCGGTTACACCGCCCGAAACAGGTGTAGAAGAAAGTACAACGGCAAATTGTGCGGGCGGTACCAATTTAAAATTAGCAACTAACGCACGGTTCCCGGCCATGGTAAACTGGTAGCTCGAGCTTTTTGAAACTTCTACACCTGCTTCTGTCCAGTTGGTAAAAGTATAACCGGTATTAGGCATGGCGGTTACAGTGGCTAGTGAATCGTTCGCTATTACACCTGCTCCGGTGGTTGTGCCGCCAATTGCCGGGCTTGATGATAAGGTAACCTGCGGAATGGTTTTAAAGGCCCATACATAATCACTTATCATCGCCGTATGCAATGTATCTGTGACGCCTGTTGTAATGGTACCTGTGTAACTTACAAAGGGAAGAAGCGGCTGAGTTGGCGTAAAAGTAAATACTTGCCATCGGCAGTTGGTGCTACTATACCTGTAATAACAGTGCTTCCTTGTTTTATAATAAAGGTTTTGCTGTTAACGGTGCTTGCAGCCATGTTGGTATTAAACGTAGCCGTTATTACCTTGTTAAGTACAACCTCTACCGCCTTATCTGCAGGGTCGGTTGTTACCACGGGGCATTCGCCTTTGATCTCGCCTTTGAAATCATCTTTTTTACAACCGGCTGTTAATACAATAACGAGCAGGAAAAAAGAGAGTATGGTTTTCGAAATGTTAAAATGGCTTATGCGCTTACGCATAATTGCGCCGTTAAGCATCAAAGTAAAAAGTTTGATCATAAATAAATAATTGAAGGGTGAAGTGTGTAAAACCCTGAGTCATATGGGTTAGACGTAGGGGGGTATGCAAATGTACCATTAGGGTGTAACAGGGCTGTTACATAACTTTTGCTTTAAGTTGTAAAATTCACACTTTTTTACGTAAGGCACTTGCAGGCAAGCCTAAACTTTGAGGGGGTAATGCCGGTAACCTTTTTAAATTGGGTAGATAGATGAGCCACGCTGCTGTAATGCAGTTTCCATGATATCTCAGTTAAGCTCAACTCGTTAAAACTGATCAATTGCTTAACAAACTGAATTTTTTGAAGTATGACGTATTGCTCGGTGGTTATACCCTGCACTACAGAAAACACGTTGGCCATATACGTATAATCAAGATTTAGTTTTAAACTCAAATACAATGAAAAACTTGTTTTGCGCTGCGCATCTTCGGAATGGATGCTTTCAATAATCGCCTGCCGTATCCGCTCAACTAAAATACTCTTTTTGTTGTCCAATAGTTCCAGGCCATGTTTTTGCAAAGATAGGCCCACTTGCATAGCCTGTTCGAGGGTGATGTTACCGGCAATTTGTATGCGGCCAAGTTCAACGCTTGTGCATAAGAGTCCGGCACTTTTAAATTCAGTTTCGACGATCACTTTGCAGCGGCTGCCCACCATGTTCTTTATAAAAAGGTTCATTTCACTATACCCCTTGCAAAGCAAATGCCCATTACGTCACTTTCTTGTATCTGCGGTTTGTTGGCGGGGCGACAGACTTGTTCTTTGTACTTTATAGTGCTCTCATATGCTTTAAATCAAGATTTAGATATAGCTTATCGTAATACGAACAAAAATTAAACATTTGAGCTATAATTATACAGGCGGTTAAGTATAAGAACGTAAATATTTGTGTTCATTAAAAAGGAATATATTAGTTATTATACTAATGTATGACCTATATATATCATATATGTTGGCCTTTATACCAGTGCAGAAAAGGCTTCGTTTAATCATTCCTGAAAGAATGTTTACTTAACTTGTATGCGCCATATAACGCAGGTTTTCGATTAAGCTCTAATATCACCTTGTGTAGCACAACTTTTTTGTTTCAAAATTCAATTTAACATTGTGCTAACATTACATGGTTAGATTTGCCGCAAACAATAACTGGCATGTATTTATCCCTTACCGACGAAGAATTGATGGTACAAATACATCAAAGCGATGTGCAGGCGCTCGAGGCTCTGTTCAATCGCTATTATAAGTCGCTTTGCCAATTTTGCGCCATTTATATTAAGGATGATGCCGTTGCCGAGGAGGTTATTTCTAACTTGTTTATGAAAGTTTGGGATAACCGTAGCGAAGCCCAGATACTTAATGTTAAAAACTATCTTTTTAGTGCTGCCAAAAACCTCTCACTAAACCACATCCAAAAAAAGAAGGACCCAGTACATTCTATTGAAGACACCGCAATTTGTAACAGTTTACTACAGGATACCAACACACCCTTTAAGATCCTTTCGGCACGCGAATCATACGATAAGATCCTTTTTTTGATTGATACCCTACCGCAGGCTCAACGCCAGGTTTTGCTAATGAGCAGGGTAGATGACATGAGCAAACACCAGATTGCATATATTTTGGGCATATCCGTCCGTACGGTGGAAACAACACTTTATCAATCCATAAAAAAATTGCGCGAAATGCTTAAGAACTCACCCAACCTAACTGCCAGTAATTAATAATTTCTTAATGTATTGGTAATAAACTTCGCTACGTATGCGGGTGCCCTAAATCTGTCTTTGTTATCAGAAGCAGATCATGGAAGAAAGTTACCACCGGCTAATAACACAATATTTTGATAAAACCATCAGCGATGACGGCTTAACGCAATTGCAGGAATGGATAGAACAACATCCGGACAATCTTGCGGAGTTTAGCGATACCATAACCATTTTAGAGGCTGCAAAGGCAAGCCTTAAAACGCCGGATAATTCCCTAAAAGTTTGGGCGGAAATTAGCGCTCACATTTCGCAAACCGAAACACCCAAAATAAAGCGACGTGATAAAGTGGCATGGCTTGCATATGCCGCAAGTTTATTAGTGCTATGCACAGCGGGTTGGTTTGGGTATAAGTATACAACGCAAAACCGGGGCGCTTCGGCATTTGAGGTAGTAAGTAACCCTAATGGTAAACGCTCTAAGCTGGTATTGCCCGATAGTTCGGTAGTTTACCTTGCCGGGGGAAGTACTTTACGTTATGCTAAAAACTTTAATGGGGATAAACGATCTCTTATCCTTAATGGTGAGGCATTTTTTGATGTAGTTCATAAGCAAAATAAACCTTTTGTAGTTCAAACCGGTAGTATAAGCACGGTTGTTTTGGGTACATCGTTCAACATACAGGCCTACGGTGCCGATAAAAAAGTAACTGTGACCGTGGCAACCGGCAAAGTTGGCGTTATGGCCGATGTAAAAGGGAAAAACCGCCTGGTAAAATATCTGCTGCCGAATGAGCAGATCAACATCAATACCCAAAATGGGCTGTTCGCCTTTAACAAGGCAAATGCAGAGCAGGCAAGCGCCTGGATAAATAATAACCTTGTATTTTACAATACCACCTTTAACGATATAGTAAAGTCGCTAGAGCGCCAGTATGGTGTGAGTATTGAGTTTACAGAAGCTGATTTAGGAAGCGTAAGGCTTACAGCTAAGCTTACCAATTTATCGTTACATCAGGCGATGGATAATTTAACGGTGCTATCCGGCCTAGCCTACACGCAGAATGGGAACCATCTGTTTATATCAAACGCCAATCAAAAGGGAGGACAAATAATGAAGTAGATCTACGCCGCTTAGAAACAAGCCCGGAATTGCTGTAACAATCCCAGGCCTCTGTCTTTGAAATTTAAACTCACGTTAACAAGTAAAAATCAAGTAAATATATGAAAAAGTTATGGCTAATAACCATACTGGCGGTATTGCTCGTGCCTTTTGTAAGTGCACCGGATGCCCGCGCGCAAACAGCAATTAGTAAAAAAATAACCTTTGGTGCAGATGGGATTGCGCTTAAAGATGCATTCCTGCAGTTCGAAAGAGTAAGCGGCATATCCGTTAGTTACAATAACAGCACATTTGATGATAAGCGCATAGTGCGCATTACCAAGGCAGAACGTACCGTGCAGGAAACCATTGAACTGTTGCTCCGGGGCACATCGTCTACCTTCAGGCAATTGGGTGATAACAGCATCCTTATTATTGCAAAGGGCCAAAGCCGCGGCCGTTTAACCGGCAAAATAGTTGATGAAAAGGGCGAGCCGCTACCCGGCGCGTCTATAAAAATACCTACTGTAGGTTTGGCTGCAGCAGCTGTTGCAGATGGTACATTCTCGTTAAATGTTGAAGAAGGGGTTTATAACGTAGAAATAAGCTTTATTTCTTTCGAAACCCAAAAGCGCGAGAATGTAAAAATTAGCGCTAACGGCAATACCACGCTGAATGTGGCTTTAAAACCATCATCGAGCAGCCTTACCGAAGTTGTGGTGACTGCGCTTGGTATAAAGCGTGAAGAAAAATCATTGGGTTATGCTGCTACAGTTGTAAAAGGCGAACAGCTAACCAGTGCCTTATCGGGCAACTGGACAGACGCACTCTCGGGCAAAGTGGCAGGTTTAAACCTGATCCGTTCTAACAGCGGCCCTGCCGGTTCAAACAAAATAATTTTACGTGGCGAGAATAACCTTACCGGCGATAACGAAGCGCTTATAGTTGTAGATGGGGTGGTGATAAACCAGGGTAGCGGCAGGCGCACCGCAAACGCGGGCGAAACCGCTTATGGTGTAAGCAGCGATATTATGCCTGCCGATTATGGCAGCGGGCTTAACGACATTAACCCGAGCGACATAGAGAATGTTACGGTACTTAAGGGCCCCGGTGCTGCGGCACTGTACGGCCAGCGTGGCGCAAACGGAGCCATCATCATCACTACAAAAACAGGTGCAAAGCATAGCGGCTTAGGTATTACTTTCAACTCTAACTTCTCGCTGGAACAGGTTAACCGCTGGCCCGATCTGCAATATGAGTATGGCCAGGGTACCGCCGGCAGCAACTATTACTCCTTTGGCAACGGGCCCGATGGTACAAGCACCAGCGCGACAAGCTCGGCGTATGGACCAAAGTTTGATGGCCAAAGCTTTTACCAGCTCGATCCAATCACGCAAACACAAGGCCTAACTCGTACACCATGGGTTCCTTACAAAAATCAGATCCGCGATTTTTTTCAGATCGGCCAAACGGCTACTAACTCGGTAAGTATTGATGGCGGTACCGATAAAACATCCGCACGCTTTTCGGCAACTAATGTTACTAATAAATGGATAACCCCCAATACGGGTTATGGTCGCAATAGTTTAGCGCTATCGGTTAATTCGAAAATAAATGATAAGCTTACCATCAGCTCAAACATCAATTACAACAATAAACATAGCGATAATTTACCGGGCGCAGGTTACGGTAACCAATCGTTGATGTACTGGTTTATTTTCTGGCAACCCAACGCCGATTTAAACTGGCTGAAAAATTACTGGAAGAACGGGCAGCAAGATAAAGCTATATTCTACCCTTTCAGTTCATTCCCGGAGAACCCTTATGCAGTATCCAACGAGTTTATCAATAAATCAACTCGTAACTCGGTTACCGGTAATGTGCAGGCAGCTTATGCTATTACTAAGGCGCTAAGCCTACAGGTGCGTGCTACGCTCGATATGGGTTACGAACAGCGCTCGCAGCAACGCCCTTTTGATGCCGGTACAAAATTTCCTTTGGGATCTTATCGTACTCAAAACATATACTCGCAGGAAGCAGGCGGCGATTTCCTTTTGAAGTACAATAAAAAGATCAATACCGATTTCAACGTTACCGCCACCGCAGGGGGTAGCATGTTACGAAACACCTATAACCGCGATGAGGTACGTGCCGATTCGTTAGTTTATCCGGGCGTTTATTCGCTGGCAAACAATGCCGGCCCTTTAGTTACGGCACCGTTTAGGTCTACTTACGCCATAAACAGTTTTTATGGTTTATTGTCAACCAGCTTTAAAGACTACTTATACCTGGATATGACAGCCCGCCAGGATTGGGTAAGCACATTAGCTACCACTAATCGTACCGATCAGGTAGGGTTCTTTTACCCATCGGCCAGTTTAAGTTTCCTGGCATCAGAGGCGTTTAAGTTGCCAAAAGCTATAGATTATGCCAAATTCAGGGCGTCATTGGCAGGGGTTGGTAGCGGTACAACTACACCATACCAAACCACATTTAACTATGTTACTTCGGGCAGTACGTATAACGGCGGTTTGCAAAACCCCCGCACACTATCTAACCCCGATCTTAAACCGTTGCGCACTACAACCATAGAGGTAGGTGCCGAAATGCGTTTCTTTGGTAACCGCTTAGGTTTCGATCTTGCCCTTTACACCGGCACTACCAAAAACCAGATCCTCAACAGAACCATCGACCAATCTTCGGGCTTTAGCCAGGCGGTTATCAACGTAGGTAAAGTTAGTAACAAAGGTATAGAGGTAGCTTTAAACGGAAGCCCCATTCGCAAGCCCGGCGTTTTCGACTGGACGATAAACACCACCTTCACATCTAACAAAAACACTATCCGTGAGCTTGCAGATAGTGCCGTTGTGCTACGTGCAGGCCCAACAGGTGGCGGGCAAATTGTGGCAAAGGTTGGCGGTAGCATGGGCGATATGTATGGCCGCGGCTACCAGCGCTCGCCCGATGGGCAAATTGTTTATGACGCGGCTACAGGCTTTGCTAAATTATCTGATAATGTGGTTTACCTGGGTAATACCATGCCAAAATACAAAGCCAGCATGGGCCACGATTTCCGCTACAAACAGTTTCATTTGAACGTATTGTTCGACGCGCAATTTGGGGGCGTTGCTTACTCACTGTCGAACTATAAGCTGGCCGAGCAGGGTAAAACCACGCTTACCTTACCGGGCCGTTACAATGGTATTATAGGTAGGGGTGTTATAAAAAATACCGATGGTACTTACCGTGCTAATGATGTTATCGCTACAGATATTGATGGCTATTACCGCTCGCATTACGGTATTGATAACGCAGAGGGCAACACCTTCTCAACCGATTTTATCAAGTTTAGGGAGGCAAGGTTTGATTACACGCTTAACCCAAGTTTTGTGAAAAGGCTTGGCCTGCAAAAAGCAACAGTAGGCGTTTACGGCCGCGACCTGTTCATCTGGTCTGACTGGCCCATCTTCGACCCGGAATTTGGAACGCTTTCGGGCAGTGATATTGTGCAGGGATTTGAGATAGCGCAGTTCCCATCTACCCGCACATTTGGCTTTAACTTAACTATTGGCCTTTAATAACATAGCAAAATGAAAAAGACTATATACAAAATTTTACCGGCGCTAATGTTAATTATCATTGGCCTGGCATCGTGCAAAAAAGACTTTATTGACCTTAATACCGACCCGAACGGTACGCCAAACGCCCTGCCTAAACAGTTATTGGCACCAGCGCTGGTAAACACGGTAAGTATTAATATGCTGCGTGCCCGTAATTTTAATAACGAATTAATGCAGGTTACGGTAGACCCAGGTGACTCTGAAGGTAAGATATTTAGGTACGATGTGAAACGCACCTGGGCCGATTATACCTGGAACGGATGGTACACACAGCTAACCAACTTTAAGGATATTTATGATATAGCCAGCCAGCCGTTAACTTACAATAAAACGTATATGGGTATCTCGCTCATATGCCAGTCCTGGGTTTACTCGATGCTGACGGATACTTATGGCGATGTGCCGTATTTTCAATCTAACAAAGGCCGGGAGGGTAATCTTACCCCGGTTTTTGATAAGCAAAAAGACATCTACCTGGATATATTTAAAAAGCTTGAACAGGCAGATACCTTACTAAATGCTGCAGCTAATGTGCCAGGCGCAAGCGACCCTATATATAACGGTAATGCTTTGAAATGGCGTAAATTTGGTAACACCTTATACCTGCGTTTACTGTTAAGGTTATCCGGCAAGGCTGATGTTTCTGCCGATGTGATAGCCAAGATAAAGGATATTGTTGATACCAATCCAACATTATACCCTATTATGACCAGCAACGATGACGCTGCCGTTTTACGCTGGAATGGCGTTGGCGCGCTTACCTCGCCGTTTATTGGGGGGATACGCGAACAGGACTGGCGACAACCAAGTATCGCCGAGTTCTTCATCAACAACCTTAACCATTGGGCCGACCCAAGGCTGGTTACCAACCGTTGGTCAATAGCAGCTTACCAGGGTGGGTTTGTTGGTGCGCCAAGCGGTTACGCGCCTGGCGAAGGTGTGGATCACAAATCCTACTTTCTGTCTACCACATCGCCGACTACGCTAATGAACGATCCGCTGATGGGTAATATCCTGAACTATTCCGAACTGCAGTTCATTTTGGCTGAGGCAGCCGCTAAAGGGTGGATCTCGGGCTCGGCAGAGGCATATTATAAAGCAGGCGTGCAATCGGGTATCACCTTTTGGGTCCCAACTTTTGCGAAACCTATCGATACTTACCTTGCAGAAGGCGACATTGCCTGGAATGAGAGTGGCAGCATTGACGATAAAATGGAGCAGATCCATCTGCAAAAATATTACTCGATGTTTTGGACAGATTTTGAGCAGTGGTTTGAGTATCGCCGCACAGGGCACCCTATACTGCCAAAAGGCAATGGCTTGCGTAATAACGGCATTATGCCTGCCAGGCTAACTTATCCGGTTTACGTGCAAAGCGCTAACCCAACTAATTATTCGGCAGCGGTTGCCGCACAAGGGCCCGATGAAATAAGCACCCAGGTTTGGTGGCAAAAACCATAAGTGTACCTAATTATCAGATAAAGAAAAAGTAACATGAAAAATATATATTTATACCTGGCCGTACTTACCCTTATTGGGTTGGCCGGCTGTAAAAAGAACGATTATGCCCAGGGCGATCTTAGCCCGATTATAGCCGTGGTAGACATTAAAGCGTTGTACAAAGGTACCGATGTAAACTTAACTGCCGACAATCTTAGCGGAGCTAAAGAAATTGTAGGTGTGGTTATATCTGATGCCTCAAAGGGCAATGCGCCGGCGGGTATACTGGTAGTACAAAACAACCGCCGCAATGCTATCCGTGGTATAGCTATTGAGCTTGGCGCCGCCGCTGCCAATTACATTCCCGGCGATTCGGTAAGGGTGCAGTTAGCCGGTGCTACGCTTACAAAAGTTAGCGGCAGTATGCGCCTTAAGGGTATTGCCGAAGGCGCTGTAACCAAAGTAGCTTCCGGCCATTCCATAACTGTACAAGCCGTGCCGTCTGGGCGTATTATCGCTTCGCCCGATGTTTACGAAAGCACCCTGGTAACCATCAGTTCGGCCATTGCCGAGCCGGAGCCACAGCAGGGCGAAACGTACGCCGGCGATAAAATCATTAATGATGGCTTTGGCAAAGTAACCTTACATACCGAGGCAACAGCGAGTTTCTCAACAGAATTACTTCCTTTTAGTGCCAACTTTACGGGTATTCCGTTTGCTAACATTACCAGCGCCGATACAACCATACAAATTTGGCCACGCATGCTTGATGATATGTTTGCCCTTGCGGTTATTAAGCCATCGCCAATTATTATTGCCGGTTACCTTACCGACCCAACCGGCGTTGATGCCAACCAGGAATACATACAGTTAATGGCAACTAAGGATCTAGACTTTGCTGCTACCAACTTCTCGCTGGTAACCTGTAATAACGCCGGTACTAACCCGGCCCCGGTAAATGGCTGGGCACAGGGTTTGGCACGTACTTATAAAATAAACCTCACCTCGGGGACGGTGAAGAAAGGGCAATTCTTTTATGTAGGGGGCAATAAAAATATCTGGGGCGCGGGCTCTACCGATATTAGCAACGCAAATTGGATCAGCAGCACGCAATACTCTATCGTTGATGGTGCCGGTTTTGGTACCGCAACAGGAAACCTCTTAGCCAATAGCGGTAATGTCGCTGGTATAGCCATTTTTGCAGGCACTACGGTTGATGCCACAAGCACCCCGCTCGACGTAGTTATGTATGGCGGAACAGGTACGGTATACGCTGCCGGCCCGCCGGAAGTTGGCTATCGCATCACTAATACCGATTACTACAGTACCATAAACCCGGTAACAAGGCAAAACCAGGCGTTTTACGGCGGGGGCACCAATAAATCAAGGTTAACACTGCCTGCCACAGGTAACTTTAGCCAGCTTGGTGGTGTGTACGATGCTGTTACCGGCAGGTGGACCACAGGGCGTACGGTTACCAGCATCCCGCTTACCAAAACATCCACATTAAGCCAAATAGAAACCGGAACCGGTTTCACTACGGTACAAAATTAAATCACATATGCAGGCCCGTACGGGCCTGCTTTTAATAATTATATGAACAGAAGATCTTTTATACAAAGCGTAGGGCTGATAACCGGGGGCGCATTTATATCACTACAAGCAGATGCATTTGCATCACCGGGCAATATACAGCCAATTAAGGGCCGGGTAACCGATGGTAAAAAAGGGGTTAAGGGCGTTGTTATCTCTGATGGTTTTTCGGTTGTAGCCACAGATGCTAATGGCAATTATTCGTTTACGCCAAATGAAAAGGCCACCAGTGTATTTATGAGCACACCATCGGGCTACGAGTTTAAAACCGACTACAATATCGTTCGCCAATATGAAGATATCAAAGGCAAAACAAGTTTCGATTTTAAGCTGCAGCCGCTAAAGAAGAATGATACCAATCATCATTTTATCATCTGGGCCGACCCGCAGGTAAAGAATAAAAAGGACGTAAAGCAAATGATGGACACATCTGTACCGGATACTATCGAAACCATTAGATCGCTTGGTAAAGACGCGCTGGTTCATGGCATTTGTGTAGGTGATATTGTTTGGGATAATCACGAGCTATACCCCGATTATAATGCGGCGGTGGCGCAGATGGGAATCCCATTTTTCCAGGCGCTGGGCAACCACGATATGGATTACCGCATGGGTGGCGACGAAACCTCTGACGTTACTTTTAAGAAAGTATACGGGCCTACCTACTACTCCTTTAACCGTGGTAAGGCACATTACGTGGTGATGGATGATGTACGTTACCTGGGTACCGAACGCGACTATGATGGTTACATTACCGAAGACCAACTGGCGTGGCTGGCAAAAGATCTGCAATATGTGGCAAAAGATCAATTACTGATCATCAATCTGCATATCCCAGTTTATAATCAGGTGAAAAATAATAAAGATTTTTACGCTATAATAAATGGCTTTAAGAATGTACATATCATGTCGGGGCATACACATTACAATGCCAACAACCTGGAGAATGGTGTTTTTGAACATAATCACGGCACAGTTTGCGGCGGCTGGTGGACAGGCCCTATCTGTGGTGACGGCACCCCGCGCGGTTATGCTGTTTATGAAGTTAACGGAACGGTAATAAAATGGTATTATAAATCAACCGGCTTACCGGTAGAAAATCAGTTAAGTTTGTATGTAGAAAAACTTACCGACCAGATGCGCCTAATAGCCAATGTTTGGAACTACGACCCGCAATGGAAGGTTGAATACATGTTAGACGATAAACCGATGGGTGTGTTACCGCAGGAAGTTGGCTTTGACCCGCTGGCAGTAACGTTGTACAAAGGCGACCAGTTACCTGCAGGAAGGCATTTTGTTGAACCCATACAAACCGACCACCTTTTTGTAACACATTTTTCACCATCGGTAAGAAAAGTAAAGGTTATTGCAACTGACAGATTTGGTAATAAATATTCAAGCGAAGTAGATGCGAAATAAATTGATTGTTATTTTAGGTATAACCCTGGTGGTGTCATCAGGCTTTAGCCTTTTTAAAAGAATGGATCCCAATGCGCCATATCCCACATTCAGCACCGAAGCTCATAGGGGAGGCAGGGGGCTGATGCCCGAAAATACCATTCCCGCTATGAAAAATGCAATAGACCTGGGAGTAACGACTTTGGAGATGGATACGCACATTACTGCCGACGGGCAGGTTGTGCTCTCGCACGATGAATATATTAACCCGCTGTTCAGCCTTACAGCGGAAGGTAAAGACATCAGCCCGGAAGAGTCTAAAAAGCTAATACTTTATAAAATGCCTTTTGCTGAATTAAAGAGGTATGATGTAGGCACAAAATATTACAGCAAGTTTCCTCAGCAAAAAAAGGTTAAAACCTATATGCCGCTGCTTGCCGAACTGATCGATTCCGTCCAGGCCTATATTAAAATCAACCATAAAAAGCAGGTTTTTTATAATATCGAAACGAAGTGCTCACCAGCCGGAGATGGTATTTATAACCCACAGCCCGATGAATTTGTACGATTGTTAATGGATGTCATCGAAAAGAAAAAAATAAGGCAGTACGTGGTTATCCAATCATTTGATAAGCGCACGCTTCAAATTATTCACAATAAGTATCCGGATGTGCGTACCTCATACCTGGTTGCAAATAAAAAAACCGCGCAATCGTATATAGACGACCTTGGCTATACTCCGTTTATTATAAGCCCTTTATTTAACATTGTGGATGCCGAATTTGTTCGGGACTGCCATTCGCGAAACATAAAAGTGTTACCCTGGACGGTAAATACTAAAGCGGAGATAGAACAATTAAAAAGCTTAAAAGTAGATGGTGTGATATCTGATTATCCGGATCTATTTAAGTAGCCTCTTTTTACCGAGTTATAAAATTATAGTTTTAAGAAATTAAATAACTATTTGATTAAACATTTCATTCGTATTGCTGGTTATGATATAACAAAGCAATATAATGATGGAAGATATTAATCAGGATAAGAATAGAATAAGCCGGCGACAGGTTGTTGCCGGTATTGGTGCCACGCTTGCCGCGGCGGCGGTAGCACCGGCATTTGGCGCATCAACAAAGGGCTATGCTGCTGAAGGACCTGCCAAGATCAGCGACCCAACAAAATTATACGCTAAGCCACCTTTTAAAAGCCAGCCACAACCCTGGCCGGGGCTACAAAGCAAAATGGACCCCGTGCCGGATTGTGGAGAAACCACTTACAAAGGTTCGGGTAGGTTAATGGGCCGTAAGGCACTCATAACAGGTGGCGACTCGGGCATTGGCAGGGCAGCAGCTATCGCTTATGCACGCGAAGGGGCTGATGTAGCCATTAACTATTACCCTACCGAAGAGCAGGATGCACAGGAAGTTATTGCGCTGATCAAAAAAGAAGGCCGCAAAGCTATAGCAATACCCGGTGACCTGAGGAGCGAGGACTTTTGTAAGCAATTGGTGCAAAAGGCAGTAAGTAGTTTAGGTGGGCTGGATATTGTTGTGAATAACGCCGCCCGGCAGCAGTCGCTTGTTTCTATCTTGGATGTAAGCACAGAAGAGTTTGACGCGACAATGAAAACCAATATTTACGCGCCATTCTGGATAATTAAGGAAGCGTTGCCGCATTTGCCGGCGGGCTCAGCAATAATAGGTACCACATCTGAGCAGGCTTATGATCCTTCCCCGGACTTGTATGCCTATGCGCAAACAAAAGCTGCTACCATGAATTACGTAAAATCGTTAGCTAAACAGTTAGGACCAAAAGGTATTCGCGTAAACGGCGTTGCACCTGGTCCCGTTTGGACAGCCTTACAAATTAGCGGTGGAGCGCAGCCCGATAAGCAGCAAATGTTTGGTAGCTGGACAATGTTTGGCCGTCCGGGACAACCCGCAGAATTAGCATCAATTTTTGTACAATTGGCCGCAGCCGATGCCAGTTTTGCCACCGGGCAAATTTATGGTTCATCTGGCGGTGTGGGCATGCCTTAATCCTAATTATCATCATGAAAAAGACTTTAATAATTATATGTATGTGCTTTATTGGCATAGTTGCGAAAGCGCAAATCCCGCAGCCAGATCCGGATACAACTGCCAAACACTTCCTTATTGTTGCCAGTATTGGCAACCTGCAGGAAGTTAGCGCGGGTGGGCTAGCTGTACAAAAATCTAAACTGCCTGATGTTAAATCATTCGGCCAAATGATGGTGAAAGACCATGGGATGGCCGAGCAGGAATTATTAGCATTAGCTAAACGAAAGAAAATTGAACTGCCCGCCGCCGCTACCGGTGGCATACAACCCGACCCCATGCTAAAAAACGCCGCGATCAATTTTGACAACTTATATGTACACGCAATGGTTGCCGGGCATAATAATACGGTGCAAACTTTTCAGAATTATGCTACTACAGGTAAGGACCCGGATGTTAAAGCATTTGCTCAAAAGATGCTACCATCTCTAAAAATGCACCTGGAAGAAATCAAGGTCATCGAAAAAAAGCTGAAGTAGCATGATAGGATAAAGGTGAGCCGATGGTATTAAGTATAATTAGCTTTGATTGTAATTTTTTAACTTGTACTTAGCTGTTTACCAAACTATTTGCGAATGCCATAAAGGTTGTTTGATTTTTACAAGAAGTAAAAATCAAACAACCTTTAATAGTTTAATAAGAATGTAGTTGAGCCTAAAGTAGCTTATTTCGCGTTATAACGGGGAATTATCCTTAACAGAGGAAGTTTACTTCTTATAAAAAGGCGCCCACATAGGGTGGATGCTGTAAAATTAACGCTGGTTAAATTTTAGATGCGATCACATAATGTTGTCCATTTTTTCATTTTTTTGATGGGTATGCTGGTGAAATCGGTTTCTGATAATTGCCATTTCCAGTTAGTTCCGTTTTCGCCGGCTGGTGTATTCATCCTGCTTTGCTCATTAAGTTTAAGCCAGTCCTGTAAAGGGATAATGGCTGTATTACATACAGAACTCAACGCTATCCTCACCATGGTATGGGCTATTTTTCTTTCTTTAATATCGATGCCGGTATAGCGTTTTAGATTCTTAACAACTGTTTTATCCGCATCCTGCCTAAACCATCCCAGCGTAGTGTTATTATCATGCGTGCCGGTGTAAACAATATCATTTGGCGTATGGTGGTGGGGAATATAGTCCGATTGTGCCATGTCCTCACCAAAGGCAAACTGCAGTACTTTCATTCCCGGTAACGTAAATTCATTTTTTAATTGTCGCACTTTCTCATCTATATCCCCCAGATCTTCGGCCACTAAAGGCAAATTAGGTATAGCCGATGATAGTGCCTGGAAGAAATCCGGGCCCGGTCCGTTTATCCATTCACCATTTATGGCAGTATCTTCATCAGCCGGCACAGCCCAGTAGGCGGCAAAGGCGCGGAAGTGGTCAAGGCGCAGCAGATCGAACCATTGCAGGTTTTTCTTGATACGATTGATCCACCAGGCATACCCTTGTTCTTTTAATTTTTGCCAGTTATATACCGGTGTCCCCCAACGCTGGCCGTTGCTATTGAAATAATCGGGTGGGACGCCGGATACGTTTACCATGTCCAGCTTTTCGTCCAGGTCAAAAATACCCGGCTCGGCCCATACGTCCGCAGAATCGTAGCTGATATAAACAGGTATGTCGCCAAAAATGCTAATACCTAAATTGTTGCAATGTGCCTTTAAGCTTGCCCACTGCTTTGTGAATACAAATTGCAACCACTTAACCTTTTCAAGTTCGTCCGAATATGAAACGGTAAATTGGTTAAGCGCGTTTGGTTCTCTAAACTTAAATTCATTTGGCCAGGTGTTCCAGGGCGCTTGGCCATACTTGTCTTTTAACACACAATAAAGGGCATAATTATTTAGCCAATCTTTTTCCTGCTCGCAAAACAATTCGAAATCTTCCTTTAAAGCTTCTGTAGGATGGCTTTTGTAAACTTGCCACGCTCTTTCAAGTAATTGATGTTTTATTTCTTGCGCCTTGTCAAAATCCAATTGTCGGTGTTCTTTTCCGTCGTATTGTTGCAGGTCGGTTACTGTTAGCAGACCATCTTCAACCAACTGTTCGGGGCTAATTAATAAAATATTACCCGCCTGACTGGATGTTGAGCTGTATGGAGAAAAGGCGTCGGCCGCGCTTACGGAGTTGAGCGGTAATATTTGCCAGTAACGTTGATAGCCATCTTTCAACATTTTGGCAAACTGCCTTGCTTTTGGCCCGAGATCGCCGATGCCAAATTTTGAGGGTAGCGAAGTTATATGTAGTAAAACGCCCGCGGCACGCTTATTTGTTGAATTGTTAAGTTCTAACATAGCAACCGGAAACTCTTTCAGCATCGCGCTGATCCCGATCTTTTTACCGGTTAGTCCTGTTTCATTTGTTAAAATGTTTTTATACGATACAGGTGCCTCGTTTGGTAGATGTATATAGGTATCATGCAGCTCAACATTGGCCCGTATAGGCACAACTGTAACCAGCCATTTACCCCGGTAAATTCTTGCAAAGGCGATGGCATCATCGGCATGTTTACCGGTTATAGTTATGGGGAGGTAGTCGCCGTTTGCAAAAACGTCTGTAAAATTATTCCTTAAATTTAGTAACTGTTGTAGAAGCCATGCTTTTATATGGCCGTTAAACCTGCTGCCCCAAAGATCTTTTAAGCTATCTGTTTCATTTTTTTCGAGATATGCCTGTCGCAAGTTATAATCAACCGGACGGCGGTTATCCGGGTCAACCATGCTCAGTTCCCAAAGTTCGCAGCCCTGGTAAATATCGGGTACACCCGGGCAGGTAAGCTTTAAGGTTAATTGGGCAAGGGAGTTTACCACGCCAAGGTCGCTTACTTTTTGATGGAATGCTTTAAAGTTGTCCCAAAATGGTCGAGCGGTATCCAGCAATAATGACGCAAAATGCTTTACCGCTTCCTCGTAATTTTCGTTAGGATCGGCCCAGTTGGAATGCCTTTTCGCTTCGCGAAGCGTTTTTTCCAAATAAGCATCTAATCTATCTGCAAAATCGTTGTCTTGCTCACCCGGCATCGGGTACGCACCAATAAGCGTTTGGTAAATAAAGTATTCGTCGTTATTATCCGGCGCGCCAGCTAATTTAATATCGGCGTTCAATGCCTGCCATTCCGTTACCTTTTCTATCCATTCGTCGCTTATTGTGCTTAACACATTTAAACGTGCCCGTACACCTTCGCCGCGCTTAGTATCATGCGTAGCGGTTGCATTTAGCGCCAGCGGCCATTGGTTTTGCCGCTCAATCATCAAAGTGTGAAACTCATCTGTAGGCAATCCAAATGTCTCTGGCGAATCACCAACTTCATTATGATCTATAAATCGATTGTAGGTGTACATTAGAGTATCCTCTACGCCCTTGGCCATTAAGGGGCCGCTAAATTGCATGCAGCGCTGGTAAAAGCTTAATGCACGCCGATTGTAATCGTCATCGGCTTCAAGGGTAAATAATTGTAGGCTATCGCTTTTAATTTCGTTTAAAATAGCGGCGAGTTTTTGTTTTTCTTCATCGGCTAGTGGCCAGCTATTGCCATAAAAGCGATAAACCGGGAAGTTTATAAGTAACTGTGCGATGTCGTTTTTAATACCCTCGCGGTTGTTCGGATCGCCCAATTCTAATTCAATAAAAAGGTTGGTAAGGTTCTCCAGTTCACCGTTCATGTGAGTGGTTAGGATGAGGTTCTTTTTATCGCGCACCTGCTCATTTACCGGCCTCTTCTTCTCTGTTAATTCTTTATAAAAGCGGGTGAAAGGTTTTTCACTTTTCCGGTCGGTAAAAAGATTGTTTACCTGCGCCAGGAAATCGTAGCCGGTTGTGCCTTGTATTGGCCAGGCAGGTAATTCTTCGCCGTGTTCTAAGATCTTTTCAACTACTATATAAGTGTTTTCGCCCGCTAGTTCGCGTAAGCGTTGCAGGTATTGTTCCGGGTCATATAAACCGTCGATATGGTCGATACGCAGGCCCTGGAAGATATCCTCCTTAAGCAGTTCTGCTATTAATTGATGAAAATGGTCAAATACTTCCCGGCGTTGTATGTTTATGCAGATGAGACCGTTTACGGTGAAAAACCGCCTGAAATTTATAGTAGTATCGGTTTCTTTCCAATTACACAATCTGTAATATTGCCGGTTGGCAATAGCTAGTATCTTGCTTTTATCCTCATTTAAAACATCAGGATTTATTGATGCGAGCTCTGTAGCAGTTTCATCGTTAATTGGCCAAATTTGATCTGCGTAATTAAAGAAAAAACCATCTTCCTGGCTAATAACTTTTAACTCGCCGTTTTTTACAACATTTTCCAGGTCATCTCCTAAAAAAGGGACCATGATAGGCCCTTTAAAAAATGTTTCGTCGGCAAGGCTTTGGTCAAAATAATTGCGGTAGGGGGAAGCAGGGCCATTTTTGAGCAGGTCCATCAGCCATTTGTTGTGGTGATGAAAAGCCATATGGTTTGGCACAATATCCTGCAGCCAGCTTATGTCAGCTTGCTTCAACTTTTTACTCAACGCTTTTAACTGCTCTATCGTTCCAATCTCAGGGTTTATAGAAAGCGGATCAACGCCATCGTACCCGTGATTGCTGCCCGGCACAGCACTAAATATAGGCGACGCATATAAAGTTTTTATACCCAGTTTAGCCAGGTAGGGGATTATCTGCTCCAGGTTTTCAAAAGTAAAATCCTTATGAAATTGTATGCGATAGGTTGATACCGGGTTAAACATATTCGTTTGTATAAATAATTATCGATTCTGGTTGAATGATGTTTTTTGGATGATCGTTATGACTAGACGAATCCAGGGCAATTAGCGCTTCGGCTGGTGGTTCGAATTGTTGCGGTTGTTTCGAGAAGTTCATAAAGCAGTATACCTGGTTGCCATCTTCCCAGCGATTGATTTGCAAGGTTTGCTGTGTTTCGCTATAGGTTACCGATAGCTTTTTACGATTAAGGCTGCGCACCGCAGGCATAGTTTTACGCAGGTGAGTAAGCTTTTTATAATACTGCAGCATGTCTTGCTGCTGGTCTTGAGTTACGCTTGCCCAATTTAATTTTGATCGTATAAAAGTATCTTCCGATTGCGGGTCCGGCGCTTCGCCCTGCGGATGGAAAGCTTTAAACTCATCTTTACGGCCTTTACGCACGGCTTCAATTAGCTGTTCATCGCCGTGGCTAACAAAATATAAAAATGGGTTTTGCTCGCTGTACTCCTCACCCATAAATAGCATAGGCAGATAGGGGCTAACCATTACCGCGGCAGCCATTAATTTTTGCATATCAGAGCTAAACAACATGCTGCTACGCTCGCCAAGCATACGGTTGCCCACGTGGTCGTGGTTTTGCGAGAATACCACGAACTGCCTGCCGGGGTTATCTGTTTTAGTGCCGAATGTTTTTTGGCGCTCTTCAGAGTAGATACCATCATACACATATGCATCTAAATAAGATTTGGCAAGGTCCTTTATTCCCTCAAAGTCCGAATAGTAGCCATTGCGTTCGCCACCCGCCGTTACACGTAGCGCATGATGAAATTCGTCTACCCATTGTGCATCCATGCCATACCCATGTTCTTTTATTGGGTCTATGAAGCGTTTATCGTTCAAATCAAACTCAATAATAAGGTAATGGGTGCGCCCTGTTTCGGCCATCAGCTCGTCAACAGCTTCCCGCATTTCCTGCAATATGTGTTTAGGGCCAAAATCTTTTATGGCGTGTACCGCATCTAATCGCAGGGCATCTATTTTAAAATCGCGGAACCACATTAATACGTTTTGCACAAAGTAGTTTCGTACTTCGTCGCATCCGGCATCGTCAAAGTTTATGGCGTCACCCCAGGGTGTGCGGTACTTTTCGGTGAAATATGGGCCAAACTCATTAAAGTAATTGCCTTCCGGACCTACATGGTTATAAACTACATCTAATATTACGGCTAAGCCCTGCTTGTGGTAGGCATCAACCAGTTTCATTAACCCAGGGGCACCCCCATAAGAGTTTTGCACCGCGTACGGGAAAACACCATCATATCCCCAATTTCGTTCACCGGGGAACTGGGCCACAGGCATTATTTCAATGGCTGTTATGCCCAGCTCTTTTAAGTATTTCAATTTTTTTTCAATACCGTTAAAAGTGCCTTCGGGTGTGAAAGTGCCGGTATGCAGTTCGTAAATGATGTAATCCGTTAACGGCACAGCTTGCCATTCGTTTGTGTCCCATTCATAAGCTTTCAGATCAATGGCCTGCGATTGCCCATGTACCCCCTCGGGCTGAGACAGCGAAGCAGGGTCGGGCAGCTGTTTAGAACCATTTATTAAAAACGAATATTTATCAAGGGGCTTAATTTTATCGGTAGCAAGCGTCCAATAGCCTTTTTCAACTTTGTTTAGCGGCAATTGCTCCTTGTCGTTTAAAACAATGGCGACTGTATCTGCCTTTGGCGCCCAGAGTACAACACTTGCTGTTCCATCTTTTAAAAAGCTAACTCCGGGTATCAGATCTTCTCTATTCATTAAAAAGCTTATTACGCAATACAACAACTGCTCTTCCTTCAACACGTATGCTTTCCTGGTTGTTTATAGTTTCCTCAAAAACATGGTCATTAGCGGTGTCTAAAACAATTTCCCAGTTTTTTTTACTTAAGATCTCGGGCAACCTGTAATCCAATGGTTCATAATGGGCATTAAACATCAAATAAAAATTATCATCTTTAATGGGAACACCCATTGGGTCTACCGAGTGCAGGCCAAGGCCGTTTAAATAAATGCCGAGTGAGCGTGCGAAATCATGGTCCCAGTTATGATCTTCCATCGCGCCACCTTCCGGCAGGAACCAGGCTATGTCTTCGGGGCCCTTACCTTTAACCGGTTTGCCCCTGAACCATTTACGCCGGCGGAAAATAGGGTGGTCTTTTCGTAAAGCGATCAAGCGGCGGGTAAAGGATAATAGATCCTGGTCCGCCTCTCCCCAATTAAGCCACGAGATCCCGTTATCCTGGCAGTATGCATTATTATTACCTTGTTGAGTGCGCCCAAATTCATCTCCTGCAACCAGCATAGGCACGCCTTGCGATAAAAATAAGGTAGTAAGCAGGTTCCGTTTTTGGCGATTGCGAAGTTTGATAATTTCGGGATCATCAGTAGGACCTTCTGCCCCGCAATTCCACGACCGGTTATGGCTTTCGCCGTCGTTATTATCCTCTCCGTTCGCCTCGTTATGCTTTTCGTTGTATGATACCAGGTCGTTAAGCGTAAAGCCGTCATGAGCTGTAATGAAATTGATACTGGCAGTTGGCTTACGGTAATCCTCCTGGTAAAGATCGGGGCTGCCGGTAAAGCGCTGGCCAAATTCGCCCAGCATACTGTCAGCGCCAATCCAGTAATCGCGGATACAATCACGGAATTTTCCATTCCATTCTCCCCATCCCGGTGGGAAGTTACCCACCTGGTAGCCATCTTCGCCTATGTCCCAGGGTTCAGCGATCAGCTTTACCTGCGAAATTGTTGGGTCCTGGTATATAATATCAAAGAAACCGCTTAAGCGGTTCACCTCATGCAATTCGCGGGCAAGAGTTGCTGCAAGGTCAAACCTAAAGCCGTCAACATGCATCTCTGTTATCCAGTAACGCAGGCTGTCCATAATGTAGCGTAACACATTTGGCAGCATGGCATTCAGCGTATTGCCCGTACCGGTATAATCGTTATAGTATCTTTTGTTATCATCTACCAGCCTGTAGTATGATGAATTATCGATGCCTTTTAAAGATAGCGTAGGGCCCATGTGGTTACCTTCGCCGGTATGGTTATAAACTACATCAAGTATAACTTCAATACCTGCTTTGTGCAGTTCTTTTACCATTTGTTTAAACTCCTGTACCTGTTTACCGTTGTCGATATTTCCGGCGTAACGAACGTCGGGTGCAAAAAATCCAATGGTATTGTATCCCCAATAATTGCTTAGCCCTTTCTCGGCAAGGTGCCTGTCGTTCACAAAGTGGTGTACCGGCATTAGTTCTATTGCTGTTACACCAAGTTCAGTTAAATATTTTATGCTTGCAGGGTGCCCAATAGCTTCGTATGTGCCTCTTATCTCCTCCGGAATGTCTGGATGGAGTTGCGTAAAGCCCTTAACATGGGTTTCGTAAATTACAGATTGATGGTATGGTGTGCGCGGTGGTTGATCATCTTCCCAATCGAATGAAGAATCGACCACAACAGCTTTAGGTATGTAAGGCGAACTATTTGAAGTACTAAAACTCAGGTCTTCTGCATGATGCCCAAGTTCATAACCAAATAACGAATCATGCCAGTTAATGGTGCCCGAGATAGCTTTAGCATACGGGTCTATCAATACTTTATTCGCATTAAATCTGTGGCCCTGTTCCGGAGCATAAGGGCCATGTACCCTGTATCCGTATAATTGGCCCGGCTTAATGCCCGGTAAATAGCAGTGCCATATCTGGTGTGTGCGTTCGGTGATCTTTATACGCTCTTCCGGTTCTTTCTCATCAGCAGCGGAATCAAAAAGGCAAAGCTCAACATCGGTAGCGTTGTCTGAGTAGAGTGCGAAGTTAACGCCTTGCCCATCGTAAGTTGCGCCAAGCGGATAGGGCTTGCCGGGATAAATATTTTTAGCCATAAACATAAAACACAAAAACTTTAATTTGTTTTAAGAGTTATTTTTTTTCTTAGAACGATAAAATATACTTTCAATTTATTAATTTGCGTCTAAACCATCCTACCTATGAGAAAAGTTATACTAATAAGCCCCGATGAAACGGTTGTTCATCTGCTTAAATCAAACAGCCTATTCTTAAATATCGAACCGGAAGTGATAAACTATTCCGGCGATATACTGAATCAGATAAAATTAAGATCACCTGATTTAGTGATTATCGATTTTATACTAAACGATGATAACGGCGGGTCGCTGTGCCACCAGGTAAAATTGGATCCTAAGCTGCATGATCTGCCGGTTGTTTTATTATCCCAATACACTTCTTTACACCCCATTGCAGCCAAATTTGGCTGTAGTACTGTTATCACCAAGCCTGTAAACTTGCATGAATTGCAGGAAACGATAAACAATTTGCTGCAACCGGAAGCCATTCATTAATCAAAAAACCTTTTTTAGTAACAATTATAAATTATTGTTGTTGGTAAGAATAATTTATAGCTGTTAATGGAAAAACATACTTATAGTACCGGCATTATAGGGAACTGCGCCTTTTTGGCCCACGTAAACACTAATACAAATATTGAATGGATGTGCTGGCCACGTTTTGATAGCCAATTTATTTTTGGAGGCTTGCTTGATGATAAAAAAGGCGGCGAGTTTTCTATTAAGCCTATAGGCGAGTTTACTTCTAACCAATACTATCTCGAAAACACCAATGTACTGCGTACCGAAATAACTTGTGCCAACGGTAAGTACCGGGTGACTGATTATGCACCACGGTTTCTTAAAAATGGGCGTTATTATAAACCTCTTATACTGATCCGTAAGATAGAAGTATTGGAAGGTAACCCCCGCATAAGTGTAAAATGCGAGCCGGTTTGTGATTATGGGAAAAAAGAATGGGATAAGCTGCTCGGCAGCGATTCTATTGAATTTACAGGCTGCGATGAACGGATGACGCTCACGTCTAATATCCCGCTGAGCTATCTGGAAGATGCATCTTTCTTTTCCCTTAATGAAACTAAATACCTGATGTTAAACTATGGCTCTGAAATTGATCAGTCGCTGACAAGTATAGCAGAAGAATATTTACGCGAAACCGTAGATTATTGGCGCCTGTGGATCAAGCACTCATCCATAGCCACCTTTTATCAGCAATATGTTGTCCGTTCGGCACTCGCCCTTAAGATCCATCAATACGAAGATACCGGGGCTATTATTGCCGCAAGCACCAGTAGCTTGCCCGAATTTCCGGGCAGCGGCCGTAACTGGGATTACCGGTACTGTTGGCTGCGCGATACCTATTACGTATTAACCTCATTAAATCATATTGGCCATTTCGAAGAGATGGAGCGTTATTTCGGGTACGTAACCGATATCTCTTTTGCAGATAAGGAGGATTTCAGGTATCAGCCCTTATATAGCATAACCGGTAAAAAAGACCTTACCGAAATTATTATGGAGCACTTGTCGGGTTATATGGGTAACGGCCCGGTACGTATTGGTAACCAGGCATCAGAGCATATCCAGAATGATATATATGGCCAGGTACTAATCTCATTGCTGCCACTTTACACCGATCACCGGTTTGTTTTTAGTGAACGTAAAGATTCTGACAAATGGATAGCTTCTATACTCGGTAAAATAGAACGGACAATAGATGAAAAGGATGCCGGAATATGGGAGTTTAGAAATATAGCACACATACATTGTTATAGCAATCTTTTTCAATGGGCGGGTTGCTGCGCGGCAGAGAAAATTGCGCTCACTATTAATAACAACGAACTTGTTGAAAAAGCCCGTTCGTTAAAAGACAGGGCAGCGGCACATATTGAAGCATGTTATGACCCCGAGCGCAAGGTTTATACCCATGCAGTAGGCAGTCCGCATTTAGATGCCAGCACCCTACAGCTTATTATGATGAACTACCTGGACCCCACATCGCAAAGGGCTAAAGATCATTTAATAGCGTTAGAAAAAGAATTGAAGACAGAAGGCGGCTTATTTTATCGTTACATCCACAGTGATGATTTTGGAAAGCCAAAAACTACCTTCCTGATATGTGCATTTTGGTATGTTGAGGCCCTTGCCTGTGTTGGCCGCCTTGATGATGCTACAAGGGAGTTTGAAAAATTGTTGAAATACTGCAACCACCTGCTTTTATTTAGCGAAGATGTTGACGAAGAGACCGGCAGCCAGTGGGGTAATTTCCCGCAGGCATATAGCCACGTAGGCTTAATGAATGCCGCGTACCGAATTGCCATGAAACTGGACCGCCCAATATTTTTATAGAAATGGAAGAGCAGATAAATTTATGGGCCAAAACATTACCGCCTTGGCTGTGGAACCTTGCGGTTATTGCCTTTGTGTTGCTTATTGGCTTTGTAATAAAAGTATTTGTCAAATTACTGCTCAATTATTACAAGAATAAAAAAGAGGCTGAATATTCACTTTTACGGTCATTAGTTACACACCTTAGTAAGCCATTAAATCATTTTATACCGCTATTGGTGGCTAACATATTGTTGCCTTACCTAGCTTTAAAAGAAGTTTATGACGGCGCATTCAGAAGATGGCTTGGTATTTTTTTGCTGATATCATTTGCAAGCCTGGTGATGAGCTCTATCCGGGTACTGGAAGACTTTATTTACTATAAATACGATTTTAACAAAGCCGATAATCTTAAAGAACGAAAAATACGCACACAGCTTCAGTTTATAAGAAAGCTGGCTACAGTACTTATTATTTTAATTACACTTGCCCTTATCCTGCTCAGTTTTGATAATGTGCGCAAACTGGGTGCTGGGCTTTTAACGGGTGTAGGTATTGGAGGTATCATCATTGGTTTTGCAGCGCAAAAATCTTTAGGAAATTTGCTGGCGGGCTTCCAGATCGCCTTTACACAGCCTATCCGTATTGATGATGTGCTGGTGGTTGAGGGCGAATGGGGGCGGGTAGAAGATATTACGCTTACCTATGTAGTGCTTAATATATGGGATCAGCGCAGGTTGATACTCCCTATCAATTACTTTATAGAGAAGCCTTTTCAAAACTGGACCAGGACTACCTCAGAATTGTTGGGCACGGTATTTTTATACGTAGACTATACCGTACCTACTGATGCGCTAAGGGCGGAACTAAACAGACTATTAGAAACAAGCGACCTTTGGGATAAGCGCGTTGGCATTATACAGGTTACCGATGCTAAAGAACGTGTTATTGAATTGCGGGTTTTGGTAAGTGCCAAAAATTCTTCGCAGGCGTTTGATCTGAGATGTTTTGTAAGAGAAAACCTCATCCTATTTCTTCAGAAAAACTACCCGGGTAGCTTACCTAAAACGAGATTATTAAAAGAGCCTGAAAGCGACTCTGCAGCAACATAAATTCATTTTTTGATGGTCGAATGAAGATTTCACGTAACTAAATTATCGTTTTTAACAATATATAAACGTTATGGCAGAAAAAAAGATCTTAGCATGCAGTAAATTATTGGCCGAAAAGGGACTTACTATCGCCTTTGCAGAAAGCGCCACCGCTGGATGGTTGTGTTCGGAATTTGCCCTTGCACCCGAGTCGGGCAAGGTATTAAAAGGCGGTATAGTTTGTTACGATGCGTCACTCAAAGAAGAAATTTTGCAAGTACCACACCAACTGATTAAAAGCTACACACCGGAATCTAAAGAAGTAACAGACGAATTGGCTAAACGCCTTGGTACCGTAATTAAATCAGATATACAGGTTGGTGTTACCGGCCTGACCGGGCCCGGCGGCAGTGAAACAACGGAGAAACCGGTCGGCACAATGTTTATTTCGGCTATGATAAAGGGCAGGTTGGTAAGTTTGCGCAAAGTTTTTACGGGGTCGTGTGAAGATATTATACATGAGGCGGTGCGTGCTGCAGCGCAGCTGCTGATAGACGAAGTGTAAACAAGCGGTTAAGGTGAAGAGAAAGTAAGTGTATTGATGTTTTGACCGTTTAATAACAATGCCGTAACTTCAATAAACTTTTGAGCCTTTATATTAGCCGCAAAAAAACATGATCTCTCGAATTGTAAAAGTTGGTAAATCAATTTTAATATTATTATTGATAGCTACTGCTGCCAACGCCCAACAAAAAACTAAAAAGGCTTTGTTTATAATTGCCGATGGCATCCCAGCGGACGTTATTGAAAAACTATCAACACCTAATCTTGATGCTATAGCCAGGCAGGGCGCTTATTTGCGTGCCCATGTTGGCGGTGATAAGGATGCGTATAATCAAACGCCAACCATATCTGCTGTGGGTTATAACAGCCTGCTTACCGGCGTTTGGTACAATAAACATAACGTGCCGGATAATGATATTAAAGATCCTAACTATAACTACCCAACCATTTTTAGGTTGTTGAAAGATCAATACCCTGATAAGAAGATAGCGGTATTTTCGAGCTGGTTAGATAACCGCACCAAGTTGGTGGGCGATGGGTTAGACCAAACCAACAAGATACAGGTTGATTACCATGCTGACGGATTTGAATTAGATACAATCAACTTTAAACACGACAATGAAAGCGCGTACATGCACCGTATTGATGAAAAGGTGATTGATGAAGCATCGGCAACCATCAAAAAAAATGGCCCCGACCTAAGCTGGGTTTACCTGGAGTATACAGATGATATGGGCCACCGTTATGGCGACAGTCCGCAGTATTATAACGCTATCCAGATGATGGATAAGCAGGTGGGCAGGATCTGGGCGGCTATACAATATCGCCAACAAAATTTTAATGAAGATTGGCAGATCTTTATAACTACCGACCATGGCCGCGACGAACGTACAGGAAAAAACCATGGCGGGCAATCGGCAAGGCAACGTAGTACCTGGATGGTGACAAATGCTAAGGGCCTAAATAATTATGCTAAATATTATTATCCCGGCATTGTAGATATAACGCCAACAATCGCCAGGTTTATGAATATAAACATCCCGGCTAAATACAAACAGGAAATTGATGGTACGCCGCTTACCGGCCCCGTTTCTGTTACCGACCTTAAAGTAAACCTTATTCAAGGTGATATTGATGTAAGTTGGAAAGCTTTAGGAAAAGGCGAAAAAGTAAAGATCTGGGTAACAGCAACCAATAACTTCAAAGAAGGCAAGCCAGATACCTATAAACTTGCAGGCGAATTTAACGCGGATACCGAACATGCATTAGTCTCCGTAAAAGATTTACCATCTGCTTTTTATAAAGTTGTTGTTGAAGGTAAATACAACACCATAAACAGGTGGATAGCGCCTGACATAAAGAAATAGCGCAAAGTAAACTATACGAGAAAGGCCACGGGAATTTATCCAGTGGCCTTTCTTTTTTTGTTAGTCCTTTTAAAATTTAGCGGCGATGATTTGCTCGCAAAGGCCAAAAGAAAGGGTCATGCCGTTGCCGCCAAGGCCGTTTATAATAGTTACGCCGGGTTCTGCATCTACAACCAGTTCGGTTTGGCCTGTGGTCATTTTTGCGTAGGTGCCATTCCAGGTTTGGATAACCCGGGTATCATGAAACTTGGTAAACGTTTGCAGGTACTTAAGGATCATTTGGTTGATGAAATCCTTATCAAACGGGTCGTGCACCAGGCCATACTCATGCGAATCGCCAACCGTAATTTCACCGGTGTGGTTTTGTGCTGCCATTACATGGATACCCCATTTCAGGTATTCGGCAAACTCCTCTTCATAACGTTTACGTAGTGTAGGTAATGATGGTGCGGCCTGGAACCCCGGGTAATGGATCATGCTTAAGCTACCACAAAGCGCCGGACCGATACGCCAGTTATTTGGCTGGGCGGCGAGCCGCATCATTTGTAGTTTGCATTTAGTTATCCCAAACGACGCGAATAGTTCCGGATATAAGGTTTCAAACTCAACACCGCTGCAAATAAATATCTCATCGGCGTGGTATTGTTTTGTGCCCGATGTTACCGTATTGGTTGTTACATGGCTTATGGCTGTGTTCCAATAAAAAGTAACGCCATGTTGTTCTGCTAAATATTTTGCAACGGCGGCAATAGCTTCCCGCGCTTCCAATATCATTTCGGTGCCGCTCCAAAGCGCGCCTTTTAAACCGTCGGGATTTACACCAGCCGATTTATCTAAAGCTTGTTGTGGCGTAAGCAACGCACAGTCGCGGAGATTGCTGTTGATATTAGCGTATTGTTCTATCACTTCCAACTCATCATCATGATAAGCAAGGTGCAAAGAGCCAACCTCATCATGCCAGATGCCGGCTTCTTCACAAGTTTGTTTCCAAATACTGCGCGATAGCGTAGCCCGGTTAAAGAGGGGGCCGCTTGGCTGCCCAATTGGCCAAACCATTCCAAAATTACGAATGGATGCGCCAACGGCACGCTCATTACGTTCAAATATAGTAACCCGGTATCCACGGGTGGCAAGTGCGCGGGCAGTAGCCAGCCCAACAATGCCTGCGCCAATTACAATGGCCGATGGTTTGCTCATACAGTAGAAAGTTTAAGTTCGGCTTTGGTTTCTTTGCTTTTACGCGCCGATTGTAAAAAGTATAGTAGCGATAAAACACCGCATATACCGCCTAGTACAGCTACAATCATTACGCCTTCTTTAAAGAAGTTGCCCCAGCTTATATTGGGGCGGCCAAATTCTTTTATCAGCAGGATGCTTACGCTGCCCAGGTACCCCATCGAATCGGCTACATACATTACAAAACCAACATTGCTTTTATAATGGAAGGTAGCTATCATCCGCTCGAAAAAGATAGCATTGTAAGGCACATAGCCCAGGTAAAGCCCAAGGCCGGCCATGGTCATCCAGCTAACAGGGTCAATCATTTTTAAGGAGTACATTACGGTGGATGCGCCAACCAGAATACAACCGCCAATAATCATTAAGTGGATAATGCTGAATGCCCGCAGATTTTTACGGATAAGGATCAGCAAGCTCATGGCAACCAATACAACGATGGATATTTTGGTGTCTATTTTGGTGTAGATGGTACGGTCTTTAATACCCAGGCTGTTCCAGATCTCAACTTCGAAATTATCGCGGATATCGCGCATTATGGTTAGAAGTACATAAATAATAAGGGTAAGGATGATACCCGGTAAAAAGCGCGTAATAAATTGCTTGCGTTCTTCGGCATTCATGGGCAGGCGTTCGGTGCGCTGGGCTTTATCCTGTTCGGTTTGCGGCGGCATCAGTTCCAGCATAAATACAAAAAGCATTAGCGGAATAGCAAATAGCGCACCCGTTAAAAAGGGCATGTTATATTCGCTTACATGGTAAACATGTATCAAAGTTTGCCCTATAGTTTTTACAAAGCCTGAGCCAAATATCAGGCTGATAGATAACACAGCGGCCATAAACTCGGTAGACCGGCGGCCTTCCAGGTAGCCGAATACCAGGCCCCATATTAACCCCAGCGGGAAGCCATTTACAAAAAGGAAAATAATATTATATGGAGCAGGTACCAGCGCAAAACCCAATAAAGCCAGCCATGAAATGCCAATAAGCGCAAGAATTGTTACCCCGCGTTTATTTCCTTTAACTTCGGCAATAAAGCGGATGCCGTAAAACTTGCTTAGGGTATAACCAACTATTTGCGCAATAACCAGCCAAACTTTATAGTCTATATGCAGAAACTGCTGGCCAGGGTATGTGCCTGCTGCAAATGCCTTACGGAAAGCATACATAGAAGTATATGCCCCGAATGCAGATATTGCTGCCAATACAGAGATTACCGCATATGGCAAGGCTGCTGCCTTTGCCCTTAGTATATGGGTTAAAGCCATTGTTATTAATTGATAATGCTGATCAATTCTGCGATGTCATCAATTATATGGGTAGGTTTATACGGCTCCAGTTCGGCACGGGTAAAGGCACCTGTGGTAACGGCTATTACGTATTTACAACGGGCATTCTGTCCTTCGCGTATGTCTACCTCGGTATCGCCTACCTTAGCTACTTCCTGAGGGTCGGTTATGCCGGCAAGTTCCATCAGGCGATTAATCATAGCAGGATCCGGTCGGCCCTCAGCTACTTCATCCGACCCTATAAGGTAATCGATCAGCCCTTTTCCGCACCAATCGAGGCGTTCCACTATGGTTTCGGCAATATCTTTTGAAAAACCTGTATTGATCCCAATTTTTATACCCGAATATTTTAAAGCAGCCAGCGTGGCTTCGGCATGTGGCAAGGCTTCTAAAACCGAGGTGGTGCGGTAATAGCTTATCATCAGGCTTATAAATTCCTGGTGGATATTACCGATAAGTTCGGAAGTTATTTTGCTAACATCAGGCTCGTGTTGGTGCAGCATTTTAGTAATGGCTACACTTTTTTCATACCCCATTAAAGGATTAACATCGGCCACAGTTACATGGTAACCGTATTTTTGCATAGCCGCGCTAAAAGTATCTGCTACTTTATTTTCATCCCTGACCGTGGTACCGGCCATATCAAACACAACAAGTTTTATAGGCATTGCTAAATAGAATTTTGTTTAGCAATGGTAAACTTTGTTTATTAATTATAAACTAACGTAATGTTAAATTATGTTTATGTTTTAATTTGGTACCTCAAAGAAATAGACAACTAACATGCTGGCTTTTTCTTTCCCTTTGTTTTTAGGGGTGTGGGGAATGCGCCCATCAAACAACATCGAGTCGCCCTGGCTCAGGGTATAGCTATCATCGCCAAATTGGTATTCTATAGTGCCGTTAAGAATGTATTTATATTCGTAAGCTTCGGTTTCTACCTGCGGCCTGTAGGCGTTGGGTTCAAGCTCTAATATTACAATATCTACTGTTGAGCTTTTGATAGACTGGGTAAATATACGCTGGTAATGGAATCCTTCGGCGTGTTCCTTTTCAAAGTGATGGTATTCTGCTTGCCTGCGGATGATCAAAGGGAACTTTTTACCTGCATCTATATCTTTAAAAAATACATTAAGGTCTATCTCCAATGCCTTAATAATATCTATCAGTACAATAAGCGAGGGTATGGTACGGCTGTTCTCTATTTGTGATATAAGCCCCTTACTTACGTTTGCCCGGGATGCAAGTTCCTGCACGGTTATGTTTTTTTCGCGGCGCTTTTCTTTGATCCGGTTACTGATCTGGATCAGTACATCATCTTCCATTAGTATTTAACAATTGTTGAACGGCGGCAAAGTAGAGAATAAATTTAAGCGCGGCAAGGTATTTAGGTTATTTTAACATCTGACAAATTAGATGACGCAAACTTAATTTTAGCATAACATTAAGACGCTTCATTTGCCCCAAATACAATTATGATGACCCCACTTGCGTCTACTCCCGAAGAAATTGTGAATGAAGTTTTTGCTTTATACGAGTTGCATGGCGACGAGGACTATATTGGCGAACCGGTTTCGCAGATAGAGCATATGTCGCAAGCCGCGGCGCTTGCCCGGGCTGAGGGTTACGATGATGAAGTTGTACTAGCTGCATTCTTTCATGATATTGGCCACCTGTGTGCCGCCGGTGCGGAAGTAGGCAGCATGGATGGGATGGGCAACATCGACCACGAAAAACTGGGTGCCGATTATTTATTAGACCGTGGCTTCTCGCCACGACTGGCTAACCTCGTAAACGGCCACGTCATTGCCAAACGATACCTTACTTACAAGCATCCCGAATATTTTGAAAAACTATCGCCGGCAAGCCGCGCTACGCTAAATTTTCAGGGTGGGGTTATGAATGCTAATGAAGCCGCCGAGTTTGAAGCTAACCCCGATGCAGAACTTATCATCCGCATACGTTATTGGGACGATGAGGCCAAACTGCAAAATATCCCTGTTGACAACATCGGCTATTTAAAGCAGATAGCTGTAAAGCATCTTTCGGCTGGTTTATAGCTATTTTTATTACGCATGTTAATTCTATTTAATTAACATGTATAGGGTTTGTTACCAATTAAGCCTCCACTTAATCTAAAATTAATAAAGGTTTAAAGTTTACTTAATTTAAACTTAGTTTACAAATAATAAACAAGGTTTACTATTGCCGAATAATCTCTCACAAATATTATTCAGCAGCAATGAAACAAATTTACCTCAATTTTAAAAGGCTTGCACTCATCATCGTGTGCTGCCTGTCGCCTATTATTTTGTTTGCCCAAACAAAAATAACAGGAACCGTAAACGACGAAACCAAGCAGCCTTTACCGGGCGTTAGCGTAATGCTTAAAGGAACAAGCCAGGGCACTACAACCGATGCCTATGGCCGTTTCATCATTAATGCAAGCCCAGGCGATGTACTGGTATTTAAATTTTTAGGCTTTGCCCAGCAAGAAGCTACTGTTGGTACAGGCAACACTATGGTAGTGAACCTTACCGGCGATAACAAAACCCTTAACGAAGTGGTAGTAACCGCACTGGGGGTAAAAAAAGAAACCCGCCGTGTAGGTTATGCTGTATCAACTGTAAGGGGAGAGGACCTTACCCTTGCCCGCGACCCTAACCCAATTACAGGTTTAATTGGTAAAGTAGCAGGTTTATCGGTAGGCCCGTCGGCAGAGTTACTTGGCGCGCCAAATGTGGCAATTCGTGGTAACAGCATCTCTTTATATGTTGTGGATGGTTTCCCGATCAATACCGATACTTATAACATCAGCCCGGACGATATTGAAACTTACACCGTATTAAAAGGCCCTGCGGCGGCTGCTCTTTATGGTAACCGTGCTTCTTACGGTGCAATATTGATCACCACTAAAAAAGGCAACAAAAACAAAAAAGGTTTAACTGTTGATATCAACAGCAGTACAGTTATAAATACAGGCTTTTTAGCTTTCCCTCGCGTACAGCATAAATATGGCGCGGGCGAAAATACTTTTTATGAATTCGTTGACGGAAAAGGTGGTGCTAAAGGTGGTGTGGATGCCGATTATGATATTTGGGGCCCATACTTTAACGGCCAGCTTATTAAACAATACGATAGCCCTGTTATTAATGGTGTGCGCCAGGCAACCCCTTATACCGCGCGTGGTGCCAACAACCTCAACAACTTTTTGCGTACAGGTTACCAAACCAACAACAACGTTGCCTTAAGTGCAAACGGCGATACTTATAACGTGCGTTTCTCTGCTTCGCAACAACACCAAAACAGTTACATTCCTGAGCAGTATTTAGATATTGCTAACGCGAACATTTACGCTTCATTTAACCCAAATCCGCGTTGGAAATTTGAAGGTAACGTAAACTTTAACCGCCAAACTACCGATAACTTTCCTGATGTGCAGTACGGCCCCAACAGCTTGATATACAACTTAGCTATATGGACAGGTGCCGACTGGGATGTTAACGCTCCAGATATTAAAGCTATTTGGCAACCTGGTAAAGAAGGTATCCAATCGCAATTTGCCGAATACACCCGTTACCACAACCCTTGGTTTATGGTTAAAGAATGGACCCGCGGCCATTACAAAAACGATGTGTACGGCTACTTATCTGCTAACTTCAAGATCAATAATAACTTAAACGCTACTTTGCGTTCGCAGATAGATACCTATAACATCCTGCGTACGGAAAAAATGCCATTCTCGGCCCACCCTTATGGCCGTGAAGGTAATGAAGGTGATTACCGCGAAGACCGCCGCGATCTTTTTGACAACAACACTGAGTTGATGGTTAATTATGATTACACCATTAAAAAATTCTTAAACCTATCTGGTTTAGTTGGTGGTAACATGCGTAACCTGTCATACAAATCTAACTGGACATCTACAGATTATTTAAGCGTGCCTGAAGTGTACTCGTTCAGTAACTCTAAAAATGCGATACAGTCTACCAGCTTTAATTCGGATATGCGTGTGTTAAGTGCATACTATTCATTGGATGCAACCTTTGGTAAATTCTTTACGCTATCAAGCACCGGCCGTATCGATAAATCATCGGCGTTCCAGGTGCCAACCACTTATTACTACCCAAGTTTATCGGTAGCTACTGTAATATCTGATTACGTAAAACTGCCAAGCTTTATTACTTTCTTAAAAGGCCGGGCATCGTTCTCAAACATTCGTTCGGATGCTACCTCTACAACAATTGGCCCTGCTCCGTTTAGCTCAATTACTGTATTTGGTGGCGGTACAGGCCCATCATTGTTTAACAACCCGCTTGGTTATGGTACAACTTACGCGTCGCCATATAACGGGCCGGATTATTCGTTAAATTCTACTTACAACACCAGCAAGCCTTATAACAGCCAGGCAGCGGGTTACGCTTCAGATTACCTGTATCAAAATGGTATCAAAACATCAACCCGTGTAAACTATGAGGAAGGTTTTGATATTAAATTCTTACAAAACCGCATAGGCTTTAGCGGTACAGCATTCCAATATATTGATGGCCCTAGGATATTACCTAACGCCATTTCTACCGCTACAGGTTATACTGTAGAGTACATTAACGCGCTTAAAACCAAAAAGACCGGTTACGAAGGCTCGGTTAGTGGCGCTATCCTGCAAAACCCCAAAGGCTTTAGCTGGAACATCTTAGCTAATATATCTACTTACAAAGAAGTTTACAAAGAGTTACCTGCCGGCCAAAGCTCTTATGCTACCTTCTTTAAAGCAGGCGACCGTACGGATAAATTATACGGATCTGCATTTGTACGCACACCGGATGGTAAGATCATTAATGATGCCGCCGGCAAACCATTATCCAGCCCGGTATTACAGTTCTTGGGTAACGAGACCGCTAAATACAGCTGGAGCATCTACAATAAATTTCAATACAAAAGCTTTAGCCTAGGTGTACAGTTTGATGGTTCGGTAGGTGGTGTAATAGTTGATTACATGCACAACAAAACCATGCGTGGTGGTGCCAATGCCGAAACTGCTGAAGGTGCCCTTGGTGATGCCCGTTTCAAAGATTGGAGCAACTTTGGTAAAGCCGGGTACAATGGTTCATACGTTGGCGAAGGTGTAGTGGTATCTAACGGTACAGCCATCAATTACGACTCTAATACGGGTGCGGTATTAAACTATAACCAGTTACAATACGCGCCAAACACACAGGTTGCCTTTGTGCAAGATTACGTAAGCAAATACTACAACGTTGATGAGGCTAACCTGATGAGCAAAACCTTTACCAAGCTTCGCGAGGTAACGTTTGGTTTCGAGTTCCCTAAAACGATGCTGCAAAAAACCTTTATCCAAAAAGCTTCGGTTTCCGTTTATGGCCGTAACCTGTTGTATTTCTACAAGGATAAACGATTTAAAGATGTTGACCTTGACCAATACAACTATGCAACTGCTTCAACAGGTTTGCAATCGCCAACTGTACGCAGCTACGGTCTTAACCTAAACGTATCATTCTAACAATTGATAAGAATCAAGAATCATGAAAAAGATATTTAAAAAATACATTCTGCCGGTAGTTATGCTACTGTCGGCAACGGGTTGTAAAAAGAGTTTCGACGAGCTCTCTGTAAACAACAACAAGCCTAATAATGTGCCTGCAGCGTTATTATTTAACGGCATTTTGAATAGTATGGCCGAATTGCCTGACGGGCAGAAGGAAATTTATAGCCAGTATTACCTATATAACTACGATTATTACGGTAATAACCGCTACGATCTTGGTGGCGGCGACGATTACTACGCTACGCTGAAAAATGTTTTGGATATGGAGAAAAAAGCTTCTGAAACCGGCGGTGCTGCTATTAACCCATACGAAGCTTTAGGTAAATTCTTTAAAGCTTACCTGTTTAGCAAAATGAGTTTGGAAATGGGCGATATCCCGATGACCGAGGCATTAAAAGGCCTTGCTAACCTGGAGCCTAAATATGATACCCAAAAAGCGGTTATGCTGCAATCATTATTATGGTTAGATAGCGCTAATGATGACCTGGCCCAATTAATAGCCAAACCAAACGATTTTGGTACCGGCGCAGGTGCTATATTAAGTAACGACATTTATTACAATAACGACCTTACCAAATGGCAAAAAGCAGTTAATGCTTTGCAAGTACGTTTACTGGTACAATTAAGCAAAAAAACTGCTGATGCCGATCTGAAGGTTACCACCCGTTTTGCAAACATTATTGGCAATCCTGCAAAATACCCGCTAATGACCAGCACATCAGACAACTTGCAATATGTGTTTGTATCGCCAAATAACTATTACCCCATGAACCCAAATAACTTTGGGCAAAGCGGTTCACGTAAAAACATGTCTGCAACATATATTAGCTTGTTAACCAGATTAAAAGATCCGCGTGTGTTTGTTACCGCAGAACCAGCCCGCGACCTGGTTGATAATGCCAAACAAAGCCCAACCGATTTTGCATCATTTGTTGGTGCGGATGCAGGCCTTGACCTTGGTGTGATGTATAATAACGCAGGTTTACAAAAATACTCATTTATTAACCGCAGGTACTTTTACTCAACCTACACAGGCGAGCCAAGTGTGCAAATTGGTTACCCCGAACTAATGTTTAACATTGCCGAAGGTATTAGCCGCGGCTGGGCTGCGGGTGCCAACGCCGAAACATACTACCAAAATGGTATTAAAGCATCTATGGCTACTTACGGTATCCCCGAGGCAGGTATTTTCCTGGCTCACTTTTATCGCCCGGGTTCAACCGATGTAAAGAGTGCTGCTAACTACGATGATTATAGTGTAACCGCAAACTTTACAAACTACTACAACCAGGCGGGTGTTAAATACACTGCTGATGCTGCGGGCATTACGCATATCCTCGAGCAAAAGTATATCGCCTTGTTCAGGCACTCGGGTTTGGAGTCGTACTTTACTTACCGCCGTACAGGTGTGCCTGCATTTACTACAGGGCCGGGCACAGGTAATGGTACCCGTATAGCAACCCGCTTTAAGTACCCGTCTGCTGAACGTAACTCGAACACCAAGAACTACCAGGATGCACTTGCCAGCCAGTTTGGCGGTAACGACGACATCAACGGAGTTATGTGGATATTGAAATAATAATATAAAATGATAAAAGCAGGGCCGCAAGGCCCTGCTTTGTTTAATACACCTTTATGAAAAAGTTATTAATTACCATTATTTGTGGCTTGGCAATCGGCCATTCTTTTGCACAGCATAAAACAAAAAACCTGATAATTGTAACGCTTGATGGCATGCGTTGGCAGGAAGTTTACCGTGGTGCCGATTCGGCCATGATCAATTCTAAATATACCACCAATCAGGGCGATGTACGAAAAAAATACTGGGCAGCAACCGCGCAGGAACGTAGAGAGATCTTGTTCCCGTTTTTATGGTCGGTAGTAAGCAAACAAGGCCAGCTATATGGTAACCGCGATGCTGGGAATAAGGACGAATTAGCTAACCCGTTTCACTTTTCGTACCCGGGTTATAACGAGATTTTTACAGGTTTCCCGGATAGCCGAATGAATACAAACGATGCTATAAATAACCCAAACATAAATGTGCTGGAGTACATTAATAAGCAAAAGGGGTTTGAGGGTAAAGTTATAGCATTCTCATCATGGGAGCGTTTTCCCCAGATTCTAAATGTAAGCCGGTCAGGCTTGCCGGTATACTCGGGATATGCGGATCTTAAAAATGCAGATGCCAACGCCCGTTTAAAATACCTGAACGAGTTGCAACATAATGTCCCCGCTTACCTGGGCGATTCGACCCGGTTAGATTTTATCACTTACGAGTTTAGTAAAGAATATATTAAGCAATACAAACCGCGCGTATTGTACATGGCGTTTGACGAAACCGATGATATGGCCCACGATGGCAACTACCGTTTGTACCTTGAAAGGGCAAAGCAGGAAGACGGCTATATTAAAGCATTATGGGATATGATACAGGCTGACCCCTATTATAAAAACAGCACTACGTTGTTGATAACTACAGATCATGGTCGTGGAAATGAGCCTATGGACAAGTGGCGCGATCATGGTGCGGACGTAAAAGGATCAGAAAATACCTGGTTTGCTGTAATTGGCCCGGATACACCGCCAACAGGTGAAATTAATACACCAACAACCACTTACCACAAGCAATTGGCGCAAAACATGGCACAGTTGCTTGGGTTAGATTTTAGAGCAAATGCCGGCCATGAAGTTGGCGATGCGATTAAAACCGTAATTAGATAAAACTGCTTTTTAGATAAAAGCGAAAGTAGGGGGCCGGTTGGCGGCACATAAAGGTTCGATTCCTTTCCCTACGTCGATATAACTATATTTTAAAAACTTATATGGGGCTTCTGTGAAGCTTAACTATAAGATCGCCAATAGTACCTGTTACCTTCTGCTTTCTACCGTGTAAACAAAGCTATCCGCTTTGTAATAGCCTAAATTGTATTCAATTGGGCGCTCTCCCTGGTCAAAAACAAAACGCTTACGAAATAATACCGGATCGCCATTTTTAAGGCGCAGCTTTTCGGCAATCTCATCATCAGCCGCATGGGCGCTAATTTCTTCTTTAGATAGTGTAGCAACGGTAGAATAATCTAACTCCAGCAGTTCATAAAGCGGGCGTTTAAAATCTTCATCGCCTGTAAGGCCAATTCTTGGGTGAAAATACGATACAAAGTACACAAAAGGTTCATCCGGTTTGCCGCGTACGCGTTCCATTTTTAAAACTTTCCTATCGGTTTTAATCTCGAAAAAGTTTGCCAATATCTCATCAGGGTAAACCCAGGTAACGTGCAACTCAAAGTTTTTGATAGTAATGCCCCGCAACTTCATTTCCTGCGAAAAGCTAAGCCAGTTATTTGATTTTGAGCTTACAGTAGCCTGATTCACTTTGGTGCCGGTGCGTTTTTTACGAATAAGCAAACCTTCATATACTAATTTGTTTATAGCCTGGCGTAAGGTAGTGCGCGATATAGCCAGCACCTTTGCCAGCTCAACCTCATTTGGTAATAGTTTGCCGTTCTGAAATTCTTCTTCGGCAATTAGCTTTCTTAAAAGTTCTTCGGCCTGAATATGTAGAGGGATAGGGCTTTTATGATCTATTGAATATTTCATAAGGTTTATTATTACACAATGATAATACTTTTAGCTCATTACATCAATTTGTATGTACATATCTTTTAATCAATATGAGTTCGTTTTAGCTAAAGTGTACTATTTACACACTGTAAAAATTATTTTTCAATAAATTTGGTATTGTAAAATTTGTTCATATGTTTGTACATTATATCTGTAAACCAATTACATAATTATTAATTTCTTGCTATTAAATAAGCCCTATAGGATTATACTGGTGTGAATTAATATGTACATACATTACTACAAATAAATGAATATTGATACAAAAGATTACAAGCAATTAGCAAGTGTTGAAACCGCCGTGAGAAAAACATCTCAGTATTTAATGCCGGCTAAGTTAACCGATACATTTCTTGGAGAGGGCGGTTATAATATATATCCCGCTGCATCATTAGGCTCGGGACTTATTTTTGATGGTTTCGATTCCCTTTCACAATATATCGCGAACAAAAGAACAGTATTGATAGACGGTTATGTAGGCATATTTTGGGACAGGATACAACAAGGTTTACAAAACTGCTTTGACGAACAGGGGCTTAGCGTTAACTGGATCAATACTGCAGATTTCCTAAAATCGGGTGATGAAGTAAGCGATTTGGTAAAGCCATTTTTAGGCGAACAATCGTCAGTGTGGGGTACTAAAACTACTCTGTCTTTAAGTGATCTGTTTTCAACCGAAATCACAATGCAAGTTGCCGATAAAGACAGCGACATCAATATTATAATAGGTACAGGTGCTGCGTTATCTGGTTGGGACACACCCGTTATTTATTTCGATATCCCCAAAAACGAAATACAGTTTAGGATGCGTGCAGGCAGCATTACCAACCTGGGCGCTACTGAGCCTAATGAACCATTCCAAATGTATAAACGGTTTTATTTTGTGGATTGGGTGATGCTGAACAACTACAAAAAAGCCCTGCTCAACAAGATAGATGTTATTGCCGACGGACAATGGCCCGATACCATAAACTGGATGCATTATGCAACCCTCGCCGATGGTTTAAATAAATTAAGCCAATCTGTATTGCGCGTTCGCCCCTGGTTTGAGCCTGGTGCCTGGGGTGGCCAGTGGATGAAAAAGCACATCAAAAATTTAAATAACAATGTAGTAAACCTTGCCTGGTCGTTTGAACTGATTGTGCCCGAAAATGGGTTGGTATTTGAAAGCGACGGTAATTTATTGGAGGTATCATTCGATACCATCATGTTTACTAATAACCGCAATATATTAGGTAAACATGCAGATAAGTTTGGCGACGAGTTCCCCATCCGATTTGACTTTTTGGATACCTGTCAGGGCGGTAACCTGTCAATCCAATGCCATCCTAAATTAAAATATATACAAGAAAATTTTGGCGAGAATATTACGCAGGATGAAACCTATTACATTTTAGAATGCGAAGATAATGCCCGCGTTTACCTCGGTTTCCAGGAAAGTATAGATCCTGTTGGTTTTAGAAACGCATTAGAGCAAAGCCAGGAGAAAGGTGAGACGATAAATATCGAGCAATATGTGCAGTCGCACCCGGCTAATAAACACGACCTTTTCCTGATACCTAACAGCACGGTGCATAGTGCCGGCGCAGGTAACCTGGTGTTAGAAATAAGCGCTACACCATACATCTTCACCTTTAAAATGTACGATTGGGTGCGCCTTGACCTTGATGGTAACCCCCGCCCAATTAATATCGACCATGCATTTAACAACCTCGACTTTAACCGAAAAGGCAAACAGGTTTACCGTGAGCTGATCTCGAAACCACAAGTAATTGAAACAGGCGCAGGTTACCAGCTTGTGCACGTACCTACACACGCCGAGCATTTTTATGATGTGCACCGCATCGAGTTTGATAACACTGTAACAGTTGAGACTAATAATGTATGCCATGTGCTGATGCTTGTGGAAGGCCAGGCCATTTCAATTGAAACAGCCGACGGTACCAAACATGATTTTGCGTACGCGGAAACCTTTGTGATACCTGCGGCAGCCGGTTCATATACCTTAACCAATTTGAGTAAAGGCCGTGCAAAAGTTGTAAAAGCATTTTTAAAATAACCGGGAGATGATAGATACTATTGAATATAACAGCACTAAAAAAAGCAGTACTTACCTGTACCTGGTTTGCCTGGTTGCAGCGCTGGGCGGCTTTCTGTTTGGGTTTGATACTGCCGTAATTTCGGGCACGGTTAGCCTGGTTAAAAAAGATTTTAGCCTGAATGCCGTTAGCGAGGGCTGGTTTGTAAGCTGCGCTTTATTGGGTTGTATTATCGGGGTAAGCTTCTCGGGTAAGTTAAGCGATAAGTATGGCCGTAAAATAGTACTTATTATATCTGCTGTACTGTTCCTTGCATCGGCATTGGGTTGTATGCTTACCAATTCGTTTACCGAGTTGATCATTTTTCGATTGATTGGCGGCCTGGGTATAGGCGTAGCTTCAATGGTGTCGCCTTTATATATTTCAGAGTTTTCGCCGTCGCGGTATCGTGGTATGATGGTGTCTCTTTACCAGTTAGCGTTAACTATTGGTATAGTGCTGGCCTACTTCTCTAATGCTTACCTGGTTAACCATGCAAACGACGGTTATGCAAACGGGAGTATGAACACCATCTTTTCTGCCGAAGTATGGCGTGCGATGCTTGGTTTAGGCGCTGTGCCGGCCATTGTATTTTTGGTATCGTTGTTCCTGGTGCCCGAATCGCCACGCTGGTTATTACTTAAAGGCCGGGAGCAAAAAGCACAAGCTATCCTTATTAAAATTGATGGTTCAGCTGCTGCGGCTAACGAAATAAAAGCCTTTAAAGAGCAAGATGATGCGGACGATACTTCGCTTAAAGAGCTATTTAAACCGGTTTACCGCAAAGCATTATGGATTGGCTTGCTGCTGCCTTTCCTGTCGCAGGTTTGCGGCATTAACGCGGTAATTTATTATGGTCCGCGTATTTTAGAACAGGCAGGCTTTACACTAAATAATGCCCTTGGCGGCCAGGTAACTATTGGCCTTGTAAACGTGGTATTCACCTTTGTAGCCATTTTTACCATTGATAAATGGGGCCGTAAGCCACTGCTTTATGTGGGCGTAGGTGGCGCCGTGGTATCGCTTGTTATCATAGGTGCTTTGTTCGCGCTGGGTATTACATCCGGGCCATGGATCCTGATATTCATTTTAGCTTTTATAGCATGCTTCGCTTTTTCTTTCGGCCCTGTCTGCTGGGTTGTAGTGGGCGAAATATTTCCAAACGCGGTACGCGGTAAAGCCATGGCGCTTGCAACACTTTCCTTATGGATAGGTAACTTTTTAGTTGGCCAGTTAACACCCCTGATGCTTGAAGGCCTTGGTTCGTCATGGACGTTTTGGCTGTTCGCCCTATGCTGTTCACCCGCCCTGTGGCTCACCTGGAAACTGATACCCGAAACCAAAGGCCGCTCGCTTGAAAATATTGAGAGTTACTGGAAAGAAACTTACAATGCCAATAAATCATAAACCAAAACAAATAAACCAATAAAACCCTGTAGTTATGAGATTAAAACTATTACACAAATTAAAAAAACTAAAATGGCTTTACAGCAAACCGCTTGTAGCGGGTATGCTTGGTATGGCAGCCTTAAACGGAGCTGCTTATGCTGCCACTATTAACACAGTATCCTATACCAAAAATGCTTTTGATATAACTGTAAGCGGTAGGGTGTTAGATGAAACTAACCAACCCTTACCCGGCGTAAACGTGAGCATTGCAGGTACTACCATTGGTACTGTTACCGATGTTAACGGCCGTTACAGGCTAAATATACCTGACGCGTATGCGGGCCGTAGTTTAACCTTTTCATTCATTGGCTACATGAAGCAGGATGTTGCTATAGCCGGTAAAACAGAAATAAATGTTAGCCTTAAGGTTAATAACTCAACCTTAAACGAGGTGGTTGTTGTAGGTTACGGCACTCAAAAACGTGTAAATGTTACAGGTGCAGTTGGTACCATCAGCTCAAAAAATATCGAGAGCAAACCGGTGCTTAACACTTACCAGGCTTTACAGGGCGAGTCGCCAAACTTAATTATTCAGCAAACCAATCTTAACCCGGGTAGCGATGTTTTAGTTAACATTCGTGGTGTTGGTACGTTTGGGGATAATACGCCGCTTGTAGTTATTGACGGAATAATAGGCGGTAACTTAAATACCATTAACCCGAATGATATAGCAAGCGTATCTGTATTAAAAGACGCCGGTTCGGCAGCTATTTATGGTTCGCGCGCGGCAAACGGTGTTATCCTGGTAACCACAAAAGCAGGCAAGTTCAATGCCAAACCATCCGTTAGCTATAGCGGTAGCTATGGTTTACAAGATGCCAAAGTATTGGTGCACAAGGTTGATGCATGGGATAATGCTTATTACAAAAACCAATCGCTTGTAAACTCCGGCTTACCGGCAGCTTACACTCCCGATCAGATCCAGGCCTTAAAAGATGCCGGTAATGGTACATGGGATCTTGAGCACCTACTGAAAAAGGCACCATTACAATCACACAATGTAAGTATAACAGGTGGTGGCGAAACTAACTCGTATTACATATCTGCAGGTTACCAAAACCAGGGCAGTAACTTAATAGGTAATGGTGGTACAGGTGCCGACTTTGGTTATCAAAAATATAACTTAAGGGTAAACCAAACATCGGTGATAGGTAAATTCAGGACTAATATTATCCTAAACTACACCAAGACCCGTAACAAAACCAACAGCGTAGGCGATAACAATATTTTTGCTGATGCTAACCGCGTGCCCCATAACTATAATTGGCAGGATGAGAACGGAAACTATTTAACTAACCCGGTTGCATCGCAATATAACGAGTATGGCGTGTTAGAAAAAGGTGGTTACAACCAGGCTGATAACGACGAGATATTTGGTGCCTTTAATGGCCAATTAAGTATTACCAAAGATTTAAAACTGGTGGGCGAGTTTGGTGGTACAATCCAAAACAACGGTACCTTCTTCCGTCGTACACAGGTAGATTATTTACCTGCCGGTGTGTATGGTAACGATTTAACCGTGTTAGATGGTAACAGCAAATCTTTCCTTACAAACACAAAAATATCTGCAGAGTATTCAAAGAAAATAAGTGACCATACCTTTAAGGTACAGTTGGGCGTTTCGAGCGAAACATATAGCCAACGTGGTTTTCAATTGCAAAAAACCCTTACAGACCCGTTGTTGGGTACGCCAACTACAGGTACAATTGTTGACACCCAAAACTCTACCAATAGTATAGCTGTAAATTCAAACGGTTTACTATCAGCATTTGGCCGTATCAATTACGCTTACAAAGACAAATACCTTTTCGAAGCTTTATTCCGTGAAGATGCGTCGTCAAAATTCGCCGCAGGTAACAGGGCAAGTTTCTTCCCATCGGTAAGTGCCGGCTGGATCGTGACTCAGGAATCGTTTATGGAGCCTGTAAAAAACACTTTGAGTTTCTTTAAACTAAGAGGGTCTTACGGTACCGTTGGTAACCAAAACGTTAACAACTATCAATACCAAACCACTTATTTTAATTACCCTAATGCATATGGTTTTGGTAATAACATAGTAGGCGGTGCAGGTACCAACATTGCCAATCGTGATATTACATGGGAAAAAGCAGCTAAGCTAAACATTGGATTTGACGCGGGTTTATTTAATGATAAAATCACCGCTACGTTCGATTACTTTAGAGATACAAGAAGCAATATCCTTGCGGCGCGTGCAGATGTGCCGTTTATTTTTGGAGCAGGCTCACCGGACTACAATGTAGCCAAAGTTCGTAATACAGGCTGGGAGGCGTCACTTACCTATAATTTACGAGGTAAAGATGTTAGCCAAAGCTTTAGTATTAACGTAGCCGATAATAAGAATAAAGTATTAAAGCTTACCGGCGATACCAAAGAGACCATTTATAATCAGGATGTTTTCCAATTGATCAGAAGAGTTGGCGAGCCTGTTACGCAATACTACGGTTACGAAACAAATGGTTTCTTCCAAAATCAGCAGGATATTGATAATTCACCAAAAATTGCAGGCAACAGCGTACAACCGGGCGACTTGAAATTTAAAGATCGCAACGGTGATGGTTTCATCGATGAAAAAGATAAAACCGTTTTAGGTAATCCTTTTCCGCGCTACACTTTCGGGTTTACTTACCGCATAGCTTACAAAGGTTTCGATCTGTCGCTGTTCATTCAGGGAGTTGGCAAACGTGACGCATTCTTACGCGGCGAATTGGTTGAGCCATTCCACTACGGTTACGGCGCAACGGTGTATGAGCACCAAACAGATATCTGGTCGCCCAGCAACCCTAATGCCCGTTACCCGATATTGGCTAACATCGGTTCGCCTTCAAACACCAACAACTGGCGTACCGGGTCTGACCTGTATAAGTACGATGCTGCATATGCAAGATTGAAAAACGTAAATATCGGTTACAATTTCGGAACAGGTGTTACTAAGAAGTTAGGAATACAGCGCTTAAGGGTATCTATTATAGGCCAAAACCTTGCTACACTAAGCAAACTGAAATTTATTGATCCTGAGACTTCGGAGTTTGGCAACAACCTTAACCCCGGCTCTGCTTCAAATAGTGCAAGGCAATATCCCCTGGCTGTATTTTACGGAGCAGGCCTTGATATAACATTCTAAAAACAGATAATATTTAAAATAAAAGAAAATGAAATTTTTAAAAAAGCTTTTGATCGTATCTGTTGCGGTTGTAGCGGTATCGGGTTGTAAAAAACTCGATATTGCCCCGACAGACCGATTCTCTGACCTTACCTTTTGGCAGGTTGATGCAAACGTTTACAATGCTTTATACAACAACTATAGCCTGATATACAATAGCGGTTTATATTTTGATAATGAAGCAATTACAGATAACGCATATTCGCCCTCAGGCGACCTGAATTTAATTGCCAGTGGTAACGCTACAGCTCAAACCGGCAAGTTTGCCGGCGACTGGAACAATTACTATTCGGCAATTAAGTCGTGCAATATCTTTTTAGCAAACATTGATAGAAACACTACACTACCTGCGGCTACTAAAGCCAGGCTTGTGGCCGAAACCCGCTTTATACGCGCGTTTGAACATTTTAACTTAACTAAATGGTATGGCGATGTACCAATTGTTGACCATGATGCAACACCCGAAGAAGCACAAACTATATCCCGCTCGCCAAAGGCCGATGTAATAAGCTTTGTGGTTAAAGAACTGGAAGAAGCCGCAAACGTTCTTCCATCAAAAGATGCCATCCCTGCAACCGAAAATGGCCGTATCACCAAAGGTGCCGCATTGGCTTTAGAGGCAAGGGTACTACTTTATCAGGGTAACCGCATGGCCGATGTGGTAACCATTTGCGAGAAGCTGATGAACGACCAGGGTACTAACGGTAGTTACGGTTTAGAAAGCAGTTACAGCGCATTGTTTAGTGATCCTAACATCAATAAGAACACTAAAGAAAGCATCCTTTCGCTGCAATACGTTCCAACCTTGCGCACATGGAACAACTTTTGGGATTTTGCGCCACGTACCGTTGGTGGCCGCGTAAGCAATATGGCCCCAACACAGGAGCTGGTTGATGACTATATTATGCTAAATGGTAAAGGCATTAAAGAAATAGGTTCGGGCTATGTAGAAACCAACCCGTATGTAAACCGCGACCCGCGCTTAACCGCCACGGTAGTTTATGATCGTTACACCTGGGTTAATGCAAATAATACTACAAAAACCATTTATATAAAACCGGGTACCGACCCTGTTCAACCAGGTTTGGACGAGTATAACGCAGGCTCTCAGGCAGCATCGGCTACGGCTTATTACTGGAGAAAATACTATGACCCAAGCGCGCTGGCAAACTTTGTATCAGGCAACAATTTGCACCTGATAAGGTATGCCGAAGTGTTACTTAATTATGCCGAAGCAAAACAAAGCCTTGGCCAGATGGATGCAACCATTTGGAACAAAACCATTGGTGCTTTACGCGCAAGGGCTGGCTTTACAGATGCAGGTGCATTGAATTACCCCGGTGCAGCAGATATGACCAACATCATCCGCCGCGAAAGAAGAGTGGAATTGGCGATGGAAGGGCTGCGTGCTGATGACATTCGCAGGTGGAAAACTGCCGAAATTGTAATGAATGGTTACATACACGGCGCTAAATTTTCTACAGATCAAAATACCGATAATGGTTACATACGTGTACAACAGCGCAAGTTTAACCCTAACCGCGATTACCTGTGGGCTATCCCCGCACATGATATCGACCTGAATAAAAATCTGGTTCAAAACCCCGGCTATACCCAATAAACCAATTAAAAAAATTAAACGATATGAAGAAGATGTTTAAGCTGGCAGGTGTAATGCTGCTGGCTGTAATTGCAGCAAGTTCCTGCAAGAAAGAGAACCGGCCTTTAGACCTTAGCCTTAACCCAGTGGGTACATTAGCTACGCCTAATGACAATGCCGATGTTAAGCTGGATCCTACAAGTTCGGCAAACGTACTGTTCAAATGGGATGCGGCAACAACAGATGACGGCGGCCTTATACTCTACCAAATTGCGTTTGATAAAGAGGGCGGCGATTTTAGCAAGCCGGTTTACAAAGCCGTGTCAGATGGCGGCGGCGTAAAAACCGAAATCACCCTGACGCACAAGGATCTTAACAAGATAGCCAATTCGGCCGGTATAGCTTCATCAAGCACCGGTAAGTTGAAATGGACAATCATAGCGTCTAAAGGTACTAATGCCAAGCCGTCGTCAGCATCGCGCACGCTACAGATCGAAAGGCCTGCCGGTTTCGCAGAAAATCCCGCAGAACTATATCTTACCGGTTCGGCCACCGAAGGCGGAGCAGACCTGAGTAAAGCTGTAAAACTTAAAAAAGTAGAAGACGGCATATTTGAAGTTTACACGTCTTTAAAAGCAGGCGACTACTACCTTACTGATAAAAATACCGATGGCGGTAAAAAATACTATATCGATAACGGTATTATTAAAGAAGGTACGTCTGCAGTTACTGTAACCGGCGCAGCCAAAACTTTCCGTTTAAATTATGATTTCACTTCGGCTACCACAAAATCGGTTGAAATTCAATCTATCGGGTTGTATATGTCTGCCTACGGTACCGAGATAGGTACACTAAGTTACATTGGTAATGGAGTATTCGAAGCTCCTAAAATAGCAGTAGAATTTTATCAATTCTCATGGGGGCGTGATGAGCGTTATAAATTTATCATCCACACTGCAGCCGGCTTAGAGTACGCAGGCAGTGTTAATGCCAATAACGTTGCACCTGCAGGCCAACCGGCATCTTATTTCAATTTGGTGCCTGTTACAAATTCACAGTGGGATAACACCTACAAATTCGACCCATCTGCCGACAAAAAGAATGTTAAGGTAGATGTGATGCTACAGCCTAATGCCTATACACATAAAGTAACGGTTCTATAAGATCGCTACAACCATTAAGCACCCGTGGCTATTGCCGCGGGTGCTATGTTAAAATCTATCATATGAAAAAAGTATTATTTGGAATGATAGCTGTTGTAACTATACTAACGGCATCATGCAGTAAAGATAAAGAGGTAACACCGGGTGGCGGTGGTGGCACAAAACCGCCGGTGGTTGATCCGCCGGTAACTACTACCAATTACCTCGACCTGGCCAAACAAACCCGCAGTTTTATAAGCAGTAACCTGCTAACATCAAACTTTAGCTATCGTGCCAATACTACATCGCATGCCAACAACTGCTATGAGTGGTATAATGTTAGCCAGATTTACGCAGATGCAGCATTAGTGGCAGCAGGCGATGCATCGGCTTTGCCCTATATGAACAATACCTTTAAGTTTATGGAAAACTTTTGGGATAAGGCCGATTTGCGTGGAGGTTACTTTGCCTCTGTTAATTTAGATGGAAGTGGCGCCGGCGGCGATAAGTATGTTGATGATAACGGCCTGACAGGTATGGTATACCTTGAGGCTTATGAAATTACAACAGGTGCAGATAAAGCCGCATATTTAGCCAAAGCTAAAGCATGTGCCGACTGGCTAATCAACAGCGGCTTGTGGGATAACACCTACGGCGGCGGCTTTTGGTGGAGTACAGCCAAACCCGATAAACCAACACAATCTAACGGTGTAGCTATGCAGTTATTCGCCAAATTGTACACCATTACCGGCGAAACTACTTACCGTGACTGGGCTACCCAGGTCAACAATTGGTTGCGTAGTACCATGTATGATTCGGCAAGTGGCTTATACATTTGGAAGATAGACGGCCCGGGTGCCGGTACCAAACACTTCGAAAAATTTACGTATGATAATGCTGTGATGTTGGAAGCCGATATCCTGTATGGTAAGGCTGTTAATGATGCATCATACCTTGCCAAGGCGCAAGCTATTGGTAATGCCATGAATGCGGTACTTTGGAATGCCCAATACAAAGGCTACATTTTTAATACCGACCCAACTCAAACGCGTGTTAACCCGGCCTGGTGTGGTTGGGGGTCGCAGGGTATGATAAGATTATACGAGCAGGATAAAGACCAAAAGTGGCTTACCTTCGCCCGCAATAATATTGATGCTTTGAACAAGGCTACCCGTAATGCCGATTCTAAAGCCTATTACTTTTTTGCAAGCTTTAACGCTTCGAACCGCTCACCCGAGATTGAGGGTGTAGATCAGGCCTGGATGCAACGGGTACAGGCAATGATGGCAATTTATGATAAGTAACTAACCGGCGGCTTTGGCCGCCGTTATAAAATATGTACATGAAAGTTAAGTTTATTTCAGGTGCCGCCCTGCTGGCTGTTTTAATAGCGGGTTGCAGTGTTAAGCGCGAAAGCGTATCCAAATACGTCGACCCGAATATTGGTACGGCTCATAGTCGCTGGTTTTTTTATACACCTGCAGCGGTGCCTTACGGTATGGCAAAACTGGCCCCGTCAACAAACGGGCATTACGGTAATGCTTCCGGATGGGAAGCCGTGGGTTATGACACCCGCCAAAATTCGATAGAAGGCTTTGTACACTTCCACGAGTGGCAGGTAGGCGGCGTAAATTATATGCCAACAACAGGCACATTAAAAGTACAGCCCGGCGATTTGGAAGGCCCAAACACAGGCTACCGCTCAAAATTTGATCGTAAGAACCAGGTTGCCGAACCTGGCTATTATAAAGTTTTGCTTGATGATTATGGCATTACGGCTGAGCTTACCGCTACTAAGAGGGTAGGTTTCCAACGTTATACTTTTCCTAAGAATGAATTATCGCACGTTATACTGGATATTGGCAACAAGCAGGGCGAAAGTGACATTGTAACTAATGCTGGCATCAAAATGCTTGATGAAACGCACTTTGAAGGATATGTAAGCACTTATCCTAAATATGTAAAGATCTACGACCCGCAAGGCAAAGTAAATATGTATTTCTACGGTGAGTTGAGCAAAAAGCCTGCAAGCGTACATGCCTTTGTTGGCGATGTTGTAAAAGAAAATTCTAATACAGCCACCGGCAAGGGTGCTGGCCTTGTGCTTAATTATCAAACCACCCAAAACGAGGTGATAGAGGTAAAAACCGGCTTGTCGTATACTTCAAACGCAAATGCTAAGGCTAATTTTATGGCCGAAGCAGATGGTTTGTCATTTGAACAAGCCAAAACAAAGGCGCAAACAACCTGGGAACAGCAGCTAAGCAAAATTACAGTTGAAGGAACGGATAGTCAGGACAAGACAAAATTCTACACCGGCTTATTTCACGCGTTATTAGGCAGAGGTATTGCCAGTGATGTTAACGGCGATTATCCAAAACATGGCGGCCAAACGGGGCAATTACCGGCGCAAACCGATAAAGATCTTAAAGCGGAATTTATAAACACCGATGCTATTTGGGGCGGGTTCTGGAATATCACCCAATTATGGTCACTCTCGTACCCGGAATGGTACGGAAGCTTTGTTAACACCCAGTTGCAGATCTACAAAGATAAAGGCTGGTTTAGCGATGGTGTTGCAAATAGCGAGTATGTATCGGGCGTGGGTACCAACTTCGTTGGGTTGTCTGTAGCTTCTGCTTATAACGTGGGTATCCGCAACTATGATGTTAATCTGGCTTATGAAGCTGTAAGGGCTAACGAATTAAATTACAAGAACCGCCCTGTTGGTTCGGGCAAGTTAGATACCAAGGCCTTTGTAGATCATGGCTATGTTCCGTTCTTTGACCAAACCGGTCGTGATTTTGTGACCGATTCAACCGGTTCAAACTTTGCAGGTTCGCACACTTTGGAATATAGCTACAGTGCATTTGCTGCAGCGCAAATGGCTAAAGCCATGGGCAAATCAGCCGACTATCAGCAACTGATCAAGTTGTCAAACGGATGGAGGCAGATCTTTAATCCAAAGAATAAATTGATGCAGCCAAAAAGGGCTAACGGCAACTTTATAGACAAGTTTGACCCGTATCAGCCATGGAGAGGTTTCCAGGAAGGTAATGCGGTGCAGTACACATTCTACGTGCCGCAAAACCCTGCCGGGCTCATTGATGCTATAGGTAAGGATAACTTCAACAAAAGGCTGGATAGCATTTTTACGGTATCAGAGAAATTGGGTTTCGGCGGTGGTAAAACCATCGATGCCTTTGCCGGCATCAACTCTATTTACAACCACGGTAACCAGCCCAACCTGCACATCAGCTGGTTGTTTAATTTCTCGGGCAAGCCGTGGTTAACACAAAAATGGACAAGGCTTATTGGCCGAGATTTTTACGGTACCGAACCTATCCACGGCTACGGCTACGGTCAGGACGAAGACCAGGGGCAGCTTGGATCGTGGTATGTGATAAACGCTTTGGGTTTGTTTGATGTGAAAGGGTTTACTGATCTGCGCCCGATAGTAGAATTAGGCAGTCCGCTGTTTGATAAAGCTACCATTACACTTGGCGACGGCAAAATGCTGACCATCGAAACAAAAAATAATTCGAAAGACAATTTATACATCCAATCGGCAGAATTTAACGGCACGCCGCTTAATAACTGCTGGCTTTACCGCGACGAGTTGATGAAGGGTGGTAAGCTAACTTTTGTAATGGGCGACAAGCCAAATACCAATTGGGGTGTAAAAACACCGCCACCATCGGCACAATAATCTAAAGGAGTAGCAGGATCAGATGAAAGGGATTTATTAATGGAATTTCAATAAACCAATATAAACATCTATTTATGAAAACTAATCAGATCACAAAACTGCTTTTGGTGGGGGCCTCCCTTGTGGTGGGCATTACTGCCTGTAAAAAAAATGAAGTGCTATCTTCGTCGAAAACTGGTGATGAAACCGCGGGTACAGTTACAAAGCTAAAAACGCAAAGCACAAGTTCGGCATATTACATTAAGGCAGGTGAAACACACAATTTTGTTTATGGTAACCTGCTTACCACCTATAACAGTTACCGCGTAAACACCACCACGCAAACTACTACCGCATATGAGTGGTATAATGTAAGCCAAATATATGCCGATGCTGCCATGGTGAAAATCGGCGCTACCGCATATGCGCCTTACATGAACAATACCTTTGCCTGGATGAATAATATGTGGAATGGTACCAACCCTAACGGAGGATATTATGCGGCTGCTAATGTGAATGGTACGGGTGCATCCGGCGATAAATATACAGATGATAATGCCCTTAGCGGTGTAGCCTACCTGGATGCTTACGAGGTTACTACAGGTACCACACAAACTAATTATTTAAATGCGGCTAAGGCATGTGCCAACTGGTTAATGAACAGCGGACAGTGGGATAACACCTACGGCGGCGGCTTTTGGTGGAATACAATTAAAGAAAGCAAACCTACCCAAACTAACGGTTTAGCATTGCAATTGTTCCTGAGGCTTTACCAGGTCACCGGGCAAACCTTTTACCGCGATTGGGCCATATCGGTAAAAAACTGGTTAACCACCAACATGCTTGATAGCGCCACCGGCCTTTACATCTGGAAGATAGATGGCGCAGGTAGCGGAACTAAACATACCGAAAAGTTTACCTACGATAACGCCATTATGGTAGAGGCGTTTTTGCTTTACGGGCAGATAATGGCTGATAATACTTATGTAACTAAAGCCCAAAATCTTGGCAGCGCCATGAACACCACCTTATGGAACAGCACTTATCATGTATATATATTCAATACAACCGATGGCAGGATAAATCCGGCATGGTGCGTATGGGGTTCACAGGCGATGATCAAGCTGTATCAACGCGATGGTAACAGTGCCTGGCTTGATTACGCCCAACAAAACATTGATTATATGAACAGCAAGTTACGCAATGCCACCAACCACGGGTATTACCACTTTTGCAATTTTGATGGCAGTAATGTCGAGACCCGGTACGAAGGGGTAGACCAGGCATGGATGCAGCGTACGCAGGCACTACTATCTGATTATAGATAACTCATCAGCTTTAAAATGAATTTTAAAATAAAATATTTTCATCTTACAATTTGCGTATTAGCAGGAGTTGGAATATTCCAGCCCTTGATGGCGCAGAAAAAAAATAACGCGGCGTTATACAAGCAGCGTGCCGAAGTAATGTACGCCAATATCTGGAAGCGTTACCGCGTGCCTGCGCAAACGGGTTTGTTTTCTGAAAACTATCCTTCCAATAAAAAAGATACGCTTAATTACTTCCAGGGTGAGGGTATAAAGGAGAAAGAAGTGAGCTTTTTGTGGCCTTTTTCTGGCGTTTTCTCGGCAACAAATGTGTTGATGAAAGTCCCGGGTTTAAAGGCAAAATATAAACACTATCAGGATAGCCTGGTAATAGGGATTGAACAGTATCGGGATACAGTACGCAAACCGGCAGGGTACCAGGCTTATCCTGTAAAATTTGAAAAAGCAGACAGGTATTATGATGATAATGGATTAGTTGGTATCGACTATATGGAATCATTTTTCAATACTAATAATCCATTGTACTTGCAACGTGCCAAAAACGTTTTTAAATTTATTTTAAGTGGATGGAACGATGATGTTGGCGGCGGTGTAACCTGGTTAGAAGGGCATAAAGACCAGAAACCTGCCTGTACCAACGGTATGGCAACATTAACCGCACTGAAAATATATGAAGGCAGCAAGGACAAGTATTACCTGGAGCAGGGTAAGCGATTTTACACCTGGATGTATAACACATTGCGAGATAGTACAACGGGTATTATTACCAATGATGTTAAGCTTAATGGTAAGCAAAACCGTACCTTTTGGACCTATAACACTGGCTCGTTAATAGAAGCCGCTGTGATGCTGTACCGGTTTACCGGCGAAAAGCAGTACCTGCAACAAGCTAAACAATTAGCAGCCGATAGTTACAAATACTACAGTAGCGTACCACACGATAAAAATTTGATCCTGCATATTGATCTGCCCTGGTTTGTTACCGTGCTATTTCGAGGTTACGAAGCTTTGTACAAGGTTGATGGTAATTATAAATACCTGGCAGCTATAGAACATGACCTTAACTATGCCTGGACAAACTCGCGCGATAAAAATAGCTTAACTACACATAGCTGGCTGCCTAAGCCTGATGAGATAAGTAAACCTAAATGGCTTTTAGACGAGGCCTGCATAGCAGAGCTTTATGCGCGTTTAAGTTTATTAAAAAGAAATTAGTATTCGTTCTATAGGTTGATTACAGTGCCGTCGGTTGTGAGATCCGGCGGCTTTTTTATTATTACAAAACGATATGATCAAAAAACGCCTTAAATGCATTATCTAAGGCGTTTTTTGATTGGTTGATGTTTATTATAGGTTATTTAATCACAAAGGTAGATACATGTTTTTCATCAGCCGATGAATTGCCTAATATTAATTGATACTTTCCAGAATATAATTTCCATTTGTTAGTTTTAATATCCCATTTCTGCAATTCGCTAACTGGGATCTTAAGTGATATTGCTTCAGTATTGCCTTTAGTTATCGAAACTCTTTTAAAAGCTTTCAATTCTTTAATAGGCATACGTTCAACAGCGGGGTATTTAATGTACGCCTGCACTATTTCATCACCATCCATATTACCTGTGTTTTTTATATCGGCAATAATAGTTATGGTATCTTTAGCTGAATATTGCGTTTTAGGCGCTGTGTTTATTTGGTAATTAAATGTGGTATAGCTTAACCCAAACCCAAAGGGGTACTGCACGTTGCCCTTAAAATAACGGTAGGTACGGTTGTTCATACTGTAATTATCATAGGCGGGGAGGTCGTTAATCGAATTATAAAATGTAAGCGGTAAACGGCCCGATGGGTTCACCTTACCAAATATAATATCAGCCAGAGCGTTACCACCTTGTTCGCCGGGGTACCATGCAAAAATAATGGCATCAGCATAGTTGGCAATGGCAGATACATCCACATCACTACCAGCCGTAATAACAGCTATAATTGGTTTCTTGACACCTTTACGCAAAGCTTTCATAAATGCGATCTCGCTTGCAGGCAGGCTTAAGTTCTTTTTATCGCCACCATTATCTGAAAGGAAAGCGTCGCCGGCTTCACCTTCAAGTACAGGGGATAAGCCTAATACTGCAACGGTAATATCGGCATTGCCCGCTCCCCAAATACCACCAAAATGTGTAGTGTCACGGTAATCGCAGCCCAAATCATATTCAACTCTTGTTGCCGGGTCAACAGCGCCGGTGATTCCTTCTACAAAGTTCACCACTTTGCTGCTAACCCCATGGTAGCTGCCCAACATGGCATCTAACGATGCCGCATTTGGCCCTAATACCATAATAGCGGGGTAGTTAGCTTCCTTTAACGGCAGTAGGTTATTGTCGTTTTTTAATAGCACCATACTTTGTTGTGCAGCTTTTAGGGCCAACGCAATATGCTGCGTGGTATGTACGCTATCAGCGCGGTAGGTGTAATAGGGGCTTTTAGTTGGTTCGTCAAAAAAGCCAAGTTTAAATTGCGTTTTTAATATGCGACCAAGGGCGGTGTCTACTTCTTTTTCAGTCAGCAGCTTTTGCTGAACAGCTTTAAGCACATCTCCTTGCAAAACTGATGAACAATCCAGGTCTATACCCGCTTTTATGGCAGCGGCAGCAGTCTGTGTAGCGTTGGGGATGGTTTTATGCGTTAAAAAAACGTCGTCTAAAGCACCGCAGTCTGTCACTACGTGCCCTTTAAATCCCCATTCTTTTCTAAGTACATCTTGTATAAGATGTTTATTAACAGAGTTGGGGATACCGTTAACCCTGTTATAAGCCGTCATGATAGATTCAACGCCGGCATCAACCAATTTATGAAAAGAATACATGTAAGTTTCGCGCAGGTCTTTTTCATCCACAATGGCATTGAAATAGTCGCGAGTTGCCTCCGGGCCGCTGTGCGCGACAAAGTGTTTAGCTGCCGAAGCGGTTTTTAAGTGCAGCGGATCATTGCCTTGAAGCCCTTTTACAAACGAGGTGCCTATTTGCGAAGTTAAGTAGGGGTCTTCGCCATAAGTTTCCTGCCCGCGCCCCCACCTCGGGTCGCGGAAAATGTTGATATTGGGTGTCCAATAGGTAAGGCCCATATACTGCAGGTGGAGGTCTTTAGCCGTCGATAAATTATACTTTGCCCTTGCTTCAGTAGATATCACGTCCGAAACGGATTGAATAAGACCCGGGTTGAATGTAGCTGCTAGGGCAATTGCTTGCGGGAAAACGGTTGCTTCGCCCGCTCGTGCAACACCATGCAGGCCTTCATTCCACCAATTATAAGCAGGAATATTTAGCCTTGGTATAGCCTGGCTGCGATAGCCTAAAAGAGATACTTTTTCTGCAAGCGTTAATTTCGACAACAGATCGTTAACACGGGAGTCTATTGGTAATGTTGTATTTTTAAAAGGGGCCTGTGCTGATGTTAGTTCACTCAATAGAAAAAAAGCGAAAAACATGAACAGTGTTTTTTTGGGGAAAAAGTATTTCATTTGATAAAAATATAATAATGATTATTGCATAGTGCAAAATCTGATTTTAAATAACGGTGAATCTGATTTTATCATACCCGTAACAATGATGCGGGTTAAAATGGTATATACAATTATAAGCCTTACCATAATATTGTTAATAATATAGGGCAAAGTACTTACTTCTTTAAGATAATCAAAAAACCGAACAAAGATTTTAAATTTTTTTAATAACTATGTGGTTAAATGCTCTAGTTAAACATCACAGGTATCCAGAATATTGCAATCGTACCTAACTGTCATAGAAGTTAAAGAATAATGAGCCGATCGAATATGAAGAAAATTTTCACCCTTATGGCGTTCTATTTGTGCACTGTGCTTTACGCACATGCGCAAGATGCACGCTACCCAATTATACCATACCCAACTTCGCTTACACCTGCGGAAGGTTCATTCAAAATAACACCTGCAACACGTATTATGGATGCCGGAGGGAAGTTCTCCAATGAAGTTAGCCAGCTAAACCAATTGTTTAAGCAGGGCCTGGGCGTAGCATTAAAACAAGCTAACAACGCCGGCACGGTAACCTTAAAATATGATGATGCAATTACCGAAGAAGAGGGTTACAAATTAACCATCACCCCAACTCAATTAACTATTGCGGCTAAAACGCCAACAGGTGCCTACCGTGCGGTAGAAACCATCAGGCAATTATTGCCTGCCGGGATAGAGGGCAGCGGTGTAAAGCTAAAACAGCTTGTTTTGCCCGCAGTAACCATAACCGATCAGCCGGCTTACGCCTGGAGGGGGATGCATTTAGATGTATCGCGCCACTTCTTTTCCATCGGTTACCTGCGCAAGTATATAGATGTGATGGCATTATATAAGATGAACAAATTTCATCTGCACTTAACAGATGACCAGGGCTGGCGTGTAGAGATCAAAAAGTACCCCAAGCTAACATCTGAGGGCGCGTGGCGTACCTTTAATAATCAGGATTCGGCTTGTATGAAAAAGGCTAAAGATAATCCCGATTTTATTATCGATCCTAAACACATCGTTAAAAGGAATGGTAAAACCATGTACGGTGGCTTTTATACCCAGCAGCAGCTGAAGGATCTGGTGGCTTATGCCGCCGCAAAACATATTGATATCATCCCGGAGATTGACATGCCAGGCCATATGATGGCAGCAATCAATTCATATCCGTTTCTTACCTGCAACGGCGAAAATAAATTTGGCGAGCTTTTTTCTAAACCTATTTGCCCGGCAAACGAGAGTACTTACGAGTTTGCGCAGAATGTGTTTACCGAGATCATGGATATTTTCCCGTCAAAATACATCCACATTGGCGGCGATGAGGTAGACCGTACCGACTGGGAGAGATCTGCCGCGGTTAAAGATTTCATGAAACAGCACGAGATAAAGGATATGGCTGCTTTGCACAGCTACTTTATCAATAGGATGGAGAAATTCTTTAATGCTAAAGGCCGTAAGTTAATAGGTTGGGATGAAGTGATAGAAGGCGGCATTAGCCCTACTGCTATTATTATGTACTGGCGTGGCTGGGTGCCGGATGCGCCAGTTAAGGCTGCCAAAAATGGCAATACCGTTATCATGACCCCGGGCGAACCGCTTTACTTTGATAACCTGCCCGATCAGTATGCTATTTCTAAGGTATATCATTTTAACCCGATACCTACCAAGCTGAACGCGCAGGAAGCCAAAGCTATAATTGGTGCGCAAGCAAATTTGTGGACGGAGATGATTCCCTCAGAAAACCGCGCGGATTATATGTTTATGCCCAGGATGACCGCACTGGCTGAAAGGTTGTGGACAAGCAACCCGGACGATTATAATTCGTACCTGAAACGCCTTGGCGCGCATTACAAACGCCTCGATAAACTTAATGTGCACTACCGCCTGCCTGATCTGCCAAATATGGTTACCGAGAATGTATTTACAACGCAGGATACCCTGAGTATCAAAAAGCCAATGGCCGAAATGCAGATCCGTTACACTACAGATGGCAGTTTGCCCATGGCAACATCAAAGCTTTTAGGCGACAGGCTCATCATCACCAGTCCGCAAACTATAAAGGTAGCCGCGTTTACACCAACAGGCTCACGCGGGGATATTTATACGCTTAACTACAAAAAACAAGCTTATGCACCTGCAGCCGAAGCGACTAATACGTCTGACGGATTGTTAGCTACTTACTACAAGGCATTTTTTAAACAAACCAGTTTAATAAGCAAGGCTAAACCCGATAGTACATTTATAACTGGTGCCATTGCAGTGCCTGCATCTATTAATGCGCCATCTTTTGCTGTTACCTACCGGGGTTATATAAATATCCCGACTAACGGCGTTTATACTTTTTACTTAAATTGCGATGACGGTGGGACCCTGAAAATAGCCGACCGTATGGTGGTGGATAATGATGGTAACCACTCGGCAATTGAAAAGAATGGGCAGGTGGCATTAGCCAAAGGTCTGCAACCTTTCGCGCTTGATTTTATTGAAGGCGGCGGTGGTTTTGCACTAAAACTAAGATACAGTTTCAATGGCAGCACACCTACAGAAGTGCCTGCAGCATGGTTTAAACACTAATTAATGATGAGAAAATATTTTATAGCAATTGCCTTTGCAGCAGCAGCATTGAATGCAGTTGCCCAAACCCCGCTTAAGCCTTATGGCATGTTGCCAAGTCAGCGCCAGTTAAACTGGCAGGAAACAGATATGTACTGTATTGTGCATTTTAGCATGGCTACGTACACAGATAAAGAATGGGGGTATGGCGATGAGGAACCGGGTATTTTTAACCCCAAAAGCTTTAGCGCCATGCAAATTGTAGGCGCGGCTAAAGCCGGCGGTTTTAAGGGTATTGTTGTAGTAGCCAAACACCATGATGGTTTTTGCCTTTGGCCAACCAAAACTACCGAGCATAACATTAGTAAAAGCCCGTACAAGAAAGGCAAAGGAGATATACTTAAAGAATATCAACTCGCCTGTCAGAAACTGGGGATGAAAATGGCGGTTTACTGCTCGCCGTGGGACAGGAACAATGCGCTTTACGGTAAACCTGAATATGTGACCAAAGTTTACCGCGAGCAATTGAAAGAGTTGTACAGCCAATACGGCACGCTGTTTATGTCGTGGCATGACGGGGCCAATGGTGGCGATGGCTATTATGGAGGTACCCGCGAGGTGCGCAATATAGACCGTTCTACTTATTACGGATGGGATACTAACTGGGCCATTACACGCAAAATGCAGCCCGGCGCATCAATATTTGGTGATGTTGGACCTGATGTACGCTGGGTAGGTAATGAAAACGGTTACGCCGGCGAAACTTATTGGGCAACTTATACCCCTCACGCGCCCGAAGAAGGTAAAGTGCCTGCAAATGGTTTTGTAAAAGATTATGAAGGTACAGAGGGCACCCGCAATGGCAAATTCTGGATGCCGGCAGAGTGCGACGTACCGTTAAGAAGAGGTTGGTTTTACCACCAGTCGCAGGACGGGCAGTCTAAATCGGCCTATAATTTGGTTCATCTTTACTATAAAAGCGTAGGCCGCGGCGCTTGTTTAGACCTGGGCTTATCGCCCGATAAGGATGGTTTGATAACCAACGAGGATGTTAATATCCTGAAACAGTTTGGTGGCATCTTAAAACAAACCTTTGCCGTTAACCTGGCTAAAGGCGCGTCATTTAAAGCATCAAACATTCGTGGAAACAACAGTGCTAAATATGGCACCGCGTTTTTAACGGATAACAGCCGTTATAGCTACTGGGCCACCAATGATGGGGTTACAAAGCCCACTTTAGAAGTCGATTTGCATTCGGCCAAAACCTTTAATGTTATACGCCTGCGCGAAAACATAAAACTTGGCCAGCGTATAGAAGGCGCTGCTTTTGATGCCTGGATAGATGGTAGCTGGAAAGAGATTGCCACTGTGCCAAGTATTGGCGCTAACCGTTTGGTACGTTTGCCTTATAACATAACCACAAGCAAAGTAAGGTTACGCATCACCAAATCGCCGGTGGCAGTGGCCATAAGCGATTTTGGCTTGTTTAAAGAGCCTGTACACTTGGTTGCGCCTGTTATTAAACGTAATAAAGCAGGCGAGGTTGCCGTAACTACCGAAGCGCCGGTAGGCAGCATTCGTTACACTACGGATGGTACGCAGCCAAATGCTTCATCACTTGCCTACACCAAACCGTTTATGTTGCCCAATGGCGGCGAAATAAAAGCGATCAGTTTAGATGGAACCAACAAAACAAGTGAGATAAGTGTACAAACATTCGGCTTACCTAAAAGCAATTGGAATGTGCTTAGCCAAACAGGCGATGATGCTGCAAAAGCTATTGACGATGATGCCAACACTTTTGCCGCTAAAACAAATTCAGCAGAGTTGGTGGTGGATATGGGTACGGAGCATACAATTAAAGGTTTTACCTATCTGCCAAGGCAGGATAAACAAACCGATGGATTGGTAAGCGGCTATAATTGGGCGGTTAGTAATGATGGCACTACATGGCAAACCGTTGCCGAAGGAGAATTTTCAAACATTAAATCGAACCCGGTGGAACAATTTATACCGCTCAAAACTGCCGTTAAGGCCAGGTACTTTAGGTTGGTAGCGATAAAACTTATCGGTGGGACAGGAATAAGCGCCGCGGAAATAGGCGCATATGTAAAATAGTATGACATTCATATCAATGAAGCAAAAATTAAGCTTACTTATAATATCCGTTTTTATAGCCTCGGTGGCTTTTGCCCAAAAAGCAAAAAAAGCACAGGCAGGTAGTGAAGATCTTACCCGATACGTCGATCAATTAATTGGCACAGGTTTCCACGGCCATGTTTTTGTTGGGGCTAATGTACCATTTGGTGCTGTGCAATTAGGCCCAACCCAGTTATCAAAGGGGTGGGATTGGTGCTCGGGTTATCATATTTCCGATTCTACCATCATCGGCTTTCAGCAAACACATTTAAGCGGTACCGGCATCGGCGACCTGGGTGATGTATCCTTTATGCCTACAACAGGTGCTGTTAATGTAAATAAAGGCGATATTAAAGATCCTAAAAACGGTTATTTCTCTTTATTCAGTCATAACGATGAAGTGATAAAGCCCGGTTATTACAGCGTAAAACTTAAAAAGTATGATATCAAGGTACAGTTAACGGCATCTAACAGGGTGGGCTTTCAGCAATACACGTTCCCTGCGGCTAAGCAGGCCAACATCATCATAGATCTGGCGGAGGGTATAGCCGACATTCCAACTAAAACCTACATCAAACAAATTAACAATACAACCATAGAAGGTTACCGTTACTCGAGAGGATGGGCACGTGACCAGAAGATCTACTTCACGGCAATATTCTCTAAGCCCATCAGCAAATTTGCAGTTTACGATAGCACCGCCTTAAAACAGGGTGTAATGTTAGAGGGGCAAAAGGTAAAAGGTGTATTATCATTCGCCAGCAAACAAGGCGAAAAAGTATATGTAAAAGTTGGCATCTCGCCGGTAAGCACGGCCAACGCTTTGTTAAATATCAAAACAGAAATACCCGGTTGGGATTTTAACCGGGTAGCAGCTAATGCGCACGCCGGATGGAACAAAGCGCTGCACAAATTAACTATCAAGGCAGATTCGGTATCGCAGTTGAAAAAGTTTTATACAGCTATGTACCACACCATGATAGCGCCATCAACCTTTAATGATGTGAACGGCGATTACATGGGTGCCGACAAGCAGGTGCATAAAAATGCTAAGTTTAATAATTTAACAACATTTTCTTTGTGGGATACCTACCGCTCGGCAAACCCGCTGTACACCATTATGCAGCCCGGGCGCGTGCCGGATATGATCAATACCATGCTGGCCATTTATAAAGAACAGGGCAAATTACCCGTGTGGCATTTAATGGCTAACGAAACCAATACCATGGTAGGTAACAGCGCTGTGGCGGTAGTGGTAGATGCTTACTTAAAAGGCTTTAAAGGATTTGATGCTAACCTGGCTTACGAAGCGGTTAAAACTACCCAAATGCAAAATGTACGCGGCCTAAAGTTTGTGAAAGAATTGGGCTTTATCCCGGCAGATAGCAGCCGCGAGAGCGTGGCCATGGGTTTAGAGTATTCCATTAACGATTGGTGTGTGGCGCAGATGGCTAAAAAAATGGGTAAAACGGCAGATTACCAATATTTTAGTAAAAGGGCTAAAAACTATCAAAACTATTTTGATAAGCAAACCCGCTTTATGCGTGGTAAGGTATCTGCAACCGAATGGCGCACCCCCTTTAACCCGTTCGAATCCCGCCATGAGCAGGATGATTTTACCGAAGGCAACGCCTGGCAATATACCTGGCTGGTACCGCATGATGTAGAAGGCTTAATAGCCTTGCAGGGCGGCGAGCAGTCGTTTATCAAAAAGCTCGATTCTTTATTTGTAGCTAAGGGCGATCTGGGTAAAGAGCACTCACCCGATATTTCGGGTTTGATAGGCCAGTACGCGCACGGTAACGAGCCTAGTCACCATATTGCCTACTTGTACGCCTACGTAGGCCAGCCATGGAAAACCGCCGATAAGGTGCGTTTTATATTAGATAACTTTTACACCACCAAAACAGATGGTATCATCGGTAACGAGGATGTAGGCCAAATGTCGGCTTGGTATGTATTATCGGCACTTGGCTTTTATCCGGTAAACCCCGCTAATGGTATGTATGTATTTGGCAGCCCCCGTGTCAACGAGGCTACTATTAATTTGCCTGCCGGTAAAACGTTCAGGGTTTTGGTTAAAAACAACAGTACCGATCATAAATATATAGCTGGCATTACATTAAACGGTAAAACGTATAATTTGAACTACATAGCCCATCGCGATATTGTAGCAGGTGGCGAGCTAATTATAACCATGGCAGGTAAACCTACCAAATTTGGAACAAGCCCGGAAAGCAGGCCCAGATCGGTTAACCGGCAATAGTGCACTTATTGTAGTTGAAAAGGTATATATCTAAACCCTCATGATATCGATGTGCGCTATAACACGTTTAAATGAAGATGTAAATGATTTTAAGCTTGAAACAAAAGGATAACGATGAAGTTATCCTTTTAAGCGGAGAGGGAGAAATTGATTCTAGTAAATTGTTACCTATTGATGAATTCGTTATCGTACGTAACAAAAAATAAAAATCCCTATATTGCTTAACATCTAAGCAAATACTTATAAATCAATCAAAAAAGCATCTGGATATGATTTCATTGAATGTGAATGAAAAGATCTATAACATTGACGCGGACCCCAATATGCCCTTACTTTGGGCTATTCGCGATATTATAGGCTTAACCGGTACCAAATATGGCTGCGGGGTTGCACAATGTGGTGCCTGCACCGTGCATTTAAACGGCGAAGCAGTAAGGTCGTGCGTAACAAAGGTAAGCCGTGCCGAAGGTCAAAAAGTTGTAACCATTGAAGGGCTTTCGCAGCATAACGATCACCCGGCACAGGTTGCCTGGAATGAAGAGAATGTGCCGCAATGCGGTTATTGCCATTCCGGTCAGATCATGTCGGCTGCGGTATTATTGAGAGAAAACCCTAACCCCAGCGATGATGATATAGATAGCGCTATGGCCGGTAATATCTGCCGTTGCGGTACTTATCTGCGCATCCGCAAGGCCATTCACTTAGCTGCCGACCTGCAAAGAAAGGAGGGCGTAAGTAAATGAAACAGCCAATAAAATTTTCAGTAAAGGCCTTTGCGGTAATAGCGGTGCTTTTAACCATGGCAGGTATAACGGCGTTTACATTAAGCGGAAACAAAAAAAATCCGGCTGGAACATCGCCCTTACCGGTTTTGAAAAAAGATAGTATTGCCTCTGTAAAAGCCTTTCAGCAGGTTTATACGGTATTAATGAGCGCGCGCTGTATGAATTGTCATCCATCGGGCGATATACCTTTGCAGGGAGACGACAGCCACTTACATACCATGGCACCTAAACGAGGGGTTGATGGTAAAGGGGTGTACGCCATGAAATGTTCCAACTGCCATCAAAAAGAAAACACGCCGGGTGTTCATACTCCTCCGGGTAACCCTAACTGGCATTTGCCGCCTGCCGATATGAAAATGGTATTTCAGGGCAGAACGCCACGCCAATTAGCGCAGCAATTGGTTGATCCTAAACGTAACGGGCATAAGGATATGAAAAAACTGATAGAACATGCTGATGATGGTTTAGTGCTTGCCGGCTGGAATCCCGGCGAAGGCCGAACACTGCCGCCGATGAGCCACGCCGCATTTAAAAAAGCATGGCTTACGTGGTTAAACACCGGCGCTTATGCGCCAAAAAAATAATTGACAACGTTCGCAACTGCCACTTAACTCTTATTATTATGATTAATAGTACTATATCGAGAAGGAATTTTTTACGCACAACGGGCGTTACCGGTGCTGCGCTTTGCCTTGGCTTTGCCTTTTCATCTGATGGAAAGGCAAAGGTTATTGTAGCCGACGATGAAGGAACTTCGGCTATTGAAATGAACGCCTGGATCAAAATTGATAAGAACGGATTGGTAACCCTTGTTGATCACCGGGCAGAAATGGGGCAGGGATCTTACCAGTCGGTAGCACAAATTATTGCCGAAGAGCTGGAGGTAGACCTAAAGGATGTAAATATTATTTTTGCCCAGGGCGACCCTAAAAAATACGGAGGGCAAATAACCGGCGGAAGCTCAACCGTACGTAGTGCCTACAAAAGATTGTTGAAGTTAAGTGCTACTGCGCGCGAGGTTCTTATTGCTGCGGCAGCCGCCAAGTGGAAAGTTGCCCCGGCCGATTGTTACGCCCAATCCGGCAATGTTATTCATAAAGCATCGGGTAAAAAATACCATTATGGCGAACTTGTAGCAGACGCGTCTAAGCTGGATGCCCCTAAAAACATCACACTAAAAAAACGGGCGGATTATAAATTGATAGGCAAACCTTTACACCGTAAAGATACCCCTATGAAAACCAATGGCGAAGCAATTTTTGGGTTAGATAAAAAGCTACCCGGAATGCTTTATGCCGTTGTTGAGCGTAACCCGAGGTTTAGGGGAAAAGTAAAAAGCTTTGATGATACGGCTGCAAAAAAAGTACCCGGTGTTAAACAGGTGTTTGTAGTTAAAATGGAAGTTTTTAATACCATTCGCGAAGGTGTTGCGGTGGTAGCTACCAGTACCTGGGCGGCAATGCAGGGTAGGAAAGCTTTAAAGGTAACCTGGGATGATACCGGTTTTGAGCACGTAAACATCGCCGACATTTACAGCCGCCAGCAGCAGGCACTTAAAACAGAAGGTATTTCATTTAAAAAGCAGGGAGCTCCGGATAACTTACTTTCAAAATCATCTAAGGTACTGGACGTGGTTTACCAAACGCCTTACCAGGCGCATAGCGCAATGGAACCCGTAAATTGTATTGCACACTATCAAAAAGATAAAGTGGAAATATGGGGGCCTATACAGGCACCGGACTGGGTACAGGGCGACATCAGTAAAAAGTTTAATGTGCCCATAGATAATGTGCGGGTAAATATGACCTTTTTAGGCGGTGGTTTTGGCCGTAAAGCGTTTTTAGATTACCCTTACGAGGCAACGGCTATTTCTAAACACATAGGCGGCCCGGTACAGGTAATATGGACCAGAGAGGATGATACCACGCAAGGCCCGTACCGCGCGGGGATATCTTACCGTGCCCAAGGTGCTCTTGCTAATGGCGAGATAACTGCAGTTAAATTCCGGATGGCGGGCCAAAATATCGACCACTGGAGCAATCCTAAAAGGGGAGTAGCCAATGATAGCACCACCGAAGGGTTTTTAGCCCCGTATTTTGAGAGCATAAAAAACATTAGTTTCGCCGACGTTCCGTTCGAGATGCCTATTCCTAATACGTGGTGGCGATCTGTATACGCTTCCACAAACGGGTTTGCTTATGAGAGTTTTATAAACGAATTGGCCCACGAAGCAGGCAAAGATCCGCTAGATTTCAGGAGGGGGTATTTAAAAGACGAACGCTGCCAAAAGCTGATCGATAAAATGGAAGAAGTTTCGGGGTGGAAAAGCAGGAAAAAAAATGAAGGCTATGGCGTTGCTATAACTGAATGCTTCGCGAGTACAGTTGGCCAGATCTGTAAAGTATCCAAAAAAGCCGGTGGTGGCATAACCATAGACAAGGTTTGGGCGGTAATGGATTGCGGGTGGTATGTAAACCCCGATATTATTAAAGCGCAGATTGAAGGAAGCGTTGTTATGGCACTTGGTGCAGCAACTATTCATGAAATAACTTTTAAAGATGGTTTGGTAGAACAACGGAACTTTTACGATTACAAAATGCCCCGTATAACAGATATACCACCAATAGAGGTGCATATTATAGATAATGACGCAGATGCAGGAGGTGTAGGCGAACCGGGGTTGCCTGCTTTTTCACCTGCTTTAACCGATGCTATATTTGACCTTACCGGCAAACGCATCAGGAAACTGCCATTCGACATGGCTAAAGTTTAAACGAACAGCTTTGAAGGAACTGAATGATATAGTTAAAGCATATGACCTTGCCGTTAAAGCCGGTAAGCAAACGGCATTGGCTACTGTGGTTCACGTAGAAGGATCTTCGTACAGGCGTGCGGGTGCGCGCATGTTGGTTACCAATGATGGACAGCTAACCGGCGCTATAAGTGGTGGCTGCCTGGAAGGTGATGCACTGCGCAAAGCCCAGTTGGTAATGGTGCAGCAAAAGCCTATGTTGGTTACTTATGATACAACTGACGATGACGACGCTAAATTTGGCGTGGGGCTGGGCTGCAATGGCATCATCAATATATTAATAGAGCCTATTGATGACGGGCAGGAAAATAACCCCATCGCTTTTTTTAAACGCTTTTTAAGCAAACGCGAGCCCGCGGTACTTATCACCATTTTTAATATGGAAGACAGGCGCGCTGAGCAATATGGCACATGCTTGCTTTATCATAAAGATGGAAACACAAATGGTGCATTACCAACCGGCACCATCAGCGAAGCTATTTTGCTTGATGCCCGGGGCGTTTTATTAAACGGGAACACAGGTTCCAAAACTTATTTTTACCATGAAAATTATACTTGCTTTATTGAGCTACTGCAACCTGCCATTTCGCTGGTTATTGCAGGTGCGGGTAATGATTCCATTCCCTTGGTGCAAATGGCCAAAGTATTAGGCTGGCAGGTAACGGTAGTTGATGGCCGTGCTAACTATGCTACAACCGGGCGTTTTCCCCTGGCCGACAAGTTAATCATCGCTAAACCCGGTGAGGTAAGAAAACAGGTATTGGTGGACAAGAAAACGGTTTTTATGCTTATGACGCATAATTACAATTATGATACCGCACTGCTGGCCGACTTGCTAAACACAAATACAGCTTATATTGGTGTACTTGGCCCTAAAAAGAAACTGAACCGGATGCTGGAAGAAATTGCATCTGAGTTTGGAATTATAAATAATATGGAAGACCAGGTATATGGCCCAGCCGGATTGGATATCGGGTCGGAAAATGCGGAAGAGATAGCGCTTGCTATTTTGTCTGAGATACAGGCCGTATTAAATCATCGTAGCGCAGTATCACTAAGAACTAAAACTTTTATTCATGACAGGCCGGATAACCCGGAGCTACAGTTTGTAGATATGATACGTTCACGATCATGATCCCGATCGTGATATTAGCGGCAGGGTCCTCAAGCCGCATGGGTAAACCAAAACAAAATCTTCTGTATAAGGGGCAGACCTTATTGGAAAAAATAATCCGGTCTTCAGAAGCTGCATCAGATAACGTAATTATTGTTTTAGGCGCAAACTACGATGTTATTAAAGCAACCATAAAAGATACCCATTCTGAAATATTGTATAACAATGACTGGGAGCTTGGCATGAGCTCATCTATAAAACTGGCTGTATCACATATTAAGCAAAAATATACTGATGAAGAGGGTGTGATTTTTGCCGTGTGCGATCAGCCCTATGTAACCTCCGCATTGTTAACGCAAATAATAGAAACAGCTGATAAAGTTAAGCAAGGTGTAATTGCCTGTAGCTATAACGGTACTGTAGGTGTTCCTGCATTGTTTAAAAAAGCTTATTATTCCAACTTGCTAAAGTTAAGCGGCCAGGAAGGCGCAAAGAAAATTATTGAGCAACATCCTCAGGATGTTTTTAGTATTCCATTCCGGTTAGGAAGTGCGGATATAGACACTGAAGAAGATTTTAATAATTTGCTCATCAACTCAGATTAACTTGCACCAAGTTATTGCAAGAGTGATCTGCTATCGCGCATGTATCTTTTGCAGATATTTTCATGATTTACACAAAAACATCAAATTTTTAGACACGTCTAAAAATTAACTTATTGATTATGAGTATTTTGTGAAAAATGAACGGTATCGTGAAATCGTGAACGTGAACATCGTGCTAAAATTTAATTAATAGCTCAATTTTATTTCAAGAATAATAATCAGTAATTTCAGGTAAGTAAAACCTGATAATTACCACAATGCCTGCAACCGTTGCAACCAAACAAAGGATCCAGTCTATAGATATTCTTCGTGGCGTGATCATGCTGATCATGGCGATTGACCATGTGCGCGAGTACTTCCACACAGGTGCCATCACCAGCGATCCAACCAACCTTGCTACGACAACGCCATTGCTATTTTTTACGCGTTGGATAACACACTTTTGCGCACCAACATTTGTTTTCCTGAGCGGGTTATCGGCTTACCTTGCCGGTACACGGCGCACCAAAAGTGAGTTAAGCGGTTTTTTAATAAAACGTGGCTTGTGGCTGATTTTTGTGGAATTAGCCATCATTTCGCTGGCACTAACGCTCGATCCGCTTTACCATGGTTTTGCTCTACAGGTTATATGGGCCATTGGCATAAGTATGATGTTACTGGGGCTGTTGGCAAGGCTTCCCCCGCGGTTAATTGGTACTTTGGGTATCCTAATAATAGTTGGGCATGGTTTGTTAGCAAATATAAAACTTACCCCAGATAGCACCGGTGATGTATTAATGAAAATGTTTTTCACCTCGCGCGGTGCTGTAGTTTTTCTTGATAAAACACACCTGGTATTTGTGCTGTATGCCATCATACCGTGGACAGGTGTGATGTTTTTAGGGTACGCTTTTGGTAGTTTATATCAAGAAAAATTTGCGCCTCCCAAAAGAAAGTTGATACTTACTTACAGCTCAGTATTAATGTTGTTAGCGTTTGTAGGTTTAAGGCTTATAAACGCTTACGGCGACCCGTCGCCATGGTCGGTAAATAAAACGGGTGTTTATACCTTTATTTCATTTCTGAATGTAAGCAAGTATCCGCCATCGCTCGATTATTGTTTGCTCACGTTATCTGTAGGTTTAATGGTATTGGCCTATACAGAAAAATCGATAGGCAAGCTGGCTGCATTCTTTAAAGTGTATGGAAGCGTACCTTTCTTTTACTATGTGTGCCACTTCTATCTCATCAGGACTTTATCTATTGTAGTATTTTTTCTTCAGGGATATAATACCTCACAAATTATTACCCCAAATGTTCCGTTCCTGTTTGTACCGCCAGGCTTTGGCTTTAGCATAGGTTGGGTATACTTGTTGTGGCTGGCTATAATACTGGCATTGTATTACCCATGTAAATGGTTCTCTAAATACAAGGAAACGCACAAGCAATGGTGGCTTAGCTATTTATAAAAGCCATTACTTTATATATTGCTGGATAACCTGCTGCAATTGGTTTGCTTGCATAACACCGCTTTGGCGCCATTTACTTTCGCCGTTTTGGAAGATCATTAATGTTGGTACACTTTGCACACGGTAAGCATTTGCTGCAGCCGGGTTTTTGTCAATGTCTATCTTGATGATGGTTACCTTGTCGCCAAGGGCATCTTTAACCTGCTTCAATATTGGCGGCATCATTTTACATGGGCCGCACCACTCGGCAGTAAAATCTACCAATACGGGTTTTTCTGAAGCTATAATATCCTGGAAGTTTGCCATTGCTTTATCTCCTTTTAGTTATAACCATAAATATCCGAATACGTTTTTGAAAGATGGTATTCCTATTGCAACATTTAGTGTAAAACCTTCTTGCGCTCGGGTTGCAAGATGTTGCTGTCCTCCAGCCAATCGGCAAGGCGCTGCGGCCAGTTGTTAATTGATTTTAACTTGCGGTTAGTACCCATATTAAAGGCATGGTCGCCGCGGGCATACATATGCATCTCTACCGGTACTTTAGCTTCGCGATAGCGCTGTAAAAGCTGGATGATGGGCAACGAACAGCAGGTATCATCGTTAGCAGCTACTAAAAAAGCGGGCGGTGCATCAGCCGGGATTTTTTCTGGCACATAACCCGGTCCGGGATATACCTGCACAATAAAATTAGGTTTAGCATTGGCGCGGTCTATGGGGTCGGCTGCTTTTGGGTTGCCTTGCCAGCCGCTAAATGCAACCATATCAACTACCTCGCCACCTGCCGAAAATCCCATCATACCAATACGGTTGGTGTCGATGCTAAATTCTGATGCGCGGCTCCTAACCAAACGCATAGCGCGGTATGCATCCTGTTTTGGGTGAATATCTACCTTATATGGCGACAGGGTGTCCCTGCCTAAACGGTACTTTAATATGAAAACAGCAATACCCATGTCATTATAAAATTTAGCAGGTGCAACTCCTTCTGAGTTAAAAACCAGTAAGCGGTGACCTCCACCCGGGCAAATAACCACAGCGGCGCCGTTAGCCTTATTGGCAGGGGGCAGGTATACGGTAAGCGAAGGATTGTGAATGTTTTTTACCCAGTAATCTTTAGCTTGTTCCGGCTCGTTGCGGCGGTTCTCAAAGCCCGGCGCACCCTTTGCCCAAAGTGGTATAACGGTTTGCGCCTGTGCTGTAAAGCTGCAAAACATCAGTAACCACAAAAATTTAAAGCAGCATGCCGGTGTGTTCATAATGCAATTTAACTATTTACTCATAAAAGGCTTCCACCATTCCGAATTATGTGGCTCTGTTACTTCAGTAGGTTTGCCGGGTTGGGGCATAAATAGTTTTATATTTTTCTCGTCTCCGTATTTTATCAGCCGTTCGCCGGGCTCATACCAGGCATGTGGCGCGAGGTTAAAAGTAGCCCAGTGTAAAGGCATCATCAATTTGCCTTTAAGGGCGAGGTGCGCATTTGTAGCATTATCAGGCCCCATGTGGATGTCCGGCCAGTATTTGCCGTAAGCGCCAACCTCCAGCATGGTAAGATCGAACGGGCCAAAAGCTTCGCCAATTTCGGCAAAGCCGGGGAACCAGCCCGAATCGGCACCAAAATAGATATTATGTTGCGGACCTTTAATAACAAAAGATGCCCAAAGGGTTTCCATACGGTTGAGGATGCCACGGCCCGAAAAATGCCTTGATGGCGTGGCGGTGATATTGCAATCGCCAATCATTACGCTATCTCCCCAGTCCACCTCATGTATATAGTTTTTTAGGATACCCCAATCCTCCAGGTATTTACAAACCCCCATTGGGGTAATAAACTGAATAGGCTTGCCCGCAAAGAATTTGATAGTGGCCTTATCAAGGTGGTCGTAATGGTCATGAGATACAATAACCACATCTAAAGGTGGCAGGTCTTCTAACGCAATAGGGGGCTGAAAAAATCTTTTCGGCCCAAAGGATTGTGAGAATGATACCCGCTGGCTCCAAACCGGGTCGGTAAGTATACGGATGCCGTCAACCTCTATCAGCAAACTGCTGTGCCCAACCCAGGTAATGCGCAGTCCGCTCGCCGGCGGAGTTTGGTAGACGGATGCATCCGTTTTAGGGACGGTTATTGGTGTTTTAGGAACGTTCTCGGCTTTGTTATTGATGTATTCCCGCAATATCGGTATCATAACATCCAGGCCTGCCTCTTTGGTAGGTATGGGGTTTAAAAATTTCCGACCCTGTTTTTTTGCTCCCGCTATACTCATAAATAATTATAAAACTTGTGATGCCTATTTAAACATCTAATGGTGAAAAATTGCTTAAAGATGGCTGTAACTGTAGTTATACTTTGAAAAAATTAATGGCTGCATCGCAAAAAGCTAACAGCTGTGCAGGTAATTCGGTTGATGGATAAGGCTCGGTAGCGTTAAAGGTATGGTCGGCAGTTGGGATAACCACCAAATTTGCATTTGGTTGGGCATTATGCAGTAACTGGGCATGACTTAATGGTACGCTGGTGTCGGCATCGCCATGAACAATAAGCCATGGTTGTGTTATTTCTGACGCCCTAAGCTGAATATCTAAACGTGCGGGGTTATCATCCAGATCTTTTAATAGCGATGATTTATAAGGCATGTTTTGACCGGTACGGGAGTTTTTCATGTACATTACGCCTTGCAACCGCCATTGTTTTTCAGCTTCTTTTGGCCAAAGGTTATAAAATCTGGATATGGCCGCCATGCTAACCAGTTTGGTTATCCGCTTATCTTCCGCGGTTTTTACAATGCTGATGCCACCACCCAGGCTATGGCCAATAACATACACGCTTTTTACCCGGGGAATGGCCGAGCCGCCGCAGGCAAAATCAATAACCGATTTAAGGTCCTCCAGTTCATATGAAAAAGTATTGTCGCTAAAAGCTATCAGGTCGGCAAATTCGGTTGGCCTGTCGGCCGTGGTGCCATTGTGCGAAAAGTTGAATTTTAGGAATCGGAAGCCATTTTCGGCAAAATATTTAGCAACAAGGTTGTGCGCACCCCAGTCTTTAAAACCCCGTATACCATGGGCAAAGATCACCAGCGGTGCATAAGGGTGCAGGGTATCATAAGTTATATCAGCCGTCATCCCGCGGCCCTTAGCGCCGGGGATAGTATAATGTTGCTTAACGATCATGTATTTTAAAACGTTACTTCTTTTTCTATAATATCTGTAGCTTTTACAACTAAAGTGTTTGCCCAAAGGTCGCCTAATCTTTGATGTTTTGGCGTTTTGGAAACGCAAATTAAAGCCGGTATCCCGTACATGAATATATCAATAGGATCTAAAAGCCGCCTTTTAAATATGGACGAAAGAGATGGCTTTGTCCCACCATCCGTTACTACCTTTAATTTTACAATGTAGTGCCCTGGTGTGGCCTGTGAACTATATTCAATGACTACGAAATATATAAACCAAACCACAACTATAGGCAGCATCATTACGCCTGTAACGGTTGCTCTCCCAGGCTCAGGGTCTTCATCAAAAATATTAGTATATATAATAAAAAAAATAAGATAGATGCTATAGTCAATTAGTGTGGCTATAATTCTAAGTTTCAGATAGGGTTTAGGTTCAACACTTCGAAAGATCATTGCAGGCAATATTTCTTGCAATGTATGAATTGTATTATATTTTCTTTCCATTAAACTGTAATGCTTTAAGGTTAGTTGAGGAAAACTTAGCATATTGTAATATCAATCTAATACAATGAAATTACGCTTATTTATCCTGCTATTATTTGTTACGGGAATTGTGTCTGCCCAAAAGAAACAAGTCATGTTTCCACCACCTGTATTAGGGGTGGATGCTCCTGAGTTTATTGATTTTTGTGAAGTTCCGGAACATAAAAACGAGCTCGTGTATACACGATTTTACTATAGTGGAATAGACGAATACTGGAGTATTTATCCGGCCAGCAAAAAATGTAATAATGTAAGGGCAGATCTAGATATACCCGAGAGTATTGGAAGATGGAATGAGTATAAACAATATTTTAAGGATATACACAACCATTATTGGGACAGGTATCTGATAATAGATGCTATAGGTACATATGACGATAGTAATAAAAGTGGATATGGGCACTTAGGCACAAATCCAGCTAAATTTGTAGTGAAGTATTTAGTAAATGTACAGCGCATTGTAAATGTAAAGAAGAAGGCTGTTAAACCTTCTTCCCATTAAAAGTGATCCCGTACAGATCCGTACGCCTGTCTTTTAAATTTTGTACGCTGCCATACTCATGCAGGGCGCTTAGTACCGACAGGTCAACATCCGCAATTACTATCATCTCACTGTTAGGAGTAGCTTCGGACTGGATGCCATTGGTAGGGAACCCAAAATCTGATGGTGTAAACACAGCAGATTGTGCGTACGAAATATCCATATTATTTACATTGGGCAGGTTACCTACGCAACCTGCTATGGCTACATAACATTCATTCTCTACCGCACGGGCCTGCGCGCAAAATTTAACCCGGTTGTAACCATTCTGCGTATCGGTTAGGAACGGTACGAACAGGATCTGCATATCCTGGCTGGCAAGGATGCGCGATAGTTCGGGGAACTCCACATCATAGCAGATCAGGATGCCGATGCGGCCCGCGTCTGTATCAAAAACTTTCAGGTCGTTACCGCCGCGCATGCCCCAAGAGCTGATCTCGGATGGGGTAGGGTGCAGCTTTACACTTTCTTCCATACTGCCGTTACGCCTGAAAAGATAGGATACGTTATACATCGAGTCGTCCTTAATGCACGGCATGCTGCCCGATATGATATTTACATTGTATGATACCGCCAGTTTAGAAAAAGCTTCGGTTATGGGCTCGGTGTATTTAGCCAGTTCGCGCATGGCCTTTGCGGCATCCATGTGGTTATATTCTGCCATTAACGGTGTGTTGAACAACTCGGGGAACAGTACAAAGTCCGACTGATAATCGCTCACCGCATCCACAAAATATTCGGCGTGTTTCATCAACTCGCTTATATTATTGTAGGGGCGCATTTGCCATTGCACCAGGCCTATACGTACAACAGTTTTGTTATTTATTACCGAACTTAATTCCTCGTAGTAAACGTTGTTCCATTCTATAAGCGTAGCAAACCCTTTAGACCGTGCATCCTCGGGCAGGTAATTACGTAGGATTTTACGAACGTGAAAATCATTTGATAGCTGGAAAGATAATGTAGGATCAAAGATCTCTTTATATTTTACTTTATCGATGTATTGTTTAGGTGTAAGTTCCGTTTGAAATTTTTGGTAATTGGGTATGCGGCCACCGGCGATAATGCTTTTTAAGTTCAGCTTTTCGCAAAGGGCTTTACGGGCATCATACAAGCGGCGTGCAAGGCGTAGCCCGCGATATTTTGGATGGATAAAAACTTCTATACCGTATAGCACATCACCTTTATCATCGTGTGTTTTAAAGCTGCCGTTTGCTGTGATCTGCTTATAGGTATGGGCGTCGCCATATTTATTATAATCTACAATGATAGATAGCGCGCAGCCTACCACCTCGCCGTTAACGGTAACACATACCTGCCCATCCGGAAATAGCTTGATGAGCTTTTTGATAGAGGCCATGTCCCAGTGGTCGTCATCCATATCCAGGTAGGCCGATTTCATCGACTTTTTAAGTTCCTGATAATCTTGTACCTCCAGGGTACGTAGTTCTATACTTTGCAGATCCATTTTCCTGTAACGGAGATGGGGGAGGAATGTTTGTCTAAAGCCTAAAGTCTTTAGTCCAAAGTCGGCTTCTAAGCGGCCTAAAGACTTCCGACTACAACTTATGACTTAGCATGCCACCATGCCCAAAGCATCAGCACAGGTTGCAGTGCCAGGCGCACCCAGGCAATTGCAGGCGTAACCAACAGGCTGCCTACTTTAAGGGGCGAATGTACAAGCATTGTAATATGTACCGGCAAAAAAGCTATTAGCATAAGTATTATGCCATATGAAGCAACCTTACGCGTTTGTGGCCGTATCAACATTAAAGCGAATAGTACCTCGAAGAAACCGGCCAGGTAATTTAACATTACAGGGGCAGGTAAATAAGATGGTATTATGCTGATGTAGCCCTGTGGATGTATAAAATGATTGACGCCGGCTATAAGATAGCCAAGTACCAAAATAGCGAGGCTTATGTTTTTTAATATTCGCATTTTTAATTGTTCAATCGATTGATTAGTGTGAAATATCGTAAAAATATAGCTTTTAATTATTAAAAACACATTATTTATAATCATTCTAAATGCGTCTGTATGACAAATAATTGACACTGCATCTAACAAGGTATATTACTTTTGTTGGGTCAAATACAAAACTGCTTTGAAGTATCTAAAAGTTATAGCTTTTACACATAAACATATTGAGCTGAAGGAATTGGGCAGGTTGGTGATGTGCCAGGAGAGTTCTACCGAAAAACTCCATGCAGTTAAAGCTCGTTTTGGTATTGATGAGATATTTTACCTTTCTACCTGTAACCGGGTTGAGTTTGTATTATCTACACAACATAAGGTTGACAGGGAATTTGCAGAGGCGTTTTTAACCGAGATGCAAATGGGCCTTTGTACACATTCTACCGCTACTTTTTTAGATGCTGCTTCTATTTACGAAGGCCAGGAAGCGATGAACCACCTGTTACGTACTTCATGCTCGTTAGAAAGCCTGATAGTTGGCGAAAAAGAAATTTTGGCACAGTTGCGTAAAGCTTACGAGGATTGCCGCGAGGCGGGCCTAACCGGAGATAAATTACGTGTTACTATGGAATGTGTAGTTAAAGCCGCTAAAGAAGTTTATACGCATACCAATATTTCAAAGAACCCAATTTCGGTAGTGTCATTAGCTTATCGCAAGCTTAAAGATCTGAAACTTTGCGCTAATGCACGGATACTTATTATCGGCGCCGGTGAAACCAACCGCAATATCTCTAAATATCTTCAAAAGCATAAATTCTCAAACTTCTCGGTTTTTAATCGTACACTTTCAAAGGCGCAACAACTGGCTGATGATTTGGGTGGTGAAGCTTTTGAATTGGACCAGCTGAAAAGCTTCAAGGGCGGTTTTGATGCCATCATTACCTGTACATCTGCAGTTGAACCTATCATCACTACCGAGATCTACACATCGCTTTTAAATGGCGAAACTGACAAGAAAACCATAGTTGACCTGGCTATCCCTAATGATACCGCGCCAGAAGTGCTTGAGCAATTTGATGTGAACTTTATTGAAGTACACAGCCTTAATGAAATTGCCAAAAAGAACTTGCAGGAGCGTTACCAGGAACTGGTACACGCAGAGGCTATCATAGAACAAAACATCGCCGAGCATTTGGTGATGCTTAAGCAGCGCAAGATTGAGCTGGCCATGCGCCAGGTACCCGAAAAGATCAAGGAGATCCGCAATAACGCGGTGAACACTGTATTTGCCGATGAGGTACAAAGCCTTGACAAAGAATCGCGCGAGATACTGGAGAAGGTGATCAACTACATGGAAAAAAAATATATCAGCGTCCCCATGATCATGGCGAAGGATATATTGATCAATAATAATTAAGATTTTCTTTCTAATCAATACGTTTTTTAGCTTTAAACAGTTTAACGTATGGGTTTCTTCACTCCAAATATTGTCGTTTCTAACCCCATTCCTCAAGAGGTAAGAATTTATTATTCTAAAGATTTTGCTATTATTACTATTGTTGGTTTATCTCTCTTCTTTGGTATTGGACTATCTTGGATAGTTGCCTCGCATTTGTTTTTAGGTGGGATAGTTTGTTTAACTGCATTGAGTTTGATCGTTTTTAAATCGAGAGGCCTTTTTAATAATAAGCCACAAATAATTGTTAATACATTGGGTCTTCAAACTGCAAATACTGCTTTTTATAAATGGGAAGAGATATTAAATGAACGTGTATCCGGTGAGTATACGGGAAAGGGTGCCAGGCCAACTTTAGAGTATACCCATCCGGGAGGCAATGTGCAGGTAAAGGTTGAGCCATTGAATATTAGGCCTCAGGATCTTGATATTTTGTTGAAATATTACAGAACCCCATGGGCATTTCGTGGCGACTAAGTCAGCCCACAATCATATCCTTAATTAATACTGCATTACTGTACATAAAAATTTAAATTTGTGCTGTAAAAATTTATCCCCTTGGACAGAACAGTAATAATAGGAACGCGTGGCAGCGAATTAGCTTTATGGCAAGCCAACTTTGTAAAAGATAGCCTGGCCGCAATAAACATTACCGCCGAACTTAAAATTATAAAAACGCAGGGCGACCGTATCCTTAACCTTAGCTTTGATAAGCTGGAAGGCAAAGGGTTTTTCACTAAAGAATTAGAAGAAGAGTTATTGGCAGGCACTATTGATATTGCCGTGCATTCGCACAAGGACCTGCCAACAGAAAACCCTCCGGGACTCATTATCGCAGCAGTTTCAGAACGGGAAGACCCGGCTGAACTGTTGTTGATCTTGAAAGATGTGGTTGATGTACGCCAAAAGCTATCTGTTAAATTTGGTGGCCTGGTGGGTACATCATCAAACAGGCGCAAGGCGCAATTGCTTGCCGTACGCCCCGACCTGGAAATAGATGAACTGCGCGGTAACGTGCCCACCCGTATAGGCAAATTGCGCGACGAAAAATACGACGCCATTATGCTGGCCAAAGCAGGTGTTACCCGTTTAGGTATCGACCTGAGCGAATTTCATGTGGAGGAACTTACCGCTACTGAATTTATACCGGCACCGGCACAAGGCGCTTTAGCTATCCAAATCCGTGAGAGTAATACCGAGTTGTACAAAATACTACAGGCCTTACATCACCCGGATGTTGCCGAAGAGCTTGGCCTGGAGCGTGGCGTATTAAAAATGTTTGGCGGCGGATGCCATTTACCGCTTGGTGTATATTGCCGCAGGGACGATGGTAAATTCCAGGTATTTACATCTAAGGCTGATGCAGGTAATGAATTCCCCGATCGTTATTTTATAGAAAGCGATACACTTGATGGTGTTGCCGATAAAATTGTAGCCCGTTTTGCAAAGGACAGGAAGTTCCCTTCTAAAGTATTTATCTCAAGGGATATTTCGGCCACAAGCTATTTCCGCAAGGCGCTAGAAAAACATAAGATAGAGATAGAAGCGCGTTCACTGATCCGCACGGTGCCGGTTATCACTAAATTCGATTCTTACATCCTTAAAAATATCGACTGGGTATTTTTCACCAGCAAGAACGCCGTGGAGTACTTTTTTAAGTTATCTCCACAGTTTCCCAAAAAGGTAAAATTTGGCGTAATGGGGGCAGGCAGCGAAGATATGTTGCGCCGTAATGGCCACTTTGCCGATTTTGTTGGCGAAAGCAATGATAGTGCCGATGTAGCTGCTGATTTTGCAGAACTTGCAAATGGTACAACCATCCTGTTCCCGGGTGCTGATAATCCAATGAGAAGTATACAACAAGGCTTATCTGCCGATACAAAAATAATTGACCTGCCCGTTTACGAAACCGTGCTTGAAGAAGAAGTGGAGCCCACTGGTGCAGATGTAATGGTGTTTACCAGCCCAAGCAATGTGGAAGCGTACTTTGCCGATAACCTGTTGGAGCCGGGGCAAAAAGTAATAGCCATCGGTAAATCAACCGGTAAAAAGTTTGACGAAATGGGTGTGAAATACACCCTGCCATTCTCTCCCGATGAGGTAGGCTTGGCAGAGGCTGTGTTTGGGATATAGAAAAGTCAATAGTCTATGGTCGATAGTCCATAGTCGGATTGCTGTAAAATATTGAAGCTGACCATGGACTATCGACCATGGTCTATGGACTAAAGAAATGTTACAACGACCAAGAAGAAATAGAAAAAGCGAAGTTATCCGCCAGATGGTGCAGGAAACACATGTTAGCGCTGCTAATTTGATATTCCCGCTATTTATAGTGGAAGGCGAAAATCAGAAAACCGAGGTAGCATCTATGCCGGGCATCTTCAGGTACTCCATAGACAACCTGTTGCGCGAGGTAGAGAGCTGTATGAAGCTAGGTTTAAACTCTTTTGACCTGTTCCCTAATATAGACGAAGCCCTTAAAGATAAATACGCTACCGAAAGCCATCGCGACGAGAGCCTTTACCTGCGTGCTATACGTGCGGTAAAAAAAGAATTTCCTGAGTCCTGCGTAATTACCGACGTTGCCATGGATCCATACAGCAGCGATGGTCACGATGGCCTTGTTCAAAATGGTGAGGTATTAAACGATGAAACATTAGAAATTTTAGGCAAAATGGCCCTGGCCCATGCCCGCAGTGGTGCCGATATTATAGCACCATCAGACATGATGGACGGGCGTGTGGGTTACATTCGTAAAGTGTTGGATGATGCCGGCTTTACAGGCGTTTCTATCATGTCGTATACGGCTAAATACGCCAGCGCGTTTTATGGCCCGTTCAGGGATGCCCTGAATTCTGCCCCAAAATTTGGCGACAAGAAAAGCTACCAGATGAACCCCGCCAACCAGCGAGAGGCTTTGATTGAAGCTGCTTTAGATGAAGCTGAAGGTGCCGATTTCCTGATGGTGAAACCCGGTCTGCCTTACCTGGATGTTATTAAACTTTTGAAAGATAATACTGAACTGCCAATTGCTGCTTACAATGTAAGCGGTGAGTATGCAATGATAAAAGCCGCGGTACAAAACGGTTGGTTAAACGAGCAACGCTCGGTTACTGAGGTGCTAACAAGTTTCCGCCGTGCCGGTGCCAGCGCGATACTTACTTATCATGCTAAAGAGGTGCTGTGGAATAAGTGGCTGTAAAAAGCGTAAAGCTTAAGGCTAAAAGCCAAAAGCTCGCTTCATAAATAAAATACTACTAAAAGAAAGCTTTAAGCTTTGTGCTTTTCGCTTTCAGCTTAAACATATGCAAGTAAAAGATATAAGCAGAGCAAAATCTGCAGAATTGTACGAAAAAGCGAAGACCTATTTCCCGGGTGGGGTAAACTCCCCGGTTAGGGCGTTTAAATCTGTTTACGGTACACCGCTTTTTATTGAAAAAGGCGATGGCAGCCATATTTGGGATGCCGATGGTAACGAGTTTATAGATTTTTGCTGCTCGTGGGGGCCGCTTATTTTGGGGCACAATCATGCTGCTGTTCGCGAAAACGTTATCCGGGTGATGCAGAATGGTATGTCGTTTGGCGCACCTACCGCGTTAGAAAATGAACTGGCCGAACTGATACTTAGTAATAATAAATTTATTGAAAAGATCCGTTTTGTAAGTTCGGGTACTGAGGCTGTTATGTCGGCCATTAGATTGGCAAGGGGTTACACCAAACGAGATAAGGTGTTAAAGTTTGAAGGCTGTTACCATGGCCATTCAGATAGTCTTTTAGTTAAAGCCGGATCTGGCCTGGTAACCTTTGGCGAAACATCGTCAGCAGGCGTACCAAAGGCTTTTGCAGATGAGACGATAGTTGTATCGCTTAATGATAAAAAAGCCCTGCAAGAGGCCTTTGAAGAGTTTAAGGGGCAAATTGCCGCGGTTATTATCGAGCCTGTGCCTGCAAACAACGGTTTGCTTTTACAAACGCAGGATTATTTGGATTACCTCCGCCAGATCTGTACAGATAATGGCACCATGCTCATCTTTGATGAAGTCATTTCGGGTTTCCGTGTGGGTTTTGAAGGCGCTGCTGCTTACTACAATATTCAACCGGATATCATTACTTATGGTAAAATTATAGGTGGTGGTTTGCCTGTTGGTGCATACGGCGCTTCGGCAGAAGTGATGGATCATATTTCGCCTGTAGGTTCAGTTTATCAGGCTGGTACATTATCTGGTAATCCGGTTGCCATGGCGGCTGGTATCGCCCAGTTAACCGAATTATTAAAACCAGGCTTTTATGAAGATTTGCATGCCAAAACGGCAGGCTTTGTAAATGATATTCAGGCTTTTGTAGATGAACGCGGTTATGCGGTAAAAATATTTACCATTGGTTCTATTTTTTGGTTTGCGTTTACCGATCAGGACAGTATAACCACTGCTGAGCAGATTAACCCGGCAAGCATGGTTAAATTTAAAGAAATGCACCGCGAGTTGATAAATAGGGGCATATATTTCGGTCCGTCTGGCTACGAAGTTGGTTTTATATCGGCAGCGCATACTAATGCTGATTTAGAAACTACAAAAACAGCTATATTTGATAGTCTGGATATTGTGTTTAAACAAGATTAACATGAAAAAAACGCTTGTAATATTTTATGCCATCATCATTTATGCTGTAGCAGAACTGATATGGTGGGGATACATGCTTGTGCACCTAAACCCAAGCCGCAAGGGCATGATATTGGGCGAAGGCTGTATGTTTATTACCGTGTTTTTGGTAGGTGCATACTTCCTACATCAGTCTTTAAATAAAGAAGCCAAGCTACAGGAGCAGAAAAAGAATTTCCTGCTATCGGTAACCCACGAGCTTAAATCGCCGCTGGCATCTATCAAAATATTGCTGCAAACCATTCAAAAGCGCGATTTGACCAAAGAGCAGATCCTGAACTTTATTGATAAATCGCTGCTTGATGTAGAGCGTTTGGATGACATGGTAGAAAATATGCTGCTGGCTTCAAAAATTGATAACCGTTCTTACACTTTTCCTAAAGCTAAGTTTAACCTGTCGGTTTTGGTAGATAGTATTGTGAACCGCCTGCAAATAAGCAAGTGTGATTGCAACCAGCAGATCATCAATGCCGAAATTGAGCCTAAAATTGAAATAACAGGTGACAAATTTGCATTAACATCAGTTGTTACCAATTTGGTAGAGAATGCCGTTAAATATTCCAGCCCTTGCGAAACCGTAAATGTGAAGCTGTTTGAGAAGGATGGTAAAGTTTACTTTCAGGTGGCAGACCATGGCATAGGTATTGCAGATAATGAGAAGCCACGCATTTTTGATAAATTTTACCGTGTAGGCAGCGAAGATACACGTAATACAAAAGGCACCGGTTTGGGTTTATACATTGTAAAAGAAGTATTGGATAAGCACCAGGCCAGCATTAAAGTTAAAGACAACCGCCCTGCCGGTAGTGTATTTGAAGTAGTATTTGCATTAACCTAAACAATATAGAGTATGCTGAACAAAAAAAGAATTTTATTAGCCGAAGACGAAGATCATTTATTGGAGGCCATTAAGTTAAACCTGGAGCTGGAAGGTTATAAAGTTTCTACAGCCAACAATGGTAAAAAGGCCCTTCAGATATTTAAAGAAGAGCGTTTTAACCTGGTGATATTAGACGTAATGATGCCCGAGATTGATGGCTTTGTGGTTGCAGAAACCATCAGGCTCGAAAATTCTGAGGTGCCAATTATGTTCCTTACCGCAAAAAATACCAACGAGGATAAAATATCGGGACTTAAAAAAGGTGCTGATGATTATTTGACCAAACCGTTCAACCTGGAAGAGCTTATTTTACGCGTAAACAATCTTGTAAAACGTAGCTTAAAAGGCGATGACCTTAAAGAGTTTAACAGCTACAAAATCGGCGATAAAACCATTCACTTTAACTCGTTCGAGCTGGTTAATGGCGATGAAAGCATCACCCCGCTAACTAAAAAGGAAACCATGTTGCTTAAGCTTTTGATAGAGCGCCGCAACGAGGCCGTATCGCGTGAGCAGATCCTGGAAACAGTGTGGAATTATGACGTTTACCCGTCTACCCGCACTATCGATAACTTTATACTAACCTTCCGTAAATACTTTGAGCCGGATCCTAAAAACCCGGTTTATTTCCACTCTATACGTGGTGTAGGTTATAAATTTACCGATAACCAGCACTAATACATGTTTACAAACAGGGCACGAATATTAGTAACCGGGCTTTTTATTATATCGCTGGCTGTAGTACTTAAATATAAAGTGTACGAGCTGGCGGCGGTTAATGTAATGTTTATTGGCTTGTTAATATGGGGCTATTTTAAGCAGGGTACCATTGTGCTAGCTGCGAAAGCGTTCCACCAAAAAAATTACGATAAGGCCGAAGACCTTCTAAAACAAGTACCCAAACCCGAGTGGCTTAGCAAGAAGCGACGCGGGTTTTACGAGTTTATATACGGAGGTGTTTGCTTACAAAAGCGTGATTATGCCGAGGCCGAACAGCATTATGAGTTAGCCGCTTTATACCCGCTACGCAGCGCTAACGACCATGTTGCAGCGCTTGTACATGTAGCAAACATTAGCATACGCAATGGTAATTATGAAAAAGCCAATGCCTACCTTCAACTTACCGACAAACATAAAGACAACATAACTGCCAAAATGAAGGATGTGATCCAAAAGGTTGAGCAGGAGTTAAAGAAACACAAAAAATAGAATTAAGATGTAAGAATCAAGAATCAAGAAAACCGACAGGTAGGATCTTGGCTCTTGATTCTTGGCTCTTGATTCTCCAAAAGAAACATGAAAGATTCGTTATTTTTAAAAGCCGCATTTTCAGAACAAACAGAACGACCACCCGTATGGATGATGCGTCAGGCCGGCCGTTTTATGCCCGAGTATTGGGAGATCAAGAACAAATACTCGTTCCTGGAAATGTGCAAAACGCCCGAAATTGCAGCCGATGTTACCATGCTGCCTGTCGATTTGTTAGATATCGACGCGGCTATTTTGTTTTCGGACATATTGGTTACCGGCGAAGCTATGGGCGGCGACCTAAGCTTTACGCAGGGTATAGGCCCAAAATTTGCCAACCCCGTGCGCACACAGGCAGATATTGATGCTTTAGAGACCAATGTGGGCGACAGGCTGCAATATGTTGCCGATGCTATTAAAGTAATACAACAGCGCTTAAATGGCCGTATCCCACTGATTGGTTTTGCGGGCGCACCTTTCACGGTGATGAGTTACCTGGTAGAGGGCGGGTCTTCAAAAGATTTTAAACTAACCAAACTGATGCTACATAACCACCCGGAAATGGCGCACCAGCTTTTATCAAAAATAGCAACCGTAACAGCAGAATATCTTAACCTGCAAATTGCAGCAGGTGTTAATGCGGTGCAGATATTTGATAGCTGGGCACAGGCGTTATCATGGGATGATTATACCGAGTTCTCGCATCGTTATATCCAGGAGATCATCAGCAAGCTGAACAGGAAAGATATCCCGGTAATATCATTCTGTAAAGGTAGTTCGGTATTCGCACCGCTGATGGCTGAGGCCAAACCCGATGTAATATCCATCGACTGGAATGTAGATCTGCTGGACATAAAAAACCGTTTGCCAAAAAATATTGCCGTACAAGGCAATCTTGACCCGCATATTTTATATGCGGATAAGTCAGTAATAAAAGACCGCATTCATCGCTTGTTTGAGCGTATGCGTGGCCAGAACGGCTTCATCTTCAATCTTGGCCACGGCATAATGCCTGATATCCCGTTTGATAACGTGAAGTATGCGGTAGAGGTGATAAAAGAGTTTAGATATTAATAATAGCAATATGTCATTGCGAGCAATAGCGTGGCAATCTCGTCGCTTGCTTATTGAACGCGACGGGATTGCCACGTCGCTACGCTCCTCGCAATGACACTCATAGGTAGGCCATGTATCAATACGTTTTAGCCATACATATCATATTTGTAGTATGCTGGATGGCGGGGCTATTTTATATTGTGCGCCTGTTTATTTACCACCGCGAAGCACAGGACAAGCCCGAACCTGCACGAACCATCCTATCCGATCAGTTTGAGATCATCGAGAAAAAGCTCTGGTGGATAATTGCTACCCCCAGCATGTACTTTGTAATTGCAGCAGGGGCGACAATGCTGTACCGTAATCCCGCTTTATGGAAAATGCCATGGCTGCATATAAAGCTTACTTTTGTGGTATGCCTGATTGCATATCATTTCATCTGCCAGAAAATAATGAAGCAAATGGCCCGCGGTGTTTTCAAATGGACATCCATCAAGCTCCGTTTATGGAACGAACTTGCTACAATTCTACTCTTCGCTATCGTGTTCCTGGTGGTGCTTAAAAGCGCCTTGAACTGGATCTTTGGGGTAATTGGGATAATTCTCTTTAGCCTCATCATTATGTCGGCTGTGAAGGTTTATAAGTATTTTAGGGAGAAGAAGTAACCTATAACGTATTTAATTGTGCATGATTGGATATATGATCGAAGTCTTTATCATCATGTAACAGTGTTACCTTATGATGTAAAGTGTAAGCGGCAATCAGGCAATCGTTCGGCTTTCTAATAGTAATGCCGGCTTTTCTCAATTGCCGATAGAGTTGAGCCGCTTCGTTCGCTAAAAGATAACTGTCGCCACTTAAATGGGCTAATCCGTTAAAGTAATTTTTTAAAAAAGTGTATTGTTTATCTGATATTACTCCCTGTAAAACTTCCTGAACAATTACCGGACAAGTAGCAATAACAAATTGATCCATATTGTCGCGTAAAAAAACACTTGCCCTTGTATCTATACCTTTAAAGAAGTTTATCCATACAGATGTGTCTACTAAAATAGTATTCATTACTTATATGCTTCCTCATCTAATTCAACCTTCCCCCAAAGGTCTAAGATCTTCTTTTGGTTTTCAATAGCAATATATACCTCCAAAGCTTTCTCAACTACAGCTTTCTTCGTTTTAATATTACTAAGCTTTTGCGCTTTTAACATTAAATCGTCCCTTATATCAATATTAGTTCTCATACACACAATTATACAAATATTTACACATTTATACCTATTTAGTTTGTAATATTACAAACATTGAAATTTATTTCACCACTCATGCAACCATTGTGTGTTCATTTACATCTTACTGTTAAATGATGTTTTTGGAACCTAAATCTAATATAGAACATTTGGTAAAATGCTGTAAGGACGGGCAGCGTAAGGCACAGGAAATGCTGTATAAGCAGTTCGCTGCCAAAATGCTGGGTGTTTGCATGCGCTACGCTACCGATAAAATGGAGGCCGAGGACATGCTGCAGAATGGGTTTATAAAAGTGTTTCAAAAGATTGCAGATTACCGGGGCGATGGTTCGTTTGAAGGTTGGGTAAGGCGCATTATGGTACATAGTTCTATTGAATATTACCGCCGCCATCATAAAATGATGCAGGTGGTTGATATAGATGAACCCGGCAATGAGCCATCTGTTAACGCAGCCGCGTCAAGCAGTTTAGAGGCTAAAGATCTGCTGCTGCTGATAAAGGCTTTATCGCCGGGTTACCGTATGGTGTTTAACTTGTATGCTATTGATGGCTACTCGCATAAAGAGATAGCCGAGATAGTGGGCATTAGCGAGGGCGCTTCAAAATCGCAGCTATCGAGAGCGAGGGCTATTTTGAAGGAACAGATATTGAAAATTGACAATGAAAAATATGGATATGCAGGATAAAGATGTTGATAGCCTGTTTAGGTCAAAGCTTGATAATTTTGAGGTTGAGCCATCTGCACATGTTTGGGGAGGTATTAAATCTCAAATGGATAAAAAGAAAAGGCCATTGGGTATGTACCTGAGCATAGCTGCCGGTTTGCTAATATTGCTCAGTGCAGGGTTGTATTTTGTATCGAATACAAATGAAATTGCCAAAAAACCTGTACAAATAGTTGCGGTTAAAAACAATAAGCCCGCAAAAGCAATTATACAGCCGGTAACTGTAGTGCCTAAGGTAACCGAGCCGCAGGTTGAAAAGGTTGTATCCGTAAATACGATAGTATCGCGCAAGCAAAAGGTTGAGATAGCTCAAAAACCTACGGTCACAGCAAAACAGGAGCAAGTTGTACTACCTGCACCACAATTGGCACAAATGATTCAAAAAGCTGATGTGCCGGTGCAATTTGTTGTGCCGGATAGGAGTGTGCCGTTTAATGAAAAAATTGATGTACCCGAAGATGAGCCTATAAAAGACAATACACCAGTGATACAACTGCAAGAAACCGGGAGTAAAACTTCGGTTGCGGCACCTGTAAAGAAACACCGTATCCGTAACTTTGGCGACCTGATAAATGCAGTAGTCAGCAAGGTTGATAAACGAAAGGATAAACTGATAGAGTTTTCGAGCCCGAAAGATGAGGACGATTCGACTTTGAGCGGCCTGAACCTCGGATTCATTAAAATAAAAAAGATAGATCAATAGAATATAAATATACCACAGTATGAAGCGTTTAATTTTTACCACGATAATTTGCCTCGCAGCAACAACGCTGTTTGCACAAACAGACTCTGTTAAAACCAGTACCGATACTACCAAAACCCGCCGTACACGTATCCGCCTTGGCTTTGGCGACGATGTAACGCAAGTTGGCATAAACGATACGATCAGCATGAGGTCAAAAGCGCCGGGTTTTTCATTTGGACTGACATTTACCAGGTTTGATATTGGTTTAACCACCCTTAACGATAACGGTAGTTTTAAATTATCGCCAACCAACCAATTTTTAAATTACCGGTCGTGGAGAAGCAGCAATATTGGTTTTGATGTGTTGCAGTTAGGTTACCGCTTCAATAGCTCGTTCAGAATTTATACCGCCGGTGGTTTCGATTGGACTAACATCCGTTTGCGCGAAAGTGTAACCATATTGCGTAATCAGGCGCCACTCGCCTACACGCAAGATGCTGTTAAATATGATAAGAACCGCCTCTCGGCCACCTATATCAGGGTGCCCGTGGCATTTGATTTCCGCACGCGGGATGACGACGATGGCCGTAGGTTCCATTTTGTAGGTGCCGCTGAAATGGGCGTACGCATCAGCAGTAGCCTTAAACAAGAGAGCAAAGAGAATGGCTCGCAAAAGTTAAGCGGCAACTATAACTTCGCCAAATTTAGGTACGGTGCATCATTACGGGTTGGTTACGGCGCCATTGGTGTATTTGGGAAATACTATTTTAATAATATGTTCGAGAACAGCCCCGCACAAGATGGGCTACGTAACTTCTCATTTGGTATGAGCGTGGGCTGGTAGACCGGAATTAAGCGGATCGTCAGGATTTAGGGGATGTTATCTGGAAGGATAAAATCCCTTTGTAATATCTATCTGGTTCGTCAATATTAAATGCTTGCCAATCAAATCGCAATAATCTTTGAAATCCCCTAATCGCGGTACTTAAATCTGCTCGATCACGGTTATCTTTGTGGAAATGGCAGAAACACCTTTTTTACAGGCAACATCAGTTAGCAGATCATACGGCGGCGCCGAGGCTTCAGGCGTTAAAAACATCGATCTTCATATAGCCCCCGGAAAAATAACCGCTATAATTGGCCAAAGCGGCAGCGGTAAAAGTACCTTACTAAGGTTGTTTTACGGTTTGCTTTCGCCCGATGCAGGAACGGTTAATTTTAAAGGAGAACGCATTTGGGGCCCTGAAGAAAAGCTGATACCCGGCCACGATGCCATGAAAATGGTAACCCAGCATACCGACGACCTTAACCTTTTTGCCCGCGTATGGGATAATGTGGCCGCCATGTTGCCAAGCACCAACGTTAAACTGAAAGAGGAGAAGACCGAGCAGGTGCTTACCCAGTTAAATATGATGCACCTGGCCCTAAAGCGTGTTGCCGACCTGAGTGGTGGCGAAAAGCAACGTGTTGCCATTGCCCGCGCTATTATTACCCGCCCCGAAGTTTTATTACTTGATGAGCCCTTTAACCAGGTGGATACCTCATTTCGTGAGGGCTTACAGCATGATATAAGGCAGATCGTGAAAGAAACCGGCCTTACTGTCGTAATGGTATCGCATGACCCGGCCGAAGTGCTCTCGATGGCTGATGAACTTATAGTTTTAAAAGATGGTGAGATAGTGGAGACAGGTCATCCAAAAGCATTATATCAATCTCCACTAAATTTATACACGGCAGAACTGCTCACTAATTGTAATGTGCTTACGGTTGATGAGGCCAGAGCCTGTGGCATAGAAACCGAAAAGGAAGCAGTAGTAATATATCCGGAATGGATCCGCCTGAATAATGTGCTTAAAACTAACAAGTGGGCCGTAAAACAAGTACTGTTTAAAGGTTTTTATGAAGACCTGATACTGGAAAACAACGGTGTGCTGCTTCGTGTTGTGAACAACGATAGCGGTATGTACAACGATGGCGACGTTGTAGGCCTTAAAATAAAAAAATGGTTGGAGTATTAATCTTCCTCTAAATCTCCCCCTATTGGGGGAGATTTAGAGGAAGATTATATTTTAAGCCATCTCCATTTCTGGTAAAGGCGGCAGAGGTTTAGATCTCGAAAGATGATAGCTGTACAAACTGTTGCACGCGTGCCGCCACTTCAGCATCTGTTAGGTTTTTGATCTTCTCGGTGCCAAATTTTTCTACACAAAATGATGCCAGCGCCGAACCGAAGATGATTGCATTCTTCATGTTATTGAAGTTAACTGTACCCACCTTAGCCATATAGCCAATAAAGCCACCAGCAAAAGTATCGCCGGCACCGGTAGGGTCAAACACCTCAGCCAATGGCAGGGCAGGGGCAGAGAAGATACGGTCCTCGTGGAATAATAACGCGCCATGTTCCCCTTTTTTAATAATAAGGTATTTAGGGCCCATGGTTAATATTTTATTAGCTGCCTTAACCAATGAGTACTCGCCCGATAATTGGCGTGCTTCGGCATCGTTAATGGTTAAAACGTCAACCATTTTAATAGTTTCCAGCAAATCGTCCATAGCAATATCCATCCAGAAGTTCATGGTGTCCATTACAATAAGCTTAGGGCGGTTTTTAAGGCGTTTAATAACCGTTTGTTGCACTTGTGGGGTTAGGTTACCCAACATCAGGTATTCGCAGTCTTGGTAAGCCTCAGGGATTATCGGGTCAAAGTCGGCCAGTACATTTAGCTCGGTAACTAAAGTATCGCGGCTGTTCATATCATTATGATACTTTCCACTCCAAAAGAATGATTTTTCGCCTTTTTTTATTTGCAGGCCTTCGGTATCTATATGGTGATTATTAAAATCCTTAATCTCCTCCGCAGGGAAGTCGTCACCTACCACGGCAACAATTTTTATCTTGTCGTAAAAGTAAGAAGCGGCCAAACTTGCGTAGGTAGCGGCCCCTCCAACAATTTTATCTGTCTTTCCAAAAGGGGTCTCGATTGCGTCAAACGCCACAGTACCAATAACTAACAAACTCATGTAAAATATTTTTTAATTTTTTTTGTGCAAATATTGTGAAATTACCTCAGAAATCATACTTTTGCACCACTCCAATAAGGAAAAACACTCCTGAGTAGCTCAGCTGGTTAGAGCATCTGACTGTTAATCAGAGGGTCGCTG
>JAZKAL010000014.1:0-177470 GCA_040389205.1 Bacteroidota bacterium
AATACTCTTGCTCAAAACCAAACCAAAAATCATTATCATCATCCTGGATAAGCGCACGGCCGTTCGACTCGTGTGGTTGTCCTTTTGAATCTAAAACTTCGCACATTACAAGGTATGCATCTTTGCGTTGTGGATCCCGGCAAGTAAATACCGGCTTTAAAATACAATCTGATGAACCACCCGGTGCTTGCTCAGTTGATGAACCATCAAAGCTCCAGTTATCTAAATCTTCTACATTACCGCTAAAAGATTTAACAATTTTTGTTTTACTACGCAGGCTTTGGGTTGGTTTGTAGCCATCAAGCCAGATGTACTCAAGTTTAGTTGCCATTTTAATGATTAATTTGTAATTTTTTAAGTTTAAATATTAGTTACCTATAAGATCAGTCATAGTTTATGAGTGCGAATTTAAATTATTTTTATAATTTTCATAGCAATGTTTATAAAAATTATAAAAATTAACAATAAATCACTTAAAAAATTCAGAAATCCATTAATTCAACGTATGTATTAATACTTTATACACTATGCTTGCATAACAAATACCTATAAAAACAAAGTCGGCGATACTATATTAATAATATCGCCGACTTTAAAGAGATAATTTTGTTATTTACTTGATGCTACATTCCAAAAGCATTTCCGTCTTATCATATTTGCATCTGTTTCGCTTATTTTTTCATCAATTACTGTATCATCGCTTACGAAAAACAATTTTGATAGCCGGTTATCATAATTAAATGTGGCCAATTTGTTTTTTGACCCGTTATTTTCTACAACTTCGATCCTAATGCTATTTATAACCTCGCTTTTCGTATCCAAACTATCTTTAGCCTTAGCCGAACTATCCCAATTTACCACATAACTTATTTTATCGGTCTGTTTGTGGCTTACTATCTTTTTATAATGGTCGGTAGTTTGTATAACCTTTATCACACATTTCACACAAGGCTCGGCAACGGTGGCGTTCCCATAATTCTTGTCGGGATTGTTTAATACGCTGTCCTTTTTTCCATTAACAGTTACCGCTGTTTTACCATCTGTTGATGTTGGTTTTGGTTTACTATTTTGGCAGGATGCCCCTAACATAACTATTAAAGGCAGTATTAAATATAAGGCTAACTTATTCATATAAATACGTTCTATTGTATGGCTACAACAAGCACACCTCAAATTTGTGTTATATGATAGTATCACAGGCTGTTACAAAAAGCCTACAGCATCATGAGGCTTTTTATATAAATTTTAGTAAAATTGCCTTCTGAATATCATATAGTAATTACACCGCAATGTCTCATCTCCATTGCAAACAGTGTAAACTTTATATCATTTAATTAGTTTACAGAAGGTATAATCAGTCAAACAATTAATTTGAATGTATCTTTAGCATTCAATAGTAACATGAATAACGGCAAATTTTCTAACACAACGGTTGATGTAGTTTTGGTTGGCGCGGGCATTATGAGCGCAACACTTGGGGTAATGCTTAAACAGCTGCAGCCCGATCTTACAATAGAAATATTTGAACGACTTGACACAGTTGCCGCCGAAAGTTCTGACGCGATGAATAATGCCGGCACAGGGCACTCTGCCTTTTGCGAGTTAAACTATACCCCACAACGTAAAGATGGCTCTATTGAGATTGTTAAAGCCATTAAAATTGCCGAGCAGTTCGAGATAAGCAAAGAGTTTTGGTCGTTTTTGGTCGAGGCCGGTTATGTGGATTCGCCGCAGAGCTTTATAACCAAAATACCACACATGAGCTTTGTTTGGGGTGATGACAATGTTGATTACCTTAAAAAACGCCGCGATGCTTTAGTACAGCACCACTTTTTTAAAGGCATGGAATATTCTGAAGACCACGCACAAATTAAAAAATGGGCACCGCTTATTATGGATGGCCGCGACGGCGGGCATAAAGTATCTGCCACACATATGGATATTGGTACCGATGTAAACTTTGGCTCGCTTACCCGTAGTTTAATAAGTAAACTGCAACAAAAACCAGGCGTTACTTTAAGCCTAAACCACGATGTTGACGATATTAAACGTAATAAAGACAACACCTGGCAGGTAAAAGTGAGCGACCGTATTAGCGGCAACAAGCGTAAGATAAACGCTAAATTTATATTTGTTGGCGCAGGTGGTGGTGCTTTGCCCCTGTTACAAAAATCGGGCATACCGGAGAGCAAAGGCTTTGGGGGCTTCCCGGTAAGCGGGCAGTGGCTGGTTTGTACCAACCCAGACGTAATTAGCAAACACGAGGCAAAGGTTTATGGTAAGGCATCAGTTGGTTCGCCGCCCATGTCGGTACCGCACCTGGATACCCGTATGATAGATGGCAAGAGGTCATTACTCTTTGGCCCGTACGCGGGCTTCTCTACCCGGTTCCTAAAAAAGGGTTCGTTACTTGATCTGTTCAAGTCAATAAAATTGAATAACATATTGCCATTGCTGGCCGTTGGCCGTGATAATATGGCCTTAACCAAATACCTCATTAGCCAGGTAATGCAATCGCCTGCCGACAGGCTAAAGGCTTTGCAGGAATATTTCCCTGCGGCTAAAGACCAGGACTGGACATTGGATGTTGCCGGCCAGCGTGTGCAGATCATTAAAAAGGATGCTAAACGCACCGGTGTGCTGGAATTTGGCACCGAGGTGGTAACCGCGGCAGATGGTAGTATATCGGCCCTGTTAGGCGCTTCACCGGGCGCATCAACATCAGTACCTATTATGGTAGACCTGATAAGCCGCTGCTTTAAAGAGCAGGTTAAAACGGCTGCATGGCAGGATAAGTTCAGAAAAATGATTCCCTCCTACGGTCACTCTCTTGTTAATGATGAGGAATTGGCTACTGCTACAAGGGCGAGGACAAGCAAGGTGTTGGGGTTGGGTTAAAGATTATTTTAAATTTATCTTGAAGCTAAAAATTTACACTTTAAACAATTTGGTTCTACTAAAGTTATTGTTCACGTTTTATTGAAAAATTAATTGGCACACTGTACTGCACCCTAACCGGTCTACCATTAATTAATCCCGGCATCCATTTAGGTGATTTGGAAATTACGCGTATAGCTTCCTGTTCAAACGACCTGCCAATACCGCGTACAACTTTTATATCTGTTATAGTTCCATCTTTTTCAATAATAAACGTCAAAATAACCTTTCCCTGAACATTATTTTCACGCCCCATTTCGGGGTATTTGACATTTTGTGCTATAAAATTAAAGAATTTCGCCTCTCCCCCGGGGAATGATGGTGAGACGTCAACCTTTCCAAATACACTTTCTTTGATCTTTAGAAACTCTTTCCCTGAAATAATTTCTCCCTGCTTGTAAACAATAGTGTATGTTGTGTCAGCTACATATAACTTCCATGGTCCATCTTCCTTTCCGTTTATCACAGAACCTGTCATGCGATCATTTAAATTGTCTTCATTAACTCTTATCCATTTACCGTTGCCATTATCTGTAAGCACATTTCCAACGGTGTCCAGGCATTGCTTAAGATAAATGCCTTGTTTCGAGTAGTTTTCTATGGTGTGTAATCCGCCATTTGAATAATAGTTAACCATATCGCCTATAACTACTCCTTTGTTAAAATTCCGGATACTTTTGCGTTTACCATTAGGATAATATTCATAACAAATCCCTCGTGCCCCCGGGAAAAAGTTGATACTATCTACAGTTGTTTTTGCCACAAGACGTGGTGTTCCATCCATATAATAGTCGTTAACCCTAAGCATGTTAGAGTCGGTTTTTATTAAAAGGCGTACAAATTTGGCAGAGGATTCATTGTAGGCCATCGTTTTATCATCGCTCATATAGTAGCCAACAGAATCTGGGCGGGTTGTATTTTTATATTGTCTTGGTTGTGAAAAGGCAGTAACCGATAAGGAGCAAAGTATTAAAACGAATAGGATTTTGTGCATATAACAAGTTTAGCTTATGCTAAATTAAATAAATTATGATGATGCCCAATGCTTTATTTATTGCCACACCAACCATATCTTAATTTTTATATTTTTGTAGTTGCCTTACAAAAGGTTTTTACTTATAAATGGATATATCTGTAGTAGTACCACTTTACGACGAAGTAGAATCGTTACCCGAACTTACTTCCTGGATAAGCCGGGTAATGGCCGATAATAATTATACATATGAGATCATACTGGTTGACGATGGCAGCAAGGATGGCTCGTGGGATATGATCGTAAAGCTTAAAGAAAACAACCCTTTTATAAAAGCTTTTAAATTTAGGCGCAACTATGGCAAATCTGCCGCGCTAAACATTGGCTTTGAGGCTGCTAAAGGCGATGTGGTAATAACCATGGATGCCGACCTGCAGGACAGCCCCGATGAGATACCTGTACTTTACCGCCGTATAGCCGAGGATAAATATGATCTGATATCGGGCTGGAAAGCAAAACGTTACGACCCTTTAACTAAAACCATACCTACAAAACTATTTAACGCTGCAACCCGCAAAATGAGCGGCATAAATAACCTGCACGATTTTAACTGCGGATTAAAAGCTTACCGCAAAACCGTTGTGAAAAATATTGAGGTTTATGGCGAAATGCACCGTTACATCCCTGTTATTGCCAAATGGGCGGGCTTTACTAAAATTGGCGAACAGGTAGTTGAACACCGTGCCCGTAAATATGGTAAAACCAAATTTGGATGGACAAGGTTCATCAATGGCTTTTTAGACCTGCTTTCGATATTTTTTGTAGGCAAGTTTGGCAAACGCCCAATGCACTTTTTTGGCGCTATGGGTACGCTGAGCTTCTTCGCTGGAATAGTGATCACCATCTGGATGCTTAGCGAAAAACTTTACCTGATAGCACATCATCTGCCCTATCGTGATGTTACCGAGAACCCGTTGTTTTACATAGCGCTTGTAGCTATCTTACTGGGTTCGCAATTATTCCTTACCGGCTTTGTGGCCGAACTGGTATCGCGTAACTCTCACGACAGGAACAATTACCAAATAGAAGACACTATTTAGATATGAGATTTGAGACGTTAGATTTGAGATACAGTTGGTTTAGGTATCGACGTTTAACGTATTGCATCCGTCTCAAATCTCAAGTCTAATATCTCACATCTAACTTAAAGAATGTTTTTTTCTATCATCATACCTTTATATAACCGCCCGCAGGAAATTGCCGAACTACTGGCTACCCTAACGCTGCAAACCTATAAGCAGTTTGAGGTTTTGGTTATTGAAGATGGATCTGTTAACCGTGCCGAAGACATTGTAAAAGGGTATGAAGGTAAACTTGATATCCGCTACTTCGAAAAAGCTAACGAAGGCCAGGGCTTTACACGCAACTTTGGTTTTGAGCGTGCAAAAGGCGACTACTTTGTAGTGTTTGATTCAGATTGTTTGATCCCTGCCGATTACCTGCAGATCGTGAACGACTCGCTTACTAAAAACTGGCTGGATGCATACGGCGGGCCCGATGGCGCGCACGAATCATTCACTCCCCTGCAAAAGGCCATAAGCTACTCCATGACCTCTCCTTTTACTACGGGCGGCATCCGAGGTGGTAAAAAAGGAATCGGGCAGTTTCACCCGCGTAGTTTTAACATGGGTATTTCGCGTAAGGTCTGGGAAAATGCAGGCGGCTTTATTATCACCCGCCTGGGCGAGGATATCGAATACAGCATCCGTATCCACTCCCTTGGTTACAAAATTGGGCTGATACCCGAAGCCATCGTATACCATAAACGCCGTACCGATTTTTTGAAGTTTTACAAGCAGATCCACTTTTTTGGACGGGCACGCATCAATATCTATAAATTTTTTCCGTCGCAGCTTAAGCTGGTTCATTTTTTCCCGGCGTTTGCCACGCTCGGCTTTATGTTTATTGTTATTGCCAACATTGCACAATGGCCGTTTGCAATGCTTTTAAACTTGATGTTAGCGGTTTACATTTTGTTAATATTTTTTCACTCTCTTATAAAGAATAAATCAGTAAAAATCGCATTTTTGAGCATTATAGCTGCCTTTACTCAACTTACGGCCTACGGGTTAGGATTTATGCAGGATTTTTGGAAGCGTATAATTTTAAAAAGCTCTTAAAACGTAGTATGTACCATCCTTTTTCTGTCGCGGAGACTATAAAAACTTCGTGGGATATTTTTAAAAAGAATTTTGTAACCATTATTGTTTACTCGGTAATTGCGTTTTTCCTGCTTTCGGTATTAGGCCTACTTATTGGCTTCGTTTACTCTCCTACAGATTTTACGGGTTCTATGATCGTATCATTTATACTGATATGGTTACAGGCCTACACTACCCTCGGCTTATACAAATTAATATTCACGTTGATTGATAGCGAATATTACGATTTTGAGTTTATACAGGTTATCCCGAAGGTTAAAATGATTTGGAGCTACCTGGCTGTAGTATTTATCATCGCATTCATTGTCACCAATTTAACCATATTGGTTGATTATCTTGACCCATATCCAATATTACAGGATGTAGTAAAGGTTTTATCTGCTATTGGCGGTTTATACCTTGCCCTGCGTGCCATGTTCTTCAATACGTTTGTTGTTGATGATGCATCCGGCCCTATAGAATCTATTAAACAAAGTTTTGAGCTAACCCGTGGTTACTTGTTAAAAGTTATATTGATACTTGGTGTCATTATTTTATTCATTGCATTACCTGCTATGTTGGCTCAATATTATCCTATTATATCGGTTACTATATTGTTCACCTACCCTTTTGTTAATATTGTACTGGCGGTTACTTACCGTAAACTTATTTACAGCCACCAGGATGTAGATGACGATATTGCCGAAACCAATTAATTATGGGTTTAAAAGCAGCATTGAGCAAGGTATTTGCCTGGTATGTAAACAGGCAGTTGAATAATATTCGCAAAAATGCCTTAGCGCTTCAACAAAAAACGTTTACCAACCTCATCCACGAAGCTAAAAGCACCGCATTTGGTACCGACCATAACTTTGCCGCAATTGAAAGTTACGAAGACTTTAAAAAACACGTACCCATACGCGATTATGAAGAACTACGACCGTATATAGACCGTGTTGTGAATGGCGAAGCCGATGTGATATGGCCCGGCAAACCTGCATATTTGGCCAAAACATCGGGCACTACATCGGGGGTCAAATACATCCCTATCTCTAAAGAGAGCATGCCCGAGCATATTAAAGCTGCGCGCAACGCCCTGCTTAGCTACATCCACGAAACAGGCAAGGCCGATTTTGTAGATGGTAAAATGATCTTCCTGCAAGGCAGCCCAATTTTAGCTGAAAAACACGGCGTACAAACCGGTCGCCTGTCTGGCATTGTGGCGCACCACGTTCCTGCTTATCTGCAAAAGAACAGGCTGCCATCTTACGAAACCAATTGTATAGACGACTGGGAAGAAAAGGTTGACGCTATTGTGCAGGAAACAGCCAAAGAAGATATGCGATTGATATCTGGCATACCACCATGGTGCCAAATGTATTTCGACAGACTATCGGCTGTCTCGGGTGGCAAAAAGATCAAAGACATATTTCCTAACTTTAAGCTGTATGTACACGGTGGCGTAAACTATGAGCCCTACCGCGCCCGTATGGAAGAAAGTATAGGTTTTAAAATAGACAGCATTGAAACCTATCCAGCATCTGAAGGATTTATAGCCTTCCAGGATTCGCAAAATGAAAAAGGATTGCTATTGATGGTTGATGCGGGCATTTTTTACGAGTTTATCCCATCCGACGAGTATTTTAACGATAACCCTACCCGCATTAACCTAAAAGATGTAGAACTGGATAAGAACTACTCCCTTATCATGAATACCAGCGCGGGCTTATGGGGATACAGTTTGGGCGATACGGTTAAATTTGTATCTAAAAACCCTTACAAAATTGTGGTGAGCGGCCGCATCAAACATTATATCTCTGCCTTTGGCGAGCATGTTATAGGCGAAGAAGTTGAGCAGGCCCTGATGGGTGTAGCCGCCGAAGAAGGTGTTGACGTAATAGAATTTACCGTTGCCCCGCAAGTTGCACCTGCCGACAATTCGCTTCCCTACCATGAGTGGTTCATCGAATTCGGTAAAGAGCCTAAAGACCTGCAAGCCTTTGCTTTAAAGGTTGACAAGGCCCTCCAACAAAAAAATATTTACTATTTCGACCTCATTGAGGGTAACATATTGCAACCTTTAATCGTCAGAAGTTTAAAAAAGGATACTTTTATAAATTATATGCGCAGCCAGGGCAAACTTGGCGGCCAAAATAAAGTTCCGCGCCTGTCAAATGATAGGAAGATAGCGGATGAGTTAAATGAATATATAAATTATTAAAATAAGGCGTCATTGCGAGGCACGAAGCAATCTCCAAGCTATGTTATGGGATTTGCTTATGTAGAGATTGCTTCGTACCTCGCAATGACGGTTATCATAAATATTTGGACAAGATCAAAAACATAGCCATCCTTGGCTCTACAGGCAGCATAGGCACACAAACACTTGAGGTTATCCGCGATAACGGTCAGCTGTTCAGGGCGTTTATGCTTACCGCGCATTCAAATGCTTACCTGCTTATAGAACAAGCTATAGCTTTTGTACCCGAGTACGCCATTATTTGCGATGAAACAAAATACGCCGAGGTAAAAGAAGCCCTTGCCCATTTACCTATCAAAGTTTTAGGCGGATACGAGGCAATTAAGGAAACTGTTACCCATCCGGATATTGATGTGGTAGTTACCGCAATGGTAGGCTTTGCTGGTTTGGAACCTACTATTAACGCCATAAAAGCAGGCAAGCACATCGCGTTAGCAAACAAAGAAACGCTGGTAGTCGCAGGTGAAATTATTACCAGCCTGGCCAAACAACATAGCGTAAACATTTTACCGGTAGATAGCGAGCACTCAGCCATTTTTCAATGCCTTGCGGGGGAACAGGATAATAAAATAGAAAAGATAATCCTAACCGCTTCCGGCGGCCCGTTTCGTGGTAAGAATGCAGAGTTTTTGGCCAACGTAACCCGCGAGCATGCGCTAAAGCACCCCAACTGGGTTATGGGCGCCAAGATCACTATCGATTCGGCATCGTTGATGAATAAAGGGCTGGAAGTAATTGAGGCCAAATGGTTGTTCGATCTGCAAGCCGACCAGATAGACGTGATTGTTCACCCGCAATCGATAGTACACTCGCTGGTACAGTTCGAGGACGGATCTATAAAGGCGCAAATGGGTTTGCCCGATATGAAGCTGCCCATACAGTATGCGTTAACTTATCCTAACCGCGTTAAAACAAACTTTAAGCGTTTTAATTTTATTGATTACCCTAATTTGACGTTTGAACAGCCGGATATGGCTACCTTCAGAAACTTGAAGCTGGCTTTTGACGCTTTAGAACGCGGTGGTAATATGCCTTGTATAATAAATGCGGCAAACGAGGTAGCCGTAGCCGCCTTCCTGAAAAATGAAACAGGCTTTTTAGCAATGAGCGACATAATTGAAACATGCATGCAGCAAATTAGTTACATACAGGCACCATCGTTAAACGACTATTTGAATACTGATAAAGAAACACGCATATTTGCGCAAAATTTAATACAAAAAATGCCGTTAAAGGCGGTATAATCTTACTACATAAATATAACGGATGAGCGTTTTGATAATGGCCGGCCAATTAATACTTGGTCTTTCAATTTTAGTGATACTACACGAGTTTGGGCACTTTTTAGCAGCCCGCGCTTTCGGAATAAAGGTTGAGAAATTTTACTTATTTTTTGATGCCTGGGGTGTAAGCCTTTTTAAATTTAACTACAAAGGTGTTGAGTATGGTATTGGCTGGTTGCCTTTAGGTGGCTATGTTAAAATTGCCGGTATGATAGATGAATCTATGGATACCGACCAGCTTGCCGGCCCGCCGCAGCCCTGGGAATTCCGTTCTAAACCGGCCTGGCAGCGTTTAATTGTGATGCTTGGCGGTATAATCGTAAACATCATTGTTGGTATTTTTATATTTTGGGTATTAACCATCCGCTATGGCGAAACTTATACCCCCAACGCTAATATCAAATACGGGATAGTACCGGGTAAAATTGGTACAAAAATGGGTTTAAAAGCGGGCGATAAGATCAACGCGGTAAACGGCAAACCAATTGTACGTTTCGAGGACCTGATCAGCTCTAAAGTGTTACTGGATAAAACTGTATTGAACGTACAGCGTGGAAATGAAAATATCGATATCAAGGTACCTCCTACCATTCTTAACGACTTGTCTGATTATGGTATCGAAGAATTTATTAACCGTATTCCGCGCGTTAAATTCGCTATAGATACGATTGCTCTAAAAAGTGGTGCTGAACAGGCAGGTTTGAAAAAAGGGGATAGTATACTTACTGTGAATGGTAATGCTGTCACCTATTTTGATGAAATGCAGGCTCAATTGCGGGCAAATAAAAATAAGAAAGTTCAACTTACTATAAAACGTGGCGATTCGCTACAACAAGTTACGGCACAAATTAATAATGATGGAGTACTTGGTTTTAAACCGAAAGCCCAATTACCACGAGACACTACAATTAAATATGGTTTATTTGGCTCATTGCCTGTTGGTGCAACCAAAGCCTGGGGTATGTTTACCGACAATGCTAAAGGCATAGGCAAGATATTTACCGGACAGGTTAAGGCGCGCAAAGCCATATCGAGTCCTATAGGCATCGCGGTAATGTTTGGCAGCCATGTAGACTGGATCCGTTTTTGGAGCCTTGTAGGCTTCCTTTCGATGGTATTAGCGCTAACAAACCTGTTGCCTATACCCGGACTGGATGGCGGACATACCGTATTCTTGTTAATTGAGATGATAAAAGGCAAGCCACTAAGCGATAAATTCCTGGAACGTGCACAGATAGTTGGTTTCGTGCTATTGATCTCGCTAATGGTATTTGCCTTTGGTAATGATATTGTAAAACAGGTGATGAAGAAGTAAGACTTCTCGCTAATGTAAAAATTAAGGAAGCCGCTTCATATTTGGAGCGGCTTTTTTGTGGCCAAATTCCACATTATTTACTCTTTAATATTCACTTAATTCGTTAGTGATGCTTATCAATCTGCTCCGGGATAATAATGTCCGTAAGCGCTGATATAACTCAAACAATTTACTTCTGAATTGATGGAAGCTTATGCCTGGTCAAAAAATTATCTAAAAAAATAAGCCCGACTAAATTAATAGCCGGGCTTACCTTATAAATTTTTATTATATAGTTGGATCGCTTTCTAAAGCAGCATCGGGATTGAATGGATGCCCTTCCTTTTTTAAGAAGGCTGCCAGTATTAATGCTAATACAAACAAAAATATTATATTAATAAAAATCGCCTGTATTTGCTTACCAATCGTAGGCGCTTTTTGATCATCAAACTTTTTTTGAACATCTTCTACCTGTTTATCTATAGCTTCTTGGGTAGCATTACTTTTTTCCAGCATTTGGGTTACAGCTGTAGTCATAGAACTTTGCATTTTAGTTACCATATCTGGCTCTATAATTTTTGCAAATAACATATCCCTTACAACGAACTGCACTGCAAACGACAACAAAAGCATGATAAAAATTCCAGAAGTTGCTTGCCTAAAATTCCAAAAGCCGCCAATTTTTGTTCTTAACTGCTTACTGTAAATAACTGCAAGTATTATTGGTATAATAACCGACAATAAAATTGGTGCAGCAGATATAAGTAATATTGACGTTGTAGATGTCATTACATAAAACGACAGAATATTAATTACAGTTACTATAACGCCAAGAACCAATCCTAACGGAACAGCATTCTTTTTAATTGATTTGTTTAGATCTTCATTCATAATATGACAGGTTTAAATTATGTTTATTTAAAGCTATACAAAATTTCTACAACTGCCATATCATATGGTTTATTTACAGCATTTTCAGCTATGCTTGCTTTGTCGGCATCGCCCGCTTCGGGGTTTTGGAAAAAGCAGATCATTGGGTAAAACAGCTCTTTAACTTCCGAATCTTCGGCAATGGTATTAGCCACTTTAGCCACTTCACTTACCGGGCTTTCAATCAATATCTGATGGGCTATAACCGGCTCGTATATTCGGTACTCATCCTGAAACTCGTCTTCATCTACCAGCAAAAATTCTTTCAGGTAATCCTCCAGTTCCGGGTCGATGCCTTCATCCTCACACTCGTTCAAGTATAACAGCAGGTTTAAAAGTTCGGTGCCACGGTCAAGGGTTTGTTCTTCAATATCTTCCCACTCCGGGGTTTCCAGGTAATCATCTTCCAGCTTTTTAACATCCGCGCTAAAAAAGTTGATCATCAGCAGGTCAAAGAAAACCTCGCGGAGCTCTTCTAATTGCGGTTCATCGTCAAACACAGCGTCGAGCTGGTCTACCTTGGTTAAAAAGTCGTCGTCTGATGAAAATACAGCTTCAAATTTTGCCGAAAGGGCAGTAGCATCAAAGCCACCATATTGTGTATAAGCCTGTAAAGCGCTGCTTACAGCTGAACTTACTTTTGGGTCGGTCATGGTTTGTATATTTAGTTTTTAAAAACTTGGTTGTTATTACAGGTTAACAATACTTTTCCTTTTAAGTTGGTGCCTATGAATGGCGAGTTGTAACTTTTTGAACGGTTACCTGCGCGGTTGTACTCCCATTCACCGTCCGTGCCAAATACAACCAGGTTGGCTGTTGCACCCTGGTTAAGGGTTGGTACAGCAACATTTAATATTTTACGCGGATTGATGGATAGTTTCTCCACAATTTCACCGGCAGTTAGGCCCGCTTGTAAGGCCAGTGAAAATGCCGTTTGCAGGCCAATGATACCATATTCGGACACTTCAAATTCCACATCTTTAAATTCTATCTCGTGCGGGGTATGCTGGCTAACAATGGCATCAATAGTGCCGTCTTTTAACCCTGCTACTAGCGCGTCAACATCTTTTTGAGTACGTAGTGGGGGTTTTACTTTGTAAAGGCTGTCAAAGCCCATTAAGGCCTCATCGGTAAGTATCAGGTTATGCGCGGCAACATCACAGGTAACTTTAACACCTTTGCGCTTTGCTTCGCGGATCAATTCTACAGCATGCTCGGTAGATATGGTGGTAAAATGGATCTCAGAGTTAGTGTCTTCGGCCAGGTAAAGGTCGCGGGCTATCATTAGTTCTTCAGCAAGCGCGGGGATGCCTTTCATACCCAGCATGGTGCTCACTACGCCTTCGTTAACCTTTGCCTTCCCGGCTATAGAGGTATCTTCGGGATAAGAGATAACCTTAGCGCCAAAATTTTGTACGTAAAGCAATGCGCGTTCCATCAGGCCGGCATCCTGCACGGGGCGGTTGCCGTCTGTAAAGGCTTTTGCGCCGCTTTTAAACATATCAAACATCTCGGCCATATCCTTGCCCTCGCGCTTATGCGAAATGGCTCCTAATGGGAAAATATCCACCAAATTACCTTTTGCGCGGTTAAGCAGGTATTCTACTTCGGCTTTTGAATGTACGGGAGGTTGGGTGTTTGGCATCAGGGCTATCCCCGTAAAACCGCCTGCCGCGGCTGCCGCAGTCCCTGTTTGCAGGTCTTCTTTTACCTCTAAACCAAGTTCGCCCACATTGCAATTCAGGTCGAAAAAACCTGGGGAAACATAATAACCTTTGGCATCAACCGATTTTACATCAGCATCTATCGATTTGGCTATTTGAGTAATAATGCCTTTCTCAATTAAAATATCGGCAACCTTGTTATAAAAAGGCGAAGCGGGGTCTACAACAGTGGCGGATTTGATTAGCAAATTCATTTGCGCTGTTTTATGATGGGTTAGTTGATATCCAGTGCTTGTGTTATGCTTGTTTTACCGGTTTTGTAGTACCGTATAAGCAGCGTTTCAGCAGCCAGGAATATCAGCGCCAAAATTATACAAAGTTTCCATAATTGAAGCCCCGAATTTGCAGCTCCTGTAAGCGAATCTGTATTTAATTTATTTGCGTTGAGCAAAGCGGCGTTTGTAGGAAACAGTTTTTCCAATTGCGCAGGTGTTAAATAGCTCAGGTCGCTTTCGCTGCGGTTATCGTTAAAGGCTAAAACTGCCGCTGTACTGTCCTGCTTTTTAAGGTCGTAAATACCGGTTTCCGTTAATTGGTCGGGCAGATAAAGCATGGTGCTTCCCTCCTGTTGCTTTACTTCGGGGATGATGATTTGCTTATTTTTAACAAGCTTTACCAATTGTTTTTCGGTTGATTGTAACGAAACAGTTTCGATAGGCTCGTTATTACCTGCGGTATAAAATAGCTGCTGGTCGTGCCCGCTCAATAAAGCTATCCTAAACATAACAGGGACAAACAACGCGTGTACAGGCAGGTTGCTGTAATTTTCGTCTAAGGCAACGGCTGCTACATATACCTTTCCCCTGCCTAAAGTTGAGCCCTGCCACATGGTAGAGCCGTCTTTTAATTTCATCAGATATTCGCCGGGGCGTGTGCCGCTATTCAGCGTGTAATATTTGTATACTACAGGCAGATCGGGATTCTGTGGTGATGCCTCAAAAATGCTTTTAAAGATCTGGCTTTGCAGGTTAATGGCTGCTACCTTTGTGGGAATCTCTACAAAGTCGGTTGGGTAAGCCGCTCCAATTGGCTGTAAAAATGCTTTATAGCTATTAATATCGGCACCAACCGAAGGGAAAACCATTAGCGTACCGCCTTTGCTAACATATGCTTTTAACTGCTGCGCTAAACCTGCCGATACCGTTTTAATATCACTTAATACAATGATGGGGTAAGCATTCAACCCCGCGTAATCTACATTACCATCGGTTACTTGCTTTGGCGCAAAGAATGCATCAGTGGCAAAAACCGCGCTTAAATATTTATTAGGCGCGCCGCCATTTATCAATAAAACGGGCAGCTGCTTGGTTACATTGAAGGTGAAGTAAAAATTATTATCGAACGTGATGGGATTATCCTGTAATTGGATCTCGCCCTTTTGCCAGCCAGCCTGCAAGCCCGAAAAGGATAAGGTATCTGTTTGTGCCGATCGCTCTTTCACTGTAAAGCTGCCAATGGCTTTTTGAACGCCATTTATCATCAACTTCAGCGGGACCTTTTCGGCGGCTTTGTCAGCATAGTTACGTAGCCTAACTACCAGCTTCTCGCTTTCGCCCGGGCGGTGTGTGGCATTTAGCATCCAAACAGAATCGACAGCTACATTGGGCAATGGATTAGCCGTTAGCTGTACCAGATTAACCGGGAAACCTGCATCTGCTATAGCAGCCTTCTCCTCCATATTTGTTTGAAAATCAGACAGGATATATACCGCTTTTGAAGCGCCCGCCTGCATATCAAGCAAACTTTTTTGCCTTGCCAAAACCTGGTTCAGCTGTCTGCTTTGCGGGCTTATTTTTACAGCATCTACCGCGTCGTTAAACTCGCTGCGGGTGAGCAGGCGCTGGCGTTTGCCTTCAAAATCCTGGGTAAGCAGTTGGAAACGGTCGTTAATGTTGTAAGCTGATGCTATTTGCTTTGCCTTTTGTTTCGCCTGGCCAAGCAAACTCCCCTCGCGGTTAAGGGTTTGCATCGAGTATGAGTTATCTACAAACACACTCACTACCTGTTGCTTGCCCGCGTTGGCTTCGTCCTTACCGGGGATGTATGGCCGGGCAAATGCCAGCACTAAAAAAAGCAACGCCAACAATCGCGAAGCAAGTATCAACCGCTCTTTGATGTTACGGCGACTGGCCTGCTGCTCCTGCACCTCTTTAAGAAACTGCACATTACTGAAGAATACCTTTTTATACCGCCTGAAATTGAACAGGTGTATAACGACCGGGATGGCCAGCGTTAACAATGCAAATAAAAAAGCGGGATATAAAAAATGCATTACACAAATGTGCAAATTATTGGGCAGATGCAGCAACGATTTAACATTACAATTTGCTGTTGTAACAACATTGCTGTAACTTTAAACAAACTTAACTGTAACCACAATTAAATGAAACACTTAACCTTCAAAATCACCTTAACCGCATGTTTATTTGTCGGCGTTTCGGCATTCGCTCAATCGCCGGACACCGCTGTTTTTGGCCGCATCCGCCGTGCCGAAATGAGCAGCTCGCAAATACCCACAATAGCTCATTATTTAACCGATGTATCCGGCCCCAGGCTTACCGCTTCGCCGGGGTATAAACGTGCCGCCAACTGGGCGGTAGAAACCATGACCAATTGGGGATTGGTAAACGCCAAACTTGAGCCCTGGGGTGATTTTGGCAAACAATGGGAGCTGCAGGATTTTAGCATTATGATGAAAACGCCATACGTGCAGCCCGTTATGGCCTATCCCAACCCATGGAGCGCAAGCACAAACGGGATACAACAAGGGCAGGTAACCATAATTACCCCGGCGCAGGCAATGGATACCACGTACCTTGCACAGCACCTGGCCGATTTTAAGGGTAAATTTGTTTTGATAGCCGGCAGCAGCGGCCAAAGTAAAAATAAAAATTTTAAACCCCTGGCCCAACGCCTAACCGACGAAGAACTGGCCAACATGAAGGACACCTACATGGTTACGCGCGAACAGATGGCACAATACGCGGGTTATGCTAAAGCGATTAACCGGGTGGATGTGCTTTTGAAAAACTCCGGTGCTTTGGGTATGATCAGCGGATCTTCAAATAATAACAACGGGACGGTATTTGTACAAGGCTTTGCAGAACATAAGTTGAACGCCCCCGCAGCTATACCGCAGTTGAGCATGGCTTATGAGGATGGGCAGAAGATTAAGCGTTTAATACAAAGCGGCCATCCTGTAGAACTTGCAGTAAATATTACAGCCAAAACTTATACCGATGATACTAAAGGTTATAATGTTGTGGGCGAAATACCTGGCACCGACCCTAAGCTAAAATCCCAACTGGTGATGCTTGGCGGCCACCTGGATTCGTGGCAATCTGCTACCGGCGCTACCGATAATGCCGCGGGCTGTATAGTTATGATGGAGGCTATGAGGCTGATAGATTCGTTAGGCCTTAAACCAAAACGCACCATCCGGATAGCCTTATGGGACGGCGAAGAGCAGGGCATTTACGGATCATACAATTACGCCAAAAACCACTTTATGGGTACCGATTATAAGCTAAAGCCCGAGCAGGCAAAGGTATCGGCATATTATAATCTTGATAACGGCACGGGTAAGATCCGTGGGATATTTACACAAAGTAACAAGGCGGTAATGCCAATATTCCAGAGATGGTTTGAGCCATTTGCCGACCTCGGCGCAAAAACAGTTACTGATAAGAACACGGGCTCAACAGATCATTTATCGTTCGACTGGGCGGGCATCCCCGGTTTCCAGTTCATACAAGACCCGATAGACTACGAAACTAAAACCCACCACAGCAACCAGGATAATTACGACCACCTACAAATAGACGACCTGAAACAGGCGGCCATCATCATCGCCTCATTTGTTTACCAAACCAGTATCGAAAAAGATATGATGCCACGCAAACCGCTGATTAAAGAACCATATGTCTTTGATGGATTTTAAGCAGTTTTGATTTAACCTGTCATTGTAAAGCATAGTGCTTACAATGACAAATTTTTTCTTTAGCCTTAATAAAACAAAACCCTTAGCCAATTTTTTATTTAATTATGGATTGGCATATCGGCTGCTCGGGCTTTCATTACAAACATTGGCGGGGTACTTTTTACCCCGAAAAGCTTGCTATGACCAAATGGTTCGATTTTTATTGTAAGCACTTTAGCACACTCGAACTTAATGTTACCTTTTATCGTTTCCCGCAGCTATCATTCCTACAAACCTGGTATGATAAAAGCCCGGCTAATTTCAGATTCGCGGTGAAAGCGCCAAGGGCCATTACGCATTTTAAAAAGTTTAATGATACAACCGAATTATTAAACAGCTTTTATAGCACTATTAGCCATGGCTTGCGCCACAAACTTGGCCCCGTGCTTTTCCAGGTGCCGCCAAATTATAATTATACCGAAGAGAAGCTGAATAAGATATTGAAGGCTTTAAATCCTGCTTTTAACAATGTACTGGAGCCCCGGCACGTGAGCTGGTGGCGGGAAGATGTGTACCATAAACTTGCCGACCATAATATTACTTTTTGTGGCATGAGCCACCCTTCCCTGCCGGATGAGGTGATACAAAACACCCCGTTGGTTTATTATCGCTTTCATGGCATGGAACAGCTTTATCATTCGCTTTATTCAAAAGAATATTTGCAAAGCTTTGCGGATAAAATAAAAGGAAATGATAGTATTAAAGAAGCCTGGTTATACTTTAATAATGATATTGAAACCCATGCAGTATATAACGCCCGGGATTTGATGAACGTCGTTGGTTTAGCTACTCCTCTATCTTATTGATCAGAAGAGCCAACCCTGTTTTAACTTTCTTAACTAATAGCGCCAAATCCTCTGCCGACATGTCCTGTTGCAGGTCATCTTCGTTAATGTCATTCATCTTGTCTAATATCTGTTCCAAACCCAAGTCGTGCTCTTCGTTTAGGTTATCCCCATCAAGCTCTAATACTACAAACAGACTGGAAAGGCGCTGGTAATATGTTTCCTGATTTAACTTATCCAGTGTGTGATATTCCAGCTTCAGCCGGTGCAAAAAATCTTCTAAAATCATTTTATATTTAAATAAAAAGGTGGTTTAGTCCCCTTACAGCTAAACCACCTTTGTGCAATATCTATGTTAACTATCTGCGCCTGCGGCGCTTCTTTCTGGTTTCCGTTTGCTTACGTTTTTTAGCTTTGCTCACCGTTTTCTTCTCAGGCTCCACTTGCTTTACCACAGCATTTGCTTTTGTATCGGTCGAGTCTTTGCTCAACTGCGTAACGGTAAAGTTATTTCTGCTTAACCCATATTCGAGCTGGCGTTTAGCGCCTGTCGCCTTAGCAGCAGAGTCGTTACTATCATATATCGGAAACTCACGGATGAGTTTGCCATCTTTGATATAAAAGTTGTCGTTACCTCTATAGCCTTTCTTTTGCGAGCGTGTAAGTTTAGGAAATTCAAGGTCATTAGCGTTATTGTTGTTAAACTCAAACGCGTAGATCTTGGCGTAATTAACCGTGTCTTTCCCTTTCGATTGGATCAAGATCTCAGGATTGCCGTCTGTATCCATATCTGCGTTGTAAACATCGGTAATAGTGCCGTCCAGGTCTCCTGTGGTAGTGGTGTACTTCATCCCTGCCGAATCTGAATGCAGTATGGTAAACGAACCCACCTGGCTCGATCCTCTTCCCCAGCTAACCACATCAAACGTTTGCCCCGGCGATACTTCTATCGCTTTATGAAAACGAAACGGCGCCATAACCGCCGGTTTAACTGCCGCAATGTTATTTGCTGCAGGCTTTTTATCCTCGCCACCGCAGGCTGCGATAGTCGCGCAAATTACCGTTATGAATAAGCAGTTTTTAAAATTCATAGGGTGAATATAATGATTAATTAAACATCATATCTGGTGATACCTCTCCTTTTGGCTTACCTGGGATGGTCATGTAAACCCTCAGGCCACTTCCCGACGAGTTTGCATCCACATATTTAATAGTAATTTTATGATATCCCCTCTGCAAAGGAATAGCCCCTTGCTGCTCAACCGGGCCGGTACGGCCGTCATTGTCAACAATTGGCACATCATCAATTAACAGAACCGAGCCGTTTGATGACGCTGTTGAGAAGCTGTAGTTACCATCAACATCAGCCTTAAAGTAACCGTTGAATACCACGCCGTATTTATTAAATGCCTTTTTAAACGCGCTTAAAGCGGTACTAAAGCTTTTTGCTACACCAGTATCAATAACCGCAGCAGGGTTAATTTGCGTAGTATTTACATAAGTACCTGCCGATGCCTGGTATTTTAAGCCGGGCGTGTTGCCGGTGTATTGCACAGCCGGCATCGGCGCTTTATTAATCACTTTGGCGGCAGTAATAACACTGCGTTTGCCCGATGGCGTTACCACAATTGTTTTCAGGTCGCGGTACTCGTTCAATGGCACCGGGTAGGTCATTGGTGTAGTGTATAATAATTCGGTTTCTCGCGGGGTGTAACCATCGATGGTATAATATATTTTGGCCCCTTTTACAGGCGATTTTAGGTTAACCGTCATCGTAGAACCTATCATAACCGTATCTACACCACCAATAGCCGGGGGCACACGGTAATTGTACCCGTTTTTATCTAACCAGGCTAAATGTTCGGGCAAACGTGTTTCTGAAAAGTCCTTGTAATTTTTGTTTGCTATTGGTGTCCACGCTACTTCAGATAGCGCCATCAGCCTTGGCAATATCATGTATTCAACCTTATTTTCTGTTGTGATATACTCTGTCCAAAGGTTGGCCTGCACGCCTTTAATATACTTTTGCTGCTCGGGTGTTAAGGCCGCCGGGGTTGGGTTGTAAGCATACGTTTTTTGAATAGGTGCGTTACCACCAATACCAACCGGCTCCTGGTTTATTTTACCTTGGGCATGGTCGAAATATAGCCCCTGGCTGCTTGGGGTCATAATAACATCATGGCGCTGTTTTGCGGCTTCAATGCCACCCTCTTCGCCTCGCCAGCTCATTACTGTAGCGTTTGGTGCCAATCCACCTTCCAATATCTCGTCCCAACCAATAATGCTGCGGCCTTTGCTGTTTACAAATTTCTCCATACGCTGCACAAAGTAACTTTGCAGGCCATGCTCATCTTTTAGTTTTAAGCGTTTAATGAGGTCCTGGCAAAATTTCGATTGTTTCCATACTTCTTTTGGTGCTTCGTCGCCGCCAATGTGGATGTATTTGCTCGGGAACAGGTCTATCACCTCTGTCAAAACATCCTGCAAAAAGCCAAACGTTTTTTCTGACGGGCAAAAGATGTTATTAAACACCCCCCATTTGCCCGACACCTGGTAAGTTTGGCTTGGGTCGCAACTTAACTCGGGATACGCGGCAAGGGCAGCTAAAGCATGGCCGGGCATTTCAATTTCGGGTACGATGGTAATATACCTATCAGCAGCGTATTTAATTACGTCGCGGATCTGATCCTGAGTATAAAAACCTGTAACCGGTACGCCGTCATATTGCAGCGGGGTACGGTCGCGGTAGTTGCCTATAACACTTTCGACACGGCGGCTACCAACTGTTGTTAATTTAGGATATTTTTTGATCTCGATGCGCCATCCCTGGTCATCGGTTAAATGCCAGTGAAATGTATTTAGTTTATAAGCCGCCATCAGGTCGATATAACGTTTCACAAACTCTACCGTGTAAAAATGGCGACAAACATCAAGCATCAGGCCCCTGTAACCAAAACGAGGGTAATCCTCAATGGTAACGGCCGGTAGTTTCGCGGTTGCTGTCCTTTCCAGCGGCATTAGCTGCATTAACGTTTGGATGCCATAAAACAAACCCGCGCCTTTACCAGCAACGGTAATTTGCTGCGGAGTGATGGTTAAGCGGTAACCCTCGGCCGGCAGGCCTTCGGTATTGGTTGATGTTAAGTATATAGAGGTTGTACTAACCCGGGCGTTTCTTAAACCTACCTGTTTGTTGTAGGCCATGTTATTAGCTAAAAATGCCGAAAAAAATTGAACCGCTTTGTTATTTGGCGTATCGGCCTGTATAACCGTTTCCTGGCTCAGTATGAATTCGCCTGGCGCTTTTTTAACCGACACAGGTGCAGGGATAATACCGGCATAAGGGTCGGCATCCTGTGCTTTAACAATTACAACCGATGCAAATAAAAAAGTAAGCAATGCTGCAGATATTCTTTTCTTCATAAGTAAACTAAAACAGGTAAATAATGAGGCCGTAATTTAGCATTAATAAATCAAAAAGGCCAATTCCTGATTGGAATTGGCCTTTTTGATTTATGGAAATTAGAGATTAGGCTTAAAATTCTAAAATCTAAATTAGACAAGAACTAATCTCCAATTAACTAACCTCTAATAACTATTATGCTGTTACAACGTGCTCTTTAGCAGCAAGGTAACGTTCGGCGTCGATAGCTGCCATACAACCTGTACCCGCAGCGGTAACTGCCTGGCGATAGATATGATCCTGCGCATCGCCGCAGCAAAACACACCTTCTACGTTGGTTTCTGTCGAGCCCGGGCGGGTAATAATATAGCCGGTCTCATCCATATTGATGGTTCCGCGGAAGATGTCGGTATTCGGTTTGTGGCCTATGGCTACAAAGAAACCGGTAACATCCAAAACACGGTCTTCGTTAGTTACGTTATTGCAAACTTTAACCGCGTTTACGCTTTGTCCGTCGCCTAAGATCTCAATGGTATCTGTATTGTATAACACCTCGATATTGGGGGTGTTCAGCACACGGTGAACCATTGCTTTTGAAGCACGGAACTCATCACGGCGAACGATCATGTAAACTTTACGAGCTAATTTAGCCAGGTAGGTTGCTTCTTCGGCAGCGGTATCACCGGCACCAACAATGGCAACATCCTGCCCTTTAAAAAAGAAGCCGTCACATACGGCACAGGCAGATACGCCAAAACCGCTGTATTTTTGCTCGCTCTCTAAACCCAGCCATTTTGCAGATGCGCCGGTAGAAATAATAACGGTATCGGCCAGTATGGTTTTGCTTTCGTCAACTGTAACCTTGTGTGGCAACGAGCTAAAATCAACCGAACTTACGTAGCCAAAACGGATATCGGTACCCAGGCGCTCGGCCTGTTTACGAAAATCTTCCATCATTTCGGGGCCCATAATTCCGTCAGGGTAACCCGGGAAATTCTCTACATCAGTAGTTTGGGTAAGCTGCCCACCGGCAAGCATACCTGTGTACATAACAGGGTGCAGATCGGCACGCGAAGCATAAATTGCTGCAGTGTATCCCGCCGGGCCCGAACCTATAATAAGGCATTTTACGTGTTCAATATCTTGTGACATTTGTTTCTTTAATTGTGATGCGAATTTAAGATTTATACATGAGTGTGCCAATAGGCAATAGTCAACATACTGCCATACGTTAATGACTATTTACCAACATTAGCCTTTAACACCCTAATGAAATTGCCGCCTAAGATCTTATCAATATCTTTTTCACTATAATTAAGTTTAAGCAATTCGGCAGTTATTTTGGGATAGTCTAAAACGCTGTCTAAGCCCTGGGGGTATGATTCCGCGCCGTCAAAATCCGAGCCTATGCCTACGTGGTCTGCGCCTATCAGTTTCACCATGTAATCGATATGCTTAATGAGCATGCTTAACGGTGGCCTAAACTGGTCGGATTCCTGTTTATTAATAACATTCAGGCGGATGCTGGCCAGGTCGTAATCGTTATAGATCTTAATCAGCGAATCTAATTCCGTTTTATGTTTAAGCAGGTATGCCTCGTGTTTATCGTTATAAGTGCTATCAATAAAACCGCTATAAAAATTAAGGAACACAACTCCCCCGTTTTTGGCGATTGCTTTAAGCTGGTAATCCTTTAGGTTACGGCGGTGCGGGTTTAAGGCATAAACGCAACTGTGCGATGCAATTACCGGTTTGGTGGTTAATGCCATTACATCGTTAAAGGTTTGTTCGCCGGGGTGCGAAAGGTCTATCATTACGCCTAATTTATTTAAGCGTTGCACAACCTGTTTACCAAAATCGGTTAAGCCTTTATGTGGCAACGAATCGCTGTGCAGTGTTTCGTCACGGGCTGATGTTGCCCAAGTGGTGCTGTTATTCCAGGTGAGGGTTAGGTAGGCCATGCCCCGCTTATGCAGGCTATCGATATAATCCAGCCTGTCTTCTATCATGTGGCCACCCTCTACCCCTATCATAGCGGCCAGTTTCTTTTGCTTAACCGTTTTTTGCAGGTCGGCAGCAGTGCGCACCAATTTTATTTTACCAGGATAGCGTTTGATAAGCGCGTCGAGCGAATCTATTTCGCGGTTGGCGTAAGCGTAAGCGGTGCCGTTACCATACTTGTCGCCGCACCAAACGGAAAACACCTGCACATCCAACCCCGCGGTTTTAGCGCGTGCCAAATCAAAATTGCCGTCAGTTTGCAGTTTACCCAGATCAACCTTGGTGATGAGTTGATTAGACAAAGCATCGTTATGGGTATCTACCAATATCGCTCGTTGATGAATTTGCTTAACGTTTTGGGCGGATGCAGTGAGGGCCGATAGCAGGATTATTGGTAGAAGAAGCTTTTTCATTTATTGAAGGTAGTAAAAAATGTATCATTGCGAGAAGCGTAGCGACGTGGCAATCTCAGCATATCCGCTTGCCCTATGAGATTGCCACGCTATCGCTCGCAATGACATGGCGGGTACTACGTCTGTATTACCCCCACATTAAATTGTTTTTCAATCGGTGAGTGATTGGCGGCTTCTATCCCCATGGAAATTACTTTACGGGTATCCAGCGGGTCTATAATGCCATCAACCCAAAGCCTTGCTGCGGCATAATATGGGGTGGTTTGGGCATTGTAGCGGTCGGTAGTTTGTTTAAGCAGTTCGGCCTCTTTCACATCGTCAACCTCTTCGCCTTTTGCTTTTAAACCTGCGGCCTGCATTTGCACCAATACCTTGGCGGCCTGACTGCCGCCCATAACCGCTATTTTGGCTGATGGCCAGGCATAGATCAGCCGTGGGTCGTAAGCTTTACCGCACATGGCATAGTTGCCCGCGCCATATGAGTTACCTATCACAATAGTAAATTTTGGCACTACGGAATTAGCAACAGCATTCACCATTTTGGCGCCGTCTTTTATAATGCCCCCGTGCTCGCTGCGGCTGCCCACCATAAAGCCGGTAACATCCTGCAAAAACACCAGCGGGATCTTCTTTTGATTGCAGTTCATGATAAAGCGGGTAGCCTTATCGGCAGAATCAGAATAAATAACCCCGCCAAACTGCATTTCGCCTTTTTTAGATTTGATGACCTTGCGCTGGTTGGCTACAATACCAACAGCCCAGCCATCTACACGGGCAAGCCCGCAAATTATAGACTGACCGTAGCCGGCCTTATATTCCTCAAATTCCGAATCATCTACCAGGCGTTTGATGATCTCGTACATATCATAAGCCTTCTCCCGGTTATCGGGCAGGATGCCGTAAATATCCTTTTCGTTTAGTTTCGGTGAGGATGGTTTGATGCGGTCAAAGCCGGCTTTATTATAATCGCCCACCTTATTCATGATATTACGGATAGAATCCAGGCAGGCCCTATCGTTAGGGTGCTTATAATCCGTAACGCCCGAGATCTCGCATTGCGTGGTCGCGCCGCCAAGTGTTTCGTTATCTACATCCTCGCCAATGGCCGATTTTACCAGGTATGATCCCGCCAGAAACACAGAGCCTGTGCCCTCTACGATCATGGCCTCATCGCTCATAATAGGCAGGTAAGCCCCACCCGCCACGCACGAGCCCATGATAGCGGCTATCTGGATGATACCCATGCTGCTCATTTGCGCGTTATTGCGAAAAATGCGGCCAAAGTGTTCTTTGTCAGGGAAGATCTCGTCCTGCAATGGCAAATATACTCCTGCCGAATCTACCAGGTAGATGATGGGCAGGCGGTTTTCCATCGCGATTTCCTGCGCGCGCAGGTTTTTCTTAGCTGTGATAGGGAACCATGCACCGGCCTTAACGGTAGCATCATTAGCCACAATTACACATTGGCGGCCACTTACATAACCAATACCACAAACCACGCCGCCACTTGGGCAGCCGCCGTGCTCGGCATACATGCCGTCGGCGGTAAACGCGCCCACTTCCAGCCAGGGCTTGTCATCGTCTATGAGGTAGGCAACGCGCTCGCGTGCAAGCATTTTGCCCTTTTCTTTTTGTTTTGCAGCAGCCTTTTCGCCGCCACCTAAAAATATCTTTTTGAGCCTGGTGTTAAATTCGTAAACTAATTGTTTGTTAACATCCTCATTCTTATTGAATTCCAGATCCATATGCGCTTTATAATAGGTTGTGTAATTTTAGGAAAATAAATTAGAAATAACCTAAACATGGCATAATTTATTATGCATGCATAATAAATTAACGTAGACGCGTAAATATTTTAGGCAGATATATTTAAAGCGCAACGTTTTTTTTATACTTGAATGTGAAAATATCTATAGAGGAAGCTACAGAACTATTGAACCGGCAACCAGATGCGCTATTTACGCAGGTAATAAAGCATGGCAATATGTCGGCAGAGATTTACCGGCCCCATAAGGTGGATAAGCAGACCCCGCATTTGCAGGACGAAATTTATGTAATCATAAGCGGAACGGGTGAGTTTGTGAACGCCGGCCATCGCACCAATTTTAAACCGGGCGATATTATTTTTGTAGCCGCCGGTGCCGAACACCGTTACGAGAAATTTACAGATGATTTTGCTACCTGGGTAATATTTTATGGCCCGCTTGGAGGTGAGGCCTCAGTTGGCAGTAGCAAGTAAGCAGTTTGCACGTTAAAACACTGCTTTCTGCAAACTCATAACTGCCAACTCTTAGGTTAAATTCTTGTCCCTAAACCAAACCTCATCGGGTTTAATATCTATCTTCTCCATCAAGTCTACAAGTTCAATTGGGTCTACAGCCGTTAATACCAGTTTACGGTTGGCAGGTTTAAGGTAGCGTTGCTCTACCATTACATCCATTTGTTTTAACAGTGCATCGTAAAAGCCACCTGTATTTAAAATACCAACCGGGTTATTATGCAAGCCTAATTGCAGCCAGGTAAGCACTTCAAAAAACTCTTCGAGCGTCCCAAACCCTCCGGGAAGCATAATGATGCCGTCGCAAAGGTCGTTCATCATTTGCTTTCGCTGGTGCATATTTTCTACTACATGCAGTTTGGTGATGCCGGTATGGCCAACTTCCTTATCCATTAAAAACTGCGGGATAACGCCAATAACTTCCCCGCCCCTGCCCATTACCGCATCTGCAAGTAAGCCCATTACCCCAACCTTGCCGCCACCATAAATAAGTTTTATGTTTTTACTCACCATAACATCGGCCAGCAATTCAATAGCTTGTTTCAATGCGGGGTCGCCGTTAAAGTTGGCACCACAGAATACGCAGATAGCTTTCATAGTAGCAAATATAGGGCTTCTGCTAAGAAATAAATCGTATAATTATCCATTACCTTTAATGGTTTGTCCATTTAATTAGTGACCTTACGATAGTAAATTTATTCAAACCATTTAACACTAAACACCTAATGAAAAAAACCTTATTACTTGCCGCAACGCTAATTGTATTTTGCTTTGCAGCATCGGCACAAAATATTTTAAACCCGCGAATAGAGAACAGGGACAGCCCTTCAACTGTTATCAGGAAAATTGAAACTGATAAACAATATACCGTAGTTAGCTTTGATTATTTTGCGCAAGACAATAACGCATGGGCTGTTTTAAATAAGGAAATTTACATTCAAACCGATGTAAGCAATAAGCATTACGAATTTGTAAAGGCTGAAGGTATTGCCATGGAACCCGAGCCAAAAACTGTTATTGCTAAAATGGGCGATAAACTTTCATTCAAGGTATATTTCAAAAAGATACCCGCCAACGCAAAGATGATTGACATCATTGAGCATGCCGGTAAGCGTAGCGATGGCATTACTTTTTTTAACTTTTACAATGTAGATCTGACCCAATCATACCCTAGCGAGGAGCGCGTAAAAGTAACCGAAGTAGTTTTAGCCCCGCCGCCTGTAAACGAAGGCGTTAACCCTATGGAGCGTAACGATATGTCGAGCATTGTGAACGCTATGGGCCCGATGTATAGTAGCCTGATAAGATCGATGCTGGATGCGCAGCTTAATTTTTATAAGCAACCCGGTAAATTAACCGAAGTGGCTAAAATGCAAAAGCAATATTTTGATGCCCTGGTAAAAGAAGGTTTTTCTTACGACCAGGCCATTAAAATACTAACCGCTAACCCGCTTATACAACTAACAGGCTCACCGGGTAAATAATCTTAACCGTAAGTGGTTGATTGAGTTAGTGGAGATTGGATAAAAAAGTAAATGGTTGATTGGGTAAATAGCATAAAACTACTCACCCAATCAACCATTCTCTAATAACTATCGTGTATAATTCGGCGCTTCTTTTGTTATCGTAATATCGTGCGGGTGGCTTTCGCGCATACCGGCAGCTGTGATACGTACAAATTTGGCTTTCTGCAGGTCTTCGATATTTGCGGCACCGCAGTAGTGCATACCTGCACGCAAACCGCCAATATACTGGTAAACTACTTCGGCCATGTTGCCTTTAAATGGCACGCGGCCAACAATACCTTCGGGCACCAACTTGGTAACTACGTCGGTCTCATCCTGGAAGTAACGGTCTTTAGAGCCTTTTGCCATAGCCTCTATAGAACCCATACCACGGTACGATTTAAATTTACGGCCTTCGTATATAATAGTTTCGCCCGGCGATTCTTCTACCCCTGCAAACAGCGAGCCTGCCATAATAGAACTTGCACCAGCTGCAATAGCTTTTACAATATCACCGGTTTGTTTGATACCACCATCAGCAATAACCGGTATGCCGCGCCCTTCAAGAGCTTTGGCACATTCGTAAATAGCGTATAGCTGTGGTACACCTACACCTGCTATGATACGGGTAGTACAGATGGAACCCGGGCCAATACCAACTTTTACTGCATCAGCACCTGCATCGGCAAGCGCATTGGCAGCATCGGCAGTGGCTATGTTACCTGCAATAACCTGCAAATCGGGGTAAAGCTGTTTAACGGCTTTAACCATATCAATAACCCCTTTAGAATGGCCGTGCGCAGTATCAATAGTAACCACATCTACACCGGCCTTTACCAGGGCGGTAACACGGTCGATATTATCTGACGCTACACCAACGGCAGCACCAACACGTAAGCGGCCAAACTCGTCTTTACAAGCGTTAGGGAAGTTTTTTACCTTTTGGATATCCTTGTATGTAATTAAACCTACCAGTTTACCATCCTTATCAACAACCGGTAGTTTTTCAATTTTATTATCCTGTAGTATCGCGGCAGCATCCTGTAGGGTTGTGCCTTGCGGCGCTACTATCAGGTTTGTTTTGGTCATGATGTCGCTAACCGCTACGGTAAGGTCTTTCTGGAAACGAAGATCGCGGTTGGTAATAATGCCTTTCAGCTTACCATCAGCATCTATTACCGGGATACCGCCAATACTGTTTTCGCGCATGATGTTTACCGCGTCGGATAGTAAGGCATTTTCGAGCAGGGTAACCGGCTCCTGTATCATACCACTTTCAGAACGTTTAACTTTACGTACCTCGTCGGCCTGTTGCTGTATGGTCATGTTTTTGTGCAGCATACCAATACCACCTGCCTGGGCAATGGCAATAGCCAGGCCTGCTTCGGTTACGGTATCCATAGCGGCCGAAATGATCGGGATGTTTAAACGGATCTTTTTGGTTAAAAAAGTACTCGTGTTAACTTCGCGCGGTAATACTTCTGAATAAGCGGGGAGTAATAGTACGTCGTCATAGGTTAATCCTTCGGCGACAAATTTGGATGGGTCTAACTGCATAGCAAATAATTATTTGGAGTTATTATTTGCCGGGCAAAGCTAATAAAAAATTTCGGATTTCGGACGTTCGATTTCGGATTTACGCGATTCTGACAATTCGCCTTACAACTAATTACTTTGATTTCGCATTTTTTTGATTTTCTTTTGCCGTTTTACCAATGGCCGTAAAAATTGCCGTTAATTCATTCGCTTCATTCAGCAACGCTGAAATTTTGTCTAAATGTACCAATCCCGATTCTGTCATAACTTCAAGCCAAAACATAGATTCGTCTGCTTCTTCCTCTACAATTACAATTTTATTTATGAAATCCGGCAAAGATTTTCCTCTGCAAGCCGCCCTGTAATTTGCACCAACTGATGAAGAACTCCTTAACAATTGATTTACTAAAACATTCAATGCCTTTCCGTTTGGTAACGTTTCAACAAATTTTATAATATCGATTGTAAACTTTTTGGTCCGTTTTTTTAACTCGATTTTATCCATTTGTAATAATGCCTGTCAATATCTAATTATAAATCCGAAATCGAACGTCTGAAATCCGAAATCAAAACTTTCCTACAATCACTTTGTAGAAGTTATCAAAGTCAAAATATTTATTGGCAAGCGCTTTCAGTTCTTCGGCGGTGATGTTTTTTACAGTTTGCGTATAGCGGTAGTAATAATCATAATCCAGGCCGGCAAAGTACAAATTCTTAAATTTATCGGCGTGCGACAGTACATTCTCCAGGCTGCCTAAAAGTGAGCCAAGCATAAAGTTGCGCACCAGCGATAATTCTTCATCCGGGATCAGGTCGGTTTTTAACAAATTGACCTCTTTCTCTATCTCGGCAACGGCGGCTTTACAAACATCGGCACCAACCTCGGACGCTATAAAAAATGAGCCTGTTTGCTTAAATGATGACATACCCGAGCCAATGCCATAGGTATAGCCTTTATCCTCGCGGATGTTAGTCATTAACCTTGATCCGAAGTATCCGCCCAACACCGTATTTAAAACCTGCAAAGCTGGAAAATCCGGGTGGGTGCGGTTAACAAACGGTGTACCTATGCGAATGGCCGATTGCAGGGCATCAGCCTTTTCTTTATAAATAAAACGCTCTGCCGATGGTTTTAACTCAGGCTGCGTGGTATCTGCAGGTACGGTTGCTTCGCCCCATGCACCTTCAAACGTTTTGATGACGGCTTCCAGTATCTGCGGATCGGCCTTGCCGGCAATAATGATATTGCAGTTGGCAGGCTGGTACATTTCGCGAAACTTCTCTGCCAGGTCTTCCCTTTTTAGCGACTGGAAATCCTCCGGTTGTGCGGCCAGTCCATAGATGGTCTCGCCGTAAAGCGCTTTATTAAATTCGCGGCGGGCAACAAAATCATTCTTTTGCAGGCTCACCTGTAATTTTTGCTGCTGATTACGTATAAACGTTTGCAATTCCTTCTCCGGGAAAATAGAATCCGTTAGGATGTCCTTAATTACCGGCAGCGTAGAATTCAAATGCTTGGTAAGCGTGTATAGCGTTACCTGCGAATGGTCGTAGCTAAAATCAACCTGCAGGAAGGCGCCATAAAAATCTATTTTATCGGCTATCTGCGCGGCGGTCAATTTACTTGTACCCTCGGTAAGCATGGTGTTAACGGCCACATTCAGCAAAGGCTTAGCAGGGTTAAAACGCAGGTTATGGAAGATCCATTCAATACGCACCAGGTCCAGATCGCCTGAATTGAAGGTAAAGATCTTTGCGCCATTATCAAGCGTGGTAGCTTCGGGGTGTATTAGGGTTATATTTTCTACCCCGTTAAATTGCGGGGGTGTTTTTCTGTCAAGTTGCGTCATCAGGCAATTGGGGCATCGGGTCATTACTTTCAGAATGACTCCATTTAAAAATCCTGTTAATTCTCTAATTCTGTAAGCTCAGATTCCGGCACATCCGTTTTTTCCGCCAGGTAAACCAGCGTAGATGAGTTGTCTTTCCTGAAAATGGCATTGGCCTGAACCTTTATTTGCTCAGCCGTTACCGCCAAAAACTTACCCGATTCGTGGTTAAAATTATTGGCATCGCCCATCAGTTCATAAAAGGCAAGGTTCATGGCTTTATCTAAAAGCGACATTTCCGAGAACACCATTGTGCTTTCCGTTTTGTTCTTCACCTTGATTAACTCATCGGCAGGCACTTCTTCATTCTTTAAACGTTCTACTTCGGCCCAAAGCGCATCTTCTGCCTGCTCAATACTTACATGCTCAAGCGGTTTGCCTTCCAGTACAAACATCCCTTTATCAAGGCTGCCGGTTATATAGGCATGTACCTCGCTAAACAGTTGTTTATCCTTTATCAGGCTACGGTGAAGTCGAGATGAATTACCTCTCGACAGGATATCAGACATCAATTCAACAGCATAATAACTCTCATCAGTACGCCCCTCCATCTGGAAGGCGATGTATACATCGTTTAGCGGCACTTTGGCGGTTACGGTTTCACGGCGCTCTTCGTGCTGCGGTTGCTCCTGCGGTAAGTTACGTACATATTTTTCGCCGGCGGGTATAGGGCCAAACCATTTCTCGGCCATGGCCTTTATCTCGTCGGTTTTAACATCGCCGCCTACTACCATAATGGCATTTTGCGGGTTGTAGTGCTTTTTAAAAAAGGCTTTTACATCCTCTATTTTCGCATCCTCAATATGTTTAATGGTTTTGCCTATGGTTGCCCATTGGTAAGGGTGGTTTTTATAAACCATTGGCCTAAGCTTTAACCAAACATCGCCGTAAGGCTGGTTAAGGTAACGCTGCTTAAACTCTTCTATTACTACGTTACGCTGCACCTCCAGGCTTTTCTCGCTAAAGGCAAGGCTTAGCATACGGTCGCTCTCCAGCCAAAAGGCGGTCTCTAAATTTGCTGATGGCAGGGTGATGTAATAGTTGGTAATATCGTTGCTGGTAAAGGCGTTGTTTTCGCCCCCTACCCTTTGCAGCGGGCCATCATAGTTAGGGATGTTTACCGAACCACCAAACATGAGGTGTTCAAATAAATGCGCGAAGCCCGTTTGATCAGGGTTTTCATCGCGTGCGCCAACATCATAAAGGATGTTTAAAACGGCCATCGGGGTAGTACTATCTTCATGAACAATAACGCGGAGGCCATTGTCCAGGGTAAATCGATTGAATTTAATCATGTAATAACGATTAATTAATGGTAAGCAAATGTATAATTTTTACTATTCCACGGCGTACAATTGGTGTAAAGTTTTAAACTTTATATGAATACATTGCATTGACCATTATTTTTTGCTTTATGTTTTACGTACTGCTCCAATAACGGCATATTTATATAAAGCAGGCATGGCAACAGAAAGTTTTCATAATTTTATAATACAATGCTCAGCAACGATGATGTTATAAAGGCACTAAACACCGATCGCACCAAAGGCTTTATTGAGCGGTTAGCTTTTAAGCTACACGATGAGAATTATAACATTAACGATTTAATAGACCTCACCTTTCATCAGGATAAGCAAATAGGTTTCCGTGCTGCGTGGTTGCTGGATACCATGATGATAACTGACCCGGAGTTATATATAAACGATTTAGAATATTTTATAAAGCGAATGCCCGATGTTAACAACCAAAGCTGCAAAAGGCATTACGCCCGCATTATGTTTCATTTAACACTACCAAATGTCGCAGTAGCCATCCGCCAAAAGTTAGCAACAATTGATATGGAAAGTGTGGTTGAAAAGTGTTTCGACTGGCTAATAGACCCTAAGGTGAAAGTGGCGGTTAAAGTTTTCGCGGCCGATGTGCTTTTTAACTTGCATAACCGATACGATTGGATTAATGAAGAACTGGCAAACCAGGTACAATTTATGATGCGGGATGGCAGCCCGGCCATACAATCAAGGGGAAAGAAATTACTTGCAGCTATAGGAAGTAAAAATTAAAAAGTCAAAATTCAAAAACGAGACCTGTCGCCAATCACGGGTTTTGAATTTTGACTTTTAGCTTTTGAATTATTCCGTCGGTCTGTCTCCGCCGTGCAAATTATCGCTCACCTGGTGGTGGTGTAATTTGGCGGCAATGGCCGATGAACTATCATCCGCATAAGTACCGTAGGCGTTTATAAGGATGCCTTTCAGGTTATATTTTTCAGAATTTATGGCATAAACTATCGACATATCCGACGGGTTACTTTGCCCCTCGAAACGGTAAAACTCGTCTATCTCAAAATCATCGGCAGTCATGTGTATATCCTGCGATTTATCATCTATGGTATCGCCTTCAAGGCTTAAGTTTGCGGTATATCCTCTTTTTGTAAGGTCGTTAGTGGCATCCACTAATGTTTCAAAATTTTTCATGGTAGTAGCGTTTATATTGTGTGATAACGATTGTACCTGAATAACCATAAAGGTTAAAGGTTGTTTTGATTGTTATTGTGATTTCATCTATTCGAACAGCAATTTCACCGATATTTATAAACAACAAAGGCCGCCTTTGGGCAGCCTCTATTGTATGAATGCATCACTTAATCAACAAATCACTCACCCGCATTCATAAACACAAAGTTGTTATCAAACATATCCAGCTTTATCTTGCTATCACGATCCACCTTCCCGGCCAGGATCTGTTTGGATAACTCATTCAGTATTCTTTTTTGTATAACCCTTTTTAACGGACGGGCACCAAACTGCGGGTCGTAACCCAATTGTGCCAGCCAGTCTAAAGCTTCGTCAGTGGCCTCTATAGTTACACCCATTTCGGCAAGGGTTTGCTGTACCTGCTTAAATTGCAGTTTCACAATATCACCTATCTCATCCCTGCTTAGCGGGGTAAACATGATGATCTCGTCTATCCGGTTCAAAAACTCGGGGCGAATGGTAGCCCTTAACAGCGTAAACAATTCGTTCTTTGTTTTGGCTATAATTTCCTCACGGTTATTATCCTCCAACTCCGAAAAGTTTTCCTGTATGATGTTCGATCCGATGTTAGAGGTCATGATGATGATGGTGTTCTTGAAGTTCACCACGCGGCCTTTATTATCGGTTAAGTGGCCATCATCAAGCACTTGTAATAGGATGTTAAACACATCCGGATGCGCTTTCTCTATCTCATCCAGCAATACAACACTGTAAGGTTTGCGGCGTACAGCTTCGGTTAACTGCCCGCCTTCATCATAACCCACATATCCCGGAGGGGCACCTATTAGCCTCGATACCGAGTGGCGTTCCTGGTACTCGCTCATATCTATACGCACCAACGAATTTTCGTCGTTGAACAGGTATTCGGCAAGGGCTTTGGCAAGCTCGGTTTTACCCACACCTGTTGTACCCAAAAATATGAACGAACCAATTGGCTTACGCTTATCCTGCAAACCTGCACGGCTACGGCGGATGGCATCACTTATTGCTTCAATAGCTTCCTCCTGCCCCGCTACACGTTTGTGCAGTTCGGCTTCGAGGTTAAGCAATTTCTCGCGCTCGCTCTGTATCATTTTACTCACCGGTATCCCTGTCCAGCGGCTTACCACACCGGCAATATCATCGGCTGTAACTTCCTCTTTCAGCATGCGGTTATCGTCCTGATTTTCGGCAAGGGCGGCTTTAAGTTTATCCACCTCCTGTTGCGCCTGTACGATGGTTCCGTAGCGTAACTCTGCTACTTTACCGTAATCTCCGGCACGCTCGGCCTGCTCGGCTTCCAGTTTATAGTTTTCTATCTGCTCAACTTTTTGGTTGATGCCATCTACTATATCTTTTTCGCCCTGCCATTTGGCACGTAACGAATCACGATCTGCAGACAGGTTGGCAATTTCCTCGCTCAACTCTTTTACCTTGTGGTCGTCCTTTTCGCGTTTAATGGCCTCGCGTTCAATCTCCAGCTGCATAATGCGGCGTTCCAGTTCGTCAACCACTTCTGGTACCGAATCCATCTCCAAACGTAATTTAGAAGCGGCCTCATCCATCAGGTCAATAGCCTTATCTGGCAAAAATCTGTCGGATATATAGCGCTGCGACATTTCTACGGCGGCAATAATAGCCTCATCTTTGATCCGCACTTTGTGGTGTGCTTCGTAACGTTCCTTTAAACCACGCAGAATGGAGATAGCATCGGCAGTATCCGGCTCATCAACCATTACCTTTTGGAAACGGCGTTCGAGCGCTTTATCTTTCTCTACATATTTCTGGTACTCGTTAAGCGTGGTTGCACCAATGGCACGCAATTCGCCACGGGCAAGGGCCGGTTTCAGGATATTTGCGGCATCCATAGCGCCTTCGCCGCCACCCGCGCCTACAAGGGTGTGGATCTCGTCGATAAACAACACGATCTCGCCATCACTCTGTATAACTTCTTTAATAACGGCTTTCAGGCGTTCTTCAAACTCGCCTTTATATTTGGCGCCGGCAATTAATGCACCCATATCCAGCGAGTAAACGGTTTTGGTTTTAAGGCTTTCGGGCACGTCGCCTTTTATAATACGGAAGGCAATACCTTCGGCAATGGCAGTTTTACCTACGCCGGGCTCACCAACCAGTATCGGGTTGTTTTTTGTACGTCGGCTTAGTATCTGTATCACCCTACGGATCTCTTCATCGCGGCCAATAACCGGGTCCAGCTTGCCGCTTTCTGCATAATCGTTAAGGTTGCGGGCGTATTTGTTTAGGGCATTATAAGTTGCCTCGGCATTTTGGTCGGTAACCTTATTATCGCCACGTAAACTAATAATGGCTTTTTTAAGGTCTTTCTCGTTTACGCCTGCATCTTTTAAAGCGCCGGCGGTTTTGTCGCTGCCGCTTAAAATGCCTAATAATATATGTTCTACAGATACAAACTCGTCCTTAAATTCTTTAAGGTAACCGTTTGCTTTTTGCAGGGCCGAATTTACGGCAGATGACAAATAAACATCGCTCCCGCTCACTTTTGGGAATGATGTTATCTGGCTGTCGAGTGTTTCGTTAAGGCGGTTTAGGTTAACGTTTAGTTTTTTTAACAGGTAGGTTATAACGTTCTCGTCAACCAGTAACAGGCCTTTTAATAAATGCGCAGGCTCAATAGCTTGTTGCTGATTGCCTGTAGCAATTTCGGAAGCCTTTTGTACGGCTTCCTGGGCTTTTATGGTAAAGTTGTTAAAATTCATGGTAAGTAAGTTTACTCATAAGCTTGCTCAAAACAATTGCCATATCTCATTTTATGCACAAATGGCATATAATTTAAAAACTAACAGCCATTTTGACAATTCACCAATACAACTTTTAGGAATTATGCCATTTGGATATGAAGTGGTTAAATAAATTGATAATTTTGAATGCTACCTAACTCAAACACATTGGAAACGCATTTTTTTACTAAGCTATCTCCTAAGTACAGCGCAGCTTACCGCAATTATTATACTTATCAGAATTTACAGAGCGTGCGTACAGCCAGCTTTATATTTTTAACGCTGGCCATCATTATCAGGATACTTTACCACGTTTTCCCCGAGAGCTTAACAAAGGCGCAGAACTTCCCCGAGTTTAATTTTATCAACTGGGTTTTTATTGCCGTAACGCCGTTCTTTTACCTTATAAGCCACCTGCTTTTACTTAACATGCGCCGCACAAAACATGCAACAACCGGCATGGCATTGTTTGTATTTATTTTTGCGCTATACCTCGTATGCTGCGGCATGTACTCCAGCTTTATCTCTACCTCCGACCCAAGCAACGCCCTTACCCTTTACCTGATAGCCCTGAGTATTGTAAGCGTGCTTTTTGTGTTTGAGTACTACGAAAATATTGTACTGATAATAGGCATCGAGATGCTTTTTACCATGATGCTCTTCCACGCGCAGGTAAGCGCAACCGAAATGACCTACAACCAAATGATCTCGGCCATATTATTAGCCGGTTTCTATTTAACATCCAGGTACTTCTTCTCCTATAAAGCCAGCTATTATGGGCAAATAGTAGAGATCCGCCAGAAGAATGAAGAGATAAGCAAGGCCAACCAGTTTAAGAATCAGGTTTTAGGCACAGTAGCGCACGACCTGCGAAACCCCATAGCCGCAGTAGAATCATTAGCGATGATGATGGAACTGGAGGATATTGACGAAGACACGCAGGACAGCCTGACCATGATGCGACAATCGTGCGTAAAGGCGCGCACCATTATTGACGACCTGCTGGATGCCGCCCGCAACGAGAACCTCAATTCATTTGAGACCACCCGGGTTGAAATGAATAAGTGCCTGCAAAACATTGTTAACACCTGGAATTTACAACACATGAGCAGCAACGTAGTGTTTACCAGTGATGTTAAAGATATTTACGCGCAGATAAGCCTCGAAAAATTCCCAAGGGTGATAGACAACCTGATTAGCAACGCGCTAAAGTTTTCTAAGGAAACTGATAATGTAGAACTTTCCCTTAGCCGCTTAAAGAACAATATTGTAATTAAGGTAAAAGACCGCGGCCTGGGTATCCCTAAAAATATGCTGCCAAACCTGTTTGAACGTTTTAGCGGTGCAGGCCGCACGGGGTTAAAAGGAGAGCAATCTACCGGGATTGGTTTGAGTATTGTAAAAGACATTGTAGAAAGCCACAGCGGCCAAATAAGCGTGGAAAGCATAGAAGGTAAAGGAAGTACTTTCACTATTGTGCTGCCAATGGTAGAATAAGTACCGTCTGAATCAGGATTTACAGGATTAAAGAATTTACGAATAACAAATCAGGCTTATTACAGGGTGTCCCACTATTTATGACACAGTACGAGACAAAAATACAATACACTGTAAGTCAATTAGTTGCAATAATTCAATTTACAATTTTAATTAAAGCGCTACTTCCTAATACTAATTTAAATAACTCAATATCAAAACCTTATGCTTTTTTAAAGGGGTGTCCCACTCTCCAAAAAACGGGACAGAATGGGACACCTGATTTAGTGGGTAGAATTACGATTCCGGATTTATAAGCTCATAACAACTCACCAATCCTTAATAAATTTCAAACTCTGTGTTGTTAATACTGGTATTTATTTACACATGGTTAAAACACGTTAGTTTACGCTATCAACCACCAACTTATTTATTAATTTTGCCCGATGGATTTTATTATTGAGGCTGTTGTTAAGGCCGTTAAAGATTTATACCAAACCGATATTGCCGCTAAAGATGTAAACCTGCAGGAAACCCGCAAGGAGTTCGACGGGCAGGTTACGCTGGTTACCTTCCCATACACCAAAGTATCGCGCAAGGGCCCCGAGCAAACCGGCGCCGAAATTGGCGAATACCTGCAAAACGCACTTCCCCAAATAGCCGCTTTTAACGTAGTTAAAGGCTTTTTAAATATTGTTATTGCCGATAGCTACTGGCTGAATGCGCTACATACCTTTATCCTTACCGATAGCTTCGCGACTGCAAAGCCAAATGGCAAAAAGGTAATGGTAGAGTATTCATCACCCAACACCAACAAACCTTTACACCTTGGGCACATCCGTAACAACCTGTTAGGTTTTTCTCTGTCCGAGATCCTGAGCGCGGCCGGTTATGATGTAATTAAAGCCAATTTAGTGAACGACCGCGGCATCCATATTTGTAAAAGCATGGTGGCCTGGCGCGAATTTGGCCAGGGCGAAACACCCGAAAGCAGCGGACTAAAAGGTGACCACCTTGCAGGCAAGTATTACGTTTGGTTCGATAAGGCTTACAAGCAACAGATACAGGAGTTGGTTGAGGAAGGCCAAACTGAAGATGAAGCGAAAAAGAACGCCCCTTTGATAAAAGAAGCCCAACAAATGCTGCAGCAATGGGAAGCCGGCGACGAGGCGGTGATCAACCTCTGGAAAACCATGAATGGTTGGGTTTATGAAGGTTTTGATGTTACCTATAAAACTCTCGGCGTAAGCTTTGATAAATACTATTACGAAAGCAACACCTATTTATTAGGTAAAGATATTGTGGAAGAAGGCCTTGCAAAAGGCGTATTCTTCAAAAAAGAGGATGGCTCGGTTTGGATAGATCTTACTGAAGACGGCCTCGACCAAAAATTGGTCCTGCGTGGCGATGGTACGTCGGTATACATCACCCAGGACTTGGGTACCGCGCAGCTAAAGTACGACGATTACCAAATGGATGAATCCATTTACGTGGTGGGTAACGAGCAGGATTACCACTTTAAGGTACTCTTCCTCATCTTGCAAAAGCTGGGTAAAAGCTGGGCGCAGGGCCTTTACCACTTATCGTACGGCATGGTAGACCTTCCGTCAGGCAAAATGAAAAGCCGCGAAGGTACCGTTGTAGATGCTGATGACCTGATGGCCGATATGTTTGGCACCGCCAAAGAAACTACCGAGGCCATGGGCAAAGTGGATGGCTTTAGCGAAGAGGACAAAAACAAATTGTACAGCACAATAGGTATGGGCGCGTTAAAGTATTTCCTGCTAAAGGTTGACCCTAAAAAACGCCTTTTATTCGACCCCAAAGAGTCGATAGATTTTCAGGGGCATACCGGGCCGTTCATACAATATACACACGCGCGTATCAAATCGGTATTAAGCAGGGCGGGTTATGATGCCCAAAATAGCACCAGCGATGTTACAGGACTAGACGGTGTAGAGCGTGACCTGATCGTGACCCTAAACAAATTCCCTGAAACCATACAAGAGGCTGCCGCCAACCACAGCCCGGCCCTGATAGCTAATTATGTGTACGAGCTTGCTAAAAATTACAATAAGTTTTACCACGAGAAGCCTATAATGCAGGCCGAGAATGAAAACTTAAAACAGTTCCGCCTCCAACTATCTGCCGCGTCGGCAAAAGTCATCAGCAAAGCCATGGGCCTGCTGGGGATAGATGTACCGGAACGTATGTAGTTAGCAGTTAAAAGTAGGCAGTTTGCAGTCAGTTTTAAATGCTAACTGCAAACTGCCTATTGCAAACTTACCTCCAATGCCCTCTCCGCCAGGCGTAACCATGGGGCCTGCGTATCCAACTGCCTTGTACGTAAACACGGTTAGCACGTGGGCGCACATAATAACCGTTTCGGTAAACATACCGGCGACCGCTGTAAACCCACTCACCGGGCACCCAATAGGCATTAGCGTAAGGCGCCACCGGGCGAACGTAAACAGGTTCTACCGGCTGCTCGGCCACATAAGCTTCTGTAGCGCACGATGACAAGAATAACGAGCCTGCTATGGCCCCTATCATTCCTATTTTTGATAGTGTTTTCATCTGTAATATGTTTTAATGTAAGGTAAGACGGTTCCCTATTGGAAAGGTTTATTTGGGGAGAAGTGAAAAGCTCCGAACCATTCCCTCCCCTGGGAGGGGTGCGCGGGGCTGTGTGCAGGCAGGGAGGGGTTTCTTCGATACGCTTCAAGAACCCCTCCCTGCCCTCCCAAGGGAGGGAATTGAAATTCCTGTCCTCGCAGCGTCTCACATCATGGACCCTGCGTTGCCTTGCATGCAGCCCAGGGTCTCTTTCAGAAGACCCTTCGGGGAAAAAAGACAGTACCCTATTGGAAAGGTTTATTTGGGGAGAAGTGAAAAGCTCCTAACCATTCCCTCCCTTGGGAGGGGTGCGCTGGGCTGTGTGCAGGCAGGGAGGGGTTCTTCCTGTCCCCGCAGGGTCTCACATCGTGGACCCTGCGGGGCCTTTCATGCGGCGCAGCGTCTATCACAATCATTCCTGTAGTCGCAGGGTCTCACCTCGTGGACCCTGCGTTGCCTTGCATGCGGCGCAGGGTCTCTTTCAGAAGACCCTGCGAAGACAAAAGCTGCCACACTATTGCTCAAAACAACAGCACCCTCCATCTTTTTTTAAATAAATTCTACTATTCCCCTATACTATATATATATTTGGGACTTAATAATGAAACAAACACATTTTACATATTATAATAACCTGATTAACTGCTGTATGTGGGCAGATACATCGTGGTTGTAAGTGTGTAAATAAATAATACCGCCTCTTCAGCCACAGCAGAAGGGGCTTTTTTTTGAGATAACTAAATTACGTACCGAATATGCAGAGCTTCAGAACAGAACTGGAGAACCCGATAGTGGAACAAGACATCATTGACCTGGAAAGGAAGATCCGCGCGTTCCGTGAGGGCAAAATACACGACGAAAAGTTCAGGAGCTTACGTTTGGCCCGTGGCGTTTACGGCCAAAGGCAGCCGGGTGTGCAAATGGTGCGCATCAAACTGCCATTTGGTAAGGTAACTTTTAAGCAGCTTTTAAAGATAGCCGATATAGCAGACGAATATGGCAGCGGCAACCTGCATTTAACCACCCGCCAGGACATCCAGATCCATTACGTTAGCCTCGACCGTACCCCACAATTGTGGGCCGAGTTGGAGCAGGACGACATTACCCTACGCGAAGCATGTGGCAATACGGTGAGGAATGTAACCTCTTCCCCTACTTCGGGTATCGACCCGCTGGAGCCTTTTGATGTTTCGCCTTATGCGCAGGCTACGTTCGAGTATTTTCTGCGTAACCCCATTTGCCAGGAAATGGGCCGTAAATTCAAGATCTCGTTTTCATCCAGCGATGCAGATACCGCTTTCTCCTACATCCACGATATTGGCGCGATACCTAAAGTAAACGAAGCAGGCGAACGTGGTTTTAAGATCTTATTAGGCGGCGGACTTGGCGCACAACCTTTACTTGCCAGCCCGGTTGAAGATTTTTTGCCGGAGGATCAACTGATCCCTTACATAGAAGCTATCATCCGCGTGTTCGATCGCCACGGCGAGCGTAACAACCGTAACAAGGCACGCTTAAAATACCTTATTCAAAAAATTGGGTTAGATGAGGTGCTGCGTTTGGCACAGGAAGAGCGTACTGCGCTTAAAGTAAAAACATGGAAGGTAAACCGCGACACCGTACCGCAACCCCAAATTCCGGAAACCGACACCCCGCACTCCGCACCTATAGATAACCCGCTCCGTTACGAGCAATGGCTGGCGACCAACGTGTTCGAGCAAAAGCAAACCGGTTTTTACGGCATATACATTAAAGTGCCCGTAGGCGATATCCCTACAGATACCGCGCGTAAACTGGTGGCAGCCATCAAACCTTACGTAGGCGACGAGATCCGCATCACCCAAAACCAGGGCTTGTTATTAAAATTCGTCCGTAAGGAAGCTTTACCAGCATTATACGCCGGCCTGCATGCTTTAGACCTTGCCGCACCGGGTTTCGACAGCCTTGCCGATGTTACCACCTGCCCCGGTACCGATACCTGTAACCTGGGCATCAGCAACAGCATGACCATGGCCAAGGTGCTGGAAGATGTGATTTATAATGAATACGAAGAATTTATATACAACCGCGAGATCAAGATAAAAATTAGCGGCTGTATGAACAGCTGCGGCCAGCATGGTTTGGCGCATATCGGCTTTCACGGCAGTTCACTTAAAGCAGGTGCAAAGGTTTTGCCGTCTGTACAGGTGATGCTGGGTGGCGGCACCGTAGGCAACGGCGAAGGCCGCGCTGCCGAGCGGGTTATAAAAGTGCCGTCTAAACGCGCTACGGATGCGTTACGTTATGTGCTGAATGATTACAAGGCACTATCGCCCGAAGGGGAAACCTTCCATGCCTATTACGACAGGCAGGGCAAGGATTATTTCTATCGATTACTAAAACCTTTGGCTGATTTGACCACCCTTACCGATGACGAATTTGTAGACTGGGGCCACCAGGAAACTTACGTATCTGCCATTGGTGTGGGCGAATGCGCAGGCGTAATTATCGACCTGGTTGCTACCCTGCTGTTCGAGAGTGAAGAAAAACTGGGCTGGGCCAACGGCGCTTACAACAAAGGCTTATGGGCCGATGCCATTTACCATTCCTACAACACCATGGTAAGCGCGGCAAAAGCTTTACTGCTTGATAAAGGCGTAAACAGCAGCACCCAAACCGGTGTGATCAAAGAATTTGATAATAACTATATAGCAACCGGCGAATTTGCCCTTGAGGGTACATTCAGCGACCTGGTGCTGCAAATAAATAAAAACGAACCATCTGAAGGGTTTGCCACTGTCTATAAACAACAGGCAACCGAATTTTTAGAAGCGGTAAAAACGAAGAGAGAGGCAGTGTTGCAGTCATGATACAAAACAATACCAATATAAAAGAGCCACGCATTACCCTTGTTGGCGCAGGCCCCGGCGATGCGGAACTGATCACCCTGAAAGGCATCAAAGCCCTGCAAACTGCCGATGTGGTTTTGTATGATGCTTTGGTGAACGATGAGATTTTAGATTTCGCACCTGCTGATGCCGTAAAGGTTTATGTGGGCAAACGCTCGGGCGATCATTCTTTCTCACAAGATAATATCAACCGTTTAATGGTTGATTATGCTTTGAACTATGGCCATGTGGTACGCCTCAAAGGCGGCGACCCCTTTGTGTTTGGCAGAGGGCACGAGGAGTTGGATTTTGCGGCAGAATATAACATCCCCACACAGGTTGTACCGGGCATTTCCAGTTCAATAGGTGTACCGGGTTTGCAGGGCATTCCTGTTACACACCGTGGCTTAAGCGAAAGCTTTTGGGTGATAACCGGCACCACTACCGATGGCAAAATATCTGCCGACCTGTACGATGCCGCTAAAACCAATGCTACAATAGTTGTGCTGATGGGCATCCACAAACTGGCAAAAATAGCGGAGATCTTTAAAAACGAAGGAAAGGGCCAGCTGCCCGTGGCCGTGATACAAAGTGGCACAACCGTTAACGAAAAAGTGGTTGTTGGCGTGGCCGATACCATTGTGGCTTTAGCCGCAGAGCAGGCAATTACCTCTCCCGCGCTGATCGTACTGGGCGAAGTGGTTTCCTTACACCCTACATTTAAATTGGTAAAAGAAGTTTATGACGTTGTTGCCAAAGGATAATAGTTTAACAGCCGTTCAGCCGGAGAAAACGCAGGGAAATCAATTGTTCCCCGTATTTTTAAAGCTGAATAACCTGCATACCGTACTGGTTGGAGGGGGCAATGTTGGTTTAGAAAAACTAACCGCCCTGCTCAATAACAGTCCGGCTGCCGCTGTTACCATTATTTCTAAGGATTTTTTACCCGCTGTGCATGCGCTTGCAGCACAATACCCACTGCTAACCATCATTCAAAAACCGTTTGCAGATACCGACCTTGATGCTGCCGATATTGTTATTGCCGCCACAAACGACAGCGAGTTGAACAAATATATCCGCCAGTCGGCACACGACCGTAAGCTGCTGATAAACGTTGCCGATAAACCCGAACTTTGCGATTTTTACCTGGGCTCCATCGTACAAAAAGGTGATCTGAAGATTGCCATATCTACCAATGGTAAATCGCCAACCATAGCCAAACGGTTAAAAGAAGTTTTAAGCCAGTCCATCCCCGGCGAACTGGACATTACCCTACAGCAAATGGCCGAGGTGCGTAATACCTTATCAGGCGATTTTACCTACAAAGTAAAAGAGCTTAACCGCGTTACCGAAATATTGCTTGGCCCTAAAAAAGCGCCGAGTAATAACAATATTAAATTATTAGTTTGGGGGACTTTCGTAGCTTTCCTGGCGGTAACCATAACTGCCCTTTGGCTTAAAGACCCTGCTTTTAAAAACTACGTGGAGAACATCCCACCCATGTTTTACTATTTCCTGGGCGCAGGCTTTGTGTTCGCGCTGATAGACGGGGCCATCGGCATGTCGTACGGCGTTACCTCCACTACCTTCTCGCTTTCCATGGGTATCCCTCCCGCTTCGGCGAGTATGGGTGTGCACCTGTCCGAGATCATGAGCAACGGTATTGCCGGCTGGATGCACTACCGCATGGGCAATGTAAACTGGAAATTGTTTAAACTATTGCTACTACCGGGTATCATCGGGGCGGTTACGGGAGCTTATCTGCTATCGTCGTTAGAACATTATGCGCATTACACTAAACCCCTGGTATCGGTTTATACACTCATATTAGGCATAGTTATCCTAAAAAAAGGTTTAGACCTTAAAAAGAAACGTACCACAGCCAAGATCAAGCGCATCCCTTTGCTGGGCCTTGGCGGTGGGTTTATAGATGCCGTTGGCGGCGGTGGCTGGGGCTCTATTGTGCTGTCAACATTGATAGCCGGTGGTCGCCATCCAAGGTTTTCGTTAGGCACAGTAAAGTTGTCACGGTTCTTTATCGCGCTAATGGGGTCGTTAACATTCATCACCATGCTTAACAGTTCGCATTGGGACGCAGTGGCGGGTTTGGTTATAGGTAGTGCGCTGGCATCGCCTGTAGCGGCACGTATCTCTAACAAAATTTCGGTTAAGGCCATCATGATAGCCGTATCAGTTATCGTTATCCTGATCAGCATCCGCAGTATTTTTAACTTTATACTCAAAGTGATATAATGGCAGATATAGGCTACATATCGCAATTAGTGAACGGGAAAAATCCCGTAGATGCTTTAAGCGCCTTAGCGGGGCAATTTGCAGGCGGGATTGTGTTCTCTACCAGTTTTGGTTGGGAAGACCAGGTGATCTCGCACATGATCTTCGCGCATAACATCCCTATTAAAGTATTTACGCTGGAAACGGGTCGACTGTTCCCCGAAACCTATTACGTGTGGAACCGCACCATGGAGATCTATGGGCAACCTATCCACGCTTACTACCCGGATAACACCCGCCTCGAGCAAATGGTGAACGCCAAAGGCCCCAACAGCTTTTACGAATCGGTAGATAACCGTAAGGAGTGTTGCGGCATCCGCAAGATCGAGCCTTTGCACCGGGCACTGGCGGGTAACCAATGCTGGATAACTGGCATCCGTGCCGAGCAATCGCCCAACCGAGAGGACATGAGCAACGTCGAATGGGACGGGGGCAACCAGCTCATCAAATTCCACCCTATTTTTAACTGGACATTAGGTGATGTAAAGGCATACATCAAACAATATAACATACCCTACAATACCTTGCATGATAAGGGCTTCCCGAGTATTGGCTGCCTGCCATGCACCCGCGCCGTACAACCCGGCGAAGATTTTAGAGCCGGCCGATGGTGGTGGGAAGACCAAAGCAAAAAAGAGTGTGGGTTACATGCAGCCTCACCCCAAACTCTCGTAAGGGAAAAAACTAATTAAGCCCTATAGCGATGGGTATAAAACCCATCGCTATTTAGATATAAAATAACAATTAAACTTTAGCGATGGGTTTTAGACCCATAGCTGCTTAAGTAGAATAATTTAAAATGAGTAAATACCGCTTAGATTACCTGGACGAGTTAGAGGCAGAGGCCATATACATTTTGCGCGAAGTGGCGGGGCAGTTCGAGAAGCCTGCGCTGTTGTTTAGCGGTGGTAAGGATTCTATCACCCTGGTACACCTGGCCTTAAAAGCTTTTCGCCCGGGTAAGTTCCCGTTCCCGCTGGTGCATATTGATACCGGCCATAACTTTGAGGAAACCATAACCTACCGCGATGAAATGATTGCCCGCATAGGCGAAAAACTGATTGTTGGCCATGTGCAGGATAGTATTAATGAAGGTAAGGTGATAGAACAAAAAGGCAAAAATGCCAGTCGCAACCCCTTGCAAACCACTACCCTACTGGATACCATTGCCAAACATGGCTTTGATGCCTGTATTGGTGGCGCCCGCCGCGATGAGGAGAAGGCCCGCGCCAAAGAGCGCATCTTTTCGGTACGTGATGAGTTTGGCCAGTGGGACCCTAAACGCCAGCGCCCCGAACTTTGGGACATCTACAACGGTAAGATCCACAAAGGTGAGAATGTGCGGGTGTTTCCGATAAGTAACTGGACGGAACTTGACGTTTGGAACTACATACGCCGCGAGAACATCCCTTTGCCTACCATCTACTTTGCCCACCAGCGCGATTGCATTACCCGCAATGGTCAGCTAATGGCCGCATCGCCATTCCTGAATATGGATGCAGATGATGTGGTAGAACGCCGAAACGTACGCTTCCGCACCGTGGGCGACATGACCTGTACCGCAGCCGTAGAATCGTACGCATTTGAGATAGATGATATTATCGACGAGATAGCGTCATCCAAGATCAGCGAACGCGGTGCCCGCATGGACGATAAAGTAAGCGAGGCCGCCATGGAAGACCGGAAAAAGGGAGGATACTTTTAACTCACCCCCTGCCCCCTCTCTACTGCGTAAAGAGGGGGGAGAGAAACTCAAGAAGCTAAACCCTCTTTCCGCGCAGCGAAGAGAGGGTCGACCAGCGAAGCGTTCCCGATAGCTATCGGGACGGGTGAGTAAACTAACCCGAAGGCAAAAAATCTAAAATCGTAAATCTGATATCTAAAATCCAAAATGGATATACTAAAATTTATAACCGCAGGCAGTGTAGATGATGGCAAAAGCACGTTGATAGGTCGCTTGTTGTACGATAGCGAAGCTATTTTGGCCGACCAGCTGGAGGCCCTTCATGCATCGAACCGTAAAAACGACGATGGCACCATCGACCTTGCCATTTTAACCGATGGCCTTAAAGCCGAGCGCGAGCAGGGCATCACCATTGATGTGGCCTACAAATATTTTGAGACGGATAAGCGCAAATTTATCATTGCCGATGCCCCGGGCCATATCCAGTACACACGTAACATGGTTACCGGTGCAAGTAACGCGGCTTTGGCCATTATATTGATTGATGCCCGTAAAGGTGTTATTGAACAAACCACACGTCACTCCTTCCTGGTTTCGTTGCTGCAGATCCCGCAGGTGGTGGTAGCCATAAACAAGATGGATATGGTTGATTACAGCGAAGACGTGTTTAAAAAGATAGTAGCTGATTTTAAAAAGCTGGCTGCAAAGGTTAACCTGGATAATGTTACCTATATCCCGGTGAGCGCGTTAAAAGGCGACAACATTGTTTACCCTTCATCAAAAATGACCTGGTATTTGGGCGACAGCCTGCTACAGCATTTAGAGAACGTGGAGATCATAATCGACGATTCATCGGCACATGCCCGTTTGCCTGTACAATGGGTAGTGCGCCCACAGACGGACGAACTGCACGATTACCGCGGCTATGCAGGCAGGGTATCGAGCGGAGCCTTTAAAGTAAATGATAAGATAACCGTTTTGCCATCGGGTTTTAGCTCCACCATTTCAAAAATCGAGTTATACGACAAAAATTTAGAAGAGGCTTTAGCCGGCACATCTGTAACGGTTCATCTGGCTGATAATATTGACATTAGCCGTGGCGATATTATTGTGAACAGCGCCGGGCAGCCACAGCTAAGCAACGTTATTGAAGCCGACCTGTGCTGGATGGATACCCGCCCGCTGGATACTACCATGACCTACCTGGTGCAGCACAACACTAAAACTATCCGCTGCAAAATTCAGGAGATCATTTACAAGGTGAACATTAACACACTGGAAAAAGAACACGACGAAGAATTTAAACTAAATGATATTGGCCGGATTGTCATCAAAACAGCCGAACCCTTAGCCTTCGACCCATACCAGGTAAACAAAGCTAATGGGGGCGCTATTATTATTGATAGCCGCACCAATGTAACCGTAGGCGCGCTAATGCTGCGCCAGTCGGTAGAGTAACCACTGAATAATTTCCAATTATTATATAAACCAGTTAAGTGAAGTAAGAATACCCTGTGCGAGGTGCAACTCGTGCAGGGTTCTTGCGTTTATAGTAATTGCCCTTATCTACACATGCTCGTCTGTTATAAGTGAGTTAACAATAATGCGTTTTGACGCTAAACCGGCGATATAATCGCGGATCATTTTACGTACTCGTTGTCTCAGTCGAGATTCTTATTACTTTTCTCTACCTTTAGAATCCATTAACTTTAGCTTATGCCTAAGACCTTAATTGCACTATTATTGACTTTCGGAATTGCTGTTTTTTCCTTTGCTTGCAATCCAGCGAATAGTTCTTCGACAAGGAATGCCACTAAAGAGTTTGAAGGTGTAATAACTTATCACGAAATAATAAGAAACAGTGACAGCACTTTCAACTCGGACGACACCGTGCAACTTTTTTATTCTCACGGGAATTATGTTGGTATTCACTCCGAACGATCGCCGCGATTTCACCTGATTAAGGATTATTACTTTGAAAAAGAAGCTTTAAGATTATTACTTTTTAATAACTCAGATACGCTACATCGATTGAATCTAGATTTTCCAACCGAAAAACTCGATTTATTTAACATAAGAAAAATTGACGATAAAATCTTATCGCATAAATGCGAAGAAATTAAAATTAGCATAAGTTATCCCGAAAAAGATTCGACCACTTATTCGGATTTTACTTTTGTTTTTTCGAGGGGATATTTGAACGTTAACAAAGAGCATTTTAAAAAATGGCATTTAGGATTTTTCAATAAAGTAATTGATGAGTCAGGATCGTTTTACTTAAAATGGAAAGCAGTACATTTCGACAGTTCACACAAGAATATATTATCCAGCAAAACTTACGATGTGATATCGGTAAAAGAACAGCCTATAGATCCTAAGATTTTTGAAATTGATGCTACCAAAATCAAGTAGTTATTTTAATCCATCTGTGCGATACATCTCAAACCGACCGTTGCCACAAGCGCCCCCCTTGTAGCTTACATCTAAGCACCATGTCCTTTATTACACACCCGGCATCTGTTAAATTTCGGGGCAAAGTATGGTTTATTACAGAATTCGGTATAATATTCATCAAAACGGTATCATTTAAAAACACCGCATTATTGATTATCAATTAATAACAAAGATACACCCTACATGTGTATCCTGAACGTGAACACGCGTAAAGGCGATTACGAAAATCTTTATAGTAGCGCAAAAGATTATTGCGACATAATAGGATAGCTACCCTGGCTGTAGGCTAATACCTAAACCCACAAGCGATAAGGACGCTTGCGGTAGCGATGAGGGCAAGGCACTGGAAGTCCGAAGTACTCAGTCGTAAGTCTAAATAATTTGAACTTACGACTTTTTACTGTAGACTTCAGACTTAAAAACTATTCCATCACTTCATAAGTATTCACCGGCTTCAACTTATTCTTCAATGTAAACTCGCCATTGGGTTTGCATTGGAACGATTCTTTGGCCTTGTGGTAAACATCCTCGGTGATGATAATTTGCCCGGCGGTGGCTATGCCCTGCAGGCGCTGCGCCAGGTTTACCGAATCGCCAATTACCGTATAGTCCAGTCTCTTTAGTGAAGCTGAACCGATGTTGCCCGACACCATTTCGCCTGAGTTGATCCCTACAGAAATATTGGGTTTAAAGATCTTGCCGTTACCTGCGTCTATCTCAGGTTCGTTAGATAAGTGTGCCTTTACTGATAGTGCCGCATCTATAGCCCTATCCAAATGGAATTCGCCACGGAACACAGCCATAATAGCATCGCCCATAAATTTATCTACGTGGCCGCCCTGGGCTATAATTTCTTTTACAATTTTATCAAACAGGCCGTTCAACAGGTTAACTACCGTATTGGCGGGGATATGCTCGGTAATGGCTGTAAAGCCGCAAACATCTACAAACATTACCGTGGCTTCCAGCAGCTCATTTTTCATGAGGCTGCCTTCAAATTCCTTGTGCGTCATAAAATTTAGCACATTCTCGTCCACATACATTTTAAGAATGTTGTTCTCTTTAATGGCCTTTAATGTTTCCTGCAGTTGCCTTACATGGGTAATGGTTTTTTGCATGGTAAGCTCCAGGTCATCAAAGTCTACGGGCTTCATTATAAAATCATAGGCGCCGCGGTTCATGGCCGTGCGTATATTTTGCATATCGCCGTAGGCCGATACCACTACCGCCTTTACCATTGGGTTGGCATCGGGCAGGTGGGTAAGCAGGGTAAGGCCATCCATCACGGGCATATTAATGTCCGACAGGATAATATCCAGGTCGGGATGTTCTTTGATGCGCGCTAAGGCTTCCTCGCCGTTAGCGGCAAAAACAAACTCGTACTCGTTCTCCCTTATTTTGCGGCGGAACTTTTGTTTTACCAGTATCTCCAGATCTGCCTCGTCATCCACTACCAGTATCTTAGCCATTGCGCTATAAAGTTTTAAGTTTTTCTTTAAGTAAGTTAAAATCAAGCGGCTTGGTCAGGAAATCATCCGCCCCCTTTGCCATCGCCTCCTGATAGTTTTCGTCGTCGCCATAGGCGGTTATCATCATTACCACGGGTGGCGGCGGTGTAGGGAAGTCTTCGCGGATATGCGTAAGCAACTCTATCCCGCTCATGCCAGGCATGTTAATATCCGACAGGATCAGCACCACTTCCGAATGTTTATCTTTCAGGTAATCTAACGCTTCCTCGCCCGATTGCGCAAAGTCAAATTCCAACTCGTGGTTCTTTATCTCTTTGCGAAACCGCTGTAAAAATAAGGGCTGAACGTCTTCCTCGTCGTCTACGACTAATATTTTCATGCAATAATAATTATCGATTTATTGTCCCGATAACTATCGGGACAGTGATTTATTAATTTTATTATGCTAAAGGTAAAGTTATGATAAAAGACGTGCCCTCCCCCTCTTTGCTTTGGATATCTATATTGCCTTTATGGGCTTTTACAATAATATCATAGCTTAACGATAAACCCAGGCCTGTACCCTCTCCTGCCGGTTTGGTAGTGAAGAAGGGTTGCATAATTTTATCTTTAATAGCATCGGGGATACCGCTGCCATTATCTTTTACAATGATCTCTACTTCTTTTCCTTTTGGTGTTGTTATAACCCTTGTAGAAACTTCTACTTTAGGTTTAAAATCGCCACCAATTGTTTTTTGCTTTTGATGCACAGCGTAAAACGCGTTGGTGAACATATTTAACAATACGCGCCCAACATCCTGCGATACAATATTGATGGATGGCAGATTAGGATCTAAATTAGAGACCAGCTCGGCATTGAATGATTTATCTTTTGCACGTAAACCGTGGTAAGCCAGGCGGAAGTACTCGTCGGCTATGGTGTTTAAATTTGTGGGCTCTTTAACATTGCTGCTGGCGCGGCTGTGTTGCAGCATACCTTTTACAATACCATCTGCGCGTTTGCCATGGTGACGAATTTTTTCGAGGTTCTTTTTAATATCATTGGCTATAGCTGTAGCTTCTTCCATATCGCCTTTGGCCATCTCCTCCTCCATTTCATCTATCAGCTCCATACTTACTTCAGAAAAGTTGTTGACGAAGTTAAGCGGGTTTTGAATTTCGTGGGCGATGCCGGCAGTAAGCTCACCCAGCGATGCCAGTTTTTCCTGCTGGATCAGCTGCGCCTGGGTTGCTTGCAGTTCTTTTACGGTTTCCTGTAATTCGTTACGTTGTTTGGTTATTTCGGCAGTGCGTTCGGCTACTAAAACTTCCAGTTCGTCCTTACGCTCGCTAATGCGCTTAAGTTCGTTTTGTTGCTTTTTAGATGTAGCTACCCGCAAAAAGATCCACCCGAAGGCAGCCAATTGCGCGGTCTGGAAATAATCGTCGTACTGTCTATAAAACTTTATGTTGATAAGCGCGACTATATTTGAAAGTACAGACACCGCAATTATTGGATAATGCGCGTTTATTAAAACTTTAAAGCGCTGAAAATCGGGTTCGCGGTTTAAATATTGCACAGCCCCTAATAATATCAAAGCGATCAGGATCCCGTTTATCTCGTCGTTAGGCAATATATCGTCGAACAGGAATGCCATACCAATAGTCGCCAAAGCAACGCCGTAGAGCGGCATATTCCACTTTACAGCTATTGGTGTTAACTTAATTGATTTACGCAGGCGAATGGCAAGCAAAAAAAGCGCGGCATAGGTAAAAAATTGCATCCCGGGATATTGGTTTAAAGTTTAAACTAAGGTAATAATTATAGTAGACTAAGTGATGCCCAAGTACTAAAACTTTATAAAGTATACTACTACCTGCAATACAATATTGCCGTACACGCCTGCCAGTACATCATCCATCATAACACCTGTACCGCCCGGCAAGGCTTCCATTTTACGGATGCCAAGGGGCTTTACAATATCAAAAAAGCGAAACAGCACCAGGCCAACGAGCAGGTAATACAAATTTGGCGGGATAAACAGCATGGTTACCAGCATCCCGGCAACCTCATCTATCACCACGCGGTAGCTATCCTTACCCCAGGCAGGCTCTACCTTGTTGCCAACGTAAATACCCAGCAGAGTAATGACTATAGTTGCACCTACAAGGTACCACGGATTGTGCGCGCCTGGCCCCTGCCACAGCAACCATATAAACGGACAGGTAACCATTGCGGCCAGCGTGCCCCCACCCTTTACGTAGCCAATACCGAAAATTGATGCGATGAGTTTCACTTCTAATTAGTGATTTAGTGAATTATTGTCCCGACAGCTATCGGGATAGTGATTTCTTTCCGATTTAAGCCTGTTTAAAAGTTTCATAGCTTTTTGCTTTAAGCTTTCGTCTTTCAGGTCAACTAGCTTTTATCCAGTACCCCTTCGGCATCTTCTGCAACTTCGGGTTTAATGATGTTCTTTTTAGGGAAGTTAAACAGTAACGAGGTAAGCACCGGAATAAGGAATACCGCCACAGTAAATACCGATACGGCTATATCCGCGGTTTCGCCCTCCATAAATTTGGAAAAGCCTGCCTCGGGAAAGAAATGCACGTATAACGATGCCGTTAACTTCACGCCCAAAACTCCTATTACCAAAAAGGCTACGGTTTCTAAAAATGTGAATTTCTCCATTAGTTTCACAAAGGCCTGCGCCACAAAACGCATAGCTAAAATACCGATGAACACACCTGTATAGATCAGGAAAACGTGATCTGTAAAAGCTACAGCAGCAAAAACGTTATCTATCGAGAAGGCAAGGTCCATTAACTCTACAAGCGCAACGGTTGCCCAAAAGTTACCCATTAAGCCAACAGTTGATTTGTACAGCCAGTTCTTATTCTTATCTACCGACTCCTCCCCGCCGTCGCCGTCCTTTTTGGCAAGTTTGCCTTTAAAATAATCGAACGCCAAGTAAAGCAGGTACAACCCACCCAATGGTTTTAACCACCAGATCTTCACGAGCCAGGCAGCTAAAAACAAACACACCCCACGCAGCACATACGCGCCAATGATACCGTAACGCAAAGCACGCGCGCGCTGCTGCTTCGGCAGATCGATAACCATGGTAGCCAGCACCGCGGCATTATCTACCGATAGCAAGCTCTCAATAACGATCAGGTTTAAGATGATGAGCAGGCCTGCCTTAATATCTTCACCAAGTAAGGTGTGTAAAAAATCCATTGTGTGTAGTTTAAAGTATATCGGTGTTTAACATCGTTTTTAAAATATTAGCCTGAACATCAAACGCGTTCATGTGCGCCAAAAAGTTCACATCGGCTATCTTTTTATAATCGTCGGCCAGCAGGGCCGTAATATTTTGCGGCAGGTTGGTTTTTATCAAACCGGCCTTGCCTGTTAGTTGTACATTTTTATCGCGTAGTTCGCGCATCATACGTTCGCGCTTGCTAACGGTATTCTTCAGGTCCAGGTCGCCAAGTTTGGCTACATCGCAAAATAACAGCAAATTGTTCAGCGGCGAAAACAGGAAGTATTTATTTACATCCGCAAAGCGGTAAACCTCCAGTACTATGTCATTAGCCCTAACGCCGCAGTAAAACTCAATTTTAAAATCATACTTGCAAAGGCTGCCCATTAGCTTACGCTGAATGGTGGCATATTCGTTAGCGTAAACATCGGCCGGGTTATAGGTAAGCAACTCGTAAACCAACTCGGTAGAGATGCTGTAAAAATAATCGGCCGAGAAGTGCGCGCTAAACTTGTTGATATTTGCCGCGAACGGGTACTCTGCCGTATTATCTGACAGTACCTGGAACAGCTTACGTAACGACTGGCTCATTTTTAGCGCCTGCCGCTGTTTATCATTCACATAACTCTGCTCGGTATATGCCGAGCCCTCCATTTGCTCTATCAGCTGGTTGTTTAACGCAACCTCATCAAGCAGTAAGTCGGCCTGAGCCTCGTTGTTCTTCTTGATCTTTTTTAACAGATCGATAAGGGTTTGTGTAAACTGGAGATGAAACATCTCCAGTTGGTTAATATCAAGTTCGGGGTTGGTTTGAAAAAGCTGGTGCAGCACTTGTGTACGCAGGTAAATCTTATAAATAACGTCGTTATTAAAAAACACCGATAGCAGCTGTAGCTTGCTGATGTCACGTGTCGACGCATTTAAAATGTTTAGCCTGTTTTCATCCATATACCAATTAACGTGTATTGGTCACATTCTTTTTCAACTCAGTTTCTAAAGTTTGCAACTCCGTATTAAGCGTTTTCCTGTTTTGTGTACCCTCGTCATGGATGCGTTTAACCTCGGTTAAAGTTTCTATTAACGATTGCGTGGTACGTTTTAAAGTATCCAAAGATACCACAGTTTTCTCATTTTCGCGGGCTACATCAATACTGTTTTGCTTAAGCAGCTCGGCATTCTTTTGCAAAATGGTGTTTGTGGTGTCCGAGATCTTTTTCTGCATCTCTACATTGGCTTTTTGCCTGTTCAGCGCTACGGCAATGGTAAGCTGATTTTTCCAAACCGGGATGGTGGTAGATACAATAGACTGCGCCTTTTCGGCAATAGTGGTGTTATTGTTTTGCACCACGCGGATCTGCGCCAGCGATTGCAGCATAATAAAGCGCACCACTTTAAGGTCGGCAAGGCGTTTATCTAAACGGTTCACGTAATCGCGCAGGTCGGCAATTTCGTAATCCTGGTAGGCCGACGGGTTGCCATCCATTACGGCTAGCTGCTCGTTTAGTTCCTTATATTTTAACTGGCCTGCAATGATCAGTTCCTCCATCTGGTGGATGAAGTCCACATTGCTATCAAACATGGTTTGCAGCGATGCATTATCCTTAATGGAATTGACGCGGCCCGCCTTTATCTTGTTAACTATCTTATCTACGTTGCTCACCACCAGGTCGTACTTGGCAAACATCTTTTTGGTATCCATAACCAGCGTACGGATAATTGGAATGCGCGACAATACCCTTACAAAAGCGTTTTGCTCCAGTTCGTCAACATCAATATAGTTCAGTTCGTGCAGCAGGTCGGTAATTAAGGTACCTACCTCACCCGCGTCAAACGTACGTACCGACGACAGGAAGGTATTGCTGTAACGTTCCATCCCCTGCTGCAGATCGGCACCGTAGTTTAGTATCGAGTTTACATCGGCCGGGTTTAAATCCTTACCCTTTTCGCTGAATTTTTTAACCTCATCGGGCGTAATGTTGGTTAGGTCTACATTACCCTCTTTATCTAATTTAACAGGGGTGCTGGTGCTTGCTGCCGCAGCAGGTGCTGCGTTAAAATCCGGCAGCCCGGCGCCCTCATTGGTTGGGTTGGTTTCCATGGTTTTGTTTTTATAATGTGTTTAGCCTCTCCCCAACCCCTTTCCAAAGGAGAGGGGCTTTGAGAAGCAATATTTTAGGACCCTCTCCTTTGGGGGCAGGGTGAGGCTTTTACAAATAACTCCTCATTACCGTGTTAACGGTTTCTTCCAGCTTGCGGTCTTTGGTTGGTTCGCCTATGGCGTTAAATTTCCACTCATCATTTTTGAGATAGAAGATCCCCATTACCATAGATACATGGCCTTTAAAGCTGGCATCGTGTGCTATATCATACTTGGCAAATACCTCGTTAACGCGCTTTGGTGTACCCTCGTAAATACGGATAGATGCGAACGGTATGGTGCCAAAATCGTGGCCCCTAAAGCTGTTCAGCACAAATGCTACGTGTTTAACTGCCGGGTTAAGGCTGCCAAGGTCGAGGGTTATTACTTCGTTATCCAAACCATCATCGCCGCCCATATCGCCGGTAAGGTCATCGCCGCTGTGGCGTACCGCGTTGTCTTTAGATTTTAGGTTACCAAAGTAAACCACATCTATCAGCTTTTTATTCTCATCGAACAAAGCGCAGCTGGCGTCAAGGTCAACCGCTTCTTTGCTGCTGCCAAAGCCAAATAAGCCTTTTTTCTCTATAGCGCCCCAGTTTATACCTACACAAACGTTTTGCAGTTTGCTGCCGTTAGTTTTTTCGAGGCTGATGCGCTGCCCCTTTTGAAGATTAATTGCCATTTTCCGTTTAGTTTTAATTAGCTGAAAGCTAAAAGCAAAAAGTCTAAAGCAGGAAGCGTTTTTATTTTAGCTTTTCGCTTTAGACTTTCAGCTTTCCACTTAATTATATTTATTTAAATAATCTTGCAGGCCGCCTTTCATGCCTGCGCCTACTGCTTCAAATTTCCATTTGTTATCGCGTTTGTAGATACGGCCAAATTCTACGGCTGTTTCTATCGAGAAGTCTTCCTCCAGCTCATATTTCAGGATATCGGCATTGGTAGCCGCGTCAAAGATGCGTACGAACGAGTTGCGCACCTGGCCAAAATTTTGGCGGCGGCTCTCGGCTTCGTGGATGGTTACTACAATGCAAATCTCGGTTACACGCGGGTCTATATTGGTCAGGTCTATTTTGATCTGCTCGTCATCGCCATCGCCTGCACCGGTAAGGTTATCTCCTGTGTGCTCAACCGCGCCATCCGGAGATTTCAGGTTATTGTAAAATACAAAATGCTCATCGGAGATCAGTTTTTTGTTATCACCCATAATAAATATAGATGCATCAAGGTCAAAAGCTGCACCTGTTGATGATGTATTGGTATCCCAGCCTAAGCCTATGGTAAATTTAGGAGCGTCGATAGCTTCGCGCTGCCCTTTTTGAAGATTAATTGCCATTATGTTGTTAATTATAATTGTTAAAAATTTAGCCTCACCCTGCCCTCTCCCAAGGAGAGGGTTCTAAAAATAGTTAAAATCTCTCGCTCAAAGTCCTCTCCTTTAGAGAGGATTTAGGTGAGGCTATTAATTGTTGTTTTATAAAATTAAGGTTCCGTTCATATGCTTCAATGGTATGGTAGCCATTACCTAAAGCCATGTTATAAAGCAGTTCGGCAAAATCTGCCGTTTGGTTTTGAATGAACACCCTAAAGCCATCAAAACTATAATTTAATATGTATTTTACAATACGTGTGTTGATGCAAAAAATGCCGCTTTTAATAATACCATCTAAATCAAAAATAGATTTTACCTGGTGGTAATTCAGGTGGTTTTCTACATTGGGGTGGATGTTTTTATTGATCAGTTCGGCAAAGTACAACATGTGTATATCGTTGTTTAAACCGTAGGCATCAACCATCTTCATTATCATACGTTCGTGGCTGCCCGTAATGCGGATGTCATCTAAAAACAGCAGTGTTTTGCCTTGTAAAAAGTCTTTATCTATATGAAACTGATCGTTGCCTATCAGGTTCATGCGCTGCTCGGCATCCAGTTCTCCGTAATCTTCTTTATAAGTTATGGTACGATGCACCTTGGCTTCCTGCACAACGGGCAGGTATTGCATGGCCAGCCAGTGGTTAAGGCGGTACACAAACCAGTTTTTCATGGCGAAGGTTGCTGTCGGGATAAACGAGTACGGACTGGAGATAACTACCATTTGTTTGGTAACCGGGTTATTGCTCAGGTATTCGTTTATAAAACCATTGGCCAGGGCGGTACCAAAATCTTTAGATACGGCCCCGTCGCCAAATTTAAACCGACTGTAATCATCCGCATCGAAGCCAAAATCATCGTTGTGGTGTATATGATGTAACGAATAGGTGGTAGCTATCATAATGAGTTTAAAAGGCAAAGAATGGTGTTTTGGTTTGAGTTGATCAGCATCGAGCTAATGCCCAATTCGTCGGCCGGTTTCACATCATTTTTGGGGTTATCGCCTATATGGATAATGTTTTTAAGCGGGATGTTCTTCCCTTCGTTACATATATCTATATTGTTTAGCATTACCTTAAAAAATTCGGGGTTAGGTTTAGACATGCCTGCCTCGTCTGAGTACAGCTGAAAATCGAAATACGTATCCAGCCCGTAAAGCGCCAATACTTTTCTTAATGTTTTCCCGGTGATGTATCCTGTGTTGCTCAACAAACTAAAAGTTGCTCCGCTTTTTATTTTTAGATGCTGCAGGGTGTCAATTGTTACATCGGCATACATGCTCGGCGGGTATTTAAACAACAATTCCTCCATTTGCAGGTGCAGCGCGGGGTAGTCAATATCATCGATGTTTAACTGATCGCCATTGATGAGGCTGATCACCATCAGGTACATTTCGTCGGCATCTATGTTCTTACCCGTTTTTTCGTTAACGGCATTGCACATCAGGTCCACCCGGCGAAAAACCCCGGCAACATCATCTACAGAGAGGCCTGTTCTATTGAAATTTTGATGGAAAAACCGCGCGCGTTGAATTTTAAATTCAGGATCAGATTTGATGAGCGTTAACCACAGATCAAAGGAATAGTGCTGGTAATAAGGCATTAAATAGATGTATACAGGTTAAAGCAGGGCAGCGCAATGGGCACTACCTAAACTTATCTAATATATATCTTTTATGCTTATTAGTTTAAAAATTAAAATAAAGTTTGTGTTAAGAAATTTAATGATCTGGCAATCAAAGTCCTCTCCTTTGGAGAGGATTTAGGTGAGCTCCCTTTGAATAAGGATTAAGCCCCTTACTGCGCCATTTGCGCTTCCCTGTACGCCATAATAGCGCGGATGATGCTTTGCACGATCTGGTTTTGGCCTTCATCCGAGTTCAGGTAAACTTCTTCATCGGGGTTGTTAATGTAGCCTGTTTCTACCAGTACTGCAGGCATACCACTGTTAGCCAATACATACAGGCTTTGCTCGCGCACACCTATTGAGGGGCGGCCATCGGTTATGGTAAACTCCTGGTTTAAAAACTCGCCGAAGCGGATGCTTTGCTTACGGTATTTTTTGGTGAAGGCATCCAGTATAATGGCATTGGCCGGGTCGTCAGCATCAAGCGCCTCGTACTTTGCCTGGTCTTTCTCTATCAAAATAGAGGCGTTCTCGCGTACAGCCTCAAGCTGCTCGCCGGTACGTTTAGTTGCATAAACCAACAGCATTACCCCACTTTGTTTATGCGCGCGGTAAGCGGTACCCTCGGCAGATGAGTTACAGTGAATAGAAATAAATAAATTGCCCTGCGATTTATTGGCAATATCCGACCTGCGCCTTAACTCTATAAAAGTATCATCAGAGCGGGTCATTACTGTGTTCAGGTCAGGGAGCTGTACCTTTATAGCAGCCTGCAATTTTTGGGCTATAGAAAGCGTAACGTTTTTTTCGAACGAGTTTAAGCCCTTTGCACCGGCATCTTTGCCGCCGTGGCCGGCATCAATAATTACATTCTTTAGTTTAAAGCCTGTTGCCTTAATGGTATCTGCAGCTGGTGTAAACGAGCAAAGCAGCATGTAAAAGCATAATATATTAACCGATAGTATCGGCCCGAAGTATTTTTTTATCATTTGTTTAAATAGGGAACGCTAATTTAACCATCAATGTATGATTTTACAAAAATAAGTTACAACGTTTAATACTTTCGACAGTATTTTTTGATGAAGGATTAACAGAGAACAGAAAGCAATGTTGTTGCAATCAATTTATTTTTGAATGCTCTTTTTTACTGCATTTAGGGCATAGGCCAGATGCATAAAGCGTAAAGCCCTGCGCCTCGAAACCCGGGGGGAGTGTAAGCTTTGGCATATTTAACTCGTTTATGCAATACACGTTTTTGCATAAGGTACAGTTAAAGTGCAGGTGCTCGTCGTGGTGGTGGTTTTCCTCGCAATTGGAATGGCAAACGGCATAATTTGCCGTGCCGTTAAGGTCAAACACCTTGTGGATGATGCCTTTCTCTTCAAACGTGTTTAAAATGCGGTATAGCGTTACACGATCTATATCGTTCATCACGCTCTCCAGGTCGGGCTGCGAGGTAGCCGTATTTCTGGAGTACATCATAGATAGCACCCTTAGCCTCGGCGCAGTTTTTTTCAGGTTATGCTTTTGCAGCATATCTTCAAACTGGTAGTTGTTTTTAATTTGTGCCATTTTCAAATACAAATCTAACAAAAAGCAATTAAGCGGCCCTATCGGTTTCGTGCGGATGCGCATGTGTTAGGTGGAAAAAACTATTGCCTGCTTTGCAGGTGCCCGCATATTTATAATTGATGAAATGCGCTAAAGCGATAGTTAAGCCGCCAACAGGCACCACAACCGCCTCTATCCAGCCATGAGTGAACAGGTGGCCAATAATAATGATAAGAAATCCGGCTATCAATAAAGCCAAAGGCAATACACGGTGATGGTCTTTAAAATAAGAATTGCCTATAGATGAGATGCCCACAACAAGCGCTATCATGATCATGATCCACTCCACCCAGGGGTTAGCCAAAAAGCCCATGCCCACCAAAGGCAGACTTGTAAAAAACACCGGAACAGCCGCGCAGTGTATAGCACATAGCGTAGATGCAGTCATCCCGATATTGTCTAATTTAAATGCGTTTTTTAGCGAAGCCATGTTGCAAAGATAATACAAATGCAACATTATTGTATTTAGAATTGTTTGCGGTTTGTAAAGAGAATTTTGGATGAAACCACAATACGGACAAGAACAAGTGTAAAGTTAATTCAGGATTACACATAAATAGGGTGTCCCATTCTGTCCCGTTTTTTAACAAGTGGGACACCCCTTTAAAAATTCATAAGTAACTTATTATAAGCGAATTGAATCTAATTAAAAAAAGTGTTACTTTAAGTGAAAGTGCAAACTTAAATTTCATAATTAATTGATTATCAATAGACTATATATTTGTCTCGTATAGTGTCATAATAAGTGGGACACCCGGTTTTTTAACCTATGGCAAACTGAAATTGCCCGGTAATTTGATTGAGCATATTGCTTTCCCCGGCGGCAAGCGGCAGCGGGTCTATCACAAAAACAGGGCTCTCCTCGTATCGCGAAGCAACACAAATATGGGTGTCGCCGGCATGTTCGGTAAACATTTTGAGGGCAAGGTCGGGGCAATTGTTATCTTTTGATAAGTGCGCCAACAAAACATGGCTCATGTAATTTGGCTTGTGCGCTATGAACATATCCAGTGCCTGCTTATTAGATAAGTGGCCCTTGCCCCCGCGGATGCGGCGTTTCAGAAAATACGGGTACCTGCCCTGCTCCATCATTTCCTCATCGTAGTTAGCTTCCAGGAAAACAGCGTGGCATTGCGTAAAATGGCGGATAAGATGTTCGCACGGTGCGCCAATATCTGTAAATACGCCTATACGGGTATCGCCATTAGTTATCATAAAGCTATGCGGCTCAACCGCATCATGGTGTTTAGGAAATGGCATCACCTCCAGGTTACCAATCCTTACCGATTCATACGACCGCAAGCTGATGCAAAGCTCTTTAGGTACATCGCCGCAGTGGTGTACGGTACCATCGGTTACATAAACAGGCAGGCGGTACTTCTTAGCTAGTACGGCCAGGCCTTTAATATGGTCGGAATGCTCATGCGATATAAAGATGGCCTTTACCTTTTGCATAGACAAACCCAGGCGCAGCATGCGCTTCTCTGTTTCGCGGCAGGATATACCGGCATCAACCAGCACCGCCTCCCGCTCGTTACCCACGTAATAGCAATTGCCGTTACTCCCCGAATTCAATGACGCTATAAACACCGGCATATTACAAAGTAAACCATTTCATGCAAATACTAAAAGCATTAGCGTGGTTTTATTTTCAACAGTCTTCGATTATGTCATTGTGGGCCCGTCGAACCTAAGACCGACATATTGCATCATCCCCAAACAATATTACTTACATAATATTAACACTAATGCCCACGGATATTAACTATAATTGTATTGAAAAACGCTTATATCGATGCTATCTGAACCCACCTACCTGCCGGCCCGTATGGTTGCCCCCGAAATTGAGGCACATTTTAAAACGCACCAGTCGGCGGCGCAAAGTGTCCCCGATAGTAACGTAGCATCCGCCCCCGTCGCGCACATCATCGAGTCGGTAATTGACATTGCGTTTTGGGCAAGCATGAGACGCGAGGAAGGGCGTTCGCCTAATATTTCATTAGCCTTGCTACAGCCTTCACAATCAGACAAGCCGCTTATTTTTGGCGAAAAGTTACGGCTTACTACCCAAAACCTTATCAAACTTGCCCCTGCCGTTGAACAGCCGGGTATCCATTTAGGTGTTTGGCCCGAGGGTGATGACCTGTTTATTTGGGGAACTACCCACAGCGTGCCTGCTATTTGCTTTGTGTTAGAAGTAATTGAACCGGGTCTGCTGGTAATAAAACACCGCCGGGTTGACGGTTTTGGTAAGTTTGTAAACGTGGCCGTGTTACAGGGCGACCAGATAAAGGTTTTAGACGAGGCAACTATGGGTGTTGCCGATTGCCCGCAGTTGCTTAAATCATTGGCTAATATGCCGCTGCCATCCTATATGGGCGAGTCGTTTAACGTATTGGTACAGTTGGCGGCATCTATGCGGCAGCACAAGCGTGGCGGCCTGGTGTTGATGGTGCCTGCCGGTACAAGCAAGTGGAAGGAATCGATAGTACAGCCGGTTAAATACCCGGTAATACCTGCATATGGCTCCATTGATGAGCTTTTAAAGCTCACCGATCAGGAGCGTAAAAAATTGGAGTGGCAGGAATCGTTGTTAGAGGCGATAGACCTTATTGGCGGTTTTACCGCTGTTGACGGTGCAACCATTATCACCGACAAATACGATCTGCTGGCGTTTGGTGCCAAAGCCGCACGATCTGAAAACAGCGCCCCTGTAGGCCAGATCATCATGACAGAACCTGTTGCCGATGGTAAGGCCGTTAGGATGCACCCTGCCCAGAGTGGTGGCAGCCGCCACCTGGCCGCCGCTCAGTTTGTAAGCGATCAGCATGACGCGGTTGCCTTAGTAGCGTCGCAAGACGGGCAGTTTACGGTTTTTGCATGGTCGGTTGAGTTGAATATGGTGCATGCCCACCGTATAGATGTGTTGTTGCTTTAAAAGATGATAAACAGCGAGCTCCGCTCCTTTTGCTTCAGGTTGCTGCTGCGGTGGCCTTTGCCTGTGGTATCTTCCATCAACAGTACCTCACCCTGCTTAAAAGAGCGCTTCTCACCGGTTGAAGTTTCTATCTCTACACCACCATCCAGCAAAACAACATACTGTTTTTGCGGCGCGTTGTGGAGATCGTTATACCCGGCAGGCACTTTTCTAAACTGCACTTGTTTAACCGCTACATTTTGAGATAAGAAGCCAATTGGCCCCGCATCTGTTAATGGGTACAACACCTCATCAAAACGACTTTCGCCAATGGCATCGGCGTATACGCGGGTTACTTTAAACGTTTCCATGCAATGCTAAAATTCTTTCCCATTCGGGATGACGTTTTAGAAAGAACTGCACGTAGGCACATAATGGCACAAGTTTCAATCCCTTTTCTTCTATGTACTTAAAAGCCTTTTCTACTAAGGCAGCGGCAATACCACGACCTTCCAGCTCGGCAGGAACTTCGGTGTGTACCAAGTAGATCTTATCATCCTTTAACCTGTAATCAATAAACGAGCGGTGCCCGTCTACTACCAATTCAAAATTATGGATGGCTTCGTTATTAACCAGTTCGATATCGCCGTAATTCATTTTCTTACTTTTTTAAACTGGCGCGATGTCCATAGCGCCAGTAAATAATCGATCAGTTTCTTCATATAAACACAAGCTGATTAGCTAATGCAATTTCGTTATAACTAATGGTATGCTGGCGGCCTTTATATACTTTTAAAGTCACATTTGCATTCATTCCTTTAATTATCTCAACACTCTCCTCTACCCTGCTCACCGGCACATGCGGGTCCGGGTCGCCGGTGGTAATTAATACCGGTGTGCCTGCAAAATCGCCCTGGTAATTAGCTTGGTTAATTACTTCGCCAATTAAACCACCTGTAAAAGCTACCGCGCCACCGTATTGTTTGGCATTGCGGGTAATATATTCGAGCGTTAAACATGCCCCCTGCGAAAAGCCTGCAAAGAAGATCTTATCCGCGGTAAAGCCATCAGCCAAAGCTTGTGCAACTACCTCATCAATTAACGAAAGCGCCGAGCTTAGAGCCGGTTCATTATCCTCAACAGGTGCTAAAAAACTATACGGGTACCAGCTATTATTGGTAGCCTGTGGCGCGTAAACGGTCATGTCTTTAGCGTTAAGCTCATTGGCAAGCCGCATAATATCTGTTGCCGAAGCGCCCCTGCCATGCAGCATAATAAGGGCAGCTTTTGCATTGGCGGCGGGTGCGCCACCAATGCTTATTTGTTTGCTGTGTGTGTACATTGCTTAGTCTAATTTTGGTAACGTTTTTTCTAAATGGCTGCGTAAACGTTCGTGTTGTTCAGGCAATTTAAGGTTTTGGCCTAACTCTTCAACGGGTTCGTCAACACTAAAGCCCGGGTTATCAGTAGCTATTTCGAACAATACGCCTCCCGGTTCGCGGAAGTATAATGAATAGAAGTAGTTACGGTCTATCTTATCGGTAATATGTAAACCTAAGGCGGCTATTTTATCACGGTATTGCATCAACACTTCCTCGTTTTTAACCCTGAATGCCACGTGGTGAACAGAACCACCTGCAACATGCCCGGCAACTTCGCCCTGCACTTCTACCAGGTCAACTATATTTGCGCCATCTACCGCATCGGTCACAAAACGGTAACGGTTAACATGCTGTTCTAATAATTTATAGCCAAACACATTTGTCAAAATATCGGCAGTTGGCTGCATTTTGTTTGTGGTGATAGTTACATTATGGAAACCTTTGGTAGCGTTATCAGCCTTTATCTCGTCGGTTTCCCATGGTAAGCGGGTGTCGATAGTTTTTGAGGCTATCAGTTCCAGTTTCAAACCATCAGGGTCTAAAAAGGTAAGGTATTGCTCGCCGAATTTTTCGGCTACCTTGTTATACGTAACGTTGTATTTTTCGAAACGATTCAACCAAAAATCAAAGCTGCCTTGGGGTACAGAGTAACCAATTTCGGTTGCCTGCCTTGCGCCCCTCCTGCCCGGACTAATACCCTCCCAGGGGAAGAAAGTAAGGATCGTGCCCGGTGTACCTTGCTTATCGCCGTAGTATAGGTGGTAAGTTTCGGGATCGTCAAAGTTCACGGTTTTTTTAACCATGCGCTGGCCCAATACTTTTGTATAAAAATCATAATTGCGTTTGGCATTGCCTGCAATTGCAGTAATGTGGTGGATTCCGTTTATTGTATTTTCCATGATCGTGTGTGTTTAAAATTTATGTTTTAATTTAATTTTGTTTAAAATTCAAGTGTGCCAAATAAGCCATTCTTATAGTCTTCAATTGCCTGGTTGGTTTCTTCGGCGGTGTTCATTACAAAGTTATCCTTAGCTGCAACCGGTTCATCAATTGGCTCAGCGCTCAGGTATAAGATCCGGGCATCTTCTTCGGCAGTGATAATGATCTCTTCGTTATCCTTTTCAAACACTACCAAATTGTACTGCCCTACGGTTTCCTGGTTTACGTTTACACTGCCTTTGGCTATATAAAGCAGCGTCCAGTAACCCGGAGTGGCCATCATTTGCACCTGTTTACCCTTTTCTATTTCACCAACTATCGAAATAACCGGGGTGATGCTTTTTATCGGCCCGGTCCGGCCATCATAATTACCACTTGCCAGTCTTAGGTTTACACCCTCCTGCTGCAACACGTTTGGCTTTTGTGCTTTGGTAGCCGATTGATAAGTCGGCTCATCCCATTTATTGGCTTTAGGTACATTTATCCAAAGCTGGATCAACTCCTGCACACCGCCGGTCTTCAACAGTTCGGCAGTTGGGCCTTCGCTGTGCAAAACACCTTTACCTGCAAACATCCATTGCACATCACCTGCCTTAATTACTCCGTTGTGGCCTGCACTGTCTTTGTGGTAACCTTCGCCCTGTAACTGAAAGGTAACAGGTGCAAAGCCACGGTGCGGATGCGGGTGGATCCTCAACTCCTGCCCTGGCTCAATTACCTTAGGCCCCATGTGATGCAGCACGATGAAAGGATTAGCAAACCTAAAATCCATATGAGGCAATGGTTGCCTTACGCTTTCTTCTTTGGTTATTTGCTTCTCGCGCCCTGCAAGTATGTGTTGGATCTTCTTTTTCATATCTCTTTCGATTTGATATAACAAAGATAGCCTGCAGGCGCAAGCAGCCCAATAATGTAGGTTAAGGCCAATACTTATGGCAGATTAAGAAGAAAACTTAATGTAGATTAAGAGGAAAGTCTAATTGCTTAATTGTTTGATGGTTGTATTGCTGAATGCGCTATTTCACTATCTGCGTGTTCAGCATCTTACTCAAAAACTCGGGCGTAACACCAATATATGATGCTACCTGCTTTTGTGGCAGGGTTTTAATAAGCGACGGATAAAGCTGGCAAAAATTGGCATAACGCTCCATAGCCGCGAAGATGGCGTTATCTATTTGCCTGTGCTGGTAGGTGGCAATGGCGTTTTGCCCTATGATACGGTTAAAGCGCTCAAACTTGGGGACTTTAAGGTTCAGCTCCTCAAAATCGCTTTTATTGATGAATATGTATTCACTATCATCAATAGCGTCGATATTAAGGCGAGCCGGTTCGGCGGTAATGTAACTGCGCATATCGGTTATCCACCAACCGGCGGGGGCAAATTGCAGCACATGCTCGGTACCATTCTTGTCAACCGCGTAACTGCGCAGGCAACCGCTGGTCACAAAAATAATTTTGGAGCTTATGTCGCCTTCTTCCAGTACAAATTGTTTGCGTTTAGCTTTTTTATAATGGAGGATGGATAACAACATCTGCTCTTCATGCTCATCAAGCGTTACATGTTTGGCAATACTGTTAAGCAAAAGGCTATTATCCATCGGTATAAACTTATGCAATTATACCTTTTTAAACAAGGCTATACCATTATGCCCGCCAAAACCGAACGTGTTGCTCAAAGCTACATCAACTTTTTTGTTGATAGCCTCTTTTATCACGATGTGCAAATTGGAAGGAACTTCCGGGTCAATAGTGTGTGTGTTGATGGTAGGCGGGATAATACCATCTGTGATGGCTTTTATAGCTATTATAGATTCTATAGCACCTGCAGCACCTAACAGGTGACCGGTCATAGATTTAGTAGCGCTTACTGCAAGGTTCTTGTTACTACCAAATACAGCGCTTATCGCTTTAGATTCGCTTAGGTCGCCAACCGGTGTTGAGGTTGCATGGGCGTTTACATAATTCACCTGCTCAGCATTCAGCCCTGCATCATGCAGGGCATATTTCATTCCCTGTATAGCACCTTTACCCTCGGGATGGGTAGCGGTAATGTGGTAAGCATCAGATGTCATGGCTGCACCGGCAACCTCGGCATATATTTTAGCACCACGGGCTACCGCATGCTCGTATTCTTCAAATACCAAAACACCGGCGCCCTCGCCCATTAAAAAGCCATCGCGTTCCACATCAAACGGGCGCGATGCTGTTTGCGGCGAATCGTTACGGGTTGATAATGCTTTTAGCGCATTATAACCACCAATTGAGGCCTCGCTAATAGGCGCATCGGCACCGCCTGTGATAATAATTTTGGCTTTACCCCAACGGATATAGTTGAGGGCATCCATAATAGCGGTATTAGACGATGCACATGCCGATACAGCCGAGAAATTAATACCCATATAACCATACTTGATAGAAATAAGGCCCGATGCCATATTCACCAAAGTTTTAGGTATAAAAAACGGGTTAAAATGTGGTTGAAAGCCGTTAGCGGCATAATCCCTCACCTGTTGTTCAAATGTTTCGAAACCACCCTGGGCCGAACCCATTATAACGCCTACATCAAAAGGCGAGATCTTATCCAGATCGAAACCTGAATCTTCTATGGCTTCTTTAGCGGCAACAAGTGCATATTGGGTATAAAGGTCATTACGTTTAATTTCATTACGGTCGAGGTGATCGGCCATCGAAAAATCTTTTATTTCGGCAGCAAAATGTGTTTTAAAACCGCTTGCGTCGAAACGGGTAATATTGGCGGCGTTGCTGCGGCCGTTTATAATGTTTGTCCAAAAACTTTCCAGATCGTTCCCTGCGGGACATAAAACCCCAAGGCCCGTAATAACAACTCTTTTCATGCTTAATACACTGCTAAAAATCGGCCAAAGTTTTAATATCCGTCCGCTGCAATTATGGGCGCAAATGTAAATGAATATGTGCTTAAATAAGCAATAGATGGGTAAACTTTTCGGTATGGTTAAAGCCTTATTTTTAAAAAATGGTAAATTGCGCCTTTATTTTATGCTATGGAAGAGTTAAAAGAACCATTTGATATATTGGTAAGCGGCGTTGTCTATTCCGTTTTCCCCGAAGAAGATAACGTGTATACCATATTTAAGGCCGGCACCGAGTTTGGCAAAATTGAAAAAGACACCGATAATGTTTGGTTACTGCTTGACCCGGAGACCGACACCCCGCTGTTTGACAATAATGCTGAAGTTGACGCCATTGGCCAGGCCATTACCAATTATGTACCCGAAGATGATGAGGATGAAGATGAGGATTTTGAGTAGAAATACATATATTGGGGCAATCAATTGTTAATCAAATGCAAAGACGCTCGTTTTTAAAAGGCTCATTAATAAGCGGCGCAGCAGCCGCTGTTGCACCCGCAGTAACCATGGCACAAAACAAACCTTTAAACGATAAAATCCCTTACGTAGAGCACTACGAATTGCGGGTTTATACTTTTAAGGACGAACGCCAGCAAAAAATTACCGAGGATTTTTACCGCGATGTTTTTGTGCCCCTGATGAAGCAACAACGGTACGAAACAGTGGGCGTTTTTACAGAACTTGACCCCAAAGGCCAAACAAAGCTTTATGTGCTGATACCTTTTAACACCTATGTACATGCCGAAGGCTTGTATTACTTTTTAGAAAACAACAAAGACTACTGGACCCGTGGTGCTGCCTACCTGAACGCACCTGCCGATAACCCGGCATTTGAACACCTGGAAACTTCGATGATGAAGGCGTTTAAACACATGCGCTCGAAACAGCTGCCGCCACGCGAGCAACGCATTTTTGAACTACGCCAATATAAAAGTGCCAGTGAAGCCGCCGGCAAAAAGAAAATAGAGATGTTTAATGACAAGGGCGAAATAGATATTTTTAAACGCCTGGGCTTTAAACCTGTATTTTTTGGCGAAACCATTATTGGCAACGACAGGCCAAATCTTACCTATATGGTTACCTTTAAAGATATGGACGATAAAAATACGCACTGGAAGGCATTTGTCGGCGACCCGGAATGGAAAAAAATAAGCGCTGTACCCGAATATGCCGATGCCCTGCTAGTATCTAAAATAACATCAACCATGCTGGTACCTACTGCTTATTCGGGTATATAGTTTACAGGTAACAAACGTAACCGAAGATATTTTTGCGGTTTGTAAATCCTACACGTTCGTAAACCCTAACTGCAGGGTTATCAGCCAATACATGTAAAAACGGCAATTTCCCGGCAGCCATTATACGTTTGATCTGTTCATTTAAAAGCGCACCTGCATAACCCTTACCCAAATGATGGGGATGGGTACAAACCGCGCTGATCTCTACGTAAGGTAACGGCTGCATGCGCTGGCCTGCCATGGCAACCAGTTTACCATCCGCGAAAATACCTGCGTATTCTCCAAATTCAATAGTGCGTTGCAGGAATGGCCCCGGGACGGTAAGTTGTGTTAAAGCAAGCATTTCGGGGATGTGCTCTTCTCCCATGTCAATAATCTTTTGTGCCGGTTGTTCATCAGGTATTGGCCCTCCATAAACCATTTGCTTCATTTCAAATGCTTTAACAACTTTCCATGGCTCCGGGAATTTAATTTCCGTCGGACTAAAGAAAACATAAGGGCCGTTATCCGGTACTAAATCTTTTAGAGCGGCGAAGTGCTCGTCCGTAAACTCTTCCATTCCCGCAAATGGGGCTATATCCCTGCGAAAGTGCATAACCTTATCATTCCCGATTGATAAGTGGTTGCTCCCGGTTGCCAGAGCAGTATAAATGGGGTTATCGAGTACGTGTTGCATATAGATTATTGACGCACAAACTTAACTGATAGCGATATATTTATCATCACACCGACGTAATTGTTCTCATAACAAAGCCCGATATACTTCAATAATCGTGGTGTAATTAATAGTGTAAAAACAAAAATGCCCGGACATACTATCCGGGCATTTTTTGCAGATGTTATTTATTATTTAACGCGCTCAACGTATTCGCCGGTGCGGGTATCAACCTTGATCTTATCGCCCTGGTTTACAAACAGAGGCACTTTAACTTCAACACCATTTTCGGTAGTAGCATTTTTTAATGCGCCCGATGATGTATCGCCTTTAACAGCAGGCTCGCTGTAGGTAATTTCTAATTCAACAAAATTCGGTGCTTGTGCCATAATAGGTTCTTCGCTTTCAAAAGAAACAATCACGTTCATCCCCTCTTTAAGGAATTTAACAGCCGGGCCAAATAATGCCTTGGGGATATTGTGTTGCTCGTAGCTTACGTTATCCATAATTACCATGCTATCGCCCTCTTCGTACAGGTATTGAAAATCGTTTGTTTCTACGCGGCAAATCTCAACCTGCTCATCGGTAGCTAAACGCGCTTCAACAATTTTACCGGTTTTAATGTTACGGAATTTATCCAGGTAGAATGCGCCACCCTTGCCCGGTGTACGGTGTAAAACTTCGGTAACGGTTACTAACTCACCGTTAAAGCGTAATATATTTCCTACTTTAATTTCAGATGCCTTTGCCATGTAAATCGCTATTGTAAAAATTTAGCCTCAAAGATATATTAAGTTCTGATAAACGCCACTTAAAAATTTACGCCTTTTCACTGCATTAACTGCTTTTAATAAGTGATGATAATTTTCATGAAAAAAATTTAAAACTGCCACCAACAAAAACAATCTATAATCGTTTCAACATGACAATACATAGCAGATCCATCTTTCGTTAATTTATAGAAAATTTAGCCCGGAATACCGGAGAGTTGCCGTTAAGAACAAAAGGTAACGGCCCTTATGATCATTCGCAATAATATAAAGCAACATCTTACCTGATGAAATTAACCAGCATATTTCTATTTGTCATTTTTCTTATTACCACGTCTCCCAAAATACTGTCTGCACAGAATCTACCTATAGAAAACGAACAACAACTTCAACAGGCAATAGTAAAGGCGAGGGCTTCCGGCATGACTGATAAGCAGATCATGGACGCTGCAAAAGCCCGCGGGGCCAGTGCAGGGCAATTAGAGATACTGGAACGTAAGTTAAATAATAAGAGCGCAGAACCGGAAAGCAATACTACTACTGACACATCTCTTAAAACTGAAACAAGGAAATTAAATTACCGGCCTGATACCAACAGAACCAGTAAAAAGCTAATTCAACAAAAAGATATATTTATGCTGCCCGTGTTTGGCAGCGACCTGTTTTCGGAAACGTCTACTACTTTTGAGCCAAACCTAAATTTAGCTACACCATTAAATTATACAGTTGGCCCTAACGACCAATTGAACATTGATGTTTCGGGCCGGTCTGTTGTCAACTGGAAGCTCCAGGTATCACCCGAAGGGAATATCAATATACCCGGGATTGGAATGGTGCCTGTAGGTGGCAAAACCATATCAACCGCTACATCGCTCATCAAAAGTAAACTGCAGGCTAACAGGTTTGCCATAGGCAGCGGTTCAAACCTTTCGGTAACGCTTGGTAACATACGCAGCATAAAAGTAATAATGACAGGGCAATTGAAACGCCCCGGAACTTACACCCTGCCCTCCCTGGCTACGGCTTTTAACGCGCTTTATGCTGCAGGCGGTCCTAATGAGCAAGGAACTTATCGCGCTATAGAGATCATCAGGAACAACCGCATACTTCGCCGGCTGGATGTTTATGATTTTCTGACCAAAGGCAACCAGCAGGGTAATATCAGTTTGCAGGACCAGGATATTATTCGTGTGCCCTCTAACCAGATACAAGTTGAACTTGGCGGGCAGGTAAAAACACCTGCAAAGTTTGAGATGCTGCCCGGGGAAACCCTTGCCGATCTGCTAAGTTTTGCAGGAGGTTTTACTAATGATGCCTATACCGAAAAAATAAAGGTGGACCAGGTTAGCGAACAGCAACGGAGACTAAGCGATATACCAGAACAAGATTATAAAAATTACATGCCGTTGCGCGGTGACCGCTTTTTTGTAGATCGGATAATTGACCGTTATACCAACAGGGTAACTATTTCGGGTGCGGTATTTAGGCCCGGCACTTACGCGCTTGACAAAGGCATGAAACTTTCTATGCTTATTTCCAAAGCTTCGGGGTTAAAAGAGGATGCTTTCCCCAACAGGGGCATCATAACCAGGTTAAAGCCCGATAATACAAAAGAGGTTATCTCATTCGATCCCTCGGCGATAAAAAGCGGCAAAGATGCCGATGTGCCGTTATTACGCGAAGATAGCGTTGTCATCCCGTCTATATTTGACCTTAGGGACCCCTATAAAGTGAGTATTACAGGTGAGGTGCGCCAACCCGGCGAATACAATTTTGGTGAAAAGATGACTGTAGAAGACCTCATCATTAAAGCGGGCGGGTTTAGCCAGGGAGCATCGGGAATGAGAATTGAAGTGGCCCGAAGGATTGCCGACAGCGACCCTAAAACGGCAAATTCGGCAATTGCAAAGATTTTTACAGTTAACGTAAATAATAACCTGCAATCAACCGGAGATTTTACATTGCAACCTTATGATGTAGTATCCGTTTTCCAACTGCCTGGTTTTGAAAAGCAAAGATTGGTTAAAGTGCAGGGCGAAGTACTATATCCCGGAACGTATGCTATACAGCACAAGAACGAACGAATTTCTGACCTGGTGAAACGTGCGGGCGGGCTTACCGCATCAGCAGATGCAGAAGGCGGTACACTACAAAGAAAACTGATGGCGCTTGATAGCAAGCAGCATATGGGTGTCGACTCTTTGGCCCTGCAACGGGCACAACAGCTTAACCGCTTAAAAAAACTTTCTAAAGACAGTACCGAAACAAGTGCCGAACAGTTAGTAAACAACCGGGTTGGGATACAACTTGCCGAAATAATTGCAAAACCGGGCTCTGTAAGTGATATCCCGGTAGAAGACGGCGATGTGCTTATCGTACCTCAACAGCAGCGTACAGTAAGAGTAAGTGGTGAAGTATTATACCCGGGTACAGTAGTTTTTGAACGCGGCAAATCACTTGGCGACTACATAGATAACGCGGGCGGTTTTGGCCAAAGGGCTTACAAAGGTAAAACCTATGTTGTATACCCTAACGGCACTGTTAAATCAACCAAACATTTTCTATTTTTTAAAAGTTATCCGCAGGTTAAACCCGGCAGCGATATTCTGGTTCCTAAAAAGCCCGATAAGAGAGGGCTAACCACAGCCGAATTTGTTGGCATTACAAGTGCACTTGCTTCACTTGCAGCTATAGTGTTGGGTATCATTAGTTTAAATAAATAATTTTACCAATTAAATAATTTTTAAAACAATTAGATTAATATTCGAAAAACTGCATGATATTTGTAGCGTTTTAAGTAATAATTTCTACTATGACGCTAAAGTATTCTCGATATCTTTACCTGCTTCTATTTATAGCTGATATATTAGCTTTAAATGCGTCACTCATAATTTCGCACACGTTTGTTCATGAAATATATACAGATAGTAAAATAACTTTACTTTTCTTGTGCATTGTAAACGTTACATGGGTAGTAAATTCTATACAGTCGCAAAGCCTCCGCACGCGCCTTGTAGCAAAACTTAGTGATAATATTATATGCCTGGCGAAAGCACTTTTTTATCATCTCTTGTGCATAGGCAGTATTATTTACTTTTTTAAGATCAACCTTGTTTCCAGAACCGAACTTACACTCGGCTACTCGTTGTTCTTCATTAGTGTAGCCTTTTTACGCTTTATAGTTTACACGCGCGTACTGTATAAACGTAGCAAAGCCCATGTTAAGGACCGAATGATAGTTATAGGTGAAGAAAATGTAGCCATCCGGTTTATAGATACATTAACAGCCGATGCATCGCGTGATTATCAGTTAATGGACTTCATTTCTCAGCAACAAGCTTTAAATATGCCCTTTTGGGACCTTTCACAAAAGATAGCTTCGTTAAGGCCCCACCGCATCTATATGTGCGTTGTTAAAGTGGATGAGTATTTATTGAAACAAATATCAGCCATTGCCGAGAACCACGACATCAAATTCAGGGTGGTAACAGATGTAGTGTTAAACAGTGTACATGCTGTTTCGCTTGAACGATATGGCAATTTGCCGGTTCTGAATATTACATCTGATCATTGCTTAAGCCCCGAAAAAATGTTCCTGAAACGTTCTTTCGATATACTTTTCTCAGGTGTAATAATGCTGCTTGGCGCACCTACGTTCGCTATGGTGGCACTCATCACAAAATTATCATCTAAAGGTCCTGTATTTTATCGCCAGGAGCGTGTTGGACTGGGTGGACAGACGTTTAAGATCATCAAATTCAGGAGCATGATCGTTAATTCGGAAGTTTCCGGGCCTCAGCTTACAATTAATAATGACCCCCGCATTACAAAGTGGGGGTACTTTATGCGCAAAACCCGACTGGACGAGTTACCCCAATTTTGGAATGTTTTTAAAGGAGATATGTCTGTTGTTGGCCCTCGGCCAGAAAGGCGTTACTTTATAGATCAGATCATTCAAAGAGACCCTACCTATGCTACGCTGCTGAAACTAAAACCGGGCGTAACTTCTTTAGGACAGGTACACTACGGCTATGCGGATAGCATTGATAAAATGTGTGAACGCCTGCGTTACGACCTCCATTACCTTAAAAATGTTGATTTTAAGGCAGACCTATCCATCATATATGGTACTGTAAGAGTAATGATGCAGGGAAAAGGAAAGTAATTAAGATCTCTCCCAAAAACCCTTTTTATATGCCAGCCACTTGTTGGCTATTCTTATTGGTACAAGCGGCAAACTAATTGGGTTATTTTTTAGTACAAACAACAGTTGCGAAAACAATAGTTTAAAGCCTTCTTTACCAGGTTTGCCAAAATTTTCAAACAGCCATTGGTTTCGCCGATGGAACTTACCTATCTCACGGTACCGGGCGGCTTCCTCAGCTAAATTGTAGCCATGAGAATGTATAACGATAGCGTCGGCTACGTAGGCTATCTTCCACCCCTTGTTAATTATTTTGGCCGTCAAAATAGTATCTTCTCCAAATTGCGCTTCCGGCGGGAAACCACCCGATTCTAAGTACGCGGTTTTTCGGTATGCTGCAAAAGAGTTTGAACAAAAAATGGTCTTAAAACCCAGCCTAGGGATATCCGCTTCAGACCTGACAGATGACACTTCCGGATAATTAAAAAGGCGCTCTTGCCTCTCTATGGGGCCTGCTGCAAGGCGCGGTAACTGCCGCCCATAAGCAACGCCAACAGCATTGTCATCAAACGCCTTCACCAGGTTTGCCAGGCTTTGATCGCTTGCGGGCATAGCATCCTGTGTCATAAAAATAAATATATCGTTATCAGGAAAACTTTCGGTAAGCCGGTGCCTGGCAAGGCCATGCGTAAATTCTTTTTGCGCGATGTTCAACACCTCCGCCCCCTGGTTTTTTGCAAGTTGTACGGTAGCGTCAGATGAACTGGAGTCGATCACGGCAAATATATTAGGCTTAAGGCTTTGCTGTTGCAGCGCATTCAATAGATCGGCCCAGCTATCGCCGGCATTGTAGGTAGGAATAAATAAAGCTATTCTCGTTTCTTTCTCTTGAGCCATAATCATTAGCGGACAATATTTTTTGAAATTTGTTTACCCGTACAGGCGCTTATTTCAATTGTTTTAGTGGTATAAGTGCTTTTAACCAGATTACAGCGATTAAAGCTGTTATTCTTAAAAATCAACCCATCAATCTGTGCCATGTAAGTTCCGTTTACTGCACAGCTATCGATAGTATTCGCTATAACTATTACATTTGTGATACGGGTTAGCGGATGGCGTATAAAATCTTCCTTATCGTTTACGGCGATATATATGGCGCAGCGCCCGCTTGATAGCTGCCCTAAATTATCGTACATCTTGTTCAAGATAAATTGGCTATAACCATTGCCGGTTAATGTATTTCCACTAACCAATATATTTCGGGCACGAGAAGTATAACCCGGAAACAGGTGTTCGGTGTTAAACACAGCTATGCCTGCGTTAACGGTATTACTAAACCTGTTATTTGTAATTTTAACATCTATACAGCCAATTGACGAAAACCCCTGGTAGGTATTAGTGGTAACGTTTCCTGATACCATCACATGGCCGGCTTGTTTATATCCGTTTGCAAACAATACCTTTTTTTGACTTGCAATGCCGTAATCATGAACAGACATGGCGTCATCTTTAATATTGTTGAGTGTATTATTCAGGTATTTTAAATTGGCCGAATAATGGGCATAAATACCATCCCGAAAACAATTTTGAATGCGGTTACCAATGATACTTGCAGTTATTACATTCATTAAACTGATGCCCATTTGTGGCGAACCGTTTATAAAAACGTTTTTTACGGTAACCTGCTTACACGTCTCAAACGTAAACGTGTGTTCTTTACCTGTTTTACCAATATTTTCTGGTATCCTCAACCGCGTCCAGGTACCCCCCTGTACAGTTATATTATTGCAATTCTCAAAAAAAAAGGACCCTACCGAATCATCTGTATTGATAATAGTGCTACCCGTCGCGATGATCGTTTTATTGCTTTTTCCACGGATATATACCTGATGCCCTATTTTAAAATTACCCTTAGGAATAATAATTGTATCCGCAGCGTTGATAGCATCGGTAATAGCTTTAGTGTTGTCAAAGTCCCCGTTACTTTTAGCGCCGTATGCTATTATACTTACCTTGGTAGGATTACGGCTTTGTGGTAAAGCATTCGTTGTTAAAAAGATGAGGGCTAAAAGGATAATGTATCTTCGCGGATTAGTCAACATAGTAATGGATCTAAAATTTAAGCCACTATTGCTAAATAAAACGCTGTAACACGTCCCAGGTTTGGGTAGAAGTTTTATGCCAGTCGAATTTTTTACACTGTTCCGTACCTTTCGCAGCTAAATCCGCTCTAAGTTTTTCATCATCCACCAGTCTAAGCAGTGCATTTTCACACTCCGACCGGCTATTAATATCTACCAATAAACCTGCTTCGCCCACTACTTCGGGCATGGCTGTTTTATTACCTGCCAGCACCGGTGTGCCTAAAGCCATAGCTTCCAGCGGGGGTAGCCCGAAGCCCTCATAAGCAGATAAGTACACAAAAAACATCGCGTTTTTATAAAGTTGCGTAATGTATGCATCAGTAACATGCCCTGTAAAATGTACCCTATTGGGAATATGAGTTATACCTGCATCTTTAAAGATCTTCGAATTGCCGTTTGCTCCCACTACAATAAGCCCTACATCATCGGGGAGTTTGGGCAATATTGCCTCCCATGCGTTTAATAACAGCGGGATATTTTTTCTTGGCTCCAATGATCCCAATGATAATACATACCTTTTAAAGGGTAATTGCATAGCAGCGTTATCTAAAACCGGTAATGGCAGGTCTGCCCCGTTATAGATCATGCTTATTTTGCTTTCGGGCAACCTATACAACTCTAAAAGGCGCTGCCTGGTAAACTCTGATATGGCAATGATATGGGTAGCTTTTTTACATAATATCGGCAACATGTAATTATACCATATGGTAAACTTTTTATTGAACCACTCCGGATGGTCAACCGTTACCAGGTCATGAATGGTAACAACCTGCTTGCTTACCAGCATAGGCCCGGAATTGCTTGGCGACCAAAGCAAATTATTTTTGAGCTTGCCGGGAAGTATAGCCTGCTCCCATAAATGGCCTATTACCCCGCGGGATATTCCGGCGGGCGGCGCCATGCGGATAACCTCGCCCGGGAATGATTCTAATATCCTTTGTGTATAGCGCTGTGTACCGGTTAAAGTGGCATTTAAACACCGTGTATTGCAAATTATGGCCATGCTATTTGTTTGGCCCCTCCCCTAAAGCCTTTAGTTTATCATAAAAAAGAACCACCTGAAAAAAAGATGCCAGCGTTTGCAAAAGGCCGTTCCTGAAGATGCGGTTGGTGAGCATCACCATAGTCACCTTAAACCTGCCCGAATTAAATGCTTCCAGGAAGGCAGTCAACAATTTCCGATCGTCTTTACTCATTTCATTGTGATACCTATCATAAAAATCTTTGAACATTATTAATCTCGTCTTCAGGTTATTTAGTTCCTTATCAGGGGCTGTAAAGTTCCTTTTCAGCCGCGACATCATGCTATTGTTGCCTGCAACATTACCTGATGCATTATTGCCGTGTTGCCTGTATCTTAGCAACGGCTCGTTAATAAAATCGCTTTTATAAATAGACGCCACCAGGGCAATCCAGTAATCGTGGTTAATGGCAGTGGCCGGTATTGCAGCTACCCGGTTAATAAGCGCCCGGTTTAGCATAGTAGTACAGCCATAAACAGAATTAAAGCTCAACAAATTGCGTAAATGGATGCTGTGTTTCAGTTTAAATTGCCCCGGCATAAAAGCACCATCCGAATCCATCAACTCAAAATTACCATAGATCAAGGCTGGCTGTCCGGGATTACTTTTTTCTACCCGCTGCATAGCATGCATCGTTTTCTCTAATTTTTCGGGCTTCCATATATCGTCCTGGTCACAAAACATGATATGGCCAATCTTCGGGTCGTTATAGGCGATATCAAATAAAGCAGCAAAATTTGCACAGGCTCCTTTTTGAGGCCAACGCTTCTCTGCTAACGAAATATGAGTATGTTTAACCGCATAATCCTTTATTATATCAATTGTTTTATCGGTCGATCCATCATCCCGGATAATAAGCTGCCAGTTTACATATGTTTGGGCAAGCAGGCTGTTAAGTTGCTCTGCTAGGTAGTGCGCCCCATTATAGGTAGCCATTAGTATAGTTATCTGCGGCGTCTCAGTCATACGTTATTAAAATTCTTTATAGTTAGCCGTACCTGTTCGGAAAAATTGTTCTGTACTTAACTTTTGCAAAAATTTTAGCAGAAAAGGATACAAAAGCTGCAAACCAAGCCCCGAGTAAATCAGCATGTTATCAAAAAAGGAGAAAAAGTAGATGTTCGTTAGGATGGCTATTCCTAAAGGAGCAACATCTTTATTGTAGCCAAGCAGGCCGAGGTATACAAAAGGCAGCAGCAATAAAAAGATCAGCATAAAAACCATTCCCGGCCAGCCGGCATAACGATAACTTTCTGCAAAAATGGTAGAAACTGTTAGCTCCTGTACAAGCAGTACCGGCTTCTTTTGCTCCTCCCCGGTTATTGTATTGTATCTTTTAGATATAAAATCCCAGGTAAACTCATTAACGCCATAAGATATCACATCGGGCAAACTCATGGCCGGTGGCTCCTGCTCTACGTTATGCTCCAGATTGCTTAGAGGCGATGAGATATACAGGTAACCCCAAAAATATTCATCGGGCACAAAGCTTTCCTTAAACTTTTGTGAAGCCGCCCCAACCAGCAATATAGTTTTGCTGCTATAACTTTCTGCGGCCCTGCCGGTTTGCGACGCAATAAGTGTATTCATCCGGATATTACCTACAACACCGAAAATGTACAATACCAACAAAAATGTAACGGCAGTGCCGGCAATAAAGCCGGCGCGCAGCGTACTTGTTTTTGACGACAGCCACAGGAAAAACATAGACATCGCTGTCATGGCAATAAGCCCCCTTGAGAATATTGACACAAAGCAACCTAAACAAACAGCGATATAAATTAAGTTGATCCGCTTTTTATTGGTCAGGAAACGATGGAAGAAGTAAACACACAAAAAGCTATTAAAACTCATGGTGAATACGATAACAGTTGGCATTCCAAAATCCCGGTAATCGATATCCTGGCCGCCCAATATTTTAAGGATCGGGATGCCACTGTAAGCAAAATTGAGCATCCAGGAAAATAGATTGGCACCAAGCAGATAAATGCCAAAATCAAACGTCGAAGTATCTGCCGGGCGAAAGGCAAATATAGATTGCCTGATTGTTACCACCGCAGCAGCTGCACTGAGCAATATTGCCGAAGCAAGAAAAAACGTGAGCCCTGCAGATAAGTCGGGGAAAATGTCTGACCAGCCAAAAAAATAAAACACAACAGCAATTGCCCAAATTAAAGCAAACATTGTGTATGGATTGGATAAGGCCCGCAGCTTCATCTTCCAATCTTTTTTAAAGCCAAATGATACAGTTCTCTGTATAGCACATTACGCATAACAAATACCTCCATCAATAAATAAACCACACCGCATGCGCATATCTGCATCATAAACATCACCAGTTGGTTACCGGCGAGGGCTATATGTGCAAAACCAAACCTTATAGCTCCAAAACAAATACAGCAGCTTACAAAGTTTAGTAAGATGGTTTTAAGGGATATTACAATATTTTTAAGATAAGGCAAGGCATAGTAATATAACAGGCCGCACACCAGGCATTCTGTTGCCAGCAGTGATATAGAAGCACCAACATCCCTAAATGCCGATATAAGGAAGAATACGATACAAAGGTTAAATATCATTCCATATACTGTAGCTTTTAAAAAGTCACGTTCTTTACCAACCGGGGTAAGTATATTTAATGAAAGCACATTACTGATACTAATAACCAGGACAAGCGGTGCCAGGAGTAACAAATCTGCCTGGGCCGGTAAAAAGCGGTCACCCAATAAAATATGTATCACAGGCCCTGCAAAAAACATCATAACGGCCATAATGGGTAGGCTGATATTAATGATCACGTTAAAATTGCGTGATAACAGCCGGGCGCTCTCTTCGTGCATGTTAGCCTGGTGATAAGCCGACAGCTTTGGTATCAATACCGAACTGAAAGCTAATATTAAGGTTACACTTACCGTGTAAATTTTATAGGCTGATGTAAAGTAAGCTACATAAACCTTATTCTCCAGGTAGCCTATAAACACTGATAACAATATCACATAGATACTGGTTACAAATCTGGTAGAGAAAAAAGTCATCACCGGTTTAAAATGCCGCTTTAGGTCCAGATTCTTAAAATTAATATAACTATAACTCGAAGACAGGCTTATTGCCATGTTTAGCACAACCGCACCCGACCAGATGGTGTAATAAAGAAATACATCATGCTCATTTTTTACAAATATTAAAATGGCGGCAATACTTACCAGCCGCATAACAAATGAGCGTAGGGCAACCGCAGCATAATTCTCCATACCCTGAAAAAACCAATCGGTAACAAAAGCACTTAGCAATACTTGTAAAAGGCCTAAGTGAAACAGACGTTCTTCAGCGTGGAAACGGTCCAGGAATAAAACAAGCACGAGGTAAACAAGAAACAATACTGCCGAAGTAATGATCTGTATAAGCAATAACTCCGAGAAGGTTTTCTTTAACGCGACGGGCGAGCCGACTACTTTGGCTATCTCGCGGATGCCATAAATAGGGATCCCCAGCGATGCCGTTATAATAAAATATTGAGTTGCGCTATCTACAAAGGAAACCCGGCCAAGTTGAAACGGCCCTAAAACACGTGAGATATAAGGCAGGCTAACCAGCGAAAACGCTATTTGACTGGTTGTAAGCAGGATGTTATAAAAAATATTACGTTTAATGCTGGCCAAAATCGTCTCAATTAATCTGCTTCTTATAAAACAATCCTATAACTATAAACCAAATGGTCATTAACACTGCCCCTATTATCCCTCCGGCAATGGCATAAACAACTTTGTTAATCTTTTCTTTTTCAAGCGGAAGTTGCGGTTTGTCTATAGATTGAATGAGCGGTGTTTCCCGCAGTAGAGTAAGTTTTGCCAGTTCCAGGTTTTTAATAAGTTCTGCATATACAGCGGCGTTTGCCTGCAAATCTGCCGATTTACGCTGCGAAGGCACTTTAAGCGACTGTTCTAAAGGGTTTGCATAAGGCACATCATCAAGTGCTGAGGCAGCACCTTGCATATTAGCGTTAAGTGTACGCTTAACGCTGTCTGTTTGCCGTTGCAGCACCCTTACATTTTGAGCCGCCTTTGCAGATTTGATCTGTACAAACAATGAATTAACATTGCCAACCAATTGTTCATTAAAATTCTTGGCAAAAAGTTCATCTTTAGAGGTAACACTCACCGTTATAATGGTCTTCTTTTCCAGTTTATCAACTAATAGCGCCTTTTTACGTATCTCTTTGACTACCTCGTACAAAACGCTGTCGGCAGTACGGTCAGGATGCATACGATTCCCGGTGAACCTGACGTGCTTTTTTTCGACCAGCTCCCGCCATTTGGGTTGGGAAGCGATGTATCTGTCAATCAGCAACTCTTTTTTATCTCCAAAGGTAGCACGTGTAAGCAATGTATTTTCTAAAAGGGTTCTGGACCTGTATAGTTCTACGATATTATCCGCAGAAAACACGCCGCTACCGTTATCCATACTTACACCAGCCAGTGCAGCAATACTGGCAAAGCTACCCATACTACTGCCGGCATTGTTATCAAGTACAAAACTGCTTTCTGCAGTATAGGCTGGTCTCTTAACAAAAGATAATACAAGGCCTCCTATTGCGAATAGTATAGCAGCAAGTATAATGTATCTTCTATTAGATCGAAGATAATGAAACAAGCCACTGATATTTTGCTGCAATGTCCCCGGGGCGGTATCTTCAGTAAATTCTGTGTTCATGCTGTTTTAAAAAGGTATGCTCGCCACTTTTTGTGACAGATGAAATGAATAGGACGTTAACAGGTGAGCTTTAACGCCAATTGTAATAATCGCTAATACAAAACCGGGTATGACAGATCTTAAACTAAACACCTTGAAGGCCGTGTTATGCTGAGACATATATTTTTTTATAAACTGGTAACCAAATCTTGATAGGATTGTTTGCCATCATAATTAATTTTCTAATTAATTACTTTATTTATAGTTCAACACCACATTGGCTTAATGTAGTATAAGTATTTTGCAGAAAATGCTGTGTAAAAATAAAAAATGGTGCTCATGTCATGCAGGGCCAAATGTTTAATAACCGGCATCAAATTTACACATTGTTAGTACGTGTATTTATCAGATTAGCAAAGTGATCAATGTCTAACTGGTTTAATGCCTGCTTTCGCAATTTTATTTATGATGCCTTTGCCAATATTTTGGCCCTGCAGGTTACCGTTCTCTATACTTTCTTTATAGTGGATGCCACCATAAAAACGGGACATTGAAGCCTCGGCCGCGGCATTTAAAAAAGACTTAAAGTCTCGCTCACCGCTGCCAAATGGTATCTCGGTGTTATCGGTATAAGCAAAGTTATCTCCAAGCAAATAGGTTAATACCTCTGCAGATGCGTACGATATAACCGCATGCCCGCTGGTGTATTCAGGAAACGGTGGGGTTTGTAAAACGGGTTGCCACTTTTGGTCGATGTACCGGTTTATATAAGTTTCGGGCCTTAGGCGGTTGCTGGCATATTTTCCTTCCCAGCAGCTTATAAAAGCATCCATCAGCGTAAATCCCTCAATGGTTGCAACCATTACAGATTCATCAAAGTTTAAACCGGCTTTACGCGCGGCTAACCCTGCAATATGCATCCAATGCCCACCCGGGCTTATCTTTTTGTAGCCTATTGCCATATGGCCCGATGAGGTAATAGCAAAGGGGTTACAATCCCAAAACAGTGCCTGGTTAAGCTCATCTGTAGTAAGTGTTTTGGAAGCCTCATAAACAGCCCTTACACCCTTATAAAACGCAGAGGTCGAATCTTTAGAAAACGGGGTAAGCGCCGATGGTTTATATTGCTCCGCAGAATCTATCACCAAAGTGCGGATAGTTTTCCAGTTTGGCTCAACCGCTTCAAAATAGCCCGGCGGGGTTGGGTACCATTTACTTTCGTCTTTTAGCGGAGTGTAGCGTTTAAGTGCGCTAAGCTCGCCGTAATGATCGGTTCTAGAAAAGGCTATAACATCCGCCGTTGCCAGCTTGGCTACTTGTACAGATGCATTTATCACTTCGTTGTTTACTTTAAGTTTTTTTAACAATTGTAAAAATGCGTCTTCATCATCCTGTAGCATAAACCCCGACGGCAATAATTGTCTTGCAGTTTCTAATATGCTGTAATACGCTGCAATACGGGTATCATACTTTCCTTTCGAAGTATCTAAACTACCGGATGACTTAAAAGCCTTTACAAAAGTTTGTACTGCAGGCATAGCCTCATTATTTGCTGACACAATGTTATATGCAGGCAACATGCAATAAGCGTAGTAGCGTGCGGCAACAGGAGGTGATGTAACATCATGTACCATTACCATTGTTACCGCATTAATTGCATGATCGGGCTGCAGGTAATCGGGATAATTATTTTTTTTGCTTTGCGCCCGGCAAACCGATGCCAACAGGCAGCCACAAAGTATATATGTGCTTAATAATCTCATTTCTGTATATAAAATTGTAAGGGGGCGTCAGCTAAACCAAGCACTATGTAAGACACTCCGTTTATCTTTGTTTCCACTACCGATTTAACATCCCCTTTTACCGAAAGCCCCGACTTTCCCTGCTCAACATAGCTAAAGCCACCTTTACCGTCGCCTTTAAGCATACAGCCATAGTTGGCATCTAAACTCCCTATCTTAAGGCGGTTATCAGATCGGTTGCCAAATAGTAAAATATCTGTGTTACCGTCGTGGTCAAAATCACCCGTTTTAATTTGTGTAACAGGTGCAAACTGCGCTTCTGTTGGTAATGGCATAGCTTTAAAACCGTTACCTGTGTTAATATAAACAAGAGTGTTTATTTCGTTAACGGTTAGTTTGGCGGCCTTGCTTAATTCATCAGCAGTAAAAACATCATTAATGGTAGCATCAGCATACATTTTGTATGAATTAAACCTACGGCGCATTGGGTATATCTGCTCGTTCAGCTCGTCTCTGCTTACAAATGGATAGCTTTTGCCATCGATACAAAAATTAAAGAAAGGGTCTGTTGAACCATTTCCATCAAAATCGGCATAATAAAGTTCGGCAGGTTCTTTTTCGGATGCCCGTATCTGCGAGTTTGTTCCCAAGTTGCCGGCTATCATATCGGGCTTACCGTCAGCATTAACATCTGCAAAGGCAAGTTTAAACCAAAAACCACTTTGCGGTGTAGCAAAATACCTGGCCGTTTCGTTTTTAAAACCCGATGCGGTATTTGTAAAAATAGTTATAGGCATCATTTCTCCGCATAACACAAGATCCGGGCGTTTATCGCCATCCAGATCTATCCAATGCGCATCGGTAACCATCCCTACTCTATCAAAAGGCACATTTAGAGACGTAAACTTACCTTTCCCATCGTTCACTAACAGGAAGCTTTGCGGCGCTACAGGATATTTACCCGGTATTACACGGCCGCCCACAAAAAGGTCTAAATCTCCATCGGCATCAAAATCACATGCTGTAACAACACTTTTGCTGTTTGCATGCAATACCGGCAGTGCATTGGCCGATATATTGTACCCTCCCTTGCCATTATTTAAATACAATTCGTCCTGTAGTTCGGGCGAATTGGGAACATACAGGTCGTATCCGCCTTTAGCAATATAAAGGTCGGGCTTACCATCACCGTTGGCATCAAAAAATAAAGCTGCAGATGTTGTACCTGTGTTTTGGCCTTTACCTACCTCACTTACTATATATTTACCGCTAGCCTGCTGTATATATAATTTACCCGCAATATCGCGGTCGCCACTTATAAACAGGTCTTCCAGGCCGTCGCCGTTAACATCTGCCTTGGTTATAACAGGTGCTACCTTAGAGTACATGAACAGCATTAATAACTGCCGCTTAAAGTCGTTAATAGCAATTTCTTCGGGCTTAAAATTAATTACAGGTTCAGTTGCAGTAAACACTGTTTTGCTATGTGCCGCTTTGGGCTGAAATTTGTTACCGGCTTTATAGTTAACGGTTAATAATTGTTTTGCGGCAACATTGGTTAAGAGTTGCACCGTCATATCCGGCCAAACTATTTTAACTGAGTCGATATTAGTGGTATTTCCAAGCCCAAAGTTAAGCGTAGTAGAAACACAGGCCAGGTATCCGCGGTTAGGCTGCACTTCCTGATATTGCTGCTTGCCTTGTGTATACACGTATACTTTTGAGCCTACAGCGTTGGTGTTTTTACCAAAACCGTTAAGTTTAATTGCAAGATACGCTGTATGATTTGTCTCGCTTGCTGTATTTTGATATATAATAGCCGGCTGGTTTATAGCATTTATTACGAGGTCAAGATCGCCATCGTTATCCAGATCGGCATAGACAGCGCCGCTGGATACGTTACCCTGGTTTAACCCCCACTCCACCTGCTTATTAGTAAAGGTAAGGTCCTGGTTATTTTTAAAAATGTAATCGGGCACAGCGGTTGAGGGCATTGCCGTAACCAGATCCATTAATTGAAAAGGTTCGCGGGCCATGGCCTTTTTTATTTTATAATCGCCCCAATAGCGTAAAAAGTCTTTATTGGTATAATCGCGCAGGTAGCCGTTTGATATGAAGATGTCTTTGTATCCATCGTTATCAAAATCGGCTATTAATGGTGTCCAGCTCCAATCGGTATTTGATATTCCTGCAAGCTGTCCAATCTCGCTGAACGTGCCGTCGCCATTATTTAGCTGGAGCATGTTACGCATATATTGCTTATAGAGGCCCTGGCTTTGCATCAAAGCAAAGGTCTCGTAGTTTTCTTCGAGTTGTAGTGATTTTTGGCGATGATTATCGGCAGGCATCATATCCAGGGTAAGGATATCGGCATTACCATCATTGTTAAAATCGGCAATATCAACACCCATAGAAAAGTGCGACATATGTCTGACCATATCTCTCGCCTTATCTGTAAAAGTGCCGTTGTGGTTGTTTATATAAATATAGTCGGGTTCGTTGTAATCGTTTGTTACATAAATATCCTGCCATCCATCTTTATTAATATCGGCAATGGCTATTCCTAACCCGAAAGTAAGCGGGTTTTGTATGATGCCCGCGGTTTTAGAAACATCGGTAAAATGCCCGTTATTGTTTTGATATAGCTTATTACTTGCAAGCTCGTCGGTAAGGTTTTTGTAGCTTGCAATTTCCATATTATCAATTTTTTTGATGTTATGGTTAAGCAAAAACATGTCGAGGTCGCCGTCATTATCGTAATCGAAAAATGCGGCCTGCGTGCTGTAACCAGGTTCTGCCAAGCCATAAGCCTTCGCTTCTTCTTTAAATTTATTTTTGCCGTAGTTAATAAATAGCTGATTGCTCCGGGTATCGTTATCTGTTTTACCCGAATAGCACACATAAATATCAAGCAGGCCGTCGCCGTTCACATCGGCCATTGTAACGCCGGTTTTCCAACCGCCTTTGCGGCCTTCCATGTCAGGACTGGCTTCTTTTGTAATGTCTTTGAATTTTAAGCCACCCAGGTTTAGGTAAAGCTTATTGGGTTTCATATTGCCTGTAAAGAACAGATCGGGCAGGCCATCATTGTTTATATCGCCAACTGCCACTCCACCGCCGTTATAAAAATATTCGTATGAAAGTACGTTAAGCGATTCTTCTTCTACAATGTCATTACTAAATTTTACGCCCGTTTGGCTTACAGGTAACATCTTAAATAAAGTTTGCTGAGCGCTTGCGGTACTTACAATACCTAAGGTGCCGGCTACTATTGCTGCTACGTTACGAACGGCTTTAAAAAGAAACATATCAATGGAGTTATAAGTTAGGGTGCTTATAATAGGGTATTGTTGTTGAAACAAGCTACTAAAATATAAAAAGGGAGACAATTTGTCTCCCTTTTTATATTAGCATATGGGTTGATTATTTATCCCACCATACACGTGTTGCAAAATTATCAGCACCTTGACTTTGCACTGCAGCATTGTAATTGGCACCATTTTGTGAAATTAACGTTGTAGGGTAAGGCATCCTACGTGGCACCTGGCCTGTTATGTATTGACCAGGGAATGTAACCGGGGTTAATACAGGGAAACCAGACCTTCTCCAATTAGAAAATGTTTCATTGAAGTTAAACAAGGTAGATGTAGTAACCCAATACTCCGTATTGATTTGCTCTAAAGCAGTAGCCGGGATAAGTGGGTGTGCGCTTACATAGCTGTTAATGTCAGCATCGCTAACTACTGCTATCGGTGTTGTATTATAGTTAGCAAGCGACCTCATATCAGCAGCTAAAGCGTTGTTCCAGTGGGTAGCTGCAACGCCTGTATTCCAGCCTCTTGTAGATGCTTCAGCCAATAACAGTTCAGATTCGCCATATGTGTAAATATAGTTTGCGCTACCTCTATCAGAGTATACCTGGAAACGTGGGCGCGAATATTTACCCAAAGGAGCCGGCGCATCGCCATTTACTGCAGGATCTGCAGGTGTTGCACCCGGGTAACCCGGCGCGTTTACAATAGAGCTTATGGTATAACCATTTGGCAAGCCCATTTGTACACTTGCTGTGTTATTACCTGCTGTTTGATTTTGGTTAGCTGCAAGACCGTTACCTGCGGCAATTTCTGCAACCGCAGAGATACGTGGATCATTATTAGCTTTCATGTAATCGATCAACGTTTTGCCCCAACGTAACTCACGGAAATCGTCAGGAGTACGTATTACGTCAGAGTTGCTGCTGTTAGCGTTGCTTGCATCAGCATATACCTTAGCATCGTCGGCAACGCTGCTCATGGTACCACCTGCGTAAGCTTTTTCGGCATATTGTTTTGCCAGATCAGGGGCCACCTTAGTTAAACGCATACCTATTTTAAGCATAAGCGAATATCCAAGCTTTTTCCACTGAGATATGTCACCTTTGTAAAACAGGTCGGCAGTGATTTTGTCTTTTGCAGGGTCAAGCGCTGTTGTAGCTGCGTCAAGCTGTTTTAACAAGTCGGTATAAATATCCTGCTGCTTATCAAACTTCGGAGTAAAATTTCCGGTTTTTGCTTGCGCTGCTTCTGAATAAGGTACATCACCATACAGGTCGGTAAGGCGTTGAATGATCATCACCCTCATGATCTTTCCTGCGGCATCGAGGTTTGTATTTGCCGGCTTATCTTTAACTAGCTGACCCATTTCATACATAAGCGTATAAGCCTGATAGGCACGGTTCCATGTATAGGTATAATAACCTGTACCGGCACTTGCAAGCACGTACTTATCACCATTATAGTAATAGTTAAAGGTTGATGCCAAAGACTGCACCCACCCTGCCTGAAAAAGTAATTGATCATACCCGGTTTGAGAAAATGTGATCTGCGCCTGAGGTATGAACAAATAAGGGTCAATTAATTCTCCCGTTGTTTTATCGGGATTGGTGTTTATTTCCTCAAAGTTTTTTGTACAACTTGTTACGGACATAGCGGCCGCTAAGAGGCAGCTAAGGATATATCGTTTTTTCATCTTTTTTAATTTTTAAATTTGAAGTTTACGTTTAAACCATAAGTTCTGGCAAAAGGTAAGCTTGTACCCTCAATACCCGCAAACTTAATATCGTTTGAGAAGCCTGATTCAGGATCGATATTTTTGGTGTGTTTCATTATAGTCCAAAGATTACGTGCAACTGCCGATACACCAATGCTGCTAAATGGGGTGCCCCTTAAGAAAGCTGCATTGAATGTATAACCTAATGTAACCTGGCGCAATTTAATAAAGCTACCATCTAATACATCTACCACACCAACGTTATTAGCTAAAGCCTGGTAGTAGGTTTGGGCTGGTGTACTTACGGTGTTTGGTGTACCTGCTTCAGTAACACCCACACCAACAACACCGGTTTCGCGGCCTTCAAGGGTAAGTTTGTTTAAACCTCTGTATATACTGGTATACTCAGTTGCTGATAACACTTTATTACCAAAACGGTAATCAACAAGGAAACCTAAGTTAAATTGCTTGTAGTTAAAGCTGTTATTTAAACCACCATAAATTTTAGGAATGGTTGAACCCATTGGGATCAGGTTACCACGTTGCGGGCGGCCCTGGCTATCAAATACGATGTTACCAGATGCATCACGTTTATAGTCGGTAGCTAAAATTTGAGGGCCTGGTAAGCCTGCTACCAATGATGTAATAGCAAAGCCCGAACTTGCTGACGGACGGAACCTACCAAAGTCAACGTTTGAGTTGGTAATGCCATCAGTTTGCAGGATCTTGTTTTTAACATAGGTGAAGTTAAATGACGGTGTCCAGCTGAAGCCCGAGCCCCTAACCGGTGTACCATGTAACTCTAACTCAATACCGCGGTTTTGTGTAGAACCTGTGCCAATGTAACGGTTGCTGTAACCGGTCGACCAGTCTAAGTTACCGTTAATGATTTCGTTAGTAGTTTTACGCGAAAATACAGTAAGGTCAAAACCTAACCTATCGCCCCAGAACTTCATTTCTAAACCTGCCTCAACCTCTTTTAAGGTAAACGGCTTTAAAAATAAGTTCGGTAACTGGCTGCTGAAACCTGCAGTTGGCACGCCATTTATAGAGTTATTTAAATCATAATAAACCCGGTTGGCAAAAGCTGAAGCATCGTTACTAGTTTGCGCGAATGATAAACGCAGTTTACCCAGATCAACACCATTCATATGGTAAAGCTCAGAGAAAATAAAGCTACCAGAAACCGATGGCGAGAATATACCAGGACCAACGTCTTTCCCAATAGTGCTATAGTAATCGTAACGGCCGGTTGTACTTACTACCAGGAAATCTTTAATAGAAAAATCGGCTGAATAATAAGCTGAATTTACCTGCTTTTGGCTAAGTTCTGCAATTGGTCCCGAATCACGAGATTTGAAGTTTTTTAAACTGTAGAAATAAGGAAGTGTAAAACCACCCTGCCCGTTGATGAAAGTACCTGTATAATCAGATTTACGTATATTGCCACCAACACTCAAATCTAGGTCTAAGAAATCCTTAACAATGTTATGTTTAGCATTTACTAACACGTCGGCGTTAAACTCTGTTATTTGCTCGTTTCTTTGGTTCATGGTTCCGTTATCACCACGATAGCCGGTACCTGTTGGCTCAATATCAATCCTCTTGTCATTGCTTTGATCGTAACCAACGCGTGCCTGTGCAAATAACCATTTAGTAAAATCGTACTTGGTAGATATAGATGATATTAAACGATTCCTGTTTACATTTTTCTGGAAATAATTGGCAGCAAAATATGGATTGGTTACATAACTGTCATCAGTAAATGTTAACTCTCTACCACCGGTAGTAGTACCCGGAGCCAAAGTAGCCTGATCCTGGTTTGGTGCCAAAAACTGTACGTTATTCGGGTTGCCCGGACCATCACTTAAACCAGACCTGTTTTTTGAATTCTCTAACACATAGTTAGCAACAACGTTAACAGAAAGTTTTGATGTTATGTTCTGAGAGCCATTAAAGTTAAACGTTTTCCTGTCCAGGTAACTATTAGGTACTATTGAGTTAGCACGTAGGTCTGATAATGACAACCTGAAAGCACCGTCTTTACCGCCATTTGTAAATGCTACAGTGTTAGTAAATGAAGGGGCGGTACGGTAAAAATCAATATAGTTACTTACCGGAGAGTAAGGGTGGTCTTTGCCATCAATTTGTGGCACCATGCTGCCGTCCATTTTGGTACCCCATGCCAGGCTACCAGAATTACGGGCTTCATTTAGCGAGGTTGGCTTTGCAGCTACACCCTGTGAGTTAAGTATACCCTGGCCATAAACTTGCTGAAAATCTGTATTATCAACAGGTTGGTCAAATTGGATGTTGGTGTTAAATTCAACACCGAAACCAGAATTCTTCTTACCCGATTTGGTAGTTATCAAAATTACACCATCTACAGCACGAGAACCGTAAAGTGCAGAAGCTGATTGACCTTTAAGAACAGTCATCGATTCAATATCATCAGGGTTAAGGTTCGAGATACCGTCACCATAATCGGCGCCGCCCCACTCACCAGATTTTCCACGCTGGGTGTTATCCATCGGTACACCATTTATAACGTATAAAGGGCTACCTGCTGTAAAGCTGGTTAAACCACGCAGTAACACCCTTGCAGATGAACCCGGGCCGCCATTAGATGCGCCAACACTTAAACCGGCAACACGGCCTTGTAATGATAAGGCAACGTTTGTTTCTTTTGCTTTATTTAAAGCTTCGCCGTTTACTGTCGTTACAGAGTAACCCAGCTTTTTCTGTTCTTTAGTTATACCTAATGCAGTAACAACTACCTCGTTTAAGCCGGTGCTTGCAGTTGCTAACCTAACGTTTATGGTTGTTTTACCCGCAACACTAACTTCTTGCGTTTGGTAGCCTAAAAAGGAAATTACAAGTACGGCGTTATCTGGTGCGTTAATGGTAAAGTTACCAGAAGCATCGGTTACCGTTGCGGTAGTAGTGCCTTTGATTTTAACGGTTACACCAGGCAGGCCTAAACCTGTTTCGTCAACAACTTTACCTGTAATTACCGCAGCGTTGGCGCGTATGTTTCTACCAGAAATTACGTTTGATTTTGTATCAAGAGTTACGTTTTTTGAAGCGTTAACCTTTGCCTCTGATTGGAGGCTAAAAGCTACTGTAAAAAAACATGCCAGTTTCATAACCAATACGGGCTTTTGCAGCCAGTATTTGTTTTTTACACCCGATGGATGTGTTAAATGGTTCATAGTTAATTTGTTAAGGTTGATTAATAGCATTTTTATAAAATGCATTTGTGAGTTTAATTCTTTCTTGTTTGGGTTGTTACCATCCGGAAACCGTCCATTTTTGTAATTTTTATCCCATAGGCTCTTTTAAGGTTGTTTTAATAGAAATAATACAATTCATATTTATTTATCAGTTAGTATTCGGTTATTAAATCCATATCGGTATCAATTGTAAAATTGAATATAGTTGATGTTAACTGTTTTGGATACGGAATAAAAGGATAAGGCGAGGCAGTACTTTGCACCGTTAACGGCGAAGTAATAATTAAAATACAGACATGAATAAACCGGGGTATCAGTAATTCCTTCACTTCTTAATTTAATTAAAAAACTGAAATTGAGATAGAGGAAAAAAGTGAGCCGGAAGAAGAACTAACCAGCCCACCAATAATCAATCTAAATCAAATCTTCAAAATCAAGCGTTAACTTAATTGTATATTTCATCACCCAACGCAACCGGTTGCTTATCAGCACCCGGCCTTGGGGTTATGTATTGTAAATTTTCGGCTATCAATACCAGGCCGCCATAAAATTGAGCATTTGCCCCTAACTTTGATACCAGCAGGTTTACATCACTTGTAAGCTGCAGTATGCAGTGTTCATTTAATGCCTGTTGTATTGGTGCCATCCATAATTTATCAAGCACGCTGCCTTTGCCGCTTAATATGATACTTTCGGGGTTCATCAGGTGTATTAGTATTGCTAACCCCTGGCCTACACTGTAGGCAGCCTCCGAAATTATTTTTATGCAAAATGCATCACCCCTTAATGATTCTTCTATAATATCATCAAAGCTTATATTCTGGTAAGTTGAGAGGCTGGTATTGCTACCGGCCCTTACTCCCTCCCGGGCCTTTTCTTCAATAGCTAATAAGGATGCCTCTGTTTCTAAACAACCATACTTGCCACAACGGCATACCTTTCCGTTCCTGAATAAGGCTAAATGGCTAAATTCACCGGCGTAACCGCTATGGCCCCTAAAGATCTGTCCGTTCATTATCATCCCCAAGCCTACGCCCCAGCCCAGGTTAATTATCATTGAATTTTTAGCTGCGCTTGCATCTCCAAATTTTTGCTCGGCAAGTGCGATGGCAGTTGAATCGTTATCGATAAAAACCTGCAAGCCAACCTCGTCTGTCAAATAATCGGCAAGGGTGCCATATGGCGGTTTTAAAAACGAATTATTTGTACCTAATTTAGCATCTACAAAGCCCGGCATAGTAACTTCGGCGGCTAAAATATTGTCTGCAGGTACATTTGTTTTTTCTAAAAATCCCTTAACCCCGTCCGCAAGCTTTTGGGCGTCATATTCATGATTATATAAATCGAGCTTAAACTCTACCTCTTCAATTATATTATGGTTGCCAATATCTACTATTGCAAGGCGTGTTGTACGTTGGTTTACAGCTACAGATAGTATATAAACCATGTTATTAACTAACGAAAATGTAGCAGGTCTTCGGCCGCCATTTGACGAGCGTACACCATCTTCTTTTAAAATCCCTTCTGCCACCAGTTCATTAACAATTTTAGTTACTGATGGGATGCTGCGTTTTATTAAATCACTTAAATCGCTTATTGACAGCGCCCCATGAATAATATGATGCTTTATTAAATTGCTATGCTGGTAAAAGTTTTTAATAATAGGCATATGGGGTTAATAAATATTTTACATATTTAGTGAATAAATTTAATATAAAACAAATACTTTTTAAAATTTTTAATAACTATCGGTTCTTTACGAAGAAATTTAATTTGTTTTTTTGGCCATGTTAGCAATGCAATGCATCATAAATTGCGGTTTTACAGTATTTCTGGCGACACTAAAACATAATCATATTTTTCAATCAGTTGGTAAGTATCACGGGGTAAAGTATTGTCATACTTCACTTTTAATTGCCTTAGATCAATCAACATCCATTTGTCTTTATCATATAACTTTGAAAACACTTTAGGATTTTCGTTTTCTTCCGTTAAAATATCGTCAACAAGCTTTCCTTTTTCAGTGGTGTAACGCACCATTAAATACACATTAGCAAAACCCGTTTGGTTGCGCTGGGCAAGTTCATAAACCGCGTTACCAATATCGTAAAGGTTGGTTTGCAGGTTCATCCCTTTAGCTAAATGATTGCTACCCATCTTTAAGAATACCTTCTCGTTTTTGGCAGATAAATCGTAATATTTAAAAAAATTGGCTTTCATTAGCGTAGCCCTGCTGCGGTTGTCGCCGTTATGGTAAATCTCTTTAGAAGTCTTAATCCCGCTTAAAAGCTCCTTATATTGTTTTTGGGGGACTGCATTAGCCAGCCTATCCAACAGAATAGTGTTAGGGTACCACCATTTGGCTTGAAGGCTATCGTAAAGAACTTTATACCGCTGCTGAAATTTAATTGATTGGGCCTGGTAAACCTTGCCCAGGCAGTAAGGGAAGCCCATTTGAAATTCTTGATCGACGCCCCAAATGGAAAACTTGAATTTATTAGCGGCTAGCAACATTTCGGCGTCTTTACGGGTGCTAAAAAAAGGAAAAGTACCAATTTGTGGGTAACCCTCTTTAAATATTCTTATAAGGGTATCTGCTGGGCTTGGGGTACGTGAAATACGCATTAGCTCGGATGCAGCGTACGGCCCTACTTCAACACACCATTTTTTATAACCATGTTTGGCCGCGCTTTCGAGAGCATAAGCCGTTAATTGAGACAGCAACGGAGAGTTATGATATTCTCCCCATGCAACAAACTGATTCCTGGCGAACAAACTATCCAACTCATCCCAACCCCTACCAACCGGGCGCTGGCCGTTAAAGGTAAAGTAACTAACGTGAGATGCGATATACTTGTTTAATCTATCTGTATCTGTTGAGATTTGCCTTGGCTGGCCATAACTTAAGCGAGTAGCTAATAAGAGCATTAAAAAAAGTATCTGTTTCATAAAAAGGGGGTTAAAACTTTATTATTCTGGCTTCTATGGTAAACTTCTTATTATTTGTGCTTAAGCCACTTAAGTGCAGCAATTACCTTTAGGTCGTTTTTTAAATGATCAAAATCATCTCCGCCGGTTATTTCCTCATCAGGTTTAACATTATCAAGGTACACCTGTCCATTACGGTCAGCTTCTATCGCTGTTGCAACAAATACACCTATCTCATTTGTAAATTGAAAGGAAGCATTAGCGGTGGTGTAACCGCCGGTATTTTCACCAATGAACCGCGTATTATTCCGTACTTTAAAAGAAATAGCGAGTGCTTCGCCGGAGCTACGCGTGTAAGGGCCTATTAAAACCACTACCTTTAGATCATACAGCGGCTTACCTCGCCGGTTTATCTTGCATAGCGTATCCTGCCCACTGTAAACCCGGTCTACACCGTTGCTGCTTTTTATATTCCAGGCCTCTTCTTTTTTTAAACCCGGATAAACGAAAGCGCCCAGTTTGCCCGGTTCAAACAAATTGCTGAGGCCACCTATCATAGCGTACATATCACCACCAGGGTTTAAACGCAGATCGATAACAAGGCCTTTTAACTTCTCCGGATCAAGCGCAGCAAGCGAATCCCTTATCTGCCTTGCAATTTCGTTAACTGCGCCATGGTGCGTTGGGTTGTTATCCGGGATCAGCAAATAGCCATACCCTTTCTCCAGCGTTCCTTTTTTTAACTGGTAACCATCCTTCATTTTTTTGATCAATGCGGCGTGTATGCTATTATCCATTGGCTTATTGTTACCACTCCAACCATAGTATTTGTTATTATAAGTAACAAAACCGTGGTGATCGCCCAATAGCTGGTAAAGCAACTTTACGGCAGGCAAGGCTTCTTTAATTGTACCCGCATTTAAGGCTTTGGACCGCACGCTGTCTGTTATCTTATTCCAGTCGGCCTGTTTGCTGTATAACGAATTTGTTTTACTGAACCGCAGCAAGGTGTCTATCAGTAAACGTACGCTGTCTGTTTGCTGGGCACTAACCTTACCCAAGCCTAGTATGATAACGGCTAACGTAACCAGGCTTATTTTTGTCATCTTTCTTTTCATGATTTTTAATTTTATAATCCTGAAGCGAAGATGGCCCGACAAAAGCGCCTGTTAAATTTTGTTATCCCAATACCTTTAAATATTATCCCAAATCTGTTTTAAGAAGTAAATCAGTTTAATCAGCTCAGGACTGGTATTCATATCACGAATAAGGTGGTTGAGATAATAAAAATGAGATAAGAAATTCAGAATTATATATTTGAAACATGAAGCGAAACCGATTAGTCGTTTATTATTTACTGGTATGGTTCTGTTATGCGCTTTATCTTTATATTGATAATGTGGCTAATAAAAGGGGGCCTCAACCTTACGTATGGTCTAATCTTGCTGCCGGCTTTTTAGAATTTTCATTCTGCTTCTTTTTTGTTTACCCCAGGTTTTTAAAACTCAGCAAAGCCCCACTGCTTATTGCAGGGCTATTAGTTGCCGATGGATTATTCATAGGTTGCCGTTACTTTATTGAAGAAGTTATTTATTTATGGTTGCTGGGTTACGGCAATTACGACCCATCTGTAAAATTGCTTTATTATATAAGCGATAATTGGTGGCGTGCCTTGCAGCCCGTTTTATTTAGCTTCATAGCGTGGGCGTTATTGGATACCTACAGTAAGGAACAGGAAGCGGAGCAGCTGAAACAAGAAAAGATACGAGCCGAACTGCTGTTTTTAAAAACACAAATAAATCCGCACTTTTTATACAATACGCTAAATTACCTATATTCATTAGCATACCCCGTATCCGAAAAGCTGGCCGACGCGATCATCAAGCTATCGCAACTTATGCGCTACATGCTTAATAATAGTATTGATGGAATGCTTAATTTGCAGTTAGAGATAGATTACCTGCAAAATTATATCGAGATCTATCGCTTACGCTTCGAGGATAGTTTTTTTATTGATTTTAAGGTAACGGGGGATCTTAGCGAAAAAAAGATCGCTTCGTTGATATTGATACCATTTGTCGAAAACGCTTTTAAACATGGGGTTATCAGCGACAATCGCAGGCCGATAAAAATTCATATTAATGTAACCGGGCAACAGTTGACGATGGTGGTAAGCAATAAGATTAGCCGGGGGCAAAAAGATAATTCCAGTGGTATAGGGCTGGTTAATATCAAACGGAGGCTGGAATTGATCTATCCGGAAGGATATGAATTATTGATCAGCAATAATGGAGAAACATATAAAATAACGCTGAATATTATACTTCATAAATAAATGACCAGGATACGCTGTATTGCCGTTGATGACGAAAGTTACGCTATAAAGATGATAGCTGATTATATTACCAAGGTGCCTTACCTGGAACTTGTAGGCACTACCAAAAATGCAATAGAAGCGTTAAGCCTGATTCAAAATGAGAGTATCGACCTGGTTTTTCTTGATATTCAAATGCCCGAACTTACCGGACTACAGTTCTTAAAGCTTTGTGGTGATAAATGCAAGGTGATTTTAACAACAGCTTATGCCGAATATGCGCTGGATGGGTTTGAGCACGGAGTTATAGATTACCTTTTAAAACCAATAGCGCTAGACCGCTTCTTAAAAGCCACGCAAAAAGCTTTAGACCATTTTACCGTTTTAAAGGGTTTGGCATCAAACCATCATGTGGCACCAGTGGTACAACATGCTATAGCCACAGAAACGCGCTACATGTTTATTAAGGGAGACAGCAAAAACAAATTCTTAAAAATAGACCATAGCGACATTCTTTACATACAAGGGCTTAAGAATTACGTTTCAATCTTTACTACATCGCAAAGATTGGTGACCTATCAGAGCTTGAGCGATATTGGTGAGCAACTTCCAAAACCGCCATTCTACAGGGTGCATAAATCATACATCGTATCGGTAGAAAAAATGCGAATGATAGACGGAAATACGATTTATATTGGCGAACAAGCAATCCCCATCGGCGAAACCTATAAAGACAGCTTTTTGAAAATGGTCAAAGATCAGGAGTAAAACAAATAAAGTTACATGCTGGCCTGCCTGCAAAACTTTACCGGTTTTGTTAAACAACGGGATGTAGTTATACTGACATCCCGTTATATACTATACCCTTTTCGCAGACGCCATAGCCATTTAGTTTATTCTGCCTTATTTTTCATCATCATTAGCAGAACATAAGCCCCTTTGGTAACATAAGTACCTGCAAGGGTTTTACTATCCTCTACTATAATTTCGGTAAAGCCATTTTCGGTTTCACCTGTCTTTACTTCGGTCATCTCATATTGATTTCTACCCCTAACCAGGTATACATACTGTTTACCTTCAAACTGAACTATAGCATCTGCAGGCATTACCGAAGCCTTAGTATTTTTAACCTGTATTTCGGCATTCATATAAGTACCTGGTATCAGCGTTTTATCATAAGTTTCAAAATGACAGTGTATATCTGCGTTTCTATCTGCCGACAGGTCATGACCGATTAGTAAGATGGCCGCGTCATGCTTTTTTTGGGGTTCATTATTGGTGTAAGCAATAACTTTTTGGCCTATATATAATTTAGCCAGGTCCTTTTCATAAATCTTTAAAGCCAGATGGATATCTGTGGGGTTAACTAATTCAAAAAGCACCTCTGTAGGGGATACGTATTTACCGATATTGACATTCACCCTTGATACGAAGCCTGTTATAGGAGAATATATATTTATACTGCGTGATATTTTAGCAGCGCTGATGTTCCGCACATTTATCCCTATAAGTTGCAATTTTTCTGCTAAGGAGCTGATCAGTACCTGCTGGCTTCGAAACTCTGCCTCGGCCTGCTGAAATACCTTATCGCTGCTGGCTTTATTTTGATTAAGGTCTTTTTGGCGGTTATATTCATTTTCCAGGTAACCTATCTTCGCTTTAGCTGTAAGGTAATCCTGCTGCAATTGAATGTATTGCTGGTCTTCTATAACCGCGATGGCCTCACCCCTGTTTACATGCATGCCGGGTAATAATTTTGTCGACTTTAAATAGCCCCCTAAAGGCACGCTGATAGAAACCATGTTTTGCGGCGGAACGTCAATTTTACCATTAACCTTTAATGTTGATGAAATTTCCTGCTGCGTTATCTTACCGGTGGATATCGATGCATTTTTTAGCTGGGCAGCTGTTAAGGTTACAATATTTGGGTCTCCGGTTTCTTCCGGTGTTTTTGCTTCCGGCTTTTTACCGCCACAGGCTGATAAAGTTATTAAGATGGCCGATAAATATATGATGGGTTTCATGATCTAAATTTTAGTTATTAGAAAATAATTAAGTTGAATAACGGCTTCGTTAAGGTTACGCACTGCCTCCAGGTAATCATTTTTAATTGTGGTTGCCTGATTGATCAGTTGCGCCCATTCCAGGTAGTTGATATTACCGGCTGCTATTTGCTGGTTGGCTGTAACAGTTATTAAAGCCGCGTTTTTTAGTGGCTTGCTTTCAAAATATTGCACTGTTTGCAGGTATTTGCGATATTGGGCAATTGCAGCTTGATAAGCTGAAGTTATATTTTGCGTCTCTATCGCATAGTTGCTTTCTGCAACTTGTTTGTTAATGCGGGCACTATTTATCCTGGCTTTTTGCGCCCCGGCAAAAATTGGTATACCTACCCCCAATTGTACCGAATTAAACCGGTTTGAGCCATTATACAGTTTATTATCTGCCCCGATGCCCTTAATGCTGGTATTATTATACCCTATAGACAGATCGGGCAAAAGCCTGCTTTTTTCCAACCTGATAGCGGCATCTGCAATTTGTTGTTGCTGGGATACTAATTTAAGTGCCGGGTGCTCCTTTAAGTTAAGGCTATCTACGGCAGCTTCAAAAGTTAATTTGTAGGGTGTACCTGTTATTTTAAATACTGTAGGTGAATTCAGCAACAGTTGAAACTGCAATTGCAGTATGGCTTCATCTTCTTTCAATTGGTCCAACTGCATTTTTACCTGGCCCAATAACGTCTCGGCGCTGGTTTTCTCCAGTATATTAGTTTCTCCTTTAGCCAGCCGTAGTTCCGCTTTTTGATAAAAACCAAGATAAACGCTATCTGTATGCTGTAGTAACCGCTTTTTATGTGCTATATAAACCAATGTGTAGTATACCTGGCTTACCTGCTTTTTTAAAAGTGCTTCATTTACAGCAACGCTCAATACACTGTTTTTCCAATCGGCTTTTAACAGCTCCTTTTGACGGTTGTAAACCGTAGGGAAGCTAAAGGTTTGAGAAATACCAAACTTGGTGTCGGTATAACTACTGTTGATCTGCCCGGTTTCGCCAAATATGTTTGCCTGGGATATATTGGTTGCAGTACCAATAAGCATTTGCTGATATTTTGCCTTTAACTGTTCATGCTTAGCCTGTAAGTTATTTTTCAAAGCCGTATCAATGGCCTCTTTAAGTGTGATAGGCGTCTGTGCATTTGAACGCTGACTTATGCCGGCCAATAAAGCAATAGAAACTATTACGGTTGTTGTTTTGCTAAGCACTGTTTTAAAACCTTTTTCAAACATAATATATAGTACAGGCAACACGAATAAGGTAAGGAAAGTAGCAATGAGCAACCCGCCAATAACCACTGTAGCTAAAGGCCTTTGCACTTCGGCACCTGCACCATTACTTATAGCCATAGGGAAAAACCCCAGTGATGCCACAAATGCAGTCATCAGCACTGGTCTTAACCTTACCTTTGTACCCATTAATACAATCTTTTTCAGATCGGTCATTCCTTCTTTTTTAAGTTGATTAAACTCCGATATCAATACTATTCCGTTGAGTACGGCTACACCAAACAAGGCGATAAAGCCAATACCGGCGCTGATACTAAAGGGCATGCCGCGCAAGGCCAGAAACAATATTCCCCCTATGGCTGATAAGGGAATTGCGGAGTAGATCAATAACCCGTGTTTAATAGAATTGAAAGCGAAATAAAGCAACAGAAATATAAGCAGCAGCGAAACCGGCACAGCTATCATCAGCCGCTGTTTGGCTGCATTAAGGTTTTCAAAAGCACCGCCATAGGTAACATAGTATCCGGCAGGGAACTTCAACTGCTTATCCACTTTTGTTTGCAGTTCATTTACTATTGTCTGCACATCCCTCCCGCGCACATTAAAGCCTACAACAATACGGCGCTTGGCATCCTCCCGCTGGATCTGGTTAGGGCCGTCTTTGATCTGTACATCAGCTAACTGGTATAAGGGTATCTGTGTGCCCTGCGGTGTGGGGATGAGTAAGTTCTGGATATCTCTGAGGTCTTTTTTCTGTTCGCCGCTTATTCTTACTACAATCTCAAACCGCTTTTCACCTTCAAACAGGGTCCCGGTGCTTTGTCCGGCAAGGGCCGTATTTACTACCTTATTTATATCGGTAATATTGAGGTTATACTGCGCAATGGCACTGCGGTTATAGTTAATGATGATTTGCGGCATCCCTGCAACTGCTTCTACATACAGATTTTTCGCGCCTTCTACAGTGTTGATGATCTTACCAAGCTTATTCGCGTAAGCTGCAAGAGTATCCAGGTCTTCGCCAAATATTTTGCAAACCACATCCTGGCGTGCTCCGGTCATCAGTTCGTTAAAGCGCATTTGTACCGGGAACTGGAAGCCTGCGGTAACACCCGGAACAGCCTGCAAAGCTTTGCCCATTTTTTCAGATAGTTCATTAAAGGTTTTTGCTGATGTCCATTCATCTTTGGGCTTTAAAATCACCATCATGTCACTGGCCTCCATGGGCATGGGGTCGGTAGGTACTTCGCCGCTGCCTATCTTCGTTACCACCTTTTCTACTTCAGGAAATTGTGTTTTTAAGATATGCGCCGCTTTTTGAGTATTGACTATTGTGGTATTGAGGCTGCTGCCTGTCAATACCCTGGTATCAACCGCAAAATCGCCCTCTTCCAGTGCCGGTATAAACTCGCCACCTAACGTGGTTAAAACATAAGCCGAAAGTATAAACAACCCCACAACAGTTAGTAAAACCATTTTAGGAAAAGCAATTACACGGTTGAGGCCTGACTGATACGCTCTTTCTACCTTGGCCATCAACAGGTCCGAAATATTGGGTTTGTGCTTGATTTTCTTACTCAGGAATACGGCGCTCATCATAGGGATGTAAGTAAGCGACAAGATAAAAGCACCTAATAAAGCAAAGGCTACGGTTTGCGCCATTGGCTTAAACATTTTGCCCTCAATGCCCTGCAATGTAAAAATGGGCAGGTAAACCACTAAGATGATGATCTGCCCAAATACAGCACTGTTCATCATTTTACTGGCAGCGCTGTTCACCTCTTTGTCCATATCTTCCTGGCCTAATACATCAACCTTAGCAAAATGCTTGCTATGGCTAAGGGTGTGCATCACCGCTTCCACAATAATAACGGCCCCGTCTACAATCAAACCAAAATCGAGCGCCCCCAGGCTCATGAGGTTACCGCTAACGCCAAAAAGGTTCATCATAATAATGGCAAACAGCATAGCCAGCGGTATAACCGATGCAACAAGCAAACCCGCCCTGAAATTACCCAGGAATAATACCAGCACAAATACCACAATCAGCGCGCCTTCCAGCAGGTTATGTTCTACAGTACCAATAGCGTTGTTTACCATCTTTGTACGGTCCAGGAACGGTTCGATCACCACACCTTCGGGCATGGTTTTCTGTATCTGTACTATCCGTTCTTTTACGTTTTTAATTACCTCGCTGCTGTTAGCACCTTTCAGCATCATTACCACTGCACCTGCAACTTCGCCCTCATCGTTATAGCACATGGCACCGTAACGGGTAGCATAGCCTGTTTTAACATCGGCTACATCTTTTATAAAAAGTGGCGATCCATCAGTAGTATTTTTAACGATGGTGTTGTTGATATCATCTATACTGCCGATAAGCCCCTGGCTGCGGATGTATAAAACAGTAGGGCCTTTTTCAATATAGGCACCGCCTGTGTTCTGATTATTATTTTCAAGAGCCTTAAACACATCAGTTATGGTAATACTATGCGAAAGCAATTTATTGGGATCAACCTCAATGGAGTACTGCTTCAACTTGCCGCCAAAACTGCTAACTTCTGCTACGCCCTTAACGCCCAATAGCTGGCGGCGCACTATCCAGTCCTGAATGGTGCGCAGGTCTGTTTCGTTATATTTACCTGCATAGCCCTTTTTAGGGCGTACCACATATTGATAAATTTCGCCAAGCCCAGTACTTACCGGGCCTAGCTCGGGGGTGCCAATGCCTGCCGGTATTTGTGTTTGCACTTTTTGCAAGCGTTCGGCAACTTGTTGCCTTGCCCAGTAAACATCGGTGGCATCGTCAAAAACGATGGTCACCAATGAAAGGCCAAACCTTGAAAAACTCCGGATCTCTTTGAGGCCCGAGATATTACTATTTGCCTGTTCTATAGGATAAGTAACTAAACGTTCTATATCTGTAGCCCCGAATGACGGGGCGATAGTAATGACTTGTACCTGATTGTTCGTAATATCAGGCACGGCATCAATGGGCAGCTTGGTAAACTGGTAGCTGCCATAGCCGATCAGGGCAATTATAAACAGCCCGATAATCAGCTTATTCCTCACGGAAAAAGCGATAATATGATTTAACATAAATTAGTTCTTAAAAATTAATGATTCGAAAAGTACCGCACAGCAGAAATTGCCGGGCTAAGCACAGTCAGTAAATTTATATGAAGACTAATTAACAAGATTTTGGCGGTTGCCAGACATTAGATAAGTATGAAGACGGGATCGACTCATCCTTGGGTATATGCTTTTCCTTTTCAGGAATATAAAAAACATGATTCTCCAAAGCATGTACCACATGCGGAATAACCACTGCTGATACGATGTAAACACAATTGTCTGCCGTTTTAAACGGGAGTTTCATATCCTCTTTATAATCTTTATCTTTTGGGCTGCCATGCATGTAATGCATATCCAGGAATTGAAGGAATGAAATATTTTTATTTTCCTTTTTATGTTCGGCAAAATGTATAAAGACCATAGGGAATTTCAGCAACTGGTGGAGCTCCGTTGTTGAAAACAGATAGACTGTTATAAGCAATATGGCTATACTCTTTTTCAAAGCTCTACAAAGTTAGGAATAATCATTAACCACTTTATTAAAAAACAAACTCATTGTCAATTGATAATCATTCTATTCTGTTATAGTTTGAATGTTTCCAACGCCAAATATGCCTGTTTCCGGTTTAATCTGCCAATAGTAGATTGGGATTCACCAGCTTCCTTACAGGCTTGTACTTTTTCGTGTCCACCATTTATAAAACTCAAACCATATAACCGAAATAAAGCCAATAGCCAGGCTTAAAGCCAGCTGATAAATATTAAGTGGATTAAAACCAAAGAAATCGGCTAATGGCTTAAGATAGATCAGTGATGCTGAAATCAGCAGGGTGATCCCGATGATCAGCAACACCAGGTTATTCTTATACCGGATGGTGGTAAACAAAGAATAATAAAAAGAACGATTAACCAGCGTGAGTATGATGTTAGCGGTTATGAGGCAGGTAAATACCATGGTGCGCGTCAATTGCTCATCTGCTCCCTTGCTTAGGGCATATTGGTAGGTTAACAGTGTTCCGAGAGTTATTGCTAAGCCCTGGATAACACTGGTGGTTAATTCCTTCCAATTAAAAAAAGTAGTACTTAACGGGCGAGGTTTTTGCAACATGGTATTCTTTTCCATGGGTTCGTTCTCATAAATGATGGAACAGGTTGGCCCCATGATAAGCTCCAGGAAAATGATATGCACCGGGGAAAAGATATTAGGGTATATCCAACCCAAAGCCAGTGGGATAAATACGGTTAATACGATAGGGATGTGAATTGAAATAATATACTGTATAGCCTTTTTCAAGTTCGCATAAATGCGTCGGCCCATCGCCACTGCGTCTACCATTTTCGACAGATCATCTTCCAACAGGATCAATGAAGCCGCCTGCTTCGCTATCTCAGTCCCTTTTTTCCCCATGGCAATACCTATGTGCGCGGCTTTTAAAGCGGGCCCATCGTTCACCCCATCTCCTGTCATAGCTACTATTTCATTCTTTGCTTTTAAGGCATTAATGATCTTTAGCTTAGCATCAGGAAACATACGGGTAAAAATATTTACTGTTTCTACTTTCTCTCCAAGCTCCTTTTCTGAAAGCTTTATTAGCTCGTCTCCGCTAATACACTTATCAGCTCCCTGGAAAGCAATTTGCCTGGCAACTGCGCCGGTAGTTTGCGCATTATCGCCGGTAATGATCTTAACCGCGATACCAGCATTGTAAAAACTATGCAGCACTTCGTTAATGTTCTTCTTAGGCGGGTCGTAAAAAGCGACTAACCCTTTAAATACAAAAGGGAATTCCTGCTGAGTACCCGGGAAGTTGTTACCTGTAAAGTGGGCTTCGCCTACGGCCAATATCCGGTACCCTTCAGTTGCCATTTCTTCTATTGCCCCGTTTATCTGCTTTTTGTCACCAACTTTTAGATCACTAATAGCTATAAGTGCTTCCGGTGCGCCTTTAGCAGCTATAATCCGTTGCCCCTTTGCGTTTTCAAACATATGGGTCATCATGGGCGGCTTTCCACTCAGCGGATATTCATGGATCATTTTGTATGCTGCGCGCTCGTCGGCAAGGCCTGTTTTTGAATAGGCGTCGTGCAGGGCAATTTCCATAGGATCGAAAGGGATCGGTTCGCTGGCCCACATAGCCAGTGCTATCAGCTCCTGCTCAGCACCGCCGGGTATCTTTCCAGTAGCGTCAACAATGCGATCCGCCTGCAGGGTGTATACTTTCGCAAGACTCATCTTATTTTCGGTTAACGTACCGGTCTTATCCGTGCATATCACCGAAGCGCTGCCCAGGGTTTCTACCGTTTTCATTTGCTTAACCACAATACCCATTTTCATTAGCCGCCAGGCGCCCAATGCCATAAAGGTGGTAAATGCAACCGGAATCTCTTCGGGCAAAATGCTCATCGCAAGCGTAAGCGCTTTAATAAGGCTGTCTAACACATTAGCCGAATGAAAGTAATTTATACCCCACACGATCAGGAACACAGTCACCCCAACGATCACCATCTTCTTTACAAAATTGTTGATCTGCAATTCAAGCGGGGTTTTTTCTTCTGTAATAGATTCCAGGCTTTTGCCAATTTTACCCAACCGGGTTTGATTGCCAACAGCCGTAATTGTGGCAATTGCCAGGCCGCTTGCTACAGTAGTGCCATGAAAAATTAAATTATCATCAGCCGCCTCATCTTTATAAACCGGCAGGGACTCACCGGTGAGGATGCTTTCGTTAACAGAAAAATCATTGGAGTGAACAATAACCCCATCGGCAGTTATTGCAACCCCTTCTTCTACCACCAGGCTGTCGCCAACTACCAGCTCTTCGCTTTTTATTTCTAAAACCTCCCCGCCCCTTATTACTTTACATTTTGGTTGCGAAAAGTCCTTTAATTTTTCGAGCGCGTTCCGGCTCCGTGAGTCCTGGTATAAGGAGATACCGGCAACCAACACAATGGCCGAAGCCAGAAAAATGCCATCGCCGGCTTTTCCGCTAATAAAGTATATACACGAGGTAACCAGCAGCAAGATCACCATTGGCTCTTTTGCCAGTCCTTTTAGCGCATCTGTAAATCCGTTTTCCTTTTTAAAAAACAGGCTGTTTGCCCCATACTTTGCCCTTGCGGCAATTATTTCCTTGTTGCTTAATCCCTGTATATTAAAGTTATTAACTGCCATTTGTTTTGTCGATCAATCAACTCACCCCTGATGAGATTATCTTTTAGTGCAAGCATCAAAGTTGGAATTTACCTGCTAAAAATATATGATAAAGATCATTACTATTCTTGACGAAAGTATTGTTTTTATCTACTATATATGATATTGCTCTGTTATACTTATAGTTATCCTACAATTAACTGCAGATAGGATAGTTTATTCAAAATTTCTTTTGTCTGATTTTATAGAAATCATTATACTTGCACCTTATTTTTAATTAGTCTAAATAAATGAAAAAATACCTTACCTCATTAATTACATTTTTAATACTTATATCATCCATATCTGTTTATTCTCAGCAAGCTAAAACGCCAGCATTAATAAGCGGTTATATCCGGGATAACAACGGAGAACGTTTAACCGGTGCTACAGTACTGGTAATAGGTACAACAATATCCGCGGCAACCAATATAAGCGGAGCATATAATTTACAGGTACCTGCGGGTAAATATGTTTTGCGCTACTCCTTTATTGGTCTAAACACCGTAACCAAAGAAATAAATATCACTCCCGGAGAGAGCCTGAAACTTGACGTACTGTTAACCGCAGGCAGCAATGCATTACAGGGGGTGGAAATTACCGGACGAAAGGAGAAAACCTACAAAACCAAATCGACCTTTATAGGTAATAAAACCGAAACGGATATCAAAGACCTGCCACAGTCAGTTTCCTACGCCAGTAAAGAACTCATGGCCGACCAGGGTGCCGTACGTGTAGGCGATGTGGTTAAAAATTTCAGTGGTGTGAGCCAGTTTACATTTTATGATGACCTTACCATCAGAGGCTTTCGCGTCAATGGTCAAAGCAATACGCAGCTGGTAAACGGTTTGCGTACCAGCACCGGTTTTTGGAAGCAACCCTTAACCAACTACCTGGAACGCGTTGAAGTGCTGAAAGGCCCTTCGTCTGCCTTGTACGGCAATGCCAGCCCGGGGGGCGTGGTAAACCGGGTTACTAAAAAACCACTTGATGAAACCCGGAAATCGATCAGCCTTTCGCTGGGCAGTTTCAATACCTTCAGGGCACTAGCGGATTTTACCGGACCGGCCAATAAAGATAGCTCCCTTTTATACCGTTTAAACCTGGGATACGAAGACGCTAATTCATTCCGAGATCTCCAATTTGATAAAAACGTTATCGTTGCTCCGTCTCTTTCCTTTATCGCATCGCCTAAAACACGCATTAATTTTGATCTGGTGTACAACAGTTCGCGCAGCCGCCTTGACCGCGGGCAGGCAGTGATCGGGAATGACCTCTTCTCCACCCCGCAGTCGCTCGCTCTAAGTGCCGGTAACGATTACCTGAACGAGCAGACTTACATTACCACGCTGTCATTAAACCATCAGTTCAACAATAAGTTAAGCTTTAACGCCGGTTACTCAAAAACCGGATATCAGGAAGACCTTTATGAACACCGCAGCGCTAACGCTTATGCAAAAGATAAGCTTGGCAAGGATATACCTAACCTGGTTGCTATGCAAATCTTCCAGCGGAAGCGAAAGCGCTACATCGACAATTTTAGCGGTTACTTTAACTACAATGAAAAGACGGGCCCTATTGAGCATAAAATCGTATTAGGGTACGATTATGGCAGCGAGAAAATGCCGGTGGGTGCATCACAACTTACCGCATCGGGCTACCGTGATTCGCTTAATACCGGTACAATTACCAATTATGTTGCCAAAGATAGCTGGAAGTATCTCAAAGACGCCAAAGGCAACCCTGTGCCGAATGTGGCATCGTTTAATTTGAATGACATTTTAAACTCTCAACGCCTGCAGGACGATAGCAAATCGTTTTTCGCGCCGACTGCGCTTTCGCCGACCTATTATTATCTGCATGCGGGTTATGTACAGGATCAGTTAAAGCTAGGCCGTTTGCAGGCGTTAGTTGGCATTCGTTATGAATATTATACCGACTTTGTAAACTATGCCTCACCAACACAAGAGAAAACTCATTCAAGTGCCTGGCTTCCCCGTTTTGGCCTTGTTTATACCGCATCCAAAAACATCAATATTTACAGCACCTATGTAATGGGCTATAACCCTCAAACGGCAGCAACAATAGCCAATCCTAATGCCGGCGGGCCATTTGACCCGGTTACCAGCAACATGATAGAACTTGGTGCTAAGAGTAGCTGGCTGGACGACAGACTTTCTATCACTACATCCATTTACCAGATAGAACAAAAAAACACCCTTTACAATGCCAATGTTGAAGGCAAGCCCGATTTGTTGCGGCCAGTAGGTAAAGAACGCTCGAGAGGGATTGAATTTGATATCACGGGGCGGATAACACCTTACTGGAGCATCTTGGCTTCCTACGCCTACAATGATGCAAAAATTACAAAAAGTGGTATTGCTGCCGAAGAAGGGCAGCAAAAACCCAATGCCCCAAAAAATATGGCTAACATCTGGACCCGCTATAATATTACTAAAGGAACGCTAAGCGGCCTGGGCCTGGGCTTAGGTGCCAATTATGTTGATAAACGGGTATTATCCATCAATGTAACACAAAGCATACCGTCTTACACCCTGGTTGATGCCGCCTTATTTTATAATATTGGCAAAGTGCAGTTGCAATTTAATGCAAACAACCTTACGGGTAAAAAATATTGGGTAGGCGGGTATGATTATATCCGCTTGTTCCCCGGTGCGCCATCCAACTACTTGTTAACCTTGACATATACTTTCAACTAATAACTATGCAATTTTGGAAACGGTTTAAAGCAGTTGCGGCATGGCTGCATTTGTGGCTGGGCCTGGCTACAGGTATCGTTATCGTCGTTGTATCGGTAACCGGTTGTATGCTTGTTTTTGAAGACGAGTTGTTTGATTTTTTTCACCGGGACCTGGTAGAGGTTAAACAAACAGGCCCGCCAAAACCTGTTTCCGAATTAATGGTCATCGCGCAGCAAACCTTAGGTAAAAGCAAGCACGTTACCGATATCAGAATAAACGGGGACGGTCGCAGTTATATATTTTCAGCAAGCAAGATCAATAAACGAAAAGATATTACGCTGAGTTATTTTAGCCAGTTTAAATACCGGGATGATGTATACATAAACCCATATAACGGGAAAGTGCTTGGCGTAATAGACGTGCGTTATGAATTTTTTAACGTTACCGAACAATTGCACAGGCAGTTATTGCTGGTTAAACCTGTTGGCAGTGTTGTTATTGGTTGCTGCGTGTTGATCTTCCTGCTTATGTTGATCACCGGCTTTATTTTGTGGCTGCCTAAAAACTTAAAACAACTTAAAAAAAGCATCAGTATTAAATGGGGGGCTAAATGGAAACGGGTAAACTACGACCTGCATAACAGCCTTGGCTTTTATGTGTTACCAATAGCCATGGTTATAGCGGTTACGGGGCTTACCTGGTCTTTTAAATGGTGGGAAAAGGGTATTTACCAAATGCTTGGATCTAAAAAACCGGTGGTGCTTGTCCGCAAGGCGCCACCGGTTACCACGGCCGATACCACCGGAAACCACCTCGATCTGATGCTTACCACGCTACAGCACAAACTTGAGGGCAACTACCGGGTTATTGGGCTTAACCTGCCCGATAAAAATGAGCACACCATGATGGCTTTTGTATACCTGAAAAACCGCACAGACGGGTGGCGCAACCTAAGTTACTATTATTTTGACAGCCGTACAGGAAAGCTGTTTGATCAGCTGGAACATTCGAAAAAACCATTGGGCTTAAAATGGCGCAACTCTAATAAGGATATCCATACAGGGCGAATTTATGGGTTACCAACGCAGTTGCTGGCCCTGTTAGCATCACTTGTTTGCGCATCCCTTCCCATAACAGGCTTCCTCGTTTGGTGGGGCAAACGCAAAAAGAAAAAACTGACTGGAATCCCATTTAAAAAATCTGCACCCATTTTGATCAACAATGATTTGGCATAGTTCATTCAGGATACTAATCTTACATCATAGGTTTATTACTTTCATAAGTAATTGCCTGGGTTTTTAGTTGTACTATAGCTAACATACTGTAACAATCAGCTAAGATTAAACCACTATCTATGAAGGAAGTGATTAATTTAGCATAATCGAAATTATGCTAAACTGCCATTATTTAGCAGCAAAGCTGTTTGATTATAATGTTAATTATGAAGAAGATTTTAAAAAAAATAGCCCTGCTTAGCGTAGCGCTGTTTTTTAATATTGTAAGTACCTATGCCCAAAGCGGCGATCAGATACTTGACGGGATAGGCGAAACGGATATGGCTGCACGTTACCTCCTAAATGGCGACGTAAAAGACTGGTCGCGAAATAACCTGCACGGCAAACTGAATGGTGATGGCCGTTTCGTTGATGATGAACGGTTTGGTAAAGTTTTGTCACTAAACGGAAAAAACGCTTTCATTACCTTGCCGGGTGAGGTACTTACGGGGTTAGAATCGATAAGTGTTACAGGTTGGATCTATTTACGTTCAACGCAGCCCGGCCAATACTTATTTGATTTTGGAAAAAATGAAAAAGGCCATTTCAGCGCCACTCCCGCAGGCAGTACTCAGCGCCAGGGTTACCAGGCTATAATAACCGCCAATGGCAAGACTTTGCCGGCCCTGGCTCCTGCTATCGAGCCAAACAAATGGGCTCATTTGGCGGTGGTACTAAATATTCCGTCAGGAACTACTCTTATTTATTTAAACGGGATTAAAGTGGGACAGGCAACCGGTATACTTAACGACCTAACGCAGGTTTTTGGCAGTAAAAATGCAAAGAGCACGCTGTATGTTGGCAGATCTTTAGTGGCTACCGATCCGTACTTAAATGCGCTTTTGCACGATCTTCGTATTTACCGCGTTCCATTGACAGATAAGCAAGTGGCCGGCATTTACAACAACGCTTTGCATAATAATGGCGTAAATGTGAATACTGCTGCCAAAACAGAAGATGACCTACAACAATTCGCTGCAGCAGAACCACAGCTTTATAATGCCTATCTAGTTAGCGTTGCTGATACTGCTGTATCAACAGAAGTTGGCACTTTGCCGCGTTTACCAGCCTATGTTAATGGTATTTATAAAAATGGATTAAACGGGCCAAAAGTAAGGGTGCTGTGGCCAAACCCAAATAATAACCATGAAGTTATTAGACCCGGCAGTTATAAAATTACAGGGCGCGTTCCGGGTACGGCGTTACTGCCACAAGTTACGGTAACCGTAAATGAGGTAAAAAAGCAAACCGCGCCCAAGCAAACGTTGCAGATTTTTAAGTTAAGCCAGGTGTCGTTAAAAAACGATGCCATGGGCAACAAAAGCAAATTCACCGAAAATAGAGATAAGTTTATTAACACGCTTGCAAAAACCGACCCCAACTCCTTCCTTTACATGTTTAGGGAGACCTTTGGACAAAAGCAACCGGCCGGGACCAAACCCCTTGGTGTTTGGGACAGCCAGGACACCAAACTACGCGGGCATGCCACCGGGCATTACCTCACAGCCATTGCGCAAGCTTACGCAAGTACGGGTTACAACAAAGCATTGCAGGCCAATTTTGCCCGTAAAATGACTTATATGGTGAATACGCTGTACGGGCTTTCTCAATTATCTGGCGTAGCGGTAAAGCCGGGAGGCCCGCATGTTAACAACCCTGCAGATGTGCCGGTTGGTGCCGGGAAAACCACATATGATTCGGACCTGAGCAGTGAGGGCTTGCGTACCGATTACTGGAACTGGGGAACTGGCTTCATAAGTGCCTACCCCCCCGATCAGTTTATAATGCTAGAGCATGGCGCCAAATATGGCGGGCAAAAAAACCAGGTTTGGGCACCGTATTATACCCTGCATAAAATATTGGCCGGCCTGTTAGATGTATACGCGGTTAGCAACAATAAAAAGGCCCTTGCTACGGCTACCCGCATGGGCGATTGGGTGCATACACGCTTGAGCAGGTTGCCACAGGACGCCCTCATTGCTATGTGGAATACTTATATAGCCGGCGAATATGGCGGCATGAATGAAGTAATGGCGCGTTTGTATGAGGTAACCGGCAATCAAAAATACCTTGAAACCGCGCAGCAGTTTGATAACATAAGCGTGTTTTTTGGAGACAAAAAACACACTAACGGTTTGGTAAAAAACGTGGATAATTTTAGAGGGCTGCATGCCAACCAACATATACCCCAGATCATAGGAAGTATTGAAACGTATAGAGCATCTAATAACCCGGACTACTACAAAATAGCCGATAACTTCTGGCACAAGGCTGTTAGCGATTATATGTACAGTATTGGCGGTGTTGCAGGGGCGCGCAATCCGGCTAATGCCGAGTGCTTTATTAGCCAGCCGGCAACCTTGTACCAAAATGGTTTCTCTGCCGGCGGCCAAAATGAAACCTGCGCAACATATAACATGCTGAAATTAACAAGCGACCTGTTTATGTTTGATCAACAAGGAGAACTTATGGATTATTATGAACGGGCACTGTATAACCATATACTGGCTTCGGTGGCCGAAAATAGCGCGGCTAACACATACCATGTTCCTCTTAGGCCCGGAGCTGTAAAACCATTCAGCAATGACGATATGACCGGGTTTACATGCTGCAACGGCACGGCGTTAGAAAGCAATACCAAGCTTCAAAACTCGGTTTATTTTAAAAGTACAGATAACAAAGCTTTGTATGTTAATCTGTATATTCCATCAACTTTAAGATGGACGGAACGTAATGTTATTGTAGAGCAAAACACAAGTTTCCCTCATGAAGATCATTCTCGCCTAACGATAAAGGGCAACGGGAAATTTGACATGTATGTGCGGGTTCCGGGATGGGCCACCAAGGGTTTCTTTGTAAAAATAAACGGGCAAATGCAAAAAGTTACTGCCATACCCGGCACTTATTTAAAACTTAGCCGTACCTGGAAAAACGGCGATATTGTGGACTTGAAAATGCCGTTCACTTTCCACCTCGCCCCGGTTATGGATCAGCAAAATATAGCCAGCCTTTTTTACGGGCCTATACTTTTAGCAGCACAGGAAAATGAAGCACGACAAGATTGGCGCAAAGTAACCCTAAACACCCGGGATATTAGCCAATCTATTAAAGGCGACCCGAAGCAGCTCAACTTTACTATTGACAATGTGCCCTTTAAGCCATTTTATGATTCGTATGGCCGATATTCGGTTTATTTGGATGTGTTGCTAAAGTAAATCGGTATTTAGATACAGAAATAAAACAAAAGTGGCCCGCATTAATATGCAGGCCGCTTTTGTTTTCTAGCATTATTTAGGGTAATACGATGCTCTAAGAGTCTCTATTTCCTGTCTGGTTTTAGGGTGAAGTTGCTGTGTTTCCAGCCCCAGGGATTTTTAAGCCGAAAAATAGTCTCCATGTTAAGCGTGTCAGCATAAGCTGAAAATTAATTGTTATAAAATGAGCATGCCGGTTATTTATGTAACCGGCATGCGAATATCAATTAAAGCAATGGCTTATTTCTTCCACTCGCCGTCAAACAAGCGCCATATATTGGTTGGATTGCTTTGTTGTAAAGCAACCGGCAACAAGGCATCGGGGCAGTTCTGGAAACAAACCGGGCGCACCCATCTTTTTGCTGCGTTTATACCTACGGCAGTGAAACGGCTATCGGTAGTGGCAGGGAAAGGCCCGCCATGTACCATACTTGCGCAAACTTCTACACCAGTAGGTGCACCGTTAAACAGTACCCGTCCGGCTACCAACGGCAGCATTTGTAAAAGATTAGGGTATGATGCAAAATCGCTATCGGTACCCATAACCGTTGTGGTAAGCTGGCCTGATACGGTTTCTAAAACCTGTAACAGTTGCCGCTCATCCTTACATTTTACCAACAGCGAGAACGGGCCAAATACCTCTTCGCTCAGCAGGTGGTTCTGCAGAAATGTTTCGGCAGTTACCGTAGCTATAATGGGTTCGGCTTGTATGTCAACACCTTCGGTTTTTGTACGGGCTACTGTCGTAACACCGTCCTGCTCAAGTGCTGCACTGCTTTTCTTCTGATAAGCTTCATGGATGCCTGCATGCAGCATATTGGCCGGTTTAACCAGTTCAATCTGCTCACCAAGGTGTTTGTAAAAATCATTCAGCCCCTCGCACTCAACCGCCAGCATGAGGCCGGGATTGGTACAAAACTGGCCCATACCTAAAGTAATGGAGCCTGCATATTGTGTAGCCAGTGCGGCAGCATTGCTACTAAGCGTATCCGGTAAAAATATAACGGGATTTATGCTACCCATCTCAGAAAATACAGGGATAGGCTTTTTTCTTTCTGATGAATATTTGAGTAACGCCAAACCACCAACTGTTGATCCTGTAAATCCTACAGCAGCTGTTTCATCGGCCTGTACCAATGCCTTGCCTGTTTCAAACGATGTACCGTGTACATGCTGAAAAACATCCTGGGGTATACCGGTAAGCGCTATGGCTTTTTTAATAGCGCTGTAAACCATTTCAGATGTTTCTGCGTGGGCAGGGTGAGCTTTTACCACCACCGGGCAGCCCGTAGCCAGGGCGCTTGCCGTATCACCGCCAGCAGTTGAATATGCAAATGGGAAATTACTGGCACCAAAAACCACCACCGGGCCAAGAGGGATAAGCATTTTACGCAGATCGGGGCGTGGTAACGGTGCTCTGTCCGGTAAAGCTGTATCTATACTTGCTTCAACCCAGCTTCCCTCGCGCAGCATTTCGGCAAACATGCGCAGCTGGCTTGTGGTGCGCCCGCGCTCGCCGGTTAAACGCGGTAAAGGCAAATTAGTCTCTTCCGAAGCTTTCTGCAATAAGCTATCGCCCAGTGCTTCAATCTCTTCGGCAATTGCGTCTAAAAACATCGCCTTTTCTTCGGCGCTAACACTTTGGTATTTGAGAAACGCAGCGTGGGACTGCTGCATGACCAGTTTTATATCTTCTACACTTAGTTCTTTAAAGTTGTTCTGCATGGTATGTATTTAATAAAAGAGGCAAAGCGCCTTTTACAAAAGTATTTAAGCTTTTGTTGTTGATCCGTGAAATTCCTAACTTATTATAGCAGTAATTTACCCTACTTACTTTAAGGCAAATATCAACAAAGTAAAATGATTCGGAGTGCTATATAGGCCTAAAATATTTATTGTTCTGCAGATGACTTATTGCCGCCCAATAGGTAGTACACCGGGATGCCCGCCAACGTGATTATGAGGCCGGGATAGGTATACGCCGGCTTATACTTGATAAGCAGAAGGCAAAAAGCTAAACCCATAATAATATATATGATGGGCAATACCGGGTAACCAAATGCTTTGTAAGGTCTTTCAGCATCGGGAAGTTTTTTGCGAAGGATAAATATCCCTATAATGGTAAGCATGTAAAATATGACCACTACAAATGAGATCATGTCTAACAGATCGCCGTACTTGCCGCTTAAACTCCATAAGCAGGCAAAAACACATTGTAGCCACAACCCGTTACCAGGTACCGAGTTTTTATTAAGCGTGCCAACGCTTTTAAAGAACAGGCCATCTTTTGCCATAGAATAATAAACCCTTGCGCCCGACATGATCAACCCGTTGTTGCAACCGAATGTTGATACCATAATAAGCAGCGCAATTATAACCGTACCGCCACTGCCAAATATATGGCGGGATGCTTCCACGCCCACCCGGTCTCTGTCTGCAGCAGCAATTTCGTGCAACGACAGTACGCCAGTGTACATGATATTAATTAGCAGGTATATAACAGTTACAATGAGTGTGCCCAGCGCGAGGCTTAAACCAATATTACGTTTAGGGTTTTTTATTTCACCGGCAATAAAGGTTACGTTGTTCCACGAGTCGCTGCTGAATATGGAACCAACCATTGCCGATGCGATAGCACCCAGAGCAGCAATGGTAGTATATTGTATTATTGAGCCGTCGGTATTTAAACGGTGCATGTCCCAGGCGTTTTGCCAGTTTTTATCCCAAACTGATGCTTTTACTGCAAATAACCCAAATACAATTAACCCTAATAAGCTAAGCAGTTTGGCAATGGTAAAAATAGTTTGCACTATTTTACCGCTCTTAACACCTTGCAGGTTTATCCAGGTAAGAAAAACGATTAACACGATAGAGAGAAGTTGCGCGGGCGACACCGTCACAAACCCTGCATCAAAAATTACCGTTGTTTCGCTTACCTCTGGTATAAGGTAGGCGGTAAATTTGGCAAAGGCAACTCCAACGGCGGCAATGGTGGCGGTTTGTATTACTGTAAAAAAACTCCAGCCGTATAAAAACCCTATTATAGGGTGATAGGCTTCTTTCAAATACACATACTGCCCGCCTGCCCGCGGAAACATGGCGCTTAGTTCGCCATAACTTAGTGCGGCTGTCAGTGTCATAAAACCGGTTATGAGCCATACAAACATTAACCAGCCAGCGCTGCCAACATTGCGGGTTATATCTGCACTTACGATAAATATACCAGACCCTATCATACTGCCCGCTACCAGCATTGTAGCATCCATTAATTTTAATGTGGGCTTAAAAGATGTTTTATTATCCATGTCTTATGTTGATGGGCGCCGTTAATTGTTACCGAAATGATAGAATTTCCAGCTGGTGGTAAAGTCTTTCGCTAGGGCTTGATTGATCAAAGTAGCCCTGAGCATTTCTATCGGGATGAGGTTTTCTTTCATCGCGGCGTCATGAAATTGCTTAAAGGTCATTTTTCCGCTATCAACCACTTCTCTCTTCAATTCTAATAGCTGTAAACCACCTACCAGGTAAGCAACCTGGTAAAGCGGACTATAGCCACCTTCAAATGATCGCCTCACTTCGCCTTCGGCATTGGCCCTCTCGTGCCCAACGCGGTCGACCAGAAAATCGATACACTGCTGTGGCGACCAGTTACCTAAATGGTAGTTAAGCGAGAAAATAATGCGCGCACAACGGTGCATGCGCCAAAACAACATACCTACGCGCTCTTCGGGGCTTTTGGCAAAGCCTTTATCATAAAGTAACAGCTCCCAATACAAGGCCCAGCCTTCGACAGAAAAGGGCGTACCAAAATCCTGGCGATAGGCTTTGTAACGGCTGTTCATGAAGTATTGCAAGTTGTGACCCGGAATCAACTCATGCTGTACCGTTCCTCTCGAAAAATAAGGGTTGTTGCCACGCATACTCATCAACCTGTCCTGATACTGCATGGTGTTAGTAGGGTAAGATATACTTATCTCTTTACCGCCTGTAAAAAACGGGTTAACCAGTTGCCTTCGCGGCGACATCATTATCATGCCCCACGTTTCTTCGGCGAGGGGTGGTATGCTGATCAGATCGCGCTGTTTGATAAAATCTATCGCATCGTTATATAATTTAACGATCAGCTGCGGTTGCTGGCCAACTGGTACATAGCTGTTCTTTACCTTTTCCAACGCCTTTTTCCAATCGTTGCCGAAACCCATTTCCTGAGAGGCCTTCAGCATTTCTTTGTCGCACCAGGCAAATTCCTGGTTGGCAAGTTTTATCAATTCTTCGGGAGTGTAAGGGATCATTTCTGCCTGTAACTGATCCATTAGCTCGGTTCGGCCAATAGGCACTCCTTTTATTCCGCTGTTATCGCTTTTTTGAGTGGTGTTAAGCTTTCCTTTGCTCATAGCCAGCTTACCATAATTGTCAAGGGCGCCATCAAGTTGTTTGTATGGTTGGGGCACCCACCAGGTAAAAGCCGGGTCGTAGTTATTATAAAAGCCAAAGAAACTTTTTAAACGGGCTTTTAATCCCTGTAAAGCGGCTTGCGTTGTTTTGGCCACAGCCATATCTACTGATGATAATTTACTGTAGTTTAAACTATCGGCCTTAAGTTTTTGTAGTGCATTATTTAACTGGGCGGCTACTTTTTCGCCCTCTAAAGATTGCCCCCGGCGGCGCATTTTTTCCAACGAATAAATATCATCTGCAAATGAAATATATTTAGCTGCCTGGTTGTAAAGCTCATCTTCTTTGTTGAGGTCTTTAAGGTCGGCATTGATACGTTTTTTGAGCAATATGTAATCAACCTTACCATAAATGCTTAAACCGTTAAAATCGGTCGCACCCATTTGCTTTAAGTAATCCCTGTCAATTTCTGTAACACGTTTGCGTTGCTCCGGGCTGTTAAGCACATCCTGTCGCCATTGGTCTTCACCGTTGTTATTAATGTTGTAAGGCGAATAAAAATCGCGGATTGCCTGTATGTCCTGGCCGTATTTGATGATTGTGCCGGCCATTTCGCTGGTCTGCTCGTACAGGTTTGTGTTTATTGGGGTTTGCGCAATTGCGCTGAATGAGCACAGCCCAAGTGCATAAAAGGTCATCCCTTTTATCAGGGTTTTAATAGTTACTGGCACAATAGTTAAAAATAAGGTTAAGTAATAGTAGGAATTAACTTGCAGCCCTGTTAAGGTTTACTACATTATTGTTATATGCATCAAGGTAAGCACGTGGCGATGTACCAATAACGCATCTGAACACCCTATTAAAGTTGGTGATGCTTTTAAAGCCACATTTGTAAGCCACGGTATTGATGCTTTCAAACCTGTGAGAAAGGAGCTTTTTGCAGGCTTCGTTTATGCGCACCTCGTTAAGGAATGCTATAAAGGTGTGGCCGGTATGTTTTTTAAAATACCGACAGAATGATTCGGGCGTCATGAAGGCAACTTTGGCAACATCTTCCAGGGTAATTGGTTCGTTGTAACGCTGCATGAGGTAGTTGTAAATATTACCTATCCTGATTCCTTCATTATCGGTTATGCCCGGTAAGTTACCATAGGTTGATAATGGCATTAGCTTGGTTTTGATGCCGGTAACTGCTTTAAGCAGCTGGAAAAACTGCACCAATTGATCTGGCCCTGCCGCTTCCTGCAAAGCGATCATGATCTTAGAGATCTTATCAACCATATTATGCGGGATTTTCCCGCCCTGTTGGTGCTGTTGCATAAACATCAGATAGGGTTTTAACTCCGGCAGGTTGAATAAAGGTGCCAATGCTTCCTGGGGATCAAAGAAGATAGTTAGGGCTTCTATTTGCTTGTTGGCATTGGGCGCAAAGTACTCAGGGTTGCTTTTAAACACATGTGGAAGGTTAGCACCAATCAGGAAGATATCGCCGGGCGAATAATCGTGCATGTTATTCCCTGCTATCAAAGTACCCTCGCCCTGTTGTATCCAGGTAAGCTGTATCTCTTTATGGCGATGCAGGTAAGGGTAATGGTACGGTAATATAACCTTTTCTGCTATAACGCTTTTATCATGTAACACAGGGATGGTAAATTGTAATACTTTCATATGCGCTTGTTTACAACGTTAATTTACCATTACTTACCTTAATTTTACAAATAAACGAACAGATAAGATAAAATACGGTCAATACTTGGTAATTTATGACGGCGTGACGTGCTTTCATCCTCAAATTGCTCCATAATGAAAAGCCGCTCACCAAAATTGGCGAACGGCTATTGTCTAATATTTTGAAAAAATTTAAGCTACAATTAAGACCTATCCGGTGCGAAAGGCTTAATATCAATAGAGGTAGCTTTGCCTGATACGATCTCGCTGGTTAACAGTCCTGTTGAGGCGCCAAGGCTAAGCCCCATCATACCATGCCCGGTTGCTATAGTTAAGTTTGCGTAGTGCTTGCTTTTACCTATATAGGGTAAGCCATCGGCAGATGAGGGACGGAAACCAAACCAAATATCCTTAAGATCCGGAACGGCGGGTTTAAGATCAGGGAAATATTTAGGTACCGATTCTACAATGCCTTTTACCCTGTTCATATTGATGCGGTTATTAATAGCATCAAGTTCCATGGTACCGCCGTAGCGTAAGCCGCCATTCATTGGCGTTATGGCAACCCTTGCCTCTGCAAGTAAGGCAGGGATGTGCATGTTATCACTAACATCGGGCACGTTAAAAGAGTAACCTTTGCCCGGCATTAGCAATACGTTTATCTTCAGCATCTTGGCAATGGCCGGCGACCATGAGCCACCTGCTATAATGTACTCATCTGAGGTGAACTTTTGGCTGCCCGCAACTACGCCGGTAACTTTGCCATCCTTGCTTTCTATTTTGGTTACCTCGGTATTGCTCATCAATTTTACACCTGCTGCTTTCAGGTACCTGAGCAGCGCTGTCATTAATTTATTGGGGGAAAGGTGAGCATCGCAACGATAATGCACCGCGCCCAATACATCAAGCGCCAGCTTTGGCTGTAGCTTCTTACATTCATCAACGCTTAGCACTGCCATATCCAGGCCCAACTCCCTGCCTTTTTCAGCCAGGTCCGCTTCTTCTTCAGCGGCCTTCTCTGTTTTGTAGAACATAAGGATGCCCTTTTCAACAAGGTCGAAATCAAAACCGGGTTCGGCGCTTAAGTCTTCGTACAGTTTTTTGCTAAGCAGCGAAAGTTCTGTTAAAGGGGCTGCAGAATGCGCTACGTGATCTGCATTGGCCTTTTTCAAAAATTTAAAGCCCCATTTTATCAGATCAGGGTTAAGCGAAGGTTTCACATAAAACGGGCTTTTACTATTAAACATCCATTTTATGCCCTGCGATAACATGCCCGGCGTGGCAAGGGGTATAAAGTGACTTGGCACTATCATACCGGCGTTGCCGTACGAGCAGCTTTCCAACATATCGCCCTTATCCAAAACAGTAACATTGTGCCCGGCCTTTTGTAAATAATAAGCCGAGCTGAGCCCTATAATACCACCACCAATAATAAGCACATTTGCCATTTATATTGAGCCTTAAATCCTCCGGCATTGCCAGAGGATGTTTGATTAAATTAATTTATACGGATAATTATTTAGATGCCGATTATCAAATCACCTGGAAGCCATGGGCATAAGGGTCGTCATCATCTATTTTAATAGTGTTGTAGCCGTAAACTTTGGCCCAGCCTTCAACACTTGGTATAATACCGTCAATGCCGTTTATCTTCACCACATCCTCCACCTTACCAATAAACTTACTGCCTATTATACTTTCGTGTATAAACGGCTCGCCTACCTTTAGCTTGCCTTTTGCAAACCACTGTGCCATACGCGCAGAGGTGCCCGTACCACAAGGCGAACGGTCTATAGCTTTATCGCCATAAAATACAGCATTGCGTGCAGTAGCATCATCAGATAAGGTTGCACCGGCCCAAAGAATATGGGAGCAACCGTTGATGGTTGGATCCTGAGGATGTACAAACTGATACTTTTCATTGATACGTTTGCGCAATACCTGGCTCCAGGCAATTAACTGCCCGGCAGTATAATGTTCAATACCTTTAAAGTTTGGCTGAGGATCAACAATAGCGTAATAGTTACCACCATAACTTACATCTACAGTAATGGTGCCCAGGTCAGGGCATTCTACTTCCAGATCAGTGGCGGCAAGGTAGGATGCTACGTTCCTGAGTTTAACCGATGTTACTTTTTTTCCTTCCTGCTTGTACTCGATAAGTACTAAACCGGCCGGGGCTTCCATGCGTACCACTCCTGGTATTTTGGGTTGTATTAAACCTTCCTCAATGGCTATGGTAATAGTGCCGATAGTACCGTGGCCGCACATGGGCAGGCAGCCGCTGGTTTCTATAAACAAAACAGCAACATCGTTTTGAGGGTCATGAGGCGGATAAAGTATACTGCCCGACATCATATCATGCCCGCGGGGCTCAAACATGAGCCCGGTACGTATCCAATCGAATTCTTTCAGAAAATGCTGGCGTTTCTGGCTCATATTGTCGCCCTGTAAAGTAGGGCCACCGCCAGCTACCAACCTCACCGGGTTACCGCAGGTATGGGCATCAACACAAAAAAAGGTTTTACTTGCCATAACTATTTATACTGCCAACTCGTTTACACGCCCCCAGCTACCTACGGGCAGTTGCGGCCTGTTAGCAAGCGCATCGTTAAGTACTTTAAGAACTCTTTCGCGTTCGGCACCTATCAATGGTAAACGTGGCGCACGTACATTCTCGGTACCAATACCGGTTGCTACCTCGGCCAGTTTAATATACTGTACCAGTTTAGCATGTATATCAAGCTCCAGCACCGGCAAAAACCAACGGTAAATTGCCAAAGCCTCAGCAATTCTGTTTTCTTTTACCAGGCGATAGATAGCAACGGTTTCTTTAGGGAAAGCATCAACAAGGCCGGCAACCCAACCGTCGGCACCCATTACAAGGCTTTCCATAGCTAATGGATCTACACCTGTAAATATTTTGAATCTGTCGCCAAAGCGGTTGATCATGCGGGTAACGTTAGATACATCGCGGGTTGATTCTTTAACCGCCTGGATGTTGCTGTAAGCAGCAAGTTCCTCAAACATATCAAGGGTAACTTCAACCTTGTAATCAACAGGGTTGTTGTATATCATGATAGGTAGTTGGGTGCTTTTGGCAATCGCTGTAAGGTAAGCAATGGTTTCGCGGGCGTCGCTGTTGTAACGCATAGGTGGTAAAACCATCAGTCCGTCGGCACCGTTGTCAAATGCCCTTTGTGCGTAGGTCACCGCAGCCTTAGTGGTTTGTTCGGCTATGTTTAACAGAACAGGCACTTTGCCTTCTACATAATTTAGTGTGTGGGTAAGCAATTTGAACTTTTCGTCTTCAGTTAAAACGCTGGCTTCACCTAATGAACCGCCTAATATAAAGCCGTCAGCACCGGCCTCAAGCTGGGCGTTAAGGTTATTATCAAAAGCATCAAAATCAAGGTCGTCGTTATCTGTGAATTTGGTAGTTACTGCAGGGAACACCCCTTTCCAATCAAAATTTATCATCGTTAATATTTTTAACAAATTTAATCTGTAATTAAATATGTTAAAGATAACAATTTAGCATACACTTACCGTATTTTATCCAATAACCTACAATATGGCGCTGCAAAGGTTAAAAAATGTTAATTCATGCTATCAAGCTTAAAAATTACTATTAAAAGCTAAGTTTAGTTGAGAATGGTTTTGAAGGCTGTTTGCAGATAACTCACAATTTTTATTTACAAATCTTGAATGACAGTATCAACAGAGTTTTTCGTCCAATATATCTTCCAATTAATGAACCTTTTGTTGTCAGATCTATGATTTATTTTGCTCCTTTTACGAAGTAATTAATTTTAACTAAAGTATATCCGAAAGGCTCCTGTGTAACTCTTGAAAAGGTAAGCAGATCTCCACGCGCTCCTGTTTCCAACTACATATAGCACCTCTTTTGATCACGTTACTGCGACATTCAATAAATTAGGCTTTTGCCAGCCCAATTCCGAACGCCACCTTGTGCGGGAAGCGGTGCCCCCAGAACAAATATCACCGCTTCCGCTTCTTTGCCCTGTACTGTGTGTACAGTGCCTACGCGCTCCGATGGCCAACTTTCCGGGTTATCTACCCGGTTATGCAGGATACCGGTACGACGAAGAAGCATACGTACAAATCTTGCATTATTGTAGCCATTCTCATTAATAAACGGGGTGAAACACCCAACCTATCCGGGAATCAGATCAGTTTTAAAGTCGCCTTATCCTTTTCTCCCTGAAAATATTTGCCGATCACAGCTTCAAAAACCGGGTCGGCTCCCGGTACAAGCGAGAACAAGGTCATTGATGAACGCAGTTTCAGATCGTCCGGGCTGCCCATAACGGTCGTCGCATTACTTCCGGGTAAGGCCAGCAGTGCCTTGCTGATCTCCACCAGGCGCGCACCCAATACCGGATGGGCCAGATATTCAACAGCTTCTGTCAGGCCCCTAATGGCATACCGGCTGGACATCCCGCTGTATCCCAACCCGGCGACCTGCGGAAAGATATACCACATCCAGTGGCTGCGTTTACGACCATTCCTGATCTCGGCCAACGCTACGGCGTAATCTTTGGATTGTGCTTCAAGGAATCGTTTCAAATCGTTCATCTGTCTTCTGATTACCTAAGGAACAAAATGCAGGGCATTTTGATTGCGGCATCTTTCTCCGGCGTTAATCATATGCATAAAGGCGTCTAACAGCTATTTTGAAAACAGTATAATTTCATATTGAGCCCGGCTCCTGCCTTAAAATTCGCAAGCGTCTTTTACCGGAAGATTCCAGCGAAATATAATTTCCGGCACAAACCATAGGGATAAGGGCAGCGTGGCAGTAAGTAGAAAGCTGCTCATTAGCCGAATTTCTCTATTAAGCGGCTGAACATTCCGCTATTTCAATTCTAATGCATCATGCAAAATGCTGCTCCACAATTGATAGCCTTTTTCATTGAGATGAAGACCATCGGCAATAAAATAATCAGCATCAGGTTTGCCATCGTGATTTAACATCGGCGTGAAAATATCCACCCAATGCCAGTTAGGATGGTTATTTTTAATATCTGTAGCTATCAGTTCATTGGTATACCTAAACTGATCAATGAGATTCCAGCGGGCGATACTTGGCTTCAGGGAAATAAAATAGCAAGGGACCAGGCCATACTTTTCTTTTACGCTCTTCACTAAGTAATCAAATGAAATGGCTACCTCCTGAGGATGGCGCCCATCTGCCAGATCATTATCTCCGGCATAAACAATTATCCTGTCGGGCTGATATCCACACGTCACGCGATCAAAAAACCACGCGCATGCAGCCATGGTAGAACCGCCAAAACCAAGATTCACCGGCCGCAAGCTTTTAAAGTCACCGGCCAGGTTTGTCCATTGCCTGATGGAAGAACTTCCGTAAAATAAGGTATCGGGCTTGTAAGTCAATGCAGACCGTTGGGTTTCCAAACGTTGTATTTCTTCTTCGTACCAAAGCATATCTGTCAGGTTAATTGCCAAACCTAACTAAATGATCCGAAAAAAAACTTATGCGCTATTGTTTTTGCAGCAAATAATCAGATAGCTGGTCATCTTAATTTAAACAAGAATTTTTTAATTATTTTTTTTAAATGGCGCTCAATTTTTTATTTTTTTTATTAATTTGGATGTGTCAAAAGGCTTTTAGCAAATCACTCATCTTCTTGTATAATATAACGTAGCTATGATTGAACATATCGTATTACTTTCGATTAATCAGCAGATTGTGGATGGTGATTTCTAATGGCTTACCTAATCAAAAAAGCCATTAGGGGTGCCTAATCATATTACAGTTCACCGGCAATCAATTACATACAACATTAGAACATTCAAGCACAACAGGTTAATGCATCAACATATTTGTACCCGGGAAACGGCAGAAGCTGCCAACTATAATTTTGAACTTGAAGTGCATGTTTTTTTGCGTAAGTGGATTTTTCAGCATGAAAGCGAAACGTTACTTCGGTTCGATCAATCCTTAGACGAGTACCTGTCAAATAATGCATTACGTGATTTTTTCCTGCATTCCGTGCATCCTTTAACGCAATTATTGGAACAAAATGCTATTGCGTGTCATCTGGGAAGAGGTGCAGATGAGGTTTATTTCGACCCAACCAGCGGTGATCCGCTATTAGCACCGGCAGAACAGCGGATTTATAACCTTGCTCACCGAATGGACAGCGAAAGCATGCATGTCCCGTTTCGCTCGGTACAACCCGCTAAACAGACCGAGGCGGGCGATACAGCCGACATTGCCACCTATCCGGCTGAATCCGAACACATACGCTATAATAGCGGCAACCATTTTTCCAGCCGCCCGGCAAATGGCAATGTATTCGATGAAAACAGTAAACGATGTATTGCTAAATCTGCCGGCAACTTAAATGTAGTATTTAAAAGGGGGTATTTGGAAGATCGCCTTCAAGATGTTAAACAACGCATGGCAGCCTTACACGAGGCTGGCGCGCAAGGGCATCAGTATTTTGTAATTTGCAGCCGGCATTCTCCCCAGGAGGGTCATTTTGGGACATCGTTAGTGATCATGGACTCATCGAGCCCGCATTTTCCGGTACGTGTGTTTGTCTGCGATACCTTACTTAAAGAGCTGCCTCATCATCCTCGATGGTGGAACCATTTTATTGCCGAATATGCCAATGTGTTTGGCGACGCAATAGGCGAAGTGATTGAAGATCTGTCACACCCTTTGCAAAAAGTAAATATTAAAGGTGATCACCCTTACCGGCACGATTGGGATTGCCCGTATTACGTAACCAGTATGACTAAGGCTTTAGCCGATATTGTATTGACCAATCCGGATCTGATGCTAAACGGAAGCTTACAGGATGTGCATAATGCGATGAAAACTTTAATGGAGGATTATTACCAGCCTGATCAGACCATCAAAGACAGGGAGGACATCAAAGATATCAATCGTTTAAAACGCTGGAACAGCGGCTTGGAAGTGATCAGGGATCTACTTTCTGATGTTACCAGCACCTCATCCTATAAGGTTTAAGTAAATGTTTGGATGTGTCTCATTACCATGGGTTCGAGTCCCGTCCAAAGGTGTCAAAGCTAACACGTCGAAAGCACTCGTTTCAGACTAAAGACATATCTAAAATAGGTGTCGCATATTGCGATGCCGCAAGGGGAAGAACGAATTGAAACCATACAGGAAATATGAGACTACCTTCAATCCCGTCTACTTGACAAGATAAGTCATTCCTCAAGCTATCTCACCCAGTGAAAGTGATGGAAATTTTATTGAACCAAAACTAATGATTGAGATTGTTTATTTCCCCACTTTGCCCCTATCCTGCCAATATGAATCTTTCATGCGAACCTTAGCCCAAGCGCCTGCTAATTCTGTGTGTTCTTCAATCCTTTATTACGCCCCCATTTACGGTTATACCAGATGATGAATCCGGTTACCGGCATACTAGCGCCAATCATACAGGCAAAGAAGGCCAGGATCTTCGTAGGCAGCCCTAATATCTGCCCGGTATGGATATCAAAATTCATCCGGAACATCTTTTCGCCCGCTGATAAATTACTATACGGTTGATCATTTTGCCCAAGTGGTGGTAGTTCCCTTAGCGTTTTTTGGTCGAAGAAATGAACCGCCCTGTTGTACAGCAAAGTTCCGTCACCGAAGTAAACGGTCGCTTTATAAGCTGCCGGTGGTTTATCAGGTATATTTATGGATATGCTTCCAAACTTACCGTCATGTTTCCTGCTCAGCTTGTTCCATATAAAGTCTTCAGGTTGGATAAATTTAGCAATGGTCTTCGTCGTATCCGATCTTGGATCCGGGTGTTTTTCATCCAGGGTCTTCCAGGTCAATACCTTGTAAGTGCCTTGCTGGAACCACTCGAACGTAAAAAATATCCCGGATAAGGTTAACGCCAAAATAAACAGCACGGAATAGAAGCCGATCACATTGTGAATGTCAATATTCAGCCTTTTCCATTTTGCCCGCCATTTTACAGTAAAAGAATCCTGGACGGTTTTCTTAGTCCACCTTTTGGGATACCACCATATAAGGCCGGTTATCAGGGTGATAACGAAAATGATACAGGCGGAACCCACGACCGGGCTTCCAACTTTCCTTGGGAGCCATAAAAACCGGTGGCCGGCCCGCACAAACACGAAAAACCTATCAGCCGGACTTTGCCCGCGCTCGTCTTTTAAGATATGGCCGGTATAAGGATCAATATATATTGCTGATTGTTGCTGTTCGGGCAAAGTAAAGTTAAGTGTAGCGGAGCGACCGGGTTTCCAGTATTTGATGCTGGTTAGTGTATCATTAGTGATATGCTGGGTTTTAAAATAGGCGCTTGATCTGGCTATTAATTCCGAAGGGGGCAGGTATGGTTTCTGCTGCGCCCGGACGTACCAGTGCTTTTCGGTAAATCGCCAGACCTCGTAGCGCCATACCCAAATGCCACCGGTAAAACAAACGATGAATACAATAATGCCCGATATTAAACCCAGCCAGAGATGCAGCCATTCGGATACTTTACGAAAGCCGGATCTTTTTTCTTTTGGGGATCTTCTTTTTGTCGCGGTAAGCATAGTGAGGATAAAGGGAGGTAAACCCTCCCCTTTTTCATTAAAATCTGAATGATAAACTTGCCATTACATTTCTTGGTGCCTGTGAGTTACCGCCAATGTCCCAATACTTCTTACCGGAAATATTATTGATTTTCACACCCAGTCTCCACTTGCTTTGATCGTAAAACACGGTACCGCTGTAAATGGTGTAAGATGGCATATAAAAGGTATTATCAGCCGTAAAGTAGTTTTTGTCAGCGTAGTTGACACCAAAACCAAGGCCCAAACCTTTCAACCTGTTTTGCAGGGTATAACTCGCCCAGAAATTAGCGACATTTTCAGGAGAAGTGGTTGCTTTATTACCCTCGATAGCAGCGTTGGATGATTTTATAATGCGGTTATCGTTATAAGCGTATCCTGCAACAATGCTTAAACCGGCAACCGGGTTACCGATCAGCTCGAAATCAATACCTTTACTTCGTTGCTTACCATCCTGCACAGTAAAATTTGCCTCTGTCCGTGTGGCATTTTTAATATCTATATTGTAGTAGCTCGCGGTTATGCTCAACTTTTTATCGATCAGTTCAGCTTTAACGCCACCTTCATACTGCGCGGCATAGACCGGGTCGAGAACCAGCACGCTGCCATCCGGTTGGGTTACCGGTGCCAGATTCTGAAACCCGTTCATGTAATTTCCAAACAAGGAAACCTTATCTTTCATGACCTGGTAGACTAACCCTAATTTGGGGGATAAGGCCGTTTGCTTATAACCTTCGGTATTACCCACTTTTTTGCGCTCGAACCGGTCTACGCGCAAACTTAACATGGCTGAAAGCCTGTCGGTAAAACTGATGACATCAGACGCATAGGCGCTCAGCGTTTGCTGGTCTGCGATGGCTGTGGTATAAAGCGGCATAATGGCGTCAACAGCTTTCCGTCTGACCGGTGCAAAGGTTGAGGCGACATTGATCGTGTCAAGTGTAACAACATTGCCACCTGCCCGGCGGCTGCCATCGTAGTACCGGTAATTCAATCCGCCAAGGAAGTTATGTTGGATACCCCCGGTTGAAAATTTGCCATTAAAGTTTTGCTGCAAATTGGTGAAATTGTTGGATATCGGCCCCCACATCCCCACCTGCCTGACCGCCCGGGTTGGCGAAAGCCAATTGGCATAAGATTGATAACTGTAATCTACATCTTCGCCAACAAAAGAAAACAAAGTGGTTGATTTCCAATTGTAGGAGATGTCATATTCTGCCTGGGCGAAGAATTTGGAAGCGGAGGTTTTACCATTGTTGTCATCGTGGAACATGGATGTAGTATAATCCAATTGAAGCTCGGCAGGTGTTCTCAAGCCCGAAGCCGCAGCATAGGTGTTATAGGTACGACGTGTGCCTTTGGCGTTGAATAGTTCCGCGTCAAAATGAAAGGTGAGTTTGTCAGAGGATTTATAGATGAGGCTCGGGGCGATAGTATAGGTATTGTTGAATCCATAGCTTAGAAAACTCGCTTCTTTGTTGGCGGCTAAGTTTACCCTGAACAAGACCGTTTTATCTTTATTAAGCGGCGTATTCACATCAGCGGTAAGCCTGTTCAGATTGTAGCTGCCTGCGGTGTAAGACACTTCCACGCTTGTAGTATCGAATGGCTTTTTAGTTACGAGGTTGACCACCCCGCCAAATGAGGAAACCGCAGCACCAAATAAGGTACCAGAAGGTCCTTTTAATACTTCGATACGTTCCACATTTGAGATATCCAGTGATGAGCGGCTGGCTGAGGTTTCCATACCATTCCTGGCGTTGACCCCGCTCACAAAACCTCTGAAAGCGATACCGACACCACCTGCAGGAAAAGTATACGCTACCGCACCGGGCGTGTTCTGTACGGCGCTGACAATATCGACCGAGATCTGTTCTTTTAAAAGCTCCTTGCTGATCACCGTATAAACCTGAGGATTCTCAAGATTTTTCAAGGGCATACGTGCAATGTAATCGCTCCTTTTACTGGCTATCGTTTTTGATCTGCCCGATGAGATACTCACCTCCTCTAATTGTTGTAAAGTCTCCACCATCACGAAATCCACCCGGGTACTTTGTCCGGCAGATACAGTGATCTCTTTAGCGTCACTTTGTAAACTCATATACCTGGCCGTGATTTTATGTGTACCGGCGGGAATGCGCTTGAAGCGAAACTCACCGCGATCATTAGTGGAGGTTACCAACTTCAGTTCGGTTGCAGATACGGTAACCCCTTCTAAGGGCCTGCCGTCCGCGGTTTTGACCGTTCCGCCTAAAGAAGCGGTATTTTGTGCCTGTGCTGTAAATGTGAGCAGCGCAACCGCTACGACGATCATGCTGAATAGTTTAAATAGTATTGGTTTCTTCATTGTGGATATAGTTTGAAGCGGCAAATATATAATTATTTAGAATTAAACTAAATAAAAATAAGATATGTCATTTAGCTTCATCGTTCGTCCCTATGGCAGGTAATATGAGTGCTATCTAGCTTATAACCTGGATAAAGTTAGATCGGGCAAACCGGTGCGCTATAACGAGCAAGAATAATCCAATAAAAATTTCCGGGAAAGTTATTACAGTTAATGGTTCGCCTGCTCAGCAAGTTTCTGCGTTTCCCGGTTATGTAAACGATCGAGATCGGTTTTAGGCTTGTCAAACAAATAAATGCCCAGGATCTGCCTTCGGACTAACTTGCCGGTATCTGGGTGAAGGATCGGCAGGTAGATATCCAGAAGTGAACTCCTCCCTTTGTTCAGCGCTTTCTTTCTTAAGGTTACTTTCATAATGCGGCTATATTAAATTTACTATAGGTTGGATTTAGTAACTGGTCAATTTTAGCTTTGGGGACATAGGTGTATTTGCCCATTTTGAGTTTGGGCAGCCCGTGTCTATTGATAAGGTCATGTAGTGCTTTTTCGGATATACCGTATTTCTTTTGTATCTCTCCAATGAAATAGCAAGCCTCTACATTGATCTCATCTTCGCTCCGGGTTATCATAGGAGCATGGGGCAACAGAAATAACTTGTCTACTTCCCGACGGCTGATCAGCGTTTTCTTGACCTTGATATTAACAGGCCTTAGTCTTACCGGCATTAATAAGATTATAGATCGTTTGCAGGGAACTACTTGACAAATGAAAAAAGCCGTATTTTATTGAAAACAGGCTTTTAACTATCTAAATTAAGTTTCATTTTGTGCGATTATTTGCCGATACAGAACTTGCTAAAGATATTCTCCAACAGATCGTCGGTTGTAACAGCGCCGGTTATTTCACCCAAGTAGTGCAGGGCTTGCTTGATATCCATCGACAGGAAATCGGATGTTACCGTATCTATTCCGCTTAGTACCCTTATCAGGGCTTCTTCGGTCTTTTGCAGGGCTTCAAGATGGCGGATGTTGGTTACCAGCGTTTCGTGGCCGCTTAGCTGCTCTTTTATTGCAGCCTGATATATTTTGCTTTTAAGCTCGTCTATGTGTTGCTTTTCTTTGGCTGATACAATAACGGCCTTATCTGTGTGTGGCAATGCCAATAATTGTTCCTGATTTAGCAGATCAGCTTTATTTGCTACCAGCAACATGGTTATACCCGGCTTTTGCAGGCTTTCAATATCGCTGTTTAGGTCGGCAATAGTAATTTGCGCCGCATCATAAACGTAAATTAACAGGGCACTTTGGCTTATTTTTTCCATGGTACGCTGCACCCCTATTTGCTCAATGGTATCTGTAGCTTCGCGGATGCCGGCAGTATCTATCAGGCGGAAGTTTATACCCTGTATATTCAGCACCTCTTCAATAGTATCACGTGTTGTACCGGGGATGTGGCTTACAATGGCACGTTCTTCGTTCAACAGCGCATTTAGCAAAGTAGATTTACCCGCATTGGGCCGGCCGGCTATAACCGTGTTTACACCATTTTTAATAGCGTTACCCAATTCAAAAGATTGTATAAGGCTACCTATAACCCGGGTAATTTCATGTGTGAGTTTCTTCAACTGATCGCGATTGGCAAACTCAACGTCCTCTTCCGCAAAATCAAGTTCAAGCTCTATTAATGACGCAAACTGCACCAATTGCTCGCGTAATTGTTGGAGTTGGTTGCTAAAGCCGCCGCGTAACTGCTGCAATGCTACCTGCTGCGATGCTTTAGAGTTTGATGCGATCAGATCGGCAACTGCTTCAGCCTGTGACAGGTCCAGTTGGCCATTCAGGAATGCCCTTAACGTAAACTCGCCTGCTTTAGCTGCACGCGCGCCGCTTTTTATCAGCAGTTTAATGATAGATTCAATAATATAATTGGAGCCGTGGCAAGAGATCTCTACAACATTCTCGCGGGTGTATGATCGTGGTGCTATAAACAAGGAAGCAACAACCTCATCCAATTCAAGGTCACCATCAACAATCCGCCCAAGGTGCAACGTATGCGATGCCTGCTGGGTTAGGTCTTTACCCTTCCAAACCTTTTGCGCAATGGTTATCGCATCCGGGCCCGAAAGGCGTATCACCCCAATTGCCCCTGCCCCGTTTGGTGTAGCAAGCGCTACTATTGTTTCTTCTTTTTGTGCCATTTTACTATCTGCAAAAGTCGTAATTTACTATGAACTAAAAGTTTTATTTTCGCCACACTATGGTAACTTTTTTTGAAGCTTCGCTCGATACTATTTCTGTACATCATGTGGGTAACCAATCGGCTGGTGAAATGTACTCCCTGTCAGAAAAACCACTGGAGTTGAAAGACGAGGTGGTCCCTACCCTGTTGATGCAATACTTTTTAAAACCCTTCGAGAAAGCCAACGAAGTTTACCACCTGATGCACAGCAGCGGTGATCTTGCCCTTAACGAGTTGCATAACTTCACTACCAAAGCATTCGATGACCGGGAAAAATTCCAGGAGATGTCTGAACAAATAGCCAAACATCTGTATAAAGTAAGTACCCACCCTAATATAAAAGGTGGCGAACTGTATGTGGTATATTTCAATAACGTGCAAATTGAAGGCAACCTGTTAGATGCTATCGGTATATTTAAATCGGAAAATAAAGAGACCTACCTTAAAGTATACCCGGACAATGGTGGTTTCGCGGTAGATTATGAGCAGGATGCCATCAACATCAATAAACTGGATAAAGGCGTGCTCATTTTTAATATCGAAAAAGAGAATGGTTACAAAGTAGTTGTTGTTGATAAAGTGAGCGGTGGACAGGATGCAGCGGTGTATTGGAAGGACGAGTTTTTACAGCTAAAGATCCGCAACGATAGCTTTAACCAAACCAGTAATACCCTGGGCATCTATAAAAACTTTGTTACCCAAAAGCTGGATGATGAGTTTGAGATGAGCAAGGCCGACAAGATAGACTTGCTCAACCGTTCTATGAAGTATTTTAAGGAAAAGGAAACTTTTAATCTGGATGAGTTTAGCGAAGAAGTAATTAGCAACCCGGAAGCCATCACCTCGTTTAAAAACTTTAAGAACCAATACGAAGAAGAGTTTGAAACCAAAATAGACGACAACTTTGAGATATCCGGTAATGCCGTTAAAAAGCAGGCCCGTATTTACAAAAGCGTTTTAAAGCTGGATAAGAACTTTCACATTTACATTCACGGAGATAACAAACTAATAGAAAAGGGCTTTGACGACGATAAGGCGATGAATTATTACAAGGTTTATTTCAAGGAAGAGGCTTAAGCTTTAAATTATCGCCATAGGTTGTAGTTAAATTTCTGTTTCTCTAAATCTGCTTTTTATGAGCTTACGTATCTGTATGTAACAATCTACCCATTGTTAAGTACATGATACCTGCATTATTTACCCGGTATACTTTTTTGCGAATTGCTGTTAGCATGCTACTTATACTTTTTATAGGGTGCAAAATGCTTGCCCCGGTATTTGGGCAGGTTAAGTTATTCGCCAAAGAAACTTCGGCCGGTACAGAAGACGATGATAAAGACGGCGAAAAAAAAACCGAGCCTAACACTTTAGAAAAAGATTTTGCCGGTTTTTACTCCAATCAACCAATACATATTATATGGGATATTAATGTGGTGCACCTAACACACTACAGCAATAGTTACCAATCCGCTTACTACAATACCATCACCATCCCGCCTCCCGATAGGTCTTAGTTTACGCCATATTAAGCCATACACAGGCTTACACAATTTGTAAATTATTAATCTATCAAACCATGAAAACATTTAACTTTTCTATAAAAAAGCTGAGCATTTTATGTGCGGCAATCATTATACTCGTATCATCGTCTTGCAAAAAAGATAAAATTGCGGTAAACCCGCCCATGGATGCTGACGAAAGTATTACAGGCCCCAACCTTGCAATTTATGCTGTAACGCTGGATAATCAACTACTCAGCTTAAACGCAAAAAATCCTGCCTCAGCCACAAAACAAACCGCCATAACAGGCTTACAGGCCGATGAAAAGATCCTTGCTATTGATTTCAGGCCTGCAACCGGCCAGCTTTACGGTGTGGGCAGCACCAGCCGCATTTACGTTATAAATACCGAAACTGCTGTTGCACGTGCAATTGGAACATCGGCGTTTACACCGGCAATTGATGGTGCTGCCGTGGGTTTCGACTTCAACCCCACTGTAGACCGGATACGCCTGGTATCTACATCGGGCCAAAACCTTCGTTTAAACCCCGAAACAGGTACGGTTGCCTTTACCGATGGCGTGATAAACGGTGCCGCAGGCGCTACTGTTACCGCAGCCGCGTATACAGGTAACAAAGCAGGATCAAGCGCTACCGTGCTTTTTGCAATTGATGTTGCAAACGATAAACTTTACAAGCAAGACCCACCAAACAATGGCACCCTTGTAGAGGTAGGCAAGCTTGGTTTTGATTTCCAGAGTGTTGGTGGCTTTGATATTAGTCCCGACGGTACTAATGCATTAGCTGTTTTAACCAAGGGCGATAAATCAGCCCTTTACAGCATTAACCTGGAAACAGGCAAGGCAACAAAAATAAAGAACGATTTTGCAAGCGTAGTTACCTCGTTGGCTATACCTACCGAACCGGTGGCTTATGCAGTTAATGCAAACAATGAACTGATGATATTTAACCCTAATAACGCAACACCGGTGCTTAAAGCAATTACAGGTATGGCCTCTGGTGAGAATGTTTTGGGCATAGATATGCGCCCTGTTAACGGGCAGCTTTATGCTTTAGGCAGTACAAGCAGGTTGTATACCATAAATGCTTCGTCGGGCGCGGCATTGGCCGTCGGCACAGCACCATTTACTACGCTGCTTTCGGGCAGCGATTTTGGATTCGATTTTAACCCTACTGTGGACAGGGTGCGCATTGTGAGCAATACCGGCCAAAACCTTAGGGTAAACCCTAACGACGGGCTGGTTGCTGCTGTAGACGGCGCCTTATCGCCGGGAACACCTTCGGTAACCGCAGCTGCTTACACAAACAACTTTGCAGGTGCCACCACTACTACCCTTTTTGACATCGACACACAAACAAATATGCTTTACAAGCAAGACCCGCCTAATGCAGGCACACTTGTACCGGTAGGTTCTTTAGGCGTAACTGCAATGGCAAGTAATGGCTTTGATATTGGCGGCACCAGTGGTACAGCTTATGCGTTGCTAACTGTTGGTGGTGTTACCAAAATTTACACCATTAATTTAACCACAGGTGCTGCAATAGCAGGCGCAACGCTAACAGGAGGCGTTAAAGCATTTACAATTGGTTTAGGATTTTAAAGAATAGTGACGTTAGAATAGCCCTGCATTAAAAAGTGCAGGACTATTTTTTAGAATCACTTATTTTTCTTCTTGAAATGCCAATCGCATAAAACCAAGCACTTCATCATTCACATCATCTAAATCCAGCATCCTGAAATGGTGATTAAATTGCTGCTGACCGGGCACTTGGGGTATTTTGGTAAAACACATATTATTAAGATATGCCTGTTTGAAAGGAAATATCACATGAATAAAGTTTTTGCCCAACTGGGTAATGTAGGCAATGCGTTTATGGCCATTATCCAAGCCTATCATACTTTTTAAGGGTACAACTTCTACCGGGCCAATGGTATTGTATTGGTTGATAAAGTGATTGAACAAGGTAAGTGTATATTCACTTTTACCTGTGAGGAAATCGGACAGATGAGGTTCTTTTGAAGTTTCCACCGGATCAGTTTTTTACTAATTTAAAAAACTAATGGCTTCCTGACAAGACTTGTTAATGGATGAGATAAGGTTTAAAACTCCGGCAATATCCCTTCCAGCCCCCAGCGCTCTTCAATACCTAAACCAAACAAGGCAAAATCATACTTAACAGGGTCATTGGGATCCAGTTCGCGCAGATTTTGGGTAAGCTCCACGGCGGTTTGCCAATCGGTTTGTTTGCGGGTAATGAGTTTTAATTTGCGGGCAACACGGTCTACATGCAAATCACATGGGCAGATCAGGTCGGCAGGTTTAAGTTTGTTCCAGATGCCGAAATCCACACCATTATCATCCTTGCGTACCATCCAGCGTAGAAACATATTCAGCCTTTTACAGGTAGATTTTTGCGATGGCGACGACACATGCTTTTTAGTGCGATGCGGAAAATCGGGCAGGGAGAAGAAATAGGAACGGAAATGGTTGAGGGCAGCCTCTACGCTAATGTCAGTGTGAGCCTGTTGAAGACCTTTATCGCGAATAGATCCTTCACTATCGTTCAGGATGACAAAATTATTATTGGTAACAAACGCATACTCTAAACTCTCAAAATTCTCGTAATGCCACCTGAAGAATGATATAAAATACAGTGTATCTATATCATTAAAGGTACGGTGCTTAAAGTGCAGCAGTTTCTTAAGGTCGGGCCCCTGGTGGTTGATGATGAAATCGTACGGCGCGCCATCCATCAGGGTGATCAATTCCTTACACTTATTAATAATGGTAACCCGTTGCCCCCATGCCAGCGTGGCCGCCCAAAAACCCATGATCTCGATGTCCTGCTTTTTACCGAACATATGCGGGATACTCACCGGGTCGTTAGCGATAAACTCCGGGCGGTTGTATTGGGCAACTTTAGCGTCGAGGAAGGACTTGAGGTTATCGTTCATAATTTTAGAATTAAGAAACAAGAGCCAAGAAACAAGAAGGAAGCTTGTCGTCTTGGCTCTTGACTCTTATATCTTGGCTCTACTTAAGCCAATGCCTGTTTCAAATCTTCCAGCAGATCTTCAATATCCTCTACTCCTACGCTTAAGCGCAATAAGTTATCTACCACACCGGCTTTATCGCGCTCGGCTTTAGGGATGCTGCCGTGGGTCATGCTTACGGGGTGATTTATCAGCGATTCTACACCGCCCAATGATTCTGCCAAGGCGAAAACTTTAAACGACGACGCGATGCGGAAGGTCTCCTGCAAGTCGGCATCTTTTAATACGATAGAGATCATCCCGCCAAAATCGCGCATTTGTTTTTTGGCAATTTCGTGGTTCTTTGAATCGGGGAAGCCCGGCCAGTATATTTTTTCAACTCTTGGGTGATCTTTTAAAAACTCCGCAACCTGGCGGCCGTTCTCGCAATGTGCTTTCATACGCAAGTGCAGCGTTTTTATACCGCGCAACACCAAAAAGCTATCCATAGGGCCGGGTGTAGCACCACAAGCATTGTAAATAAACCAAAGCCTTTTGTAAAGCTCCTCGTCGTTAAGCATCAGGGCGCCCATTACTACGTCGCTGTGGCCGCCAATATATTTAGTAACAGAGTGCATTACCACATCGGCACCAAGATCGATAGGGTTTTGCAGGTATGGCGAAGCAAAGGTATTGTCAACCACAAAAAGCAAGTTTTTAGCTTTTGTAATTTTACCCACGGCCTCAATATCTACCACTTGCATAGTTGGGTTGGTAGGTGTTTCTATCCAAACCAGCTTGGTTTTATCGTTCACATACTGGTTGATAATGTCGGGATTAGACAGATCAAGAAAATGGAACTTAATCCCATAATTGGCGTAGATCTTTGTGAAAATACGGTACGAGCCACCGTACAGGTCGTTACCTGTTATCACCTCATCACCCGGAGCAAGCAATTTCATCACCGCATCCGTTGCGCCCATACCGCTTGAGAATGCCAAACCGTACTTGGCGTTCTCTAACGCCGCCAAACAATCCTCCAGCGCCTTGCGGGTTGGGTTTGTACCTCGCGAGTACTCGTACCCCTTATTATCGCCAGGCGATTTTTGCCAGTACGTTGATGTTTGGTATATCGGCGTCATGATAGCGCCGGTAGTTGGGTCGGGCTCCTGCCCTGCGTGTATTGCTTTTGTTCCGAATTTCATGGTGTTGTAGTTCATGGTTCATAGATCATGGTTCATGGTGTAGCTGCTATGAACTATCAACCATGAACCATGAACTTCTTTAATACGCTCTCGCAAACAGCACCCGCTGTGTGGACGGTTTACCCGTCAGGATGCATTTGCCTTCTTCCTGTTTATTGTTTAAAGGTATACAACGTATTGTAGCCTTGGTTTCGTCTTTTATTTTTTGCTCGGTTTCTGGTGTACCATCCCAATGTGCCGATAAAAAGCCCGGCTGCTCATCAAGCATGCGCTTAAACTCTTCGTAGGTATCCACCTCGGTAGTATTTTCCGCGCGGAAATCAGACGCTTTTTTGTAGATGTTTGCCTGTATCTCTTCCAGCAAAGCTTCGATATGTGCTGCAAGGCCTTCCTGGTTTACCGTTTCTTTGGTCTTTGTATCTCTACGAGCCAGCTCTACCGTACCGTTCTGCATATCGCGGCTGCCAATGGCAACACGCAAAGGCACACCTTTTAACTCATACTCGGCAAATTTAGCGCCGGGGCGGTGGGTGTCGCGTTTATCAAATTTTATGCTGATATCTTTTGCACGCAGCTCTTTTGTTAACGCGTTTACAAACGTGGTTATGTTCTCCAGTTCTTCTTCGTGTTTATAAATAGGCACAACAACAACCTGTATAGGCGCCAGTTTTGGTGGCAATACAAGGCCCGCGTCATCAGAGTGCGCCATAATAAGCGCACCAATTAAACGGGTAGAAACACCCCATGATGTCGCCCAAACAAAATCCTGCACGTTTTCTTTATTGGTAAATTTCACATCAAATGCCTTTGCAAAATTTTGCCCTAAAAAGTGCGACGTGCCTGCCTGCAAAGCCTTACCATCCTGCATCAAAGCCTCAATACAGTAAGTATCTAACGCGCCGGCAAAACGTTCGTTGGCAGTTTTACGGCCTTTTACCACCGGCAATGCCATCCAGTTTTCGGCAAAGTCTGCATAAACCTCCAGCATCTGTTCAGTTTCTGCTACAGCTTCTTCAGCTGTTGCGTGGGCGGTATGCCCTTCCTGCCATAAAAATTCGCTGGTACGCAAAAATAAACGCGTACGCATTTCCCAGCGCATTACGTTGGCCCATTGGTTAACCAAAATAGGCAGATCGCGGTAGCTTTGGATCCAGCCGCGGTAGGTATTCCAGATGATGGTTTCGGACGTTGGGCGAATAATTAATTCTTCTTCCAGTTTTGCCTCCTCATCCACAATAATATTGCCTTCGCCATCGTTTTTGAGGCGATAATGTGTTACAACGGCACATTCTTTAGCGAAACCCTCTACGTGGCTGGCCTCTTTTGAGAAAAAAGACTTTGGAATGAGCAGCGGGAAATAAGCATTTTGATGCCCCGTTTCTTTAAACATTTTGTCGAGCACCGCTTGTATTTTTTCCCATATAGAATAGCCGTACGGCTTAATGATCATACATCCTCTCACGGGCGAATACTCGGCCATGTCAGATTTAATTATTAAGTCGTTAAACCATTGCGAGTAATCTTCGTCTTTACTAATGACACCTTTGCTCATTTTGTGATATTTGGATTATAAATTGATCTGATATTTAACATTTAGCAGGGCTCAAATTTATAAATTTATACGTTTATTTGGCCTTAGAACTTTACATCCTTACAAAAATGAATAGGAACCTTATTAAAGGAATGATTTTGATCAGCGCTATAGCGCTGAGTTCCTGCTCCGTTAACCGAACCGCATCCACATCTAATAACAACGATGACGTTTACTTCTCGCGCGCGACAGCTGCGGAGGAACCGGTTTATATAACCCGTAACGACCAGTATAACCAAGACGGCGACGACCAAACCGACGAGGATGATTACTTTTATTACGACGATTATGCATCGCGCATAAACCGCTTTGGTTACTACTCTCCTTTTGGTTATTACGATAACCTGTACTATGGCTATGGCGGCTACGGCGGCCTTGGTTATGGCTACGGCAGCGGCTGGAACATTGGCTTAGGCTTTGGTTACGGCGGTGGCTTCGGCTACGGCGGCTTTGGCTCTCCTTGGTATTATGGTGGCTTTGGCTACGGCGGCGGTTTTGGCTATGGTTACCCTTGGGGTGGTTATGGCTATGGCGGCTTTTACTCACCATACTCTTTTTGGGGTATAGGTTACGGTTACGGCGGTGGCTACTGGGGCGGTTATTCTGCCTATCGCAGCAACCCACGCCCATACAGGGGTAACGGCAGCCCGGGCACTTCATTTGGCAACCAGGGGCGCACAGCATTTGGGGGCCGCGGCAGCAGCAATACTAACGGTATAGGTTACATTCCAAACAGGGGGTCGCGCGGTAATAACGGTAGTAATGGTTATGGCGATGCCCGTGCAACACGCGGCGTACGTACCGACAGGCCTACTTACCAGCCAAGTGTAGAACGCTCTGCACCTTCATCATTTGGTGGTGGCGGTGGTGGCGGCCGAAGCTCTGGTGGCGGCGGCGGTGGCGGCAGGCCGGTAAGAAACTAAGTTTTAACATCAACCTCACTCAATTTATGAAATTTAAATATATACTTAGTGTAATTGCTATAGTAGCATTTACCCAAAATACTTTTGCCCAATATTCGCAGGATGCCGTTAGGTTTTCGCAAACTACTACAGGTACAACATCGCGTATTAAAGCCGTTGGCGGCGCCGGTACAGCCATAGGTGGCGACCTGAGCAACGTTAGCGGTAACCCTGCCGGCCTTGGTTTTTTCACCCGATCGGAGTTTAGCATAACCCCCGGTTATGATAATAACAAAACCGAGGCTAACTACCTAAACAATAAAACTACAACAACCCGCAACAACTTCAATTTAAATAACGCGGCTATTGTAATTTACAATCAGCTAACTAAACCGGCCGGTGCCGATAAAAACAAAGGCTGGTTAAGCGCCAACTACGGTGTAAGCTTTAGCCGTACAAATAACTTCAACCAAAACATTCGCTACAGCGGCAATAATGGTTCAAGTTCAATCAACAACTACTTCGCGTCGCAAGCCAACCAGTTTGGTATAGATGAAGGTAGCCTTGCCGGATGGGCTTACGACCATAATTTGATTGATGCTTACAATTTAGGTACAACGCCGCCAACATCCGAGTACAGGGCTAACAACCTTGGTTCAACCGCCCAGGAAGCCATTTATAACCGTTCGGGCAGCCAGTCATCTGTCGATTTTTCTGTTGGCGCTAACTACAGCAACAAGCTTTATTTGGGTTTTAGCCTTAATTTTACCGATATTAAGTACAATTCCTACAATAGCTTTTATGAGGACGGAAATGTATCGGTGTTAGAAGGTGGTGCGCCTGTTAACCGTGGCTACAATTCTGCTTATTCGCAAAACCAGGCTACCACAGGTACAGGCTTTAGCGCTAAACTTGGTGTAATTTACAAACCGGTTGAGGCTGTGCGCCTTGGTGCAACAATTACTTCACCTACATTTTATAACATAGATGATATATATTATGAATCGTTATCTTCAAAAGTTGGTTCAAATTCAACCATAAATAATGCTTCTCCCGACTATCAGTTAAACTACAACCTGCGTACACCGCTTAGGTTAGCAGGTGGCGCGGCGGTATTTATAAAAAGCTTTGGTTTTATAACAGGAGATGTTGAATACGTTGACTATGGCACTACCCATTTAAGCAGTAACGATAACTACAACGCCGACCGTATAGATAATCCGGACATTAAAGGCCTTTATAAATCAGCCATAAACGCGCACATTGGTGCCGAGGCCCGTGTAAACAGCTTCTTTTTACTACGTGGCGGTTACGGAATACAAGGAGATGCCCGTAAAGATAACGGTAGCGACATTAAAACCGTAAGCGGTGGTATAGGCCTGCGTTTTGGCCAGTATTATGTTGATGGCACCTATGCGCACTCGAGCGGTAAACAAAACCTGTTCCCGTATGATATTGGTACTAACAGCCCCGCAGCCATGTTAAGAAACACCAGCAACAATGGTTATTTAACTTTTGGATACCGCTTCTAAGATTTGAGATATTAGACTTGAGATTTGAGACAAAATCTAAGTCCACAAAAAAGGCGATGAGTTTTACTCATCGCCTTTTTTGTGATTAGTAGTTAGGCCTGATCTCTGATTAACAAATCTCTAATCTCTGTAACTTAATCTTCGTTCACAAAAGAACGCAGCATCCAGGTATTTTTTTCTTTAAACTGCATAAAGCGGTTTACCATATCGTTTGTACCATCGTCGCCGGCATCAGCTGTGATATCTAATATTTCGCGTTCCATTTCAATTAACGCGGCCATGTCTTCAATAAGGGCTTTAACCATGTCGGTATCTTTTAAACCAATGGTTTGAATCTCTTTTAAGGTTGATTGGCTTATATAATCGTTAAAGGTGCTGTATGGTGGTTTGCCTAAGGTTAAGATACGCTCGGCCAGTTCATCTATAGTAGTTAAAGCTGCGGTGTATAGTTCCTCAAATTTAACATGCAGGGTAAAAAAGCTTTTGCCTTTAACATTCCAATGGCAGCCACGTAGTTTTTGGTAGTGAATATGATAATTGGCCAGCAGATCGTTCAGGTGGTCAACTACGGGTTTTACTTTTTTTTCTTCTAAGCTTATTTTTTCAGCGTCCATGATGTGTGTGGTTTTAGTTGTTATTAACAGCCATTTCCTGGCCATTGTTTACCAAAGTTAACATGTTTTAATATAAATAGCCATATTTGCACACTTAATGACAATGCTACAACCATTCATCTCACAGCCATTAAATGGTACCGTTTGGCGCCTTCAGATTGATGAGGTGACAGATACTATAGGCATCGAGATCCGTAACGAAGCGGATAAACAAACCAGCTTTACATCACTCAACCCATCTACCGGCAAAGTAAATTTTACAAACTTTACACTGCCCGAGCGCTGGCTTACCGGAATTGAGGCTGTTTACAATGGCGTAATGCTTTTACATTACTACAAACACGAAAGCGGCCCGGAACATAAAGCCATCATTGCCATTGATGCTACCTCCGCTACCGAGCTATGGAGCAATTACAGCTTGGCGTTCGATCATCTTTCTATTAATGGTCCGGTTGTTTATAACACCGGCTTCCAGCCGAAAAAATTAATACTGATAGATGTGCTTACCGGGCAGACTATAAGGCCGTATGATGCTATGGAGGATAAACCTTTGGAGCATAATATAGTCGTACCTGTGATGATACCCACCGCAGACCTGGTGCCGGGCACACTGCCCGATGAGCCCTACGGAAATATGGTGCATTACCTAAACCATAATAGTTACATAATTGTATCTTTGCACACTTTAAAAAACGGCGCCTTACAACAGCACCTGTATATTACAGAAGGCAACAATGTGGTTTACCACGATTTATTGAACCAGGATATACAAAAATTACAACCCGAGGCGTTTGTATTACATAAAAACGCACTGGTTTATATTAAAAACAAAGCCGAAATAAAGGTTTTAAAAATATAAATTACTGAATAAGAATTTATTATGAAATTTAAAATACTATTGTTATCAACCGTTCTGTTAGGCTTTGGTTCCACCCTCTTTGCATCGGCCCTGCCCGATTCTGTTGGCGTTGAGAACCTGAACGGCAAAAAAGTTATCCTGCACAAACTCGATCCAAAAGACAATTACTACTCAATAGGCCGTAAGTATGGCGTAAGCCCAAAAGTTATCCAAACTTTTAATAACAATGCCAAAATGCAAATTGGCCAAATTATTAAAGTACCTACCGAGCGTTCTATTGTTGAAAACGACAAGCCTACAGTTTCGGCACAACCGCAAACCAAACCTGTTGTACAGCAAGCGCCTGTTGCCACTAAAGCTGCAGAACAGGCCCCAGCAAAAACACCGGTAGTAACACAACAGCAACAAGTACAAAAAGATGAGCAGAAGGCTGCTCAAACACCTGTGGCAGCCCCTCAAAACACGCAGGAATACAAAGTATCGGCACATGAAACGCTTTATGCCATTGCAAAACGTTTTAATACTACAGTAGAAGCGCTTATTACATTAAACAAACTAAAATCTACCAGCTTAACCTCCGGCCAGGTTTTAATTGTGCCTAACGGCACGCCTGTGGCACAAACTCAAACGCAACCGCAAACAACACAGCCTGTTGTAGCTACCGCACACCCGGATACGGTTAAACGCGACTCGACCTATGTGGCCTCTCCTATTGATAGCGCCGCGCACAAACCCGGTAGTAACAAATATGGCCTGTTTGAAAAGAATGAAAAGGGCGTAGCTACCTGGATAGACGATGCCAGCCTCGACCCCAATAAAAAATTGGTTTTGCACCGAACCGCCCCAATAGGTACGGTTATGCGTATAACTAATCCAATGAATAACCGCACAACCTTTGCCAAAGTGGTTGGCCGTTTTACCGACAGCCAATCAACTAAAGATGCGGTAGTAGTGATGACCAAAAATGTTGCTGAAGCATTAGGCGCACTCGACAAACGTTTTCATGTAAATATCAGCTACGGCACTCCTAATGAATAAACCTTATGTAATTGGCGTTGCCGGTGGCAGCGGATCCGGCAAAACTTTCTTCTTAAAATGCTTTCTGGAACACTTCAGCGATGATGAGGTTTGCCTGGTATCGCAGGATGACTACTACTTCCCGGTGGCGCATAACATGACCAAACTAGAGAACCGAGAGTATAACTTCGATTTGCCATCAACTATTGATCATGATCATTTTGAGAATGATATTTTTAAGCTGTTGAAGGGCGAATCTTTCATGAAGCAGGAGTACACTTTTAATAATCCGAGTGCCACCCCTAAAATGCTGGAGATAAAGCCTGCGCCGATCATTATTGTGGAAGGCCTTTTTATTATGCACTTCGAGAAAATAAAGAATGTGCTGGATATGACTGTATTTATTGAAGCCGACGAACATATTGCCCTCCACCGCCGCCTAAAACGCGATCTGGAAGAGCGTGGCTACTCAAACGAAGATGTGCACTATAAATGGGTAAACCACGTTGTACCAGCCTATAAAGAGTATTTATTACCCTATCGCGATGTGGCTGATAAGGTTGTCATCAACAACACCCAGGAAGCTGCCGATATTATTAAGATTACCGACGAGATCTCAATGGAGTTACGTGAGAGGGTATTAAGCTAAGGTGAAATCGCTATCGGATTTCATTTTTTTTAAATCACTAATTCAATAAATCGCTAAATCAGTAGTTGATTTTATCAATCGCAGTTGAGCAGCAGATCGTAATATTTTTTCATTAAAACGGTATCGTAGTTTACAAGGGAGTTGTAGGCCTCGGTAACCAACTCATTCAAAATAGACGAGCCGAGCTGCCCTGCCCCGTTTGGGATAGAATCGTAATAGGTAATAAGCTCTTTCACCCGTATAATTTCGTACAATAACTTCTGGATCAGGTCGGTTTGCGCGCCGCCTTGTACCCCATGAGAATTATTGAGAAAATCTAAAGGATCATTGGTGGTAGATGTCATGTGCAATGTCAGGACCGGCTTTAGTGTTTCTCTTATACTTATTCTTAACTAACCGAAACAGTAAAACATTAAAACTTGTTTCAATTATTTTATCTTTTTTTCAATTAAATAACAAAACCCTCTAAAAGAGGGTTTTGTTATTATAAATCAATTCATGATTAGTTGTTTTCAGCAGGTTTGTTGCTATCCGGGCGTGGCAATAAAGCCTTGCGCGAAAGTTTCAGTTTACCTTGCTTATCAACATCAAGTAGCTTAACGCGTACTTCGTCGCCAACGTTAAATATACCATCCATAGTTTCGATACGGCGGTGGTCAATTTCAGATATGTGTAACAAACCATCTTTACCCGGCATAATTTCAACAAATGCACCAAACGGCATAATTGATTTTACTTTACCTTCGTATATCTCGCCAACTTCCGGTTTAGAAGCGATAGCGCGGATACGTGACAGGGCCGCGTCGATAGCGTCTTTGTTATCACCAAAGATCTGAACAATACCTTGTCCGTCTTTTTCTTCGATAGAGATAGTAGCACCTGTTTCGCGCTGCATTTCCTGTATAATTTTACCGCCGGGGCCAATAACCGCGCCAATAAATTCTTTATCTATCTTGATCATTACAATACGCGGAGCGTGTGGTTTGTAATCCTCGCGTGGCGCGGTAATGGTTTTAGCCATTTCGCCAAGGATGTGTAAACGGCCATCTTTTGCCTGGTTTAACGCGTTGGTTAAAACCTCGTATGATAAACCGTTTATCTTCAAGTCCATTTGTACCGCAACAATACCGTTTTTAGTACCTGTTACTTTAAAGTCCATATCACCCAGGTGATCTTCATCGCCCAAAATATCAGAAAGGATAGCATATTTAGTACCCATTTCGTTAGTGATAAGGCCCATAGCAATACCTGATACCGGGTTAGATATTTTGATACCGGCATCCATCAAAGCCAATGTACCGGCACAAACCGTAGCCATTGATGATGAACCGTTTGATTCAAGAATATCAGAAACGATACGGATGGTGTACGGGTTTTGATCTTCGGCAGGTAAAACACGTTTTAACGAACGCATTGCCAGGTTACCGTGACCTATCTCGCGACGGCCTGCACCCCTGTTAGGGCGAACCTCACCGGTTGAGAAACCAGGGAAATTGTAGTGTAAAAGGAATTTTTGGTAACCATTGATGAACGCGCCATCAATCATTTGCTCATCATCCTTAGCACCTAAGGTAACAGTAGTTAACGCCTGAGTTTCGCCACGCGTAAATACTGCTGAACCGTGAGCAGATGGCAAATAGCCAACTTCGCTCCATATAGGGCGTATCTGGGTAGTAGTACGGCCATCTAAACGTTTGCCCTCTTCTAATACAAGGTTACGGATAGCATCGTACTCCACATCATGGAAATATTTTTTAGCTAATGATTTGGTGATGTCGTCGATCTCGCCAAGAGTTTCGATGTACGTATCACGCACAGCTTTAAAACTTGCTGAACGCTCTTCTTTAGCAGAAGCAGCACCGGCAATTGCATAAACCTGCTCGTACGTAGCAGCGTAGATAGCTTTTTTAAGCTCTTCGTTGCTGTGCTCGTGGTTGTAAACACGTTTTTCGGTTTTGCCAACCTCTATAGTAAGCTCTTTTTGAATTAAGCACTGTATTTTAATAGCGGTATGGGCAAATTTAATAGCTTCAACCAGTTCAGCTTCCTGTATCTCTGCAGATTCACCTTCCACCATGTTGATGTCATGCTCGCTACCTGCAACAATAAATTCTAAAGTTGCATTTTGCAGCTGGCTTAGGGTTGGGTTAATAACCAACTGGCCATCAACCTTAGCAACACGCACCTCAGAAATAGGGCCGTTGAAAGGAATATCAGATACAGATAAAGCCGCTGATGCTGCCAAACCGGCAAGGCAATCAGGCATAATATCCTTATCGGCAGATATCAAAGAGATCATTACCTGTGTGTCAGCATGATAATCTTCGGGGAACATTGGGCGCAACGCGCGGTCAACCAAACGGGAGATCAAAACCTCATAGTCTGATAAACGTGCCTCGCGGCGTAAAAAACCACCCGGGATACGACCGGTAGCAGCGTATTTTTCCTGATAGTCAACAGAAAGGGGTAAAAAATCAACTCCCTCTTTCGCTTCTTTAGATGATACTACAGTAGCCAATAACATGGTATCACCCATTTTAATTACTACCGATCCATCTGCTTGTTTGGCCAGTTTACCGGTTTCGATCTCAATGGTGCGGCCGTCACCTAAATCGATAACCTTTTTAATTACGTTTAAACTCATCTTGTTTGTTTTGTGGTACGCTTTTCATCTTTCGGAGCGCACCGGTTGTTTTATGTGTGTATGTATAATGTTGCAAAAGTAAAAAAGCCATCCTGCAATTGCGGACGGCTTTTTTTAAAAAAATAAGAAAAGTTATTTGATGATATCCCTTAGCTGTAAAGCTTTGATGATAGCACGATATCTTTCAATGTCTTTTTTGAACAGGTATGCCAACAAACCGCGGCGTTTACCTACTAATTTTTGAAGCGATAACTGGGTTGAAAAATCATGTTTGTTCTTTTTCAAGTGACCGGTTAAATGCGCGATGCGGTAAGTGAATAATGCTACCTGACCTTCGGTTGAACCTGTGTCGGTTGCACCTTTACCGTGTTTTGCAAAGATCTCTGCCTTTGCTTCTTTACCTAAATACATTACGTGAATAATATTAAAGCGTTAATAACTTAATTAATTGGCGCAAATGTAAGTATAAAAGTCGTTAGTTTATAGTCTTTCGTCAAAAGTTTTTCGCATGTATATTCTGGTTACCTACTGATTTCAGACTAAGGGCTTCCGACTTACTTTTGTCGCAATTAGCCCGCTCATATGTCATAATTACACAGCGTAGGTAATTGTGTTTAAACATAACTTTGCATAAGTATCATTTTTAATAAAGTATGCCGTAAAGGCAATGTATATTAGCAAACCATAAGTAAACCTGTACATGTCACAATCTGCCAAGCCTCAAAATAAAGCATATTCATTTTTCAGCGTTCTTAAACAATCGTTAAAAGGCGAACAGGTCGACCTAACCGCCATCAGCATTAAAAGGGCTATTGTTTTACTGGCCATCCCCATGATGCTGGAAATGGCCATGGAATCGGTATTCGCATTGGTCGATCTGTATTTTGTGGGCCACTTAGAGAACAGCAGTCATGCTATCCAAACTGTAGGTTTAACAGAATCGGTACTAACCGTAATATACTCGCTGGCTATTGGCCTAAGCATGGCCGCTACAGCGGTGGTCGCCCGCCGTATTGGCGAGAAAAACCCGGAAGCTGCTTCAAAAGCCGGTATGCAAACCATAGTGATAGCCATCATTGTAAACGTTATCATCAGCATTGCGGGGTTGCTCCACGCCCGTGATCTGTTATTATTGATGGGCGCCTCGGTAGAAACAGCAGACCACGGCACGCGCTTCGTTCAAATTATGATGGGTGGCAGCCTCATTATTGTGCTGCTATTTTTGATAAACGGTATATTCAGGGGTGCAGGCAACGCGGCCATCGCTATGCGCAGCCTTTGGATAGCCAATATCGCCAACATCATTTTATGCCCAATTTTCATCAGGGGCCTTGGCCCTATCCCAGCATTTGGCTTAACCGGCGCAGCCATAGCCACCACCATCGGTCGCGGCTTGGGGGTAACCTACCAGGTTTATAATTTGTTTAACAACAAAAATGCTTTACACATCCGCCTACGCTACTTTATACCCGACTGGAAGCAGATAAAAGCCATTATAAAAGTGGCGGCACCGGGCATCCTGCAATTTGTAATTGCCAGTTGCAGCTGGATCTTTTTGGCGCAGCTGGTGGCCACTACCGGCGGAGACCAGGGGTCGGCAGGTTATCAAACCTCGTTAAGGTTAATGATGTTCTTTTTACTGCCTGCCTGGGGGCTTAGCAATGCAGCAGCAACGCTGGTTGGGCAAAACCTTGGTGCAGGCAGTGTAGAGCGTGCCGAGCAATCGGTGTATCAAACCATTAAGTACACGGTTGTTTTTTTGGGCGTAGTAAGCGTGTTATTTTTAACCTGCGGGCATTTGTTCGCTTCGTTTTTTACAGAAGACGCGGGTGTAAAAGCAGTAGCTACGCGCTCTTTAAAAATACTAAGCGGAGGCTTCATTATTTTTGGAATGGGGATGATCTTTACCGGTGCATTCAACGGCGCCGGAGATACCTGGACGCCCACCAAGATCAACTTCTGTACCTTTTGGCTCTTCCAGATACCGTTTGCTTATTTGCTTGCCAAATATTTTGAAATGGGGCCAACCGGTGTGTTCATAGCCATACCCGTCGCCGAGATAGGCCTAACTATAGCAGCCTATATTTTATTTAAGAAAGGGAAATGGAAGAAGACGCGGGTGTAGGAGATGTGCGGATGTGCGGATGTGCGGATGTGCGGATGTGCGGATAAAACGAACTCACTTCATGCCAGGCTTGTTTCGGCATCACATCGTAAAAGTAAAGAGTATTAAAACAACAATTCCGGTTTTTACTTTTTACTTTTGACTTCTAACTTTTACCCATGCCCTACTCAACCTTCGAAACCGAACTGCGGGTACGCCCCGATGATATAGACATGTTTCAGCATGTGCACAACAGCAAATACTTTGATTACGTGCTTGCCGCCCGTTACGACCAGATGGAACGCTGCTACGGCATGGCCATGGAAAAATTTATGGAACGAGGCTTTGGCTGGGTAATACGCACCGCGCATGTAGATTATAAACGCCCGCTAACTATGGGCGACTACTTCATCGTAAAAACCGGCATCGAAACCATTAACGATAAAGGTTGCCGGGTTGCCTTCACCCTAACCAATAAAGGCACCAACAAAATAAGCTGTGATGGTTATTTCGATTATGTAATGATTGATATGGCCACCGGGCGCAGCGCCAAGGTACCCGATGATGTGATCGAGCATTATCAGATATAAAATGAGAAAAACGTTGCTTCTTTCTCGCTTATTCACTCGGCTTGGTAAAATCTACGCTGTATCTAACAGCCAGCCTGGCATACGGATAACGTTTATTTACATCCGGATGCTCTTTGTAATTTCCGCGCAAAAAGAAATAACCCGACTGCCCTATCAACGAAAACTTTTTAGAAAAGGCATATTGTAATTCGCTGTTTACCGTGTGCAGGTAATAATGCGATTTATTGCCGTTTACCGTGTACAGCCATGCGCCTCGATAATCTATACTGGCAAAAAACCTGTCCTTTACAACAACTCCGGCCCCGCCGTTAATGTTAAACCCCGAAGTGTAATCGTAATTACGGCCGTTAGATGAATAGGTGCTTGGCACCGCCGCCAGCAGCACCGGCCCAGTACCTATAATAGTGTTGATCTTCACCTTCTCTCCCACCTCGTATTGCGAGAACATATTTAATTTAACGCTTTGCCCGCCGTAAAAGAAGGCCTCATTACTGATATAATCGTAGTTTGCGCTCAGGATAAGAAGATGTTTAAGATCACGGTTTGATTCCAGCTCCCAACCTGCTAACGAGCCGTACACATTTATAGCGTTAACCGCCGAGCTGTCATCCTTACCTACCTCAACGTTTATCATGATATTACTGAACGGTGTATGGTAATCTTTATATCGGCTACCGTATATCAGTTTAGCCCGGCCATAGATGCCCGTTTTTTTATTGCCCCCCTCGGTACCTGTGATGCTGTTAAATGTCCGCAAGCCCAAATCAAATTCAGCCGATACCTTCGAGGAGTCCCGGTCTTTCGGGTTACCATATACCTTGCCCCATTTACCATCCAGCAAACGGTTCAGCCCGTTCATTGGATTTGCTAAAAAAGCGGTAATTTCTTCCATTTGCCTGCCAAAACCACGGTGGCGGTTGTTTACAATCTTGTTAGAAAGACGGTAACTCATTTCCCCCAGTACGATCCCGCCAAAACTGGTATTCACAAAATCGTTGGGCGACGGGCGCTCATTTTCCCCAAAGGTTTCCCAAAAGTAACTACCGGCAACAGCAGCCGGTGCCGATTGCCAAAAACTATACCCGTTACTTCTGAAAGCGCTAAAATACAGGCTGCCCTGGTATGGGTGCCCAAATTGGTTGGTCCTAAAAATATCCTTATCCCACTGAAAGCTGCCGGGGTTTAGGTTGCGCCAGATGGTTGCACCGGTAACATTTGAATACTCTGCGTGGGCTATAAATTTGCCATAACTAAACGGAATAGCCTGCGCAAGGCCCCACTCGGCGGCGGCGCGGCCAAAGCGCTTGGTTTGGGGTGGTACGGTGCCAAAAAATGGTGTGCGTACACGGGGTTTTGGTTTCGGCAATGTGTCAACAATCAATCTGTTGGCATCCTGGGCGGTTTGTGCAATTAAGGTTACAGGGAAGCATAAACCTATTGCAAAAACCAGCGCGGTGATCCGGCAAGGTAAAAATTTCAATATACGCGTATTTAAGGTTAAGCCATTAACAACTACATGTTACCTGCTTGTTAATGTTAATAATCGTTATAAGTAGTTTCAGTATAAATAGTTTCAATTTGATAGAAAAAAGATCTAATAGTTGTTAGAATTATATTGCGCCATGTCTGTTCTAACTCAGCGAAAGTTTTTTATTTTTGAAGAGGAAATTATTTTAATTAAAAATACACCCCAAACCTTGGAACCTGCCGAAAGCATTTATCGCAATATTGTTGAAACATCCCCGTTCCCGGTATTTGTGTGTACCGGCGAGGAAATGATCATCACCGTTGCAAATGCGGCTACCTTAAAGGCCTGGGACAGGGATTCATCTGTAATTGGCAAACCTTTTTTTGATGCCCTGCCCGAGCTGGCAGACCAGCCTTTTTTAGGATATCTGCAAAGCGTATACCGCACCGGCAAAATTTTTAACAGCCTTAGCGAACGCGTGGACCTTTTTGTTGGCGGCAGAATGCAAACCTATTATTACAAGTTTACTTACCAGCCCCTACGCAATGCTAATGGTAAGGTTTACGGCGTGGTTGCTTTTAATACTGACGTAACCGAACTGGAACGTGCCAAACAAGCTGTTGAAGAAAGCGAGATAGCCTTAACAAACCTGGTTAGGCAGGCGCCCGTAGGCATATGCATTATACGGGCCAATGATTTGATGATTGATGTGGTGAACAATACTTACCTTGATCTGGTAGGCAAAAAACGTAAGGAACTTGAACACCGCACCATTTGGGATGCCGTGCCCGAAGCCGCGGAGGCATATGCTCCTATCATGAACGAAGTTATCCGAACTGGTATTGCTTATACCGCTAAAGAAGCCGGGGTTACGTTGATACGTAACGGTAAGCCCGAAGTTGTTTTTATTGATTTTGTTTATGACCCGGTGAGGCATTTTGACGGTACAATTAACGCTATAATGGTTATTGGAATTGATGTTACCGACAAAGTACGCGCCCGCCGAAACATTGAAGACATTGAAGAACGTGGCAGGCTTGCCATAGAAGCCGCCGAAATTGGCACGTTCGATCTGAATATGCTTACACAAAGCACCGTAACATCCGACAGGTTTAATGCCATTTTTGGTTATAACAGATCGATGCCGCGCAGAAAAATGGCCGACGCGTTTCATCCCGAAGACCAAATCATCAGGACTAAGGCGCATGAGGACGCTATTAAAACCGGTAAACTATTTTACGAAGCCCGGATCATCCATACCGATGAATCTATACACTGGATAAGGGCGCAGGGAAAATTATATTATGATAGCGGTGGCACACCTGTTCGTATGCTGGGTACCATATTAGATATAACCGAATTTAAACGCCTGCAACAGCAAAAAGATGATTTTATAAGTGTTGCCAGCCACGAGCTAAAAACACCGATGACCTCGCTAAAGGCATCTATACAAATACTGGATAAGCTGATCAAAACAAACGGCAACCCGGATAAAGTAACGCAGTTTATTGACAAAGCAAATACAAGCCTGTCAAAAATGCAACACCTTATAGAGAGTTTGCTAAACGTTTCAAAAATTAGCGCGGGCCAGTTAGCCCTTAACAAAACCCGTTTTAACATTGCCCAAATGGTTAATGAAAGCTGCGACCATATACGTATTACGGGCGAACACGACCTGATTTTAAAAGGTGATACCGATGTTAACATTTATGCCGACCGCAGCAAAATAGAACAGGTTATTGTTAACCTGGTAAATAACGCGGTTAAATATGCACCGCTATCCCGCAAAATAGTTGTAGAGATCAAAAAGCGTGAGCGCTCTGTTAAAATTTCGGTGCAGGATTTTGGTGAAGGTATTGCTCATGACAAGATACCCCACCTGTTTGAGCGCTATTACCGGGTAGACTCTACAGGCCTGCAATATTCGGGCCTTGGCTTAGGCCTTTACATTTGTGCCGAAATTGTGGAGCGCCACGGCGGTAAAATTGGTGTAAACAGTGATGCAGGTAAAGGCAGCACGTTTTGGTTTACCGTACCCGTTCAGGAAAATTAATCCCAGATGCCGTTAGCGGCAGTAAGTATAACCGGCTGGCCGCCAGTTACCAAAATAGTATGTTCGTGCTGCGCAACAAAACCGCCCTTGTTGCCTATTAAGGTCCATTTATCCGGCTGGGTATTCGCAATGGTTGATGCCGTAGAAATAAACGTTTCTATAGCCACTACCGAGTTTTTCTTAAAACGGGTTACGTTATACCTGTCGTGGTAATTAGCAATCTCGTGCGGTTCTTCGTGCAGGCTGCGGCCTACGCCGTGGCCGGTTAAATTCTTTATAACGGTATAGCCTGCTTTTTTTGCTTCCGTTTCTATCAAACGGCCAATTTCGTTGATCTTTACACCGCCTTTAATACTATCGATGGCCTTTTGTAAAATTGCTTTAGATGCCTCCACAAGCTTGCCGTGGCCATGTATATCGTTGCCAAGCACAAACGAGCCGCCATTGTCTGACCAGTAGCCATCTAACTCTGCCGATACGTCAATGTTAATCAAGTCGCCTTCCTGCAGTATCTTATCTTCAGAAGGGATACCGTGTGCAACCTCATTATTAATGCTGATACAAGTCCAACCCGGGAAACCGTATGTAAGCTTGGGGGCCGATTTTGCACCAAGGCTGTTAAGCACTTCGCCACCAAAATCATCAAGTTGTTTAGCGCTCATACCGGGTTTGGCATATTCGCGCATCTGCTTAAGCGTAGTGGCTACAGCCTCGCTCACTTTCTCCATTCCCAAACGTTCGGCTTCTGTTGATATTGACATGCTGCAAAATTAAGTAATCTAACCAACATTTTAACGGCCTGTAATACAGCGAAGGGTAAATTAGCAAAGCATTTACCTATATTTATAAAACCTAAATAACGCCATATGAAAAGTTTAGCCCAGATACTAATAGCCCTGGTAGCCGTTGAACATATTTATATTTTATGGATAGAAATGTTTGCCTGGACAACCAAAGGCAAGGCGACTTTTAAAAGTTTGCCACCCAGCTTATTCGAGCAAACCAAAACGCTTGCAGCCAACCAGGGGCTTTACAATGGTTTTTTATCGGCCGGGCTAATATGGTCTTTGCTAATCAGCGACCCGCTATGGTCTAAGAATGTAGCTTTATTCTTTTTGTGTTGTGTGATTACGGCAGGTTTATATGGCGGTATCACAGCAGGCAGATCGATACTTATCAAGCAGGCGTTACCGGCGGCTATAGCACTTGTAGCGGTGTTGTTGGCATATCATTAAGCACTTTGCATGTCTACCAAAAAGTAAAAGGTCGATCCTTTATGCTCGTGGCTTTCTACTTCTATTTTTGTATCGTGGTAACGCAATAACTCCGATACAAGGTAAAGGCCAATGCCAAAGCCCGATATGGTTTTTATCTTCTCATTCTTAACCCTGTAAAATTTTTGGAAAAGCTTTTTCTGATCGGCCACGTTTATGCCCACTCCTTCGTCCTTCACAAATACTTTCACTTTATCACCAAGTTTAACACAACCTATAATTATTTTACCACCCTTAGGCGAATATTTTATGGCGTTGCTTAACAAATTCATTAGCACCTGCCCAATTTTATCTCTATCCGCATGGATAATAATATCTTCGCAATCCTCAAGTTTAATTTGATGTACTGAAGTTAAAAATTGCGCGTCGCCGGCCACCTCTGTAATAAGGGAATGCAGTTCAAATCTGTCTTTATTAAGCTGTATCTTACCATCCTCTAACCTGGCCAGGCTCAAAAAATCCTGAATCATCGATGTCATCTTCTGGATCTGCACCTCCGCCCTCAACAGTGCGTTAAGCTTAAAGGCATCACTATCCGATTTTTCTTTGGCAAGCAGTATCTGGATGTATGATTTTACTACCGTTAGCGGCGTTTTCAACTCATGGCTCACCATGGCTATAAAGTCGTTCTTTCTAAGCTCTTCCTGCTTCTTCTCGGTAATATCACGTGCAATTTTAGACAGGCCAATAATGTTCCCATTATCGTCTTTAACAGGTGAAACCGTTAGTGATACATTTAGCGGTTTGTTATCTTTAGTTATGCGTACAGTTTCAAAATGCTCTACCCTTTCGCCATTTCTCAATCGTGCCAATATCATCGGCTCTTCGTCTATCCGGCCATCAGGTATAAGTTTTAGTATAGATTTACCAATTATCTCTTCGGGCGTGTAACCAAAGGTACGCTGCGCAGACGCGTTCCAGCTGGTAACTATACCTTCGAGCGTTTTACTGATAATGGGGTCGTGTGATGATTCTACAATGGCTGCAAGCTTGGCACTCTTTTCTGCTGCCAGCCGGCTTTCGGTAATATCCACTATAGTACCAATAAAGCGTTCGGCCTGTGCATTACTATCAAAGTAAACCTTGCCCTGCGCCTTAACCCAGCGCATGCTGTTATCATAAAAACGAATGATGCGGTGGTCGATGTAATAATCACCGCCGGATGCAGGGTCTAAACTATTTTGAATGGCCGACAAAACCCTTTCTTTATCATCGGGGTGCAGGTGTTGTACATATTGTTCAAAGGCAATTTCTTTATCTAATGGCAGGCCAAATATACTTTTACACTCATTGCTCCATATAAGCTTACCGGTATCAGGTTCCCAATCCCAGGTACCTAAATTCATCGAACCTATTACCATTTTTAACCTGGCCTCGCTTTGCTCAAGCTGTAGCTTTAAGTTATTATATTCGGTAATGCTTATAGTAGGCCCTAATGTATCTTTCACCATTTATCTAATTTATCAACTTTATATTACTTATAATAATATTCTATACAAAGTAAACAACAGCAATTTCATTATTTCCCCGTTACTTATGCCGCTTTAACCGGCATTGTAAAGGTAAAGATTGTTTCCTGCTCGCTTGATCGTGCCGTTAACGTACCGCCATGGGCACGGGCAATTTCTGAAGCGATATACAGGCCAAGCCCAAGGCCATCTTTACCCGCATCCACACCACCACGAGAGAATGGATGGAAAAGTTTTTCCATTATATTGTCCGGAATTTGTTTACCTGCGTTAGTAACAGCTATTGTAAAATAACCCGCTTCGCAAAATACATCCACATTTACAGGGGCGTCTTTTGAACCATGCGTAATAGCGTTCCCCAATAAATTTGACAGCACTTGCGAAACACGTTTACCATCGCAATTTACAGCACAGAACACATTAAAATTTGTGTTGATCTCTTTATCGGGCCAAAGTATTGCAAGCTCGGCAATAACCTGGTTAAGCATTTCTTCGATGGGCTCATTATCGGCCCGTTGAAGGATGATACCTTCGCCAAGGCGCCCGCGGGCAAAATCAAGTATATTTTCTATCAGTGCCTTCATCCGGTACGAGGAGTTTTGGAGGATAACGGCCAAGCGTTTGGTTCGCTCATCTAAAGGCATCCGCAGCAAAAGCTGCGATACGTTTAGTATTGCCCCAACCGGGTTACCCAGGTCGTGCCCCAAAATGGCGATAAACTGGTCGCGCAGGAGGGCGGTTTCCCGGGCCTCTAAAAGGTCTGTTTGTGATGTCGCAAGTTTTTCCTGCGCATCTAAGTGAAAAGCTATCAGCTCTGCAAACAGCTTAAACATACCCATTACCTGGGTATTTTTTAAGTGCGCGGGCTTAGGGTCTATGGCGCACAGGGTACCAAAAAAACGGCCATCCTTTAAAGTAATAGGGAATGAAATATAGCTTTGAAAGCCATACATAGCCGGTGTATGGTGATGCGCAAAATCTTCATCTTCGGCCACGTTGTCTATTATTACAGGCTTATGGTGCCGGCGTATCTCGTTACATATGGTAGTTTCGAGCTTTAACTCACTACCGGGCACCAGGCCAAAGGCAATTTCATCGCGCACGGCGCAGGTTACCCATTTATCATCGGTAACGCGGGCTACGGCAGAAAACCCCATGCCTGTTGTACGGCAAACTACTTCTAAGATGGAAGTAACCGCGTCTATACGGCTAATAGCGTCTATATCTGCCTGGATGTCTGTCAAAATTTTATTATTTTACCTGTAATTTATCATACAAAATAAAACGTTTTTGGCGTATTACCAAGCAGCTATTTAAATTTCTGCCTTAGCCATAACACGTTATTAATAAAGCGTACCTTTGCAAAATTATTTTCTTTGAACAACATTTCATCGACGATAACTATTATACAATAAAACGAATGAAAAAAATTGTCGATTACCGCAAGCTTTTAAATGTAAACGAAGCTGCCGAGCTTTCTGAATTAAAATCCACCTACCGTAGCCTGATGAAAGAATGGCACCCTGATAAATTTCAGGATAGCGAAGAAAGCAAGCACCTGGCCGAAGAAAAAAGCAAAACCATTATTGAGGCTTACCACTTTTTGGTAAGCATAGCGCCCGAAACACGCGCGCAGTCATTAGCAGAATATACAGCTACTACAGGCACTGCTGCCATTGCCGATTTCGAATACAAATCGCAGGTGTTACGGGTAGATTTTACCGACGGTAACTCTTACGAGTATTTTGATGTACCAAAAGCCGTTTATGTAAAGTTGGTTAATGCCGATTCGCCGGGAAGGTTTGCACGCAGGCATATTTATAACGAATATGTTTACCGCAGCACAAGCAAACTGGTAGCCACCGCCTAATAATTATTAATTGTGTTGTACCGATGACATGGCGTATAAACCAGATAATTAAATTTGTTGGTAATTTTCTGGTACGCAAATGTTAAAAAAACTATTCTTTTCATCGGCACTGTTTGTTGTTATATCTTTTAATGCATTTGCCCAATATAGCTGGGCGTTAAAAAGCGATAAAGACGGTATTAAGATATTTACCAGCCCTGTGGCTAATTCAAAGCTTAAGGCTTTAAGGATAGAATGCAGCTACGAAAGCACCCTTACACAAATGGTTGCGACGCTGCTTGATCTTAAAACACGCCCTGAATGGATCTATCATACAAAATCTATCCGTTTGATTAAACAGGTATCGCCTTCCGAATTATTTTATTACTCGGAAATAAGCCTGCCATGGCCGGCTCAAAACCGCGACTTTGTGGCCCACCTTATTACCACGCAGGATGAGCATACCAAAGTTGTAACCTTAGACGGCCCTATTGCCCCTACCATGGTGCCCGAGCGCGATGGGATCGTAAGAGTAAAAAGCTCGTTAAGTAAATGGCTGATAATACCTGTAAATAAAAATGAAGTAAAGGTTGAATACACCATTCAGCTTGATCCGGGCGGCGCTATCCCCGCCTGGTTAACCAATATGTTCGCATCCGAAGGGCCAACACTAAGCTTCAAAGCCCTTAGGCAGCAACTTAAAAAGCCTGAGTATAAAACCGCGCATGTGCCGTTTATAAAGAATTACTAAATATGCCCTTTGCTGAACGTACGTGAAGCACCTAATGGCCGACATGCGTGTTGGAGATGCATAGTTCGCTAATAGATCCTTCGCGATGCTCAGGATGACAAACTAAAGCAAAAGCCCTCTCAGATGTTTTCTGAGAGGGCTTTTTGATTAGATGTTTTGATGTTACATCTTCGGTTTACCGTCGCTGTCTAAGTCAACAATTGGGTAACCAAGTTTTTGCAGGCCGGGCAATATTTTAGCCTTATCGCCCACTACCAGTATCACCATACTATCGGTATTCAGGTATTTGTCGGTAAGCTTTTTAAGCTCGGCCGGGGTAATGGTTTGCAAGATCTTGCTCTGCTCATCAACATAGGTTGGTTTAAGGTTATAATCCAAAATACGCGATAGAAATGCCGCTTTTTGTCCGTTAGTTTCGTACCTGCGGGCATCGCTCTGGCCTATAGATGTTTGGGTAAACTTCAACTCCTCGGGTGTAATGCCGCTTTTTTGGTAATCTTTTATCTCCTTGATAAATTCATAAACAGAGCTATCGGTAGCGGTTGCCAATACACCTGCAGAAGCGGTGAAATCGCCGCCGAATTTGCCTGAGTTAAAGCCCGAGCGTGCACCGTATGTCCAGCCTTTTTTCTCGCGCAGGTTTAAGTTGATGTGGCTGTTGAATGCACCACCCAAAATATAGTTGGCAATACCTAATTTGTAGTAGTCGCCGGTTGCATCATAGTTCAGTTTATCCAGGTAACCAATACGAATTTCTGATTGCGCGGCACCCGGAATATCAACCAGGTACAAGGTTGTTTTATCGAAGGTTTTACCCTCAACCGGGGTTGGGATAGTTACCTTTTTATCTGCCCAGGCATTCAGGAACGCCAAGTTGCCTTTAGCTGTGCCCTCGTTAACATCGCCCACAACAACAATAGATGTTTGCGATGGGGTAAAGTACTTGTTGTAATAATCCTGCACATCCTGTAAAGTTATGGAAGCAACAGTTTCTTCGTTACCACTGGTTGAGTAAGTGCGCACGTTGTCGGTACCATAAAGTATTTTACTGTACACGGTTGATGCAACACCGGCAGGCTGTGTTTTAGCTTGCTTTAAGCCTTCTATAGTTTGCTTTTTAATACGGTCTAAAGCATCTTGGGTAAACTTTGGCGAGAACAAACGCTCTTGCAGCAAAGTCATGGTTTTAGGCAAGTTTTTAGTTAACGATGAAACGCTGATGTACATTTCTTCGGCACCTGCGCCAATGCTGATATTGCTACCCAGTTTATCCAACTCAGAATTAAATTCCTCCGCGGTGTATTTCTGAGTTTCTTCGTTCATCATACGCCCAACAATACCGGCCAAACCGGCTTTCGACGGGTTGCTTATGGCATCCAATCCACCACCTTTTATCGACATAGAGATAGATACGGTTGGGATCTCGCTATTTTTGGTACCTATCATTTTGATACCGTTTGGCGTGGTCGCAGTCCAAATTACCGGTGCTTTGATAGCAGGGTTGGCACCAACGCCCGGTTTTGCAGCACGATTGAATTTATCAGTTGCTTTTTTATAAGTTAAGCCGTTGTAACCATAATCGGGCGCTTTATAGCCTGCGGTATTCACGTTATAGTTATCAGCCGCAACGGGTGCTATGGTACCACCTTTTGGCAACACGCTAAGTATAACAGCCGGTTTACCTTTAACATATTTATTGTAAACGCGCATTACATCATCTTTGGTAACCGCGCGGATATCGGCAAGTTCGCGGCCAATCTGGTTAGGATTGCCTGTTAAGTACTGCGCCTGTGCTAACTCAGATACTTTACCGCTTACACTTGCTAAACCATTAATGGCGTTTGCCTCTGCACTTGCTTTAAAGCGTACCAGTGCATCATCGGTAACGCCGGTTTTTTCAAACTCAACTAACGACTCATCAACCAGCTTTTTAGCGTCAGCCAGGGTTTGACCCGGGAATGGCACCACACGGATAGTTATTTCGCCTGCCAACTCGGTATTTGACGAGCTCATTGATGCTTGCGCGGCTTTACGGGTCTTCACAAAGTTTTTGTAGAAGATAGAGTTACGGCCCTGGCCAATAATTTCCGACAAGGCATCTAACGCGGGCATATCCTTATCATAGATCTTTACACCCGGATAGGTGATAGACATTAAAGGCAGTTTGGCATAATTGTCTGTATAGGAAACGTACCTATCGGCAGTTAAAACCGGCATCGGGAACGACGCGTTCTTAACAACCGGCCCACGAGGGATGCTGCCAAAATACTTGCTTACCCACTCCAGCGTTTGCTTAGGGTTAAGATCGCCCCCAATAGTTACGGTAGCGTTGTTTGGGCCGTACCATCTTAAAAAGAAGTTTTTAAGATCGTTTACGCCTACTTTATTCAACTCTTCTATATAACCAATGGTTAACCATGAGTACGGGTGACCATACGGATACAGGTTTTTTGAAGTGTATTCGCTGGCTAAGCCGTAAGGGCGGTTATCGTAGTTCTGGCCACGCTCGTTCTTTACTGTTGCGCGTTGTACCTCAAATTTTTGCTGCGTAACGGCATCAAGCAAAAAGCCCATGCGGTCGCTCTCCAGCCACAGCATTTTTTCTAACTGGTTAGCCGGAACGGTTTCGTAATAATTGGTACGGTCGCGGTTGGTAGAGCCGTTTAGGGTACCACCTGCTTCGGTAATAATTTTAAAGTGGTCGCCGTTGGCAACGTGGTCGCTTCCCTGGAACATCATGTGTTCAAAGAAGTGGGCAAAGCCCGATTTACCTATCTCTTCGCGTGCCGAACCCACGTGGTAAGTAACATCCACATGCACCAATGGGTCTGAGTGGTCTTCGGCTAAAATTACGGTTAGTCCGTTAGGAAGCACATACTTCTCGTAAGGGATAACCAGTTCGGTGCCCTTGCGGGTTACCTTCTCAATCAGTTTAGGCTGTGCGGCTGTTTGGGCATTGGCGGTTAACGCCACAATTGCAAATGCCTGCGCCAGCAAAACACATTTTAAAGTTTTGTTCATTTGATTAATGTTAGTCAGTTAATTATTTCTACAAAATGTAGCTATCCTACAGAAAATATAATATTAAGAATTTAGCTATGAATTAAATATTATAGCTAAAGATTTTAAACCCGTGTAACAGATTTGTGACTATATATTGATATCGATATTCTCGTTCGCATGGTTTAGCTTCCTGATCACTACCGCCGGGTTGCCAACAGCTAAAGAATCATCGGGGATGTTTTTGGTTACAACCGCCCCCGCTCCAATAACGCAGCGGTTGCCAATAGTAACACCCGGACAAATCACCGCCCCGCCCCCTATCCAGCAATCATCGCCAATAGTAACCGGTTTGGCGTTCTCTTTACTACGGCGCAATACGGCATCTAATGGGTGGGTAGCGGTATAGATCTGCACACCCGGCGCGCAGAAAACGTTATTGCCAAGCTTTACCTCCATTACATCCAACACCACACAGTTTACGTTAAAATATACATTTTCGCCACAGGTAATATTGTAGCCATAATCGCAATGGAAAGGCGGCTCTATATACAGGCTTTTTGGCGCGTTGGGTATTAGCTGAGCTAAAATAGCGGCGGTGCCCTCGCCCACTACATACTCATCAATGTTTAACTTTTTTAATAACTGCTTGCAGTGCTTTCGTTCGGCGGCAAGTGTTTCATCATTTGCCAGGTAGTATTCGCCGGTAAGCATTTTTTCTTTTTCTGTTTTCATGGGGATGTTAGTTACATCAGCAATATCAGTAAAATGTAATGCTTTTCAAAGCCTGTAACATTTGGCAGCAAAGCGCCGTTCATCAAACAGTAAACAAAATGTAAATGTAATATATGCTAAAGTTGTCATTAGCAGAGACTAATAAAGGTTGCCGTCCCGTTGTAGCGGTAACATTTGGCCTGTTATTTGTATTACCAAACATAACACTAACACCATGAAAAAGAATATATTAGCCGCTACCATCATCGCTTTTTTAAGCATCCCCATAAGCACTTTCGCCCAGCAAAAAATTACATGGGCAATGGTTAGTGCCCCGCATGAAAAAATAACTGAATTACCCAAACCGGCAACCTCGGGTAAATCGCCCTACTGGATCATCGTATCAAATCAAAAAGAATTTCAGATTGACACATTAAGCGCTATTAAATACCTCGACCCGCAATGGATGTCCGCGGTTGACTTCCCCGACCTTGATGTGGCCAAAGCCAAATATGGTAAAGCTACACTGGATGGTTTGGTGATTGTTACCATTGATGATAAGAAATACCCGAACGCGTTTGAAGAATTAAAGGAGCACATGGCCTTTATTGACGATTACGAAGAATTGCCTTTTTACGATTTTACAACATTGCCGTAAGTTAGAAGCTTTTCCTCTTGTAGAAACCCTCCCTCCCCGTACACAGCCGAACGCACCCCTCCCAAGGGAGGGAATTAAAAATATTATTTGGTGTTTTGCGGGAAGATGCGCACCGTTTTCACATAGCGCCCCTGGTAGTAGGTGTTAAAAGGCGTTTCGGTAACGCCATTAGCTTTGCCTGATGTGGAGTGAATGAACGTTAATTCTTTACCCGGCGATTTAATGATGATACCCATATGGCCTACTACCCTAACGGTACTATCAGTGCCGGTAAACAGGATCAGGTCGCCGGTTTTGGCGTCTTTTATATTTATCGCTTTGCGGATATTGGTAAAATCAACCGATCGCCTGGGCACGGCTATCTTAAAATGATTAAACACAAAGGTGATAAACCCCGAGCAATCGAAACCCTCCGCAGGATCAATAGACGCATATTTGTATGGGATACCTTTTAGAGTATTAGCGAAACTAAGCAACTCTTCAGGAGTGGTACTTCCCGTATTGATCCTCGTAAACAGCCCCGCGCTATCGGGCGCAGGTGGCGGCAGGGTATCTTGTTTGGCAATTGTTACCGTATCGCCTGTACCTGTAATTACATATGTGGGCTTGCGGGCATCTGAACAGGAAAGTAAAGCAGCTGATAAAAAAAGTACCGGAATGTAGCGCATGGATATACTACATTGTATTGGGTATTAAGTTTTGAAGTAACAAAAAAGGCGGATAATCCTTTGAATTATCCGCCTTAAATCATAGAAAAATTCTACTTAAAGCGTTGCGATATCAATCACAAAACGGTAGCGTACATCGCCTTTAAGCATCCGCTCGTAAGCATTGGTAATGTCTTTAATGTCTATCATTTCAATTTCTGATACGATGCCGTGCTCGGCACAAAAATCAAGCATTTCCTGAGTTTCGGCAATACCGCCAATGCCCGAACCGGCAAGGCTTTTGCGGCCACCCAACAAGCTAAATGCAGCTACCTTGGCAGGCTCTGATGGTACGCCTACACATATCATAGTACCATCGGTACGCAACAGGCTCAGGTACATGTTAAAATCGTGCTCTGCAGATACGGTATCTAATATAAAATCAAAAGTACCGGTGGCTGCTTTGATCTGCTCAGGGTCTGATGTTACTACAAAGTGGTGAGCGCCCAGTTTCTTAGCGTCTTCTTCTTTCTTTGGCGAAGTACTTAATACCGTAACCTCGGCACCAAAAGCAACACCAAACTTAACCGCCATGTGGCCAAGACCGCCTAAGCCTAAAACGGCAAGTTTGTGGCCCTTACCCACTTTCCAGTGCCTTAAAGGCGAATAGGTAGTAATACCAGCACACAATAACGGCGCGGTGGCGGCAAGGTCAAGCTTATCTGAAATGTGCAGCACAAACTCCTCGCGCACTACTATGCTGTTGCTGTAACCACCGTAAGTTGGTGATGACCCATCACGCTCCATACTGTTGTAAGTTTGGGTGTTACCCTCCAGGCAATATTGCTCCAGGTCGTTCTTACAGTTCTCGCAAACCTGGCAAGAATCTACCATACAGCCGGTACCGGCAAGGTCACCTACTTTAAACTTTGTAACGTGGTCGCCAACTTTGGTAACACGGCCCACAATTTCGTGGCCCGGCACCATCGGGAAGATCCCCGGGAACCAGTCGTTTTTTATCTGGTGAAGATCTGAGTGGCAAACGCCACAAAACAGAATTTCGAATTGCACATCATGGGGGCCAACGTCGCGGCGCTCAAAGTCCCATGGTGCAAGGTCGGTTTGCGGGTCTTGTGCCGCGTATCCTTTTACTGGTATCATGTTTTTTTGGTTTTTATTTGTTAGTTTTTCGTTTTACTAATATGGGCACATTACACAGCAATTGGTGTAAAATTGATGTAATAATGTAAGGCCTAGTGGAAATCTTTTATCGCTTTCATATTTACCATCTCCTCGCATAGCGCATCTACATTCCTTTTAATGCCTTTAATGTGCATTACCACGCAAAGCACTTCTTCGTTTTTAAATATCTCTATGCGTTTACTTTTAATGTGATGCGTTTTCATGAGTTGTTCAAGCGTTTCTAACTGTGCTATATCGGCATTGCTAAAGTTAATATTGAATATTTTATTTTTATTCAAATTGCTTATCAACACCTCTATCCTATCTACCAGCACTAAAACGGCCAGCGTAATAATGGTGAACACAAAGGCCAGCGAGTGGTAGCCGATCCCCGTCGTCATGCCTATAGCAGCCGCCGTCCAGATAACCGCCGCGGTGGTTAAGCCCATTACCGACATCCGATCCTTAAATATCACCCCGGCACCTATAAAACCTATGCCGGTAATGATGTTGGCCGAGATCCGGTCATCGGCCCCGGCTCCATGCCTGGATACAATGGTGAATATGGTTGAACCAAGCGTTATTAAAACAATGGTCCTAAAGCCGGTCGACTTGTTTTTGTATTCCCTTTCAAATCCAATAATACCGCCACATACCACTGCCATTATCATACTCACGATGTCGCCAAGCTGAATTGAAAAGTCCATACAGCTTTAACACAATTTATGCCCAGTTGTTCCATCTTATCAGAAATCCTCAGCCCTCTCTTTTGGAGAGGGCTGAAAGAGGCAATTAATACCCTGTATTAACGGTTAGTTCTTTCCAGGTTTCCAGGTCCTGCTTTACGTCGTTCATTTTCTGGTAAGCAATATCGTAAGCATCCTGCCCAAGAAACAGGTGCATCGGCGCTTCGTCAGCCTCGGCAACGGTTATAATAGCCGCTACACCTTTTTCAGGGTCACCGGGTTGGTTACCGCCTATTTGATTTTGGTGGGCATCCTGCACTTCCCTTACTGTTTTATAAGCCGCTATCTCATTTTTAGGCGTGCTTAATGCATCGGGCGCTAAAAAGTTGGTACGGAAATAACCCGGAGAAACAATGGTAGCTTTTATGCCCAATGATTTCGCTTCGGCAGCCAACGACTCGGTAAAGCCCTGTACCGCGAACTTGGTAGCACAATAAATACCAAAGCCCGGATAGCTTCCGGTAAAGCCACCTATTGATGAGATATTGAAGATATGGCCTGATTGCTGCCCGCGCAGGTGAGGCATAACCGCACGGATCACATTTAACGACCCAAATACGTTTACATCGAAGTTGGCGCGTGCTTCGGTATCGCTCAGTTCTTCTAACGCGCCTACCATACCGTAACCGGCGTTGTTTACCACCACATCTATTTTACCAAACAGGCTTATGGTTTGGCTGATGGCGTTGTTAACGCTCTTTTCATCGGTAAGGTTTACGGCTAAAGGTAAAAAGCTTTCACTCTTGCCAACGGCGCTTTCCAGATCGGCTACATTGCGGGATGTTGCCGCTACATTATAGCCTTTTGCTAATAATTGTTTTACAAGGCTTAAACCAAGGCCTTTTGAGGCACCGGTTACAAACCATACTTTTTGATTGTTCATAGTTTTATGTTTTAATGTTAGATTTTAAAAAATTTAGCAAAAGCATCCCCTATCCCCTTGCGGGAAGCGTTTGTCATTTAAATAAGTACTGTTAAAAATTAAGCGCTGTACGCCATCGATTTGCTTAGTTCCTCGTTGAAGCGGAACTCTTTTTCCAGTTTGTCTAACTGTGCCATGGCACGGTCGTAGGCATCGGCACCTAATAATAAGTGCAGCGGTGGGTTTTCGTCGTAAGCTACGTTGATGATAGCCGTAGCCGCCTTTTCGGGGTCGCCGGCCTGCTGGCCGTGGTAACCAAGGTACCTGTCTAACGATGCGCCAACCACTTTATAATCTTCGATGCGGTTTTTGGCGATGGTTAGCGAGTCGGGTGTTAAAAAGCTGGTGCGGAATGCGCCGGGCGCTACTACCGTTACCTTAACCCCAAATTCGCGAACGTCCTCTGCCAATACGGTTGAAAGCCCCTCTACCGCGAACTTGGTAGCCGCGTAAACTGACCAGCCAACGCCCGGCGCAAACCCTGCTATTGATGATATATTGATGATGTGACCGCTTTGCTGGTAGCGCATATAGGGCATAACCATACGGATTACGTTTAGCGTACCAAATACGTTAACGTCGAAACTGTCGCGGGTTTCCTGGTCGGTCAATTCTTCGATACTGCCGCCGATGCCATAGCCTGCGTTATTGATCACCACATCGATACTCCCGAAAGCTTTTTTGGTTTGATGCATCGCGCAGCCCACGCTATCTTCATTGGCAAGGTCAACCTCAATGGGTAAAAAGTTGTCGGCGGTAGAGCCAACAGCCATTACCAGTTCGGCAAGATGGCGCGATGTTGCGGCAACATTTTGCCCTGCTGCCAGCAGTTGCTTTACCAGGCTAAGGCCTAAACCTTTTGAAGCGCCTGTGATGAACCATGTTTTAATTATGTTTTCCATTTTTTGCTGATGATTTGATAGAACAAAAGTACATCAGCAAAGCAGGCAAGCGTTTACATCATTCAAACCAATTATTGCAAAATTCAAACAACACGATAAGAAGACGGCGTTGAACTGGTTTGTTTTTTAAAAAAATTATTGAAATGCGCAGGTTCTTCAAAGCCCAAGCAGTAACTAATTTCAGACACGTTCCAGTTGGTATGCCTTAGTAAAGCCTTGGCCTCGCTGGTAAGGCGTTCAAAAATATGGTCGGTGGTGGTTTTGCCTGTTGTTTGGCGTATGGCCCTGTTCAGGTGGTTTACATGCACCGATAGCCTATCGGCAAAGTCTTTGGCCGAACGCAGGTTAAAGCGCTGTGAGGGGGTTTCTATGGGGAATTGCCGCTCCAGCAGCTCCGTGAATATCGATGTGATGCGCGAGTTGGCATCAGGGTGCTGGTAAATGGTTTCATGTGGCTGCAGTTTTAACGCAAAGTGCATTAGCTCGGTAACATAGTTGCGCAGCAGGTCGTATTTAAAGCGATAATCGGAATTGATCTCATCCAGCATTTTTTTGAAGATCTGGCTGGCGTAATCATCCTGCTCTTTATTAAGGCTATAGGTAGGCTTGGCCGTTAAAGCAAACATAGGCAGCTCGTGCACATTGGCGCGCAGGGCATCGGTAAAAAAGGCTTCTTTAAAAATGCAGAACGACCCGCTTTTATCATCGCTTATATGCTCGAAGGTGTACGGCACATTGGGGTTAAAAAAAATAAGCGTAGTGCCATCCACTTCAATACTTTTGTCGGCATAGTGTACCACGTTCCTGCCGCGTATAAGGCTTATTTTGTAAAAATCGCGGCGGGTGTAAACAATTGGCTTGGCACCGGGCGCGTAACAATCTTCTAAACGGAATACATTGAAGTGACCGATCTCATGCCCCAGGTTATCGGGCAAGTAATTAAACTTCTGCCTGTAAAAGTCTTCTATGGTTTCTGTAGCTGCCATAAGGCAAAGTTACATAATTCAAACCAAATGCAAAGTTTTTTACAGGGTGTCCCATTCTGTCCCGTTTTTTGTAAAGTGGGACACCCCATCAAAATATTTAAATATCTGTTTTCTAGATATTTAAATCAAAATAACGATGTATTACTTTAAATAAAAATCAACATTAAAAACACACAAATAGCTGATTTTTAATTAGTTAATAATTCCAAAACTATAGTGTCTCAAATAGTGGGACACCCGGTTAAGCATGCATGGTACCTTCTATTAATGTACCGTAAAATTCGGTTACACTCATGCCCGCAGCCCGCACCTGTTGCGGTATAAGGCTGTTGGCGCTTTGGCCCGGGGTGGTGTTCACTTCAATAAAATAGAACTCCTGGGTATCCTCCAATAGTATAAAATCAATCCGCACCATACCACGGCAGTTAAGGCGCAGATATATCTGGGTTACAATCTCGGCTATCTCGCGGTTCTTGGCCTCGGGGAGGTCGGCGGGGGTAATTTCTTCTGATACGCCGGGAGTGTATTTGGCTTCGTAGTCAAAAAAGTCTTTAGAACTGATGATCTCCGTAGCAGGCAGCACTACAATTTTGCCGTTAAGCCTGGCAATGCCAATGCTAAATTCGCGGCCTTTTATAAACTCTTCTATCAGGATCTGGGTATCTTCCTTAAAGGCTTTTTCAATAGCATCGTGCAGGCCGCTAACATTATAAACCTTACTCATACCCACACTGCTGCCACCATTGTTTGGCTTAATAAACAACGGGAATTTCAAGGTCGACGCGATAGTAGCCGTATCGTGCCCGTCGCGCTGATGCAACTGGATGGACTTAGCGGCATGTAAACCATGGATACCATGCACAATAGCTTTGGTATAGGCCTTGTTCATGGTAATGGCCGATGTGGTGGCATCACAGGTATTATACGGGATGCCCACCAGGTCGAAATAGCTTTGCAGCTTACCATCCTCGCCCGGAGTGCCGTGCACGGTAATAAACGCGAAATCGAACTTTATTTTTTCGCCGTTAAGCGTAAGGCTAAAATCGTTCTTATCAATATCAATGGCCCGGCCATCGGTTTCGTAAACCCAGTTGTGGCGGTTTATTAGTATGGTATAAACCTTGTATTTGCTTGCATCTAAACTGGCGGCAATGTTTTTGGCGCTGTTGATAGATACTTCATACTCGCCGGTAAAGCCTCCGGCCAAAAGGGCTACGTTTATTGTTTTCATCGATATTTCGAATTTCGGATGTTCAATTTCGGATTTTTTCCGAGTGTCCTAAAGTATCTTAAATTTGAAAAATAAGCTAATGGAAAATGATATTCGTTCGTGGCAAGTTTATAATACTACTCCTAAACCGCAAAATCTTAAATTCGAAATCCGAAATCAAATCCCTATGTTTGATTTTAATTTCCTACGCAAATACATGAGTAATTTTTGGGCTTATTTAAAAACCAGGCAATTCAGAAACACTATATTATTGGTTATAGCCACGGTTATCAGCATTGTTTTGATAGCCTTTTTCAGCCTTAGCTCGTACACCCGCCATGGGCAGGGCATCCCTGTTCCAAAACTTAAAGGCCTTAATGTTGACAGGGCAATGGAACTGCTTAAAGAGCAGGGCTTCAACTTTAAAATAGATTCGGTTTACGTACCGGACCAAGCCCCGGGAACTATTGTAGAACAAGACCCCGATGCAGGTACTAACGTTAAAGAGAACCGCACCATATACCTTACCATGGTTACCCAGCTGGCACCAAACGTATCGCTGCCCGATCTTACGACCGAGCAAAGCATTTACCGCGAAGCGGTAGCTATTCTATCTAATTATGGGTTGAAAGTGGGTGATACTACTTACAGATCGGACATTGCCCGCGATCGCGTGCTGGAAGTGCGTTTTGGTGGCCAGATCATAAAACCGGGCACTAAAATACCTAAAGGCTCTAAACTTGACCTGGTATTGGGTAACGGCGAAGGGGCAAGCGAGGTGGAGATACCGGAGTTACTAAACCTGGATCTGGATGCTGCTAAATTCTCGATAAAAGGCGCGGGCTTAACCGTAGGTACCATTACCTACGAAGGATCTATCAGCGACTCTACCAATGTAATTGTGGTTTCACAATCGCCAATGCGGAGCGATTCGTTAAGCAAAACAAGTATTGGCACACGCATTAATTTAACGGTATCGCAAGGTAAAGCAGACAATGCCCCAACAAATTAATGCACAGCAATTGAGTGACCGCATACAAGCCGGCGAAACTTTAAACCTGCTTGATGTTAGGGAGGCGATAGAATATCATACACATAACATCGGCGGGCAAAACATCCCGGTAGGTAAACTAAAACAGGCCATAGCAAACATAGCCTACAACAAAACAGGCGAGATAATCGTTATTTGCAGTGCAGGTATCAGGAGCGAAACAGCGCAGGCTATTTTAACCGAGAACGGTTTTACAAATGTATTAAACCTTAAAGGCGGCCTTAAAGCCCTGCAAAAACTAAATATTAACAATACATCTTCCTAAATATAGCATGAAAAAATTTTGGATAGCGCTGGTAGCCATCATCGTATTATCATTGGCCGGTACAGGCATATTTTATTACCTGCGCTTTTTTGGCCCAAACGTTACCGATAAGCAGGAATACCTTTATATAAAAACGGGCTCTACGCGTGATGATGTCTTCAAAAGCATAACACAGCAGGGCATTGTAAAAGACACCACCTCGTTCCTGCAAGCTGCACAAAGCATGAAGTTTGTAAAGGTTAAGCCGGGCAAGTACCGCCTTAAAAGCGGTATGAGCAACCGCAATTTTATAAACATGCTAAAATCGGGCAATCAGGAGCCGGTTACGCTTGCGTTTCATAACATCAGGCTTAAAGACCAATTCGCGGGCTTTGTATCTAAAAAGATAGAGGCCGATTCGGTTTCGATATTGCGCTTGTTAGATTCAGCTAAGTTTGCAGAGCAGCACGGCTTTACTACGGATAATATTTACACTGTTTTTATCCCTAACTCCTACCAACTATACTGGAATACATCTGCCGAGAAATTCTTTGACCGGATGTATGCCAACTACCAAAAATTTTGGACGCCCGAGCGTAAGCAAAAAGCCGAAGCTTTAAAACTTACACCGCAGGAGGTATCTGTTTTAGCATCGATAGTTGATGCCGAGGCTTTACATGATGATGAGATGCCATTAATTGCAGGCCTTTACCTTAACCGCCTCAACAAAGGCATGAAGCTGCAGTCGGACCCTACTGTGATCTTCGCAGTGAATGATTTTACCATAAAACGTGTGCTTAATCGCGACTTAATTACCAATTCGCCGTACAACACCTACATGTATAAAGGCTTGCCCCACGGCCCTATCATGATGCCATCTGTAGCAGCTATAGACGCTGTATTAAATCATAAGCAAACTGATTACCTGTATATGTGTGCCAAGGCAGATTTTAGCGGCAACCATGCTTTCGCAACTAACGAAGCTGAACACAGGATCAACGCAAAAGCATTTCAGCAGGCGCTTAACGACAGGAATATAAAACGCTAATGTTCCAAAACGCAACTAAACTACGGGTGCGCTACGGCGAAACCGACCAGATGGGCTATATGTACTACGGCAACTATGCCGAATTTTTCGAGGTGGGCCGTGTAGAGATGCTGCGCAGCCTTGGGCTTACCTACGCCGGTATGGAGGCATCAGGGATTATGATGCCCGTGCTTGAGCTTAAATGCAAGTACCTTAAACCCGCCCGGTATGATGATGAAATTACCATTAACGTTATTATGGATAAGATGCCCGGCGTTAAAATACATTTCCGCTACGAGCTGTTTAACGACCGCGCGGAACTGATACACATTGGAGAAACGCTGCTGGCTTTTATTAACATGAAAACCAACCGCCCCTGCCTGCCCCCTGCCGATTTTATTGAAAAACTAAAGCCTTTTTTTGAGTAATTTTAGCCATAATGAAATGGGCTCATAAATTTTTACTGCATTTTAAGTTTTACCAATACCTTACCGACTGGGCCAAAACCGTTTACATACCGGGCTTTAGGCCGCTGCCTTTATATACTGTTGTTGTATTTTTTGCCCTGGAGATTCAAAAAACGTCGTTAGCTAACCGCGCGGCTGCTTTGGCTTATAACTTTATGCTGGCGCTTTTCCCAGCAATTATATTTTTATTTACCCTTATAGCCTATATCCCCATCAAAGGGTTTCAGAAAAATCTGTTAGATCTTTTCGCTTTGATCATGCCGACAAATGCTTACGATGTTTTTGAAAGCACCATTGTAGATATTGTTTCCAGGCACAACGGCCAATTACTTTCCGTAGGTTTTTTAACGGCATTATACTTTGCAACCAATGGAGTTAGCAACCTGATGCAGGCGTTCAATAAATCATCTCTAATACTTGAAACCCGCACCTGGTTAAAACGCCGCTTTGTGGCCTTGTTACTAACCATTGTCATAAGTATATCCCTGCTTATAGCAATAGTTATTATGACTGCAGGCCAATCGGTCATATATTTCATCAAGCACGAGTTACATGGCCAGGCAGCTTTCTGGTCGTGGCTGATAGCCCTCACACGCTGGCTAATTATTTTAATGATATTCTTTACCAGCATTTGCATATTGTACCGCTACGGGCCTTCAAACAAGCGTAAATGGAAGTTTATTAACCCCGGCTCTATTCTGGCAACATCCCTTGCCATATTAACATCGGTAGGGTTTACCTATTACATTAATAACTTTTCATCGTACAACGCGGTTTATGGTGCCATTGGTACACTCATAGTGGTGATGATATATTTATACCTTAACTCAATGATTTTGCTCATAGGGTTCGAATTAAATGCCAGTGTTGACCTTTCCAAACGCACTATTCGCATCGAAAAACCACGCTATAACACCTTCCGGACCAAAAAAACCAACGATTTGGCAAAATAAATCAATGGCTATCAAGCCATTACAATTAATTAAAAAAAAGTTAACATCAAGTTTGGCAATTCGCCCCGGATTTGTACTTTTGTCCCCGGAGAGCTGGCAGAGTGGTCGATT
>JAZKAL010000015.1:0-74212 GCA_040389205.1 Bacteroidota bacterium
CAAAGTCTGGCGGAGAAGTACGCTGCGCGTTCAGGAACCTTTCAAAGTACAGGTCCAGTTCAATAGGATCAACATCGGTTATTTTGAGACAATAAGCTACTATGCTATTGGCCCCGGAACCGCGCCCCACATGGTAATAACCCTGCGAACTGGAATAGCGGATAATATCCCAGGTGATCAAAAAATATGCGCAAAAATCAAGTTCGTAAATGACCTTTAGTTCATGCTTAACTCTCTTTAGGGTCTCCTTGTTGGATTTACCATACCGGTATTCCATACCGCTTAGCGCCAGTTTCTCCAAGAGTTCACGGTCGTTTTTTTTGTTACCTGTAAAGGTCTTGCGGTTTAAGTTAACCCTCCCTTTAGGATAATCCATCACACAGCGGTTCATCAGGTTGCGGGTGTTGTCCAGGATAAAGGCATACCTCGAAAATTTCGCTTCCAACTGGCCGGGTGCCAAAAAAATATCGGTCGGCGCACATTTGTCTTCGGCGGTGACTTCTGTAAGCACCACATTCAGATCGATGCCCCGCAGGTATTCATGTAACCGGTATTCAATTTTATCCGCAATAAAGACCGGCTGCAGAGCCAGCAGTTTTTCCCGGATGCCGCTGAGATCCTTGTTGAATAAGCCATTGAGCTGGTTATAACGGATGCCCAGGTATTCATTTTCCTTCAGTGGCTCCTGATGACCATACGGATAAACAATACAAGCGTTTACAAATGCCGGCGCAAGATCGGGTAAGGGCTTTTGCGCCAGGTTATGCTCCGTCAGGAAATCATTCAACTCTTTCATGCCATCCTTATTCCGGGCGATACCAACGTAAAGCAGCCGTTTGTCCCGCCTGAATTCCATACCGGCAATGGGCTTAACCCCTTTTTCCTCGCACTCCCGCATAAATTCCATAATGCCGGTCGAATTGTTGATATCCGTAAGCACCATTTGGGTCACGCCCCGCGCAATAGCTTCCTCCACCAATGCCGGGATCGACATGGTGCCATAACGGAGGCTATATTGGGAGTGGACGTTGAGATACATGGATACTTAAAGATTGATATTAATACCGGAAGCGAGTTTGATGGAATCAGGGCCGAACCGTCGGCGTATCTTATCCATTGCCTGGCAAAGACTATATTGTTCTTCAGATTCAGCATACAGGTCGATCTGTTCAAAACCATTAACGAGGCTGGACAAACGAACGCCGACCAGCCTGATCAATAATCTTTTTTGATACGCCGCCCTGAACAGCTCCTTCACCTTTTTGATCAACGGGCCGTCTAAGGCAGTATAGGGAATGGTGGCTTGTTTGGTAACATCCTCTCGCGTGGAATAGCGGACCGTTACGGTAATACAAGCGGTTTGTTTCTTTTTTTGGCGTAATTCAAAAGCCAGTTCCATGACCATAGAAGTCAGCAGGTAATTGATCGCTATCAAATCAATACTGTCGTTTTTGAAAGTGGTTTGCGTGCCAATGGACTTTTGCTCCTGGTAAGGAATGATGGGCGAATCATCGATGCCCTTAGCTTTCTGCAATAACCAGATGCCATTCTTACCTAAGATGCTGTTCATATATTCCGGGTGAACCTGCGAAAGCTCATAGATCCGCTTGATACCCATATCACTTAGCTTGATAAAGGTTTTTTCCCCCAGACCGGGAATTTTCCGGATAGACAGGGGGTTAAGGAAGGGTTGTACGACGGCTTTTTCGATATTCAGTTCGCCATTTGGCTTACATTCATTGGTGGCCATTTTTGAAACGGTTTTATTAACGGAAAGTCCAAACGAGATCGGCAGCGCCGTTTCCCGTATGACTTTGGCACGTAATTCTTTAGCATAAAGCAGGGTGCCAAAATGTTTATCCATGCCAGTCATATCAATGTAGTGCTCATCAATACTCGCTTTTTCAATAAGCGGCACATTTTCCTGTAGAATTTCTGTGATTTCATGAGAAGCTTTGGAATACTCATCCATGTTACCCCTAATCCATATTCCGTGGGGGCACAGCATACGCGCCATTCGGGCAGGCATTGCAGAGTGAATGCCAAACTTACGCGCCTCGTAACTGCAAGAAGCCACCACTCCACGATCCGACAAGCTGCCGATGATCACCGGTTTACCTATCAGTTCTGGATTTTTACGGACTTCAACGGATACAAAAAATGCATCCTGATCCATGTGAATGATCTGGCGGTCTGCGCTCATTATGCCTTCAAATTTTTAGTAAAAGATCAATGTCTGATCATATCATTATTTTTGTTTTTATTCGTTCGGAAAACGGATAACAAAACTAATACTAAAAATATTAGCATTTTGTTTATATTTGAAAATAATTTTAGAGCGGAGCTAAATGACTGATAGCTTGTTTTATAACCCATTTCTGCGCATTAAGGAAGACACCCTGAAGAAACTCATGGGGGTAGGCAAACCTTTTGTTGTTATTCAGCGCTTTCAATGGCCGGGCCAACCATCGCAAAAAACCTTTTTACTATCTGCTTATGCTGATGAACAGGAAGCAGGTCAGCATGAACAGGAATTACGGCCTAACGAGGGTAAAGCGCAGGACCTGCTTGATCTGAACCAATACCAAGCTATTGTTAAACTCTTAAAAAACGAATCCGGCATAACTATGTTCTTTAATGGAACAATAGATGCCCGTCACGAAAAAAGGCTTCAAAAAGCCTATGTAAAAAGTGTTTCTGCGTATATTCACTATATCCGCATGAAAAAAGATGATCACTATGATGTGCGTATATTTGTGGAGTACGGGCGTTTAAAAGCAGAGATCACCTCCGGTGAACAAACCCATACCGCCCTTTTTTATGATATGATCAAATAGTTATGTGCAGAGATATCAGCTTTCATTCAGAAATTCAAATTGTAACGCAGGATTTCAAGGGCATCCAGCTGGCCCCGAGCCTGGCGCATTATCCCAATGAGATGGTGCATGTAACTTGCGAGGTCTTGCCAACGCACCCGATTGTGGTCAACCGGAAGGCTTTGGTCTTAGCGAACATGAGCTGGGGCGTAGTGCCAACATTTATTGATGACCCGCAGGAAAGGCAAAAACAGCGGCTCAATTACGTCAATGCCCGGTCGGAAAGAATTGTAAATGATAAAAAATCTTACTGGTATAGAATACGTCACAACCGTTGCCTGATCCCTGTAACCGGCATTTATGAGCACCAGGAGGTTAAAGGCTTCAGAAATAAGATCCCGTATCATATCAGCCTTGAAGGCCGGAAAGGATTTTATGTGCCGGCCCTTTACCAGGTTAGCCAGGAAGTGGACCAGTACACCGGTGACTTTTACAATATTGCATCCTTCACTATGATCACCCGGCATGCGAACGATAAAATGCAGTGGATACATAACTCTGGCGATAACAAGCACCGGATGCCATTGTTCCTGACACCTGAAATGGAACAAGCCTGGGTGCTCGATGACCTGGGTGATGATGACATGGAAGAGTTTTTTCATTTTGAAATGCCCTCGGATGCTATCGCACATCGCCCGGTATGGACCATCCGGGGCAAAAACGCTTTACCAGCCGGTCAGCCACGGGACGCTTATTATGATTGGGGTAAAAAATTGCCGGTTTACGGCCAGAATGATGCTCCGGCAGCCGAACAGCCCAGTTTGTTTTAATCGTTTAAAAGATGGAGGGAAATGCTATTTTGGAACAATTGGCGGCTACGATCCGGGACGCCATGGCGGATAAGGTGAACAAACATCAGGCGGAAGTATTTGCCTCCAAATCTTATCAGGATGAGATCAAATTCTTGAAAAAAATAACAGTACAGTTCGCAGAAACGCTGCGCAATATCTCTATTTACAGTACCCGAGCAAAGCATATTTACGACAACTTTTTAACCATTCATGTGATCGATGAACTCATCGAATCGGCAATAGGCATGATGTCGCTGGTAGAAAATGGTATTCACAATATGCCCAAAAGAGAATTGCGCTACTTGCTTGAACTGACTACAAAATATGTGATTATCGATTACGAAAAAATGGGTGCCAGCCTGGAGGAAAAACTGGATTACCTGCGCAATGGTATTCCCAATTCGTCCATTGAAGTGATTGACAGGTACAGTACGCCATTCAAACCACCTCTACAGCAGCAGTTCCGTGATGAAGTGAAAGATTTTTTTTACAAGGCATGCGCTTATGTGCATCCCTCCCGCAAACAGTTGGATGAACAACTCTCGAATAGGAATAAGGGAAATACCCTCGGTTTCGAGAGCACAGCCATGCTAACCGCGATCAATAAGCTGATATTCAGGGCTTACGATATGATCCTGGTAATGATATTTCATGGCTTTGGCCCAAGCATGAGTAAGGATGTATTCCGAGTATTATTGGATGATGACAAAAAATGGGCTTTCCATAAAGGAAAATATATCCGTGCCTTTAGAAAGGTATTGAATTAAGGAACCTGATTCCTTTGCGTCACAAGGACGTCTTTTACTGTTAAGCGGTATCACCCAATAAATATGAAGCTACTGAACCCAATCTGGTTTCCGGTGCCGTATATTTACGATTTAACCTTCCCTGTTACTATAGCACTAATGAAAAAGATCACTAAACTTAAGCGTTACACAACCCTGCCGATTTTATTGGATATGCTGGATCGCGGGAAACTGACTTTGCTCACGCCGGACTTGTGGGACGATAAAAACGATTCAGCGGTTATTAACGCCTATAAAAACAGGAAGGGTATCAAGAGCTTGCACGCGGTCTGCCTTTCCCACGGCGACGATACTGTTCACCACTGGAAAACATTCTCAGGTGGTGGCAGCGGTTGCATGATCGAGTTTGATGCGCAAAAACTATTCACTATTCTTCAGAATATTCCTGGTATCAGGCACGGCCTTGTTAAATACCAAAAATTGTCCGATGTGGAAGGCAAAGGTACAGTAATCGATATAGATCAAATGCCTTTCACCAAACGCTGGCCTTACCGTTGCGAAGAGGAGTATCGGATCATTCTTGAAGGCGACCACCCGGAAAGCTTTTTTGATATCGATCTTCCGCTTACGCTGATCAAACGGATTACGGTCAGCCAGCAAATGCCACGCAGCGTATTCAAAACGATTAAGGGTTATTTAAAAGGGATTACTAAAAATCCGGAAAGCAAAATTTATCAGTCCACCTTGTACGAGAATAAACGCTGGATTAAGTGTTTTTCCGAATGATGACCATAGGTTTGGTTGGCGCGTTTTAGACTGAATTGCTATTTTTGGGCGACGACCCTCTACGAATTTGAAGCCCTGAATCTGAATGAAAAAGCAGAAGCCGTATGGCTCGGCACCTTCCTCGCTGACCGTGAGGAAGATGGCTTTCGTATTCAGTTATATTCGCTTCCCGGCTGTTATGTAGAGGTGTTTTATGATGCGGAAGCCCATATCCGCAAAAACTTCCCGGATACCATTACGGAAAAGGAGCGCGATTTTCTAAAGGTCCACCTGCCCAAACACAAGGTGACCCCAAATGGCGAGGCTATTTTGGTGACAGAAATTGCTTCGCGAAAAACGCATTATACGGAAGGCCAGGAATTATTTGAGTAAGGTTATTTAAGGCTGTTCACCGTCCAGGTGATCAAAGATAAATTTCCTGAGTTCCTCTACAGAACTGAAGTTTTGCTGAAAAGCCTCTTTTAGTCCTAGCAGATATTCCTGATCCACACAGCACACATATTCCCTGGCCTGCATCAGCTGGAGCATATCTATATAGAATTTGATATTGGGCGCAAATATTTCCTTCATGTCACGGATGCGGAACAGCACTTTGTTCGGAGCCAGTGGGAAGATAAGGTCATCCAGGAAAGGGTCGGCCTTTTCCGGGTGGCGCAAAATTACCGGGTTGTCCCCGCAGATAGGCGGAAAGGTTCCCGGAAAAGTTTTAACCGTAGCCGGCCAGGTGCAATCCATCAGGTTCCAGTAAGTCGTTGCGGGTAAAACATTCCGCAGCCTTTGAAAATACGATGGATCAGCCTTAACAGCCTCGGCGAATTTGTCTGGGTCGATCTGCCGCATGGTCTTTTTATCAATGACGGCGACGCCAAGCTGGTTGAGTTGATGGAGATCGGTAGCAGTATTGATGAGCTTCCGCTGCGAAGGCACCCGCCAGAACAATTCCCCCGGAAAGTAATTCAACCATACGACATCCTGTTGGTCCAGTCCGAAACCCTGGTCAACCGCCCTGATCTTCTCCAGTATCCGGGCGTAACGGCTTTCCATACCGCTGTAAATGTCCTCCAGATAGTCATCCCGCACCCCATCGGTGATGATCGTGTTGTCATCCGGCAAAAAGAAATGGCTGGCGGGTGAAAAGGGTTTACCACCAGCTTTGAAACGACCCTCCTTGACCGACCAGATCATAAATTGACCCTGTTCATCGGTAAAACCCTTTAGGTAAAACTGCGGCAGGTAATGATGTTTAGCCATGTAAAAAATGATCAACAAGTGCCGTCCATTCTTCCTGTAGCGAAACATCCGGTCTGACTTTACCGGCTCTCCGGTACCAGTAATCGGCGTTTCCGATGTCTCCCTCTTTACGATGCAGGTAAGCATGTACCCAGGCCGATTCCCGGTCGTTAAGGTGATCAACCTGTGCATGGGCCTTGTGCCAGTCACTTTTGGCATCATACCAGAGGCTTTTTAATTGCACAGTCATCCCGCGATTAGGTTCACTATCGTTTATCGATGTTTTAAATTGGGTCAACGTTTCCATTTGCTATAGCTTATTCAGCTTTTTTTGTTGCTCTTCTGAAAACTGGACATGCTCGGATAAATCCTTAACCATGTTACGGGCGAAGACTGCACCGTGGTCATCACTTTTCATCACATCGTCATCGCCAAGATCGGCGTTTTGCCCATAGATCGCCTGTTTCAGGTCCTTGCGCTGGTTGATTTCCTTTACCTTTTGGTCAACCTTTTCCACCATGGAATCATCCGCTATGCCGTTTTCAGCGAGGTCTTTAAAATCCTGGTAAGGCTGTAGGTTCACCTTCATGACCTTTTGCATCACCTCTCCCCATTGCAGCAGTTCTTCCCTGCTATATTCCGGGTTATTCTTTTTGGCCATGTATTGCACCATAGCCAGGTACTGCTCCGGCGTACCACTGAAACGTCGGCCAAAGCCAAGCAGTTTTGATATCCAGGTCAGAAATCCCATAAGCACCAATTTTGATTAATGTAAAATTAGGGATTTTCTTGGGCATCTTTTGGAAAGCGTTGTTCCGGATTTGCGGAAACAATCTTATCTGTATACCTTTAACTTTCTTGCTATTTGAAAAACTTGGAATTACGGTGCGGGGTTTTCTGCTTCCATTGGTGTAAAAATATCAAAATAATGGCTCCTATATGCTAAGCAATCCTTGAAGTCCGCCCTAGCGCCAGAGGCTGTCCTGTCCTTATTTTTCAACAGGGTATCGCTGCCGCCGCTAATTCCGCTCCTAACCATCAGGTTAGCTGCTGCTTACCACATCATCGTATGCACACTAAGGAATAACCCGGTCATTTTTCTGCTACAATGCCCAGATCAGTAGCGTACCGGTAAAAGATCGTATTTAACACCTACCTGGAAGATCGTTACTTTTGATTCCGAAAAAATTGCTAACCTTGTTAGAAAAAACGCGCTTATACCAAAAATCAAGTGAACGCAGTAGAGATTGAAGAAGCTATTTCATTGTTAGCAGAACAGCCCTTTGTTCCTGCTGAATTTCCGTATGCATTCTTAGAGGCTTTTGGTAACAAATCAACCACTATTAAACGCCTGCAATCCGGACATAACAACAAATCCGATATTGTCGGCGGTGTACTGCAACATAATAATATCCATATCGCCGTATGTGATGAAGGAAAGGTTATACCAACACTTATACAACTTAAAGAAAGCCCCGCCACAACCAAGGCAAAAGCAAAATTCATTTTAGCTACAGACGGAAAGGATTTCCAAGCGGAGGACCTGAACAGCGGTGAAACAGTTGCTTGCGATTATCAGGCCTTTCACAATTATTTCGGCTTTTTCCTGCCTTTAGCTGGCATTAGCACGGTCAAGCAGATACGCGAAAATGCTTTCGATATAAAGGCTACAAGCCGCCTGAACAAATTGTATATCGAATTGCTCCGCCATAATCCGGAATGGGCAAAAGCAGAACGTCGCCATGATATGAATCATTTCTTAGCGCGTTTGATCTTCTGCTTCTTTGCAGAGGATACAGATATATTTAGCGGCGATGGTCTTTTCACGGAAACGGTGCAGCAAATGAGCGCTAGTGACGCATCTGATACTCATGAGGTTATCGGCGAAATCTTTCGAACGATGGACACAAAACAGAATGAGCGCGTTGAAAAGAAAATCAAGAATTGGGCTTATAAATTTCCATACGTCAACGGTCAACTATTTTCCGGATCGACGGAAACGCCTAAATTTACAAAAATAGCGCGGGCTTACTTGCTGCATGTCGGGAATCTGGACTGGAAGAAAATCAATCCAGATATTTTCGGATCGATGATCCAGGCTGTGGCCGATGAAGATGAACGTGGCGCATTGGGCATGCACTATACTTCTGTGCCAAATATCCTAAAAGTGCTGAATCCGTTATTTCTCGACGATCTTAGGGCGCAGTTAGAGGATGCCGGGGATAATGCTCGAAAGCTTCTCAACCTGCGGAAACGCATATCACGCATCCGTGTGTTCGATCCTGCTTGCGGATCTGGAAACTTCCTCGTGATTGCTTATAAACAAATGCGGGAAATTGAGTATGAGATCAACAAACTACGCGGGGAAAAAATCCTACCAACAGAAATCCCCCTTACCAACTATAGGGGGATAGAACTGCGGGATTTTTCGGCGGAAATTGCGAGACTCGCCCTCATCATTGCCGAATATCAATGCGATGTACTTTATCGCGGCCAAAAATTAGCTTTGGCGGAATTTTTACCTTTGAATAGTGAAAATTGGATTACATGTGGCAATTCATTAAGAGTTAATTGGCTGTCTATTTGTCCTCCAACGGGCACAGGTGTGAAAATTTATAGAGATGATTTATTTAGCACACCACTCGATCAAGCAGAAATTGACTTCGAAAATGAAGGTGGCGAAACTTATGTCTGTGGAAATCCTCCCTACAAAGGAGGCACCGAACAAAATAAAGAACAAAAATCTGATATGACATGGGTGTTTGGAAACATTTCAGACACATATAAATCGTTGGATTACATTTCAGGTTGGTTCTTTAAGTTTGCAGAATACGCCAGATATTCGGGAGCATCATGTGCCTTTGTTAGCACAAATTCGATTTGTCAAGGGGAACAAGTGGCAAGATTATGGCCATTATTATATTCAAAAGGGCAAGCAATATTCTTCGCTCATACATCATTTAAATGGTCAAATCTTGCAGCCTATAACGCTGGAGTAACTGTTGTAATAATTGGAATAACATCTAAACCAACTACCACACGTTATCTTTTTAGTGTAGATCCAAATGGTCAATCAACAAGCAGGTCTGTAAATGAAATTAGTTCGTATTTAGTGGCCGGAAAAGATATAATCATTAAACCGGTGACTAGGCCGATCTTTGCGTTGCCGGAAATGGTTAATGGAAATAAGTCTGTAGACGGAGGGAATTTAATTTTGGATAATCATGATTATAGGCAAATTCAAATTGCTAATCCAAATGCTAAAAAATTTATACATCCTTATTTTGGTTCATCAGATTTCATTCAAGGTGTTTCCAGGTATTGTATATGGATTGACAACAATAAATTAGAGGAAGCCAACAAAATTGACTTTATAAAAGAAAGATTGACTTTAGTTAAAGAGTTTCGAGATAAAAGCGAGAAAAAGCTAACGCGCGATGGAGCTCTAACACCTCATTTATTTCAGCAAGTAAGACAAACCGGCAATGAAACTACATTAATAATTCCTAGGGTAAGCTCTGAAAATAGGCCCTATTTACCCGTAGGAATATTGCCGAAAAGTTCTATTTTAGCTGATAGTGCATTTGGTTTGTATGATGTCCCGATATGGAATATTTCTATTTTGTCGTCACGAATCCATTTAGTTTGGATTAAGGCCGTATGCGGCCAACTCGAAACTCGAATTCGATATTCAAACACTTTAGGTTGGAATACTTTTCCATTACCGCTTTTAACAAAAAAGAACCAAGAAGATTTAACTACTTGTGCGGAAGAAATTTTGATTTCAAGAGAACGACATTTTCCTAGTAATATTGCTGATTTATACGATCCCAAAGACATGCCTGAAGATTTACGGCAGGCACACGAACGAAACGATGAAGTTTTGGAACGTATTTATATCGGGCGTCGATTTAGAAATGACACAGAACGTCTTGAAAAATTATTCGATCTGTATACGGAAATGACTACTAAATGAAAAGCTGTATGACCGAAAGGAAATCTATACCCTCTGTTACGGTAAATTATAAAAGTACCAAAAGTTCAACCACATCGAACGAACTTGGTATGCGGGCAATGCAGGAAAGAGCGTATGAAAAGCGCGGCGAACAATATTTACTCATCAAGTCACCTCCGGCCTCCGGCAAAAGTCGTGCTTTAATGTTTATTGCGCTTGATAAGTTACACAACCAAGGTATAAAGCAGGCGATTATCGCTGTACCTGAAAAGTCCATTGGTTCAAGCTTTGCCGACGAACCGCTCACAAAATTTGGTTATTATTACGATTGGCAAGTCAAACCCAAATGGAACCTTTGTAACGCCCCTGGTGAGGATGGTAGTAAAGTTAATTCGGTTAAGGCTTTCCTTGCAAGTGAAGACAAGGTACTGGTTTGTACCCACGCCACTTTTCGCTTTGCCTTGGAGCGTTTCGGGGTTGAAGTTTTTGATGACCGACTAATCGCTATTGATGAATTCCATCATGTTAGTGCTGACGAGGGCAACGTGCTCGGCTCACAACTGAAACAGTTGGTGGCGCGGGATAAATCAAATATCGTTGCTATGACCGGCTCGTATTTTCGTGGGGATGCCAACCCTGTTTTGATGCCGGAAGACGAAGCCAAATTCGATACGGTTACTTATACGTATTACGAGCAACTCAACGGTTACGAGTACCTGAAAACACTAAATCTCGGTTATTACTTCTATAGCGGCGCTTATGCCGATGAGATACTAAGCGTTCTGAATCCGAACGAAAAAACGATCATTCATATTCCAAACGTCAACTCCCGTGAAAGCATGGGTGATAAGATAAAGGAAGTCGAGCATATTATTGAAGAATTGGGAAGCTGGCAAGGGATTGATCCTGTAACCGGTTTTCATTTGGTAAAAACGACGGAAGGTAAAATATTGAAAATTGCCGATCTCGTCGATGATGATGTGACAAAGCGCAATAAGGTATCTTCGGCGTTAAAACAACCAGCGGCCAAAACCAACCGTGACCACGTTGATATCATAATCGCATTGGGCATGGCCAAAGAAGGTTTTGACTGGATATGGTGTGAACATGCCCTAACAGTTGGGTATCGTTCAAGCTTGACAGAAATCGTACAGATTATTGGCCGGGCTACACGTGATGCACCAAATAAAACCCATACACGTTTCACAAACCTGATTGCTGAACCAGATGCTTCGGAAGGAGCTGTGACTGATGCCGTTAATGATACCTTAAAGGCCATTTCTGCAAGTTTATTGATGGAACAGGTGCTGGCGCCACGATTCAATTTCACTCCCAAGAAACCGCAGAATGGCCCGGTGGAAGGATTTGATTACGGCAAAGGTGGTTACGATCCGAAGAAAGAGAACGTAGGATTCAATGAGGAAACCGGCCAATTTCAAATCGAAATTAAAGGGCTTTGCATGCCAAAAAGCCAGGACGCGCAGCGCATTTGCAAGGAAGATTTAAATGAAGTTATTGCGGCTTTTGCGCAGGACAAACAAACCATTGAACGCGGTCTGTTTGATAAGGAAGTTGTGCCACAGGAGCTGACTCAAATCCGTATGGGGAAAATTATCAAAGAAAAGTACCCCGAATTGGACCAGGAGGATCAGGAAGCTGTTCGACAACATGCTATTGCCGCGCTCAATATAACCCAAAAGGCCAAAGAAACGCTAAACAACGATGAAGAACTAAGCAGTCGGGGCAATACAGCCCTGATAGATGGAATACGTAAATTTGCGATGGACGTGCGCGACCTGGATGTAGATTGGATTGATAGCATCAACCCATTTAGTGAAGCATATGCGATTTTATCAAAGGCAATGACCGAACAAAGCTTAAAAGCGATGGCGGAAGTCATTTCTGGTAAAAAGCCGAATATTTCTCTGGATGAAGCACGGGAATTGGCCAAACGTGCGTTAAAGTTTAAGAACGAGCGTGGCAGATTGCCGGAAATCAAATCTGCTGATCCTTGGGAACAACGAATGGCCCAGGGCATTGCGTTCCTTGCCCGTATAAAAGCTGAAGAAAAGAATGGCTAAAAATAAAATACTTACAGACGAAGATGATGCGCTATTGGCAGAGCTTGGTATCGAGATCGAAGCCAGGAAAGTTGCTCGTTATACCGCACGTGAGGAACGGATTATTGCTGGTTTTGAAGAGATCCAAAGATTTGTAGAAGAAAAAGGGCGCATACCCCAGCATGGCGAAGATAATGACATCTTTGAACGGCTGTATGCAGTCAGGCTCGATCAAATTCGTAACCAAGAGGAATGTAAAAGCCTTCTAAAAAACATGGATCACCAAAATCTTTTGGATGGTACCTTTAAGCCTGAAGCGGATATTCCCGATGATCTGGATGATGATGAGTTGCTGGCGCAACTCGGTGTTGACGGAAACGAAGAGAATTCCATTACCAACTTAAAACACGTCCAATCCCGCGCAGAAAAGAAAGCAGCAGAAGAAATAGCGAATCGCACTCGATGTGAAGATTTCGAGCGATTCAAGCCTTTGTTTGAGGCGGTAAAGAAAGATATTGGTACAGGATTTAGAAATACTATCCAGTTTAAAAAAGACGCGGGTTTTACTAAAACAACGCTAAAAACAGGGCAATTTTTAATCATATTCGGCCAAATTGCGTACATCGCCGAGACTGGAGAAACATTTAAAGCACCGAACGGTGAAGATGATGCCCGCTTACGGGTTATTTATGACAATGGCACCGAGAGTAATATTTTGTTGCGGTCGCTAATTCGGGCAATGTATAAGGATGAAACGAGCAGATTTATAACTGATGTTAATTCCGGGCCGCTTTTCTCAGGAGACAATAGTGAGGATGATCTTTTTAGTGGCACCATATATGTGCTTCGCAGTCTTTCCGACCATCCACTTGTCAAAGAAAACAGGAATTTGGTTCATAAAATTGGTGTGACCGGAGGGGATGTTAAACTACGCCTTGCAAATGCAAAAAATGACCCCACCTTTCTTATGGCTGATGTAGAAATTATCGCCACATATAAACTGGCTAACATCAGCCGAACCAAACTGGAAAAAATTATTCATAGATTTTTCAGCCCAGCAAAACTCGACGTCGAAATGCAAGATCGCTTTGGAAAGCCTGTTAAAGCAAATGAATGGTTTTTAGTCCCACTCTTCATTATTGATGAAATGGTCGAAAGAATAAAGGATGGCACTATTAGTGATTATTATTATGACCCCTCCTCGGTATTACTAAAGAAGTATTAAATCCCATTTCAAATATTTCAAAGGGTTTTTCCTTAGTTTTAGGCTATGGCACTTAGGCAATTCGGAAAAGATTACTACAAGCAGTTCATACCTAAATCTGGAATTCCGGATCGGGTATTTAAATATGCTACTGTAAACGATAATCTGAAGGACAGCTTGAGGGAAGGATATTTATGGTTTTCCAAACCGGATGATTTTAACGATCCGTTTGATTGTTGGACAGCTTTGGTAGATTTTAGCCAACCAAAGGATTACCTGGAGAAATTGGTGGATGACCGCTTTCCTCATTTGAACCGGCGTGACAGAAGGGTTAAAAAGAGAATTGTTACTAATGATTTGGATAAGGCATCCAACGTTTATAAGGCGCTGACCCGCCAAACCATGCAAATGATGGGCATTTGTTGTTTTACATTAAATGATGAACATATTTTAATGTGGTCGCATTATGCTAATAATCACCGCGGTTTATGCCTGGAGTTCGAACCGGTTGTTGACCTGGGTTATTTTTTAACCGCTGAAGTTAAATATTCCGACCAGTTCGACCCGCTTAATTATTTTAGTTCCGAAGATGATGCGTTGATGATCATGGTGTTGACAAAATCGACTGTCTGGTCTTATGAACGTGAGATTAGAATTATGCGCCCTATGGAGAACGGAAAAATATTTTTTAAACGTCCTGCGCTTAAGGGTGTTATCTTTGGCTGCCGAACATCGGAAAAAGACATCAGTGACATTCGTTCCATCATTTCGGAACACGGTTATCGCGATATACGATATCGGCAGGCGAGCATGGCAACGGACAGTTTTAAATTGATATTGAGCGATATTTAACGCATAAATGGAATTTGTTGCGCGATTATTTTGCCAAGTGCTGTGCACTGAATCGCAGGCTGGTTTGTCCTTTGCACGGCTTAAGGGCTGATAAACATACCTTGTAGATTATACCCGTTGCAGTAGTAAAATGAAAAGTACTTTACCCGATGAGCAAGAATAAACTGGTCTATTGTATACACCCTGAGCAATACGATATCTTCGACACGCGTATCAATAAACCCGTATGGCATCGCAAATTAGAAAACGGCCAGGAGACCGGTTCCATGGTGCTCCAGGAATTGGATGAGATTCCATATCCAAAAAACCCGTTTGAGTTCTTTGCGCCTAATAACGTTGGCATGCTGCTTTCTATTAGCCATAATTACCGGGAACAGGCCAGAAAGCTATATAGCTCATCCATCAATCCGAAACTCCACAATCATTCGGTGACAGAAACTAAAAACGATAAAAAGAAATTCTTACAGGAAAAATCTAAAATCGCTGCCGACTATATTGAATTGATCCAGATTGCAGTTGTGTTCTCTTATACAGCTATTGAAGCTTTTGTCAATCTTAGCATACCTGAAGATTACAAATATGAGAATACCGTCAAGAATAAAGGGATAACCGAGATTTATGACAAAACTGCCATCGAGCGGTGGATTTCGCTTGGAGATAAGCTTTCTAATATTCTTACCGTAGTTTATAAGACCAGGAAGATAGAGGCCGAAAAATTTTGGAGTAATTTCAAAACGCTAGAAAAATTGCGCAACAATATCATTCATCAAAAATCCATTGACCGGACAGAATTCTATAAGGATTACTTTAACGATCAAATCTTTAAAATAGTCGATAGCAGTTCATTGCTGCTTCAGTTTTTTTATGATGCACATGCCAGTGAGAATCGTTCCAATCCCTTATGGCCCTGGGTGATCGGTAAAGAAAAATCATTCCCTATGACCAATTCCGTTGATTCGAAGAACTTTGAAGTTATAGGTAATTTATATCAGGGAAAACAAAAGAAGTAGTTTGTGTCCTTTTAGGGCATTGCCTGCGGCCGCGCTGTCCGCTATATCTTTTTTTCCAAAAAAGGATGCCGCTGCCATAGCTAATGCGGCCATGCCTGCAATCAGTTTCACTACAGTTCAACAAATTTGCAGGCCGCGCAGCAAGCGCCAACCCGCCGGTTAGCACCCGCACCGTCCAAATCGGTCCGTACCGCTTCGCTATACCAGCCGATTTACGCGCCCACCGGCAGGCTGGCCCTTGCTATTTCCCTTTCATAAGCGGTTGCTTTATTGGCCGATTTAACCAGCTTTCCAACCATTTCAGTTTTTTAACCGCAAAGGTAAAGCCCTCTGCGCGGCTGTCAAGGGTCTATGAACCCCGCACCGGCCGGGCCCTTGACAACCGCGCACCGTGCTTTTTAAACCCTTGCATTAAAAAACTAAAATGTAATGTTATGGAAAGCCTGGTATTAAATCTTCAATCAAAAAATCAAATTAACGCCTACATGAAGGACAACCACATTGTTCCTTATGAAAGAGGTATTTTTCAGGAAATGATCGCTGCTATCGAAGCAAAGAATCAAACTCAACTCGACCGGTTCCGCAGCTTTGGTGATTCATTCCGCACCATTACCATGAATGTATATGCCTATCGTAAAGGGCTCGAATTCGGGTTTAATGAAATCAGTTTTGACAAATACGGCTGGTTTACAAGGCCATTATTCTTAGATAGAGAAGAACTGACCTTTGGCGATACTAGCCGTTACGGTAACCATAGCCTGATCTATTTAGGCAAAGGTGCAAACCACATTTGGACATATGGTATGAACTACAGCTATGGTGTAGCAGGCGGTTGTTACGGACTATCTGTTTACGGCAAACAATTCACCAGCCGGACTGCGGCACTTAATCATGCTTTAATCGAATTAAAAACTATGATGACCAAAAAGATCGGAAGTACCGATACTACCAATGATAAACAGCCTGTGATCACAGCTACATTAAGAGACATCGAAACAGTACAGGTCAATATGATCCAGCTGAGCCTTTTCTGAATGGAGACTTTTCCTGTTTTTATTCCTGTCTGAAAAAGAAGGCCGGAATTTCAGATATCAGAAATATTGTAATAAATGTTGCTGATTATGAGTTAATTACTTCACATTTCCTTGGTAATACGAAGGATATTTGTTATATTTATGGTAAAGATTTAAGGGTTTTATGGTAATATTTTAGGCTGATATGTAAATCACCATTGATATATCAGCAGGCATTCATCATAATTATTTAATTTTGAAAATGGACATTTCATTAATCCCGGTAAGACCGGGGCAGATATGTAAGATTGTTTCGGATGTACCAGACATGGAAGAGGAAGAAGTTTATATCGTTGCGGAAGATCCGGCTGACTTTAACGATGATGATGAGATTTTAGTGGTCGGGCTTAAAGAACTGCAGCGCAACGTCAGAAACCCGGATCGGGCTGAACGTACTGGAATCAGAAAAGATCAGCTGGTAGTCGTTGCTGATGACCTGGAATCATATATCCATTCATGGAACGACAGCGACAATAACAGATAATTTAAACATCATGAGCTTCTGGAAAAAAACAGGATATTCCTATCAGTCGGTCGTCGAAATCAGCGAACCGGCTTTGCTGCAACTGGTAAACGGATTGACCAGAACTGATATTATCGAGTGGCTCATGTGGAACGATTCGAACGGCGTTTACAGCGACGAACAATCACTAAAGGAATTCGGAGCGGTCATGTCAAGGGAAGAAGGCCTTGAAATTATGCTGCGTCAGGCAGAGGAAAACCGGATAATAATTAAATACTGAGATATGATCACTGATATAAAGACACTTGATGAGGTTAAGGAATTTGTACATCAGCTGATGGCCGAAGGCTTGAATTATCATCCTGATGATGATTTTGAAAATTACGTCAATATGCAGACGGGCGAGCCGTCCTACGCACCAGCGGAGGCATTGCTAAGAAATCAGTTAAATGATCAGTGTTTTGAAGTTTGCGAAGGAGCCGGGACGGATATCTACAATATTTCGATGGAGATATTCCTGAAAGAAACAGGACTTGATGAATTTATTCCCCTGCCTTCCCAGGTATTACCCGAATGATGGCACTGTCGTTGCTGTGATTTTGTTATGTCCGATGTTCACTCCCGAGAAACCCGAAGTTTTAATATGTCGCGTATCCGCAGCAAGGATACCAAACCGGAACTAACGGTACGTAAGTTTTTGTTTTCCCGTGGTTTCCGATACAAACGGCACGATAAATCCCTGCCCGGCAAGCCCGATCTTGTACTTCCGAAATATAAAACTGTCATCTTTATTCACGGCTGCTTCTGGCATAGCCATAACGGATGCAAATATTTCACAGTTCCGAAAAGCAATTCCGAATGGTGGTTAAGCAAATTAAAAAAGAACGTCAGTAATGATAGCATTGCTATATCAAAACTGGAATCTGCGGGCTGGCGAGTTATTACAGTATGGGATTGTGAACTAAAATCAGACAAATTAAACATTACGTTTTCTGCATTAATTGAGTCTCTTCGCGGCGTTACCGAGGCTTAATTGCACGCCGTATTGTTTCAAATTAGGTTTTATTATTATATTCTCCGTAAATTAGGCATATTTTTTGTAAAAAAGCGGAAAGTTACCTATGTTACATCCAAATCCTAACGTTATCAAAAATAGTATAAAAAATAACCCGGCACCAACCGGGACACCATTGTTAAGGGCTGTGGATTTCTTCTGCGGCGCGGGCGGGGTAACCGCAGGTTTTTCCCAGGCAGGCATTGAAGTATTGGCTGGCATTGACATTGATCCGAATTGCAAGGCTACTTATGAAGAAAATAATGCAGGCAGTAAATTTCTGAAAAAGGATATTTCGGTTTACGACCCGGAAGAACTTGGCACTGAATTACAAATTCTGCGTAATGACGATGATCTTATATTTATTGGTTGCAGCCCCTGTCAGTACTACAGTTCTGTAAACAATATTAAAGATAAGTCGGCTAAGGGCAGATTGCTTTTAGAAGATTTTCAGCGTTTTGTAGATTATTTCAGACCCGGTTATATATTTATAGAAAATGTACCGGGATTAAAAAAGAATAACGAAAGCCCGTTAGGGAGATTTAAACAGTTCCTGATTGATGCCGGCTATGTGTTTTCTGATGACGTGCTTAACGCTAAGTATTATTCAGTGCCGCAAAACAGGAGAAGATATGTATTGCTGGCTACAAGAATAAACAACGAAATAAAATTACCGGTAGGAAATAAGAAAAATCTAACCTCGGTCAGATCAGTTATCGGCGATGTTCTCGTATTTCCGCCGATAGTGGCGGGGCATAAGGACAACAGTGATTTTTTGCACAGTGCGGCCAGCCTCAACGAACTGAACATGAGAAGGATTCAACGAACTTCCCATAATGGAGGTTCGCGCAGGGAATGGTCCGGCGATCCGGAGTTACAACTGGAATGCTATAAAGATTATGAAGGTCACAGTGATGTGTACGGCAGACTTTATTGGGACAGGCCGTCGCCAACTATAACTACTAAATTTTATAGTTTATCAAATGGCCGGTACGGGCATCCTGAACAAGACAGGGCTTTGTCACTGCGGGAAGGAGCAATTCTTCAGTCTTTTAGCGGAGATTATAAATTTTTGGCTTCCAGTCAGGGAATAAACGGAAAACTCATCGGTAATGCGGTACCTCCGAAAATGGCCATGGCGATAGGAAATGCCTTAATACAAAACAGAATAAATGGCGCAATTCAGGGCTAAGGCGAGAGCGGTCGATCTATTAGGTAAAGGACAGATCGCGGATTTGCCCACTGCTATTTCCGAACTTTGGAAGAACGGATACGATGCCTACGGCAATAACCTGGAAGCATCTTTGTATGAGGAAGGGTATGAAGGTGCCAGCCAATCTATCTTTGTCATTTCCGATGACGGCAGAGGTATGGATGATGAAGATATATCCGATAAGTGGTTTGTTTTGGGGACAGATTCCAAAACGCGAGGACAGGACGACCGTCTGGGCCCAGAAACATTGGATAAACCCCCGCGTGTCAAAATGGGAGAAAAGGGGATTGGTCGCCTTGCCGTAGCTTATTTAGGGCCTCAGATGCTGATGCTTACTAAAAAGAAAAATTATCCTTTGGAAATGGTTTTCTTTGACTGGCGTATCCTGGAGAACTATAATTTATATTTGGGGGACGTCCAAATACCTCAAAGTTCTATTACTTCATTAAAAGAATTTGAAGCTACAGTTGACAAACTTAAAAAGGAATTTCTTCAAAATTTCCCTAAGACTGAGCCCGGTAAATTTGATCCATGGGGCGAACAACCTGATATCAAAGCATCGATAATCTCTTACTGCAACGAACTGAACATCCCTGATTTTATTATAAAGGATGTGGTGACGGATATGGTGGCGGATCTTTCTTCAGCACATGCCACCAGATTTATTATTTTTCATCCCGATCCACAAATTACTGAATTAAGTACGTTTGCCAAGGAGGATTCGACAAAAGACGTCGATAACGCATCTTTAAACTACACCATATCTTCGTTGGCCGGACTATTTAATCTTTTTAAAACTAAAGACCCTGAATATAAGACACATTTCTGGATACACAAAAGTGACGGGACAGGTGTATATGATCTTTTAACTTTCCGCTCTTTTTTTGAACCAGAGGATTTTACCAAATCAGATCATATGATCGAAGGTGATTTTGATGTTGAGGGAAACTTTGAAGGCACGGTCAGGATTTACAAAAAGCCAATACCCCATACATATAAGCCCCAAAAGGCTAAAAAGAGAACCTCCTATGGCCCATATAAAATAAAGCTCGGTTACGTTCAGCGAGAAAAAGAAGACAGTTCTCTTACCGAAGTGGTGAAAGACGAGTTTGAGCGAAAACTGGATATTTATAGTGGCCTTTTTATTTACAGAGATGGTTTTCGGGTGCTTCCTTATGGACGTCCGGATACTGACTTTTTAGAATTTGAAGAACGGCGAAGTAAAGGCGCAGGAACCTATTTCTTTTCGAATAGAAGAATGTTCGGTTATATCGAAATTACCAGGGACGCAAATGGAGGGCTAAAGGATAAATCCAGTCGTGAGGGTTTCACAAATAATCAGGCATTTCGCGATTTTAAAGTTGACTTAATCAATTTTTTCAAAGACTTGGCTAAAAAGTATTTCGCGACTAAAGCGGAAGAAGATTATAAGCGTGACCAACAGGAAGAATTGAAGAAAATGACCCTGGCTGAAGAACAGGAAAAGCAGCGCGATATACAGGCCAGAAGAGAATTTCAACAAAAACTTAAGGACCTGCCTGGAACTTTGGAAAAATTGCAGACAGAATACGATGGGTATTTAAAAGAATTGGAAGAGAAGTCCAACCAATCCAATATCATTTATAATGATCTTCAGAGTATAATGACTAAAGCGGAAGATTGCAGAATAAGAATAAAAGATCTTAAAATATCAAAACCTGCACGGTTTAAACCAACCCCTTTGCAGCAAAAAACGTATCATAATTATAATAAGGATTACACCCGGGTGGTCGGTCATTTTGATGAATCGGCCTCACTGCTCAATAAAGTCAGGGATAAACTGAAGGTACATGAGCTGTTCCAATCTTTTCAGGATAAAAACACTTTATACAAAAACACCCTCATTTCACAGTATCGAAATGTATCAGCAGAACTGGAGCAGGCATTTAAAAATATTGAACGTGAACTTGAAAACGAGCGAAAAATATTGTTGGACGACTTTGAAAGCAAATACAATGCAATCATCCCTGTAAAAGATGATGCGGAGGATATCGGTCGAAGCATGAAATTACTGGAAAGCATTTTTAATGATTCCCGGGAGCGATTGGTCAGCCGAACAACGCCATTTCTCGAACATATCAACAGAATAAATTTTAGTGTAGATGAAGACAACCTTGTTGGTTTCTATAAGTGGAAATTTGAGGAAATGCGTGAGGAGTGGAACCAAACTTATGAACTAGCCCAGTTAGGTATCGCTGTTGAAATCATCGATCATCAATTCAACACTCTGTATGCACAGTTAGCTGAAAATATCAGAACAATGCAGCGCTATATGGTGCCTGGAGATGAGGCAGAAAAAAAGTACAGCAATCTGCACACGGCATTTGAACATCTGCAAAATAATTATAAACTGTTACAACCAATCTACCGTACCACCGGAAGGATAAGAAAACAAATCCCAGGACAGGAAATAAAAGATTACACTAAAGATTTTTTCCAGGATAAATTCTCAGAAAATAAAATAGTATTTGACATAACTCCCCAAGCTTCCAAATGGAGCATTTACACTTATGAATCGATTTTAAAACCAGTTGTTATAAACGTTATCAACAATGGGATTTATTGGTTGCAAAGGGCTGATAAAAAAGAAATTCTGATTGATGAGGCTGATGGGAATCTGCTTATAATAAATTCCGGAGAACCGATTGAAGATTATCTGCTGGAAGATATATTTAAATTATTTTATTCAAACCGACCTAATGGAAGAGGAATTGGCCTGTATTTGGCTAAGAAAAGTCTTAACGGTGTCGGACTTGATATTATTGCGACTAATGACCCTGCCCTAAACAGGTTGAACGGCGCCTGCTTTGTTATTAAACCTTTATCACAACCATAAACTAAACATGATTGATGTAGAAAGCCCTGCCGTCGGTATTATAAAGAAATCAATTATTTCATCAATTTATATTGATGACAATATCATTGAGCCTTTTACCCAAATTACAGAACCCAACGCGAATTATACCTTAACAAAAGGGGTATATGAATCTTTCAGGAAAGAAAATAAAACAATAGATTTTTACAAGTTCGATGCGGGCAAGAACTGGGAAGAAGACCACGAATATCTTTTTAAAAACAGAGATTTGTTGGTTTTGGACTGGCAACTTATAGGCGAGGGTTTGAAACAGCCCGAAACGCTTAAAGTGCTTAGAAAAGCAGTCTATACGGATAGCCTCCATTTTATTTCGATATACACAGCCACTGAAGTAAGGGACTTTTCTCAGATATTATATTTCATAAAGGCCTACTTCAATCCTGATTTTAAGGATGCCTCAATAGTTGAGTATAATAAGATCATAGCGGAACTGGAAGGCCTTGGACATGATTCCTCCTTTTTAAAAAAATATATTGGCCAATTCAAGGACATCGCCTTAACTGATGGAGAACTTAAAAAGAAAAATATACAGGAACTAAAAAAGCTAATAGAAACCGACCTCGGCGATGATTATAAAGTTTTTGCCAGAAGCCTTAAAAACGTGCATTCAGATACGTTAAAAGCCTGCGAAATCTTTGGCTATATATTGAATGGCGTTGAACCTATAGAAACTCCCGAATTGGAAAGCGAGTTCAACCTTGAATTTGTAAGCGAAAACTTTTTGATGGTAAATCACACTATCATTCAGATCACTAATAAATCCAATCCTGAACCGCTACAACTCTTTCAATTTTTCACAACGGCGCTGCAAAAGGTTTGCGGAAACTTGCTTACACTAATCACCCTTGAAACCCGCAGTTTGCTGAGAGAAAGTTCAGGATTTATTGGCAAGGATGCCGACAGTATTAAAGACGCTGTTTTATATCATCAACGCAGTAAAAAAAGCAGTTTTTTTGAGTTTCTGATGAGCATCGTAAAAAGTCATACTGTTTCCTATTTTGACTATAAGCAAGGCAGACTTAAATCCGTTCAGGACGATTTTTGGGATACCTATGATAATGAAAAAAATGTCAAGGAAAAGCTGACCGACCTCGAAAAGCCTGAAAATCAAGGGGAGTTAATCGAGGAGATATTAAAGCTGAACCTGTATTATAATATACTGCATATTAAGCGGGCAGACGGAGATAAATTAAAGTTTGGCGATGTGTTTTACAGAAAAAAAGATGGCAGCTTTTTTCTCTGTATTACAGCACATTGCGATTGTATCGAACCGGACAACATCAAAAATAATTTTTTCTTTATTACCGGCAAAAAGCATTCATCCTCTGAAATGGTAAAAATGGGCGACGATGTGTTTTGCTCATACCTTAAAGAAAACGGCAAAGTGATAGCAGTAAAATGGAATAACAGGCCCGTTGTTTTAAAAATTACAGACAACAAGATAGTAAACCATATTTTGAACTGTCGGGATGGCAAAGAAGAAGACTACGAATTAATTTATCACTCTACAATCAAAGAAAACTATACGCAGAGAATGGCAAACAATTCATTTGCTCATGCGATGAGAGTAGGTATAGACTTCGGTAAATTGTAATATTCAAAAAGAATCCTATGCCGCAAGATTGGTCAGATACTGAAGTAGAATTAATCGTAGCTGATTACTTTTCAATGTTGACGGACGAATTAACAGGGAAGACACTTAACAAAACCTGGCATAGAAAAGCATTGTCGCCATTGCTAAATAACAGGACCGCATCTTCAATAGAATTCAAACACCAGAATATTAGCGCTGTACTTGCTGAAATGAATATTCCCTTTATCAGGGGTTATTTACCAAGAAACCAATTCCAGCGCACCAAACTTATCCCGGCAGTAAGAAAATATCTGAAATTATATCCAAATGTACAATCGTTATTTGGTGAATTCGCCAATGACAGTTCATCTGCTGATAAGCCGGTTAAGTTTGATAATTGGCTGGTTGTTCCGCCTGAAATAAAAAAAGAAAGTCCGATAGTTAAGCCGGCAATGAACCCGGTAAAAATAAATTATTTGGAAAGGGAGCAAAATAACAGGCTTTTAGGATTGAAGGGAGAAGAACTGGCCATTGAATTTGAAAGGAACTTGCTTATAAATTCAGGGAAGGAATCTTTAGCTGAGAAAATTGAATGGGTATCCAGAGATCAGGGTGACGGCTTAGGCTTTGATATTTTATCACGAAATACAAATGGTACTGATAAATATATTGAGGTGAAAACTACCAAGCTATCCAAAGAGACGCCTTTTTTTTTCACATCAAATGAATTCATCTTTTCAATTAAAAATGAGAATAATTTTCATCTGTACAGAATTTTTGACTTTAATATTAATCCGAAAATGTTTCAGTTGCTAGGCCGATATGATGCATTTTGCAGAATAGAACCAGCTACTTACAAAGGTAAATTTTGACGGATATCGAACGAAGGGTGTCCTACTATAACTTCGTTAACTGTGAATACAATGAAGCAGGACAAAGGAAAAACCGATGTTAAAGAAATGGATGATTACGACGATGACCTGTTTAGTAAGTTCAATTAATTACGATTAAACAACTATTATGAACAAAGGTAGATGTATTTTCTTGTTCGGCGCGGGTGCGACATTACAGTGGGGCTCTCCGCTTACATCAGAACTTACAGCCATGATCCTGGAATCAGGATTTAAGATTACCAAAAGTGTATCAAAGATGTTGTTTGCAAAGGAACATCTTGATACACAAAGGCAAAGTTCAGTTGTCAGGTTAAAAAGCTCTAAAAAGGATGGTACTTCAGTATCATCCTTTTTGTTTTAGGCGTTTATTTAAACTGTAACTAACTGAAAAATGAATACGTGTATCAAAACTGTTGTTAATATAAATTGTCACTATTGTTTCGGGGCAATTATTAAGTTTGGTAAAATTGGAAACCAGCAGCGTTACCGTTGCAAAAGCTGTAATAAGACCCAAATCGCACATTACTCCAATAAAGCATATAAACCTCATACCAATTCATACATCATCAATTACGTGACTGAAGGATGCGGAATTAGAAGTATAGCCCGATTGTTAAACATTTCTCCGAATACCGTTATAAGGAGAATTAAGCTGATCGCCTCAAACATCAAAAAACCACCTATTATTACAAACAAAGTGTATGAGGTAGATGAGTTAAAAACCTATATAAAGAAAAAAAGCAGAGAATGCTGGGTAACTTATGCTTTAGATCAGCAGACCGGGCAAGTGGTGGATTTAAAAGTTGGATCACGAAACCAAGCAAGTCTAAAAAGAGTTATTGATACTCTTTTATTGTCAAATTGTAAGCGGATTTACACAGACGGCTGGAGGGTTTACCGTCAGATTATACCTTCCAAAATTCACAAGATAAAGCGGTTCGGCGCTAATAGAATTGAACGCAGAAACCTTACGCTTCGCACCCATTTGAAAAGACTGAACAGGAAAACAATCTGCTTTTCAAAAAGCATAGTTATGTTGGAAGCTTGCCTAAAGATTTATTTTTGGTACAAGCCAATGGCCGCGTAACTACACAAACTCAGAGTCGGTGTGCAGCTTTTATTTGGTGGAGCCTTTGCGTGACCAATTGCGAGGCGCGAAAAATGTCGTTTATACTGAAGGTGAAAACCGCGTTTAGTGGCTTACAAAAGTTAATTCCAAACTTTTGTAAACTTAAAAAAGTTTTGTGACGGTTTTTTTAATAAAACAGGACTGTCTGTACCATTTAACCAAGGTTAAAAACACAGTTCGGTATAGTTTCATCCCTCTATCTAAATCCTTTCTCCTATATTTGCTTTATGAAGCTATGGATCAGCAGAATATTTTTACTAACAGGGTTAACCCTGTTGCTGTTCCATAATATCGCAGCCCATCATCACGATGATGACCACGATGATCACATTGCCCATCATGATAACGACGCGCTGGAACATGCGAAAGTTGACCATATTTTTTCCCCTCAAGTCCATCATTTTGACGGCCTGCAAGCAGTTATTCCTGTTTTAATTGATCAACCGGAATACAGCCCTGTACAGTACCCTGTTACCCTGCCGGTACAGCCTGTAATTTTGCCGGATGAACCTTATCCGCCGGGTTGGGTCACTGACAAAACCATTCTTCGCGGCCCCCCTTCAAAAGTTAACCGGCTATTTTCATAGCTAACGGCTCTTTCATGGCCTTTTCTGAACGTTAACTTTTAATCTTTTTTCTTCATGTTAAATAAAATAATCGAGTTTTCCGTAAGGAATAAACTCATCATCGGTTTGTTTATCCTCGGCCTGATTGGCTTTGGGATCTACGAGGTCAACCGTTTGCCCATAGATGCCGTCCCGGACATTACCGATAACCAGGTACAGATCATTACCCGTACACCCTCGTTAGGCGCGCCCGATGTGGAACGGCTCATTTCTTTCCCAATCGAACAAAGCTGCCGTAATATACCTGATGTTAAAGAGATCAGAAGTTTTTCCCGTTTTGGCTTATCCGTGGTCACCATCGTTTTTGAAGATAAGGCCGATGTGTATTGGGCACGCCAGCAGGTGAGCGAACGGCTGAACGATATTGCCACTACCATCCCCATCGAATTCGGCAAACCTGAAATGGCGCCCGTAACCACCGGCCTGGGCGAAATCTACCAGTATTCCGTACGGGCCAAAGCCGGTTACGAAAAGAAATATGACGCGATGGCCTTGCGTACCATACAGGACTGGATCGTACGCAAACAACTGCTGGGTTTGCCGGGCGTAGCTGATGTCAGCAGCTTTGGCGGTTACCTCAAGCAATATGAAATAGCCGTCAACCCCGACCGGCTGAAAGCCAATAATGTATCCATTACCGATGTATTTACCGCCCTGCAAAAAAACAATAACAATACCGGCGGAGCGTATATCGAACGCGGGCCGACTGTGCTTTTTATCCGCAGCGAGGGCCTGGTCGGCTCTTTGGATGACATTGGCAGCATCGTGGTGAAAAACCTGCCGAACGGCACGCCTTTGCTGATCCGCGATATCGGCGAGGTGGGCCTTGACCATGCCACCCGTTACGGCGCCATGACCTGGAACGGCAAACAGGAAGTATCCGGCGCGGTAGTGATGATGCTTAAAGGGGCCAACAGCAACGAGGTTATTAAAAGCATTAAGGATAAGGTCGTGCAGATTCAAAAGACTTTGCCGGAGGGTGTCGTGATCGATGCTTTCCTGGACAGAACCAAGATGGTGAACAATGCGATCAGTACGGTGGAGCATAATTTAATTGAAGGGATGATCATTGTGCTCATCGTGCTGATCATCTTCCTCGGTAATTTCAGGGCCGGTTTATTGGTCGCGTCGGTAATACCGCTGGCGATGCTGATCGCCGTTATATTAATGAACATATTCGGCGTTTCAGGAAACCTGATGAGCCTGGGGGCATTGGATTTTGGATTGATAGTCGATGGCGCGGTGATCATCGTGGAGGCCATTATGCATGATATCTACCTGAAAAAACAGGAAAAGATCAACAGCGAGGAAATGGATACAGAAGTTATTACCGTATCCACGCGGATGCAGAATGTGGCCGTATTCGGCGGGCTGATCATCCTGATCGTTTATATCCCCATTTTTACTTTGCAGGGCATTGAGGGCAAGATGTTCAAGCCGATGGCGCAAACCGTATCCTTCGCGCTCATCGGTGCCTTTATCCTTTCCCTGACCTATGTGCCCATGATGAGCAGTATATTTCTCACAAGAAAAGGCAAACATGAAAAGAACTGGTCGGACAGGATGATGGACTTTTTCCTGAAGCATTATCAATATTTGTTACAGCGGGTAATCAAACACCCCAAAATGGTGATCGCCATTGCTTCGGTTTCCTTTATCATCGCGGTATTCGTACTGACCAAATTAGGCGGTGAGTTTATCCCTAAGCTGGAAGAAGGCGATTTTGCAGTAGAAACGAGGGTACTGACGGGCAGCAGCCTGCAAACTTCGGTTAACGCGGTTTCGCAGGGTTCCCGTATCCTTTTGGCAAAATTCCCGGAAGTAGAACAGGTAGTCGGCAAAACGGGCAGCAGCGAAATACCGACAGACCCCATGCCGATTGATGCCAGCGATATGATGGTGATCTTAAAAGACAAAAGTAAATGGACATCTGCCAAAACATTTGATGAACTGACCACCAAAATGTCGGCCGCGCTGGAAGCGGTACCGGGCGTAACTTTCGGGTTCCAGTACCCGGTACAGATGCGTTTTAATGAATTGATGACAGGGGCGCGGCAGGATGTAGTGTGTAAGATATTCGGGGAGAACCTGGATACACTGGCTATTTTTGCCAAAAAGCTGGGCGCGATCGCCGGGGGCATCAAAGGTGCCAGGGATATTTACGTGGAAACCATTACCGGTATGCCGCAGATCGTGATTCGCTATAAACGCGCTGCCATTGCGGAATATGGTTTGAATGTGGAAGATATTAACCGGGTGGTGAACACCGCCTTTGCCGGGCAAAGCAGCGGTACGGTGTATGAAGGTGAAAAACGTTTTGACCTGGTTGTCAGGCTGGCCGGAGAGCAGCGCAAGCAACTGAGCGATGTGCAGGACCTGCTGATACCAACGCCGACCGGGAACCAGGTGCCCTTACAGCAGGTCGCTGAGGTAAAAATTGAAGAAGGCCCTAACCAGATCCAGCGGGAAGACGCGCAGCGGCGCATCATTATCGGCTTCAATGTTCTGGGCCGTGATGTGCAAAGCATGGTGGAAGAATTACAGCAAAAAGTAAACGCGCAGATCAAGCTGCCGCCGGGTTATTATACCACTTACGGCGGCGCTTTTGAAAACCTTAACGCCGCAAAAAAACGTTTGACGATAGCCGTTCCGGTTTCTTTGTTACTGATTTTATTGATGCTGTACCTGGCTTTTGGCTCGGCAAAGCAGGGCTTGCTGATCTTCTCTGCTGTCCCCTTATCGGCCATTGGGGGGATATTGGCATTAGTGGTACGGGGAATGCCGTTCAGCATTAGTGCGGGTGTGGGTTTTATCGCCTTGTTCGGTGTGGCGGTACTGAACGGCCTGGTATTGATCTCCGAATTTAACCGCCTGCGCAAGGAAGGCTGGGATGATTTAAGGGCCATCGTCATGGAAGGAACTAAACTGAGATTGCGGCCGGTATTGATGACCGCATCCGTAGCATCATTGGGCTTCCTGCCGATGGCTTTAAGCAATGGTTCCGGTGCCGAGGTACAGCGTCCGCTGGCAACGGTCGTGATCGGCGGCCTGATCACCGCTACCTTTTTAACCCTGTTTGTCCTGCCTATTTTATATATCCTGTTTGAAAAAGGAAAAACGATGAAAGTACCTGTTAAACCTGCAGTAATAGTCCTGCTCGCTGCATTGGGCTTATTTGCGGGCAATGCCAAAGCGCAGACAGCCATTACGCTGAAAGCAGCGATAGACACCGCCGTAAAAAATAACCTCAGCCTAAAAAGCGAGCGGCTGAACGCAGACTACCTGAAAAAGAACACCGGTACCGGCGTGACAATCCCCAAAACCAATATCTCCGGCGAATATGGCAACATCAACAGCGCTTATAACGACAACCGCCTGTCTGTGGTACAGTCGGTCAATTTTCCAACGGTTTACACCCGGCAGAAAGAGTTGCTGAAGGCAGAATACAAAGCCGGGGAGTTGAATGTCCATGTGCGGCAGCGTGAACTGGAACGTTCGGTAACCGAGAGTTTTTATCAGATCCTTTACCTGGTAAAAAAACAGCAGCTCTTGTTAAGCGCGGACAGCACGTATGCCTTATTTGTAAAAAATGCGAACCTGCGCTTTGAAAAAGGTGAAAGCAATATTTTGGAAAAAACCACGGCAGAAACGCAGCGTGCGCAGATCGCCCGGCAAACCGAAATGATCAATGCGGACCTGGCTATGGCAAAGGACCGTTTCCGGGTTTTATTGAATACGCCGGGGGATTACCAGCCCGAAGTATCGGCATTTAAATTGCCGGTACCCCTGGTAACAGACACCACGTTTAGCGAGCACCCGCAGGCCTTATACCTCGGCCAGCAGCAACGGGTGACCAAAGCGCAGACAGATGCCGAACGCGCGAAATTACTGCCCGATCTCAGCCTTGGTTATTATAACCAAAGCTTTAACGGCTCCCAAACCGTGAATGGGATCAACCATACCTACGATGGCAGCAACCGCTTTTCCTCCGTGCAGGTGGGCGTCTCGGTGCCGCTGTTTGGCGGGGCGCAAAAGAATCGGGTCAGCGCGTCACGTATCAAAGAGCAGCAGGCGCAGGTAGATTACCAGTCGGGCTTACAGGCCCTGCAAAGCCGGTATAAACAGGCGGCGGAAGAAGTCGGCAAGTATCAGAAGCTGGTGGACTATTACGAAAAGACCGGCCTGCCAAATGCCGGCCTGATCCTGAAAACAGCTAACCTGCAATTTACAGGTGGCCAGGTCAATTATCTCGAATACGTATTGCTCATTAACCAGGCTACCGCGCTCCGCAGTGAATACACCGATGCGGTCAATAATCTAAACCAGGCCATTATTCAAATCAACTCGCTTCAAAACAAATAAAGATGAAATTCACGATCAAATCCTATATACAGAAAACAGCGATAATGCTTATTGCTGTTGCTTTTTTCTCCTGTGGCAACCAACCGGATAAAACGGAAACCAATGCTGCCGAAACACCGGCGAAAACAAATAGCACAGCGGTAACATTGACGGATGCCCAGCTGAAAACCGCCGGGATCGATACAGGTCATGCGGATAACCGTGCGGTTGCTACTACCCTAAAAGTAACAGGGGCAATTGATGTACCGCCGCAAAATATGGTCAGCATCAGTTTCCCGATGGGCGGCTATCTCAAATCCAGCCAGTTATTGCCGGGAATGCATGTGAGCCGGGGCGAAACCATCGCGCAGATGGAAGACCAGCAGTTTATCCAGTTGCAGCAGGATTACCTTACGGCTAAAACAAAACTCAATTACGCGCAGAAAGATTTTGAACGCCAGCGGGATTTGAATGCCAGCAAAGCCAACAGCGATAAGGTCTTTCAGCAAGCACAGGCTGATTATGAAAGCCAGAAAATCCTGGTCAGCGCATTGGCTGAAAAGCTGCGCCTGATCGGCCTGAACCCGGCCAAAGTAACGGATGGCAACATTACCCGCAGCGCTGCGGTGCGCTCACCGATTGACGGCTACGTGAGCAAAGTGAATGTCAACATTGGTAAATATGTGAACCCAAGCGATGTATTGTTTGAGATTGTGGACCCGAGGGATATTCACCTCGCCCTGGATGTCTTTGAAAAGGACGTGCCTTTATTGCACAGCGGGCAGAAAGTTATCGCTTACACCAACAGCACTCCGGATAAAAAGTATATCTGTAAGATCGTCCTGATCGGTAAAGACCTGACAGACCAGCGTAAGACGGAAGTGCATTGCCATTTTGAGCAGTATGATAAAAATCTATTGCCCGGCACTTTTATGAATGCCGAAATTGAGGTGACCGCTAATAATGCACTAACCCTGCCGGAAGAAGCGATTGTGAACTATGAAAACAAAAGCTACGCTTTTAAGGTAAAGGGTAAGAACAGTTTTGAAATGATGGAAGTAAAAACAGGGATCACAAAAGATGGCTTTGTGGAATTGACCGCAACCAGTGCCGAATTGCGCAGCCAGACCTTTGTGACCAAAGGCGCTTATAGCCTGCTCATGAAAATGAAAAATACCGGGGAGGATGAATAATAAACTATCTGCATTAACAGAGCCCTTCGTGGCACTGAAAAACCGGGTATTTGCGGGGCTGTACTTTGCGGAATCCATCAGTTTGCTGGGTGATGCCTTTACCTGGGTGGGCCTGGCGTTGCTGTCCTATCAATTCGGTAAAGAGAAATCAGCGGTCATCTTAGCAACCGCTTTAACCCTGCGGGTGACCGCTTTTATTATTTTCTCTCCATTCGCAGGTGTCCTGGCCGACCGGATGAGCAGGAAGACCATTTTATATACTACGCATTTTATCAGGATGGCTATTGTGGCCTGTCTGCCTTTTGTGAACCAGGAATGGCAGATCTATGGATTGGTGTTTCTGTTAAATGTATTCAACGCCTTTTTTACGCCCACCTACCGTGCCGTTATACCACAGGTAACAGATCATGCCCATTACCGGCAGGCAGTTGGTTTATCAACGGCTACGTTTCAGATCTTGGGTGTATTAGGGCCGGGTTTGGCGGGGATACTGGCCGTATGGTTTGGCGCAAGGGAGATCTTTTTTATTGACGCGGGTTCATTTGTGATTGCAGCCGTTCTCATTTTATTATTACCGGCGAACAAATTGCAGAAACCCATTAAACTTAATGAAAAGACTTTCACAGCATGGCACGATGCTATTAAAGGTATCCGGCTGTTATTTAAAAATCCGTTGATCCGGTTTGCGCTGTTCATCGAATTTGTATCCGCTATTGCAGGGGCGCAGATCCTGGTCAATACAGTGGGGCATATTAAAAGTGGCCTGCACCTGGATGATAAGCATTATGGCTGGGTGATGGCGGCCTTTGGCATTGGTGCCAGTATTGCCGCCTTTGTAGCCGGCAGCCTGGATAAAACCAAGACACGTAGCTTATCGCTGATCGTTGGCGCATTGGTGCTGGCGATCACCATTTCGATCACCAATTTTGTTGGTTACCCGGTGATGCTGGTCTTGTGGCTGTTTGCGGGTTTGGGACAAAGCCTGGCTGAAATGCCGTCAGAAACTTTAATCGGTGAAAATATCGCGGATAACGAGCAGGGCAAGGTTTACGGTTCGCACTTTGCCTTTTCGCATTTGTGGTGGGCCATCGCCTATCCGATAGCCGGATTTACGGGCAGCCATTTTCCGGGAAGGGATTTCTTATACGGCGGAATCATTTCGCTTGCCCTTTTAGGGCTGGCAATGGTATTTATGAAAAGGAAATCATAGTTATTGGTTTATTTTATATACCAATAAGGTGGCTTTTTGATCGCCGCTTTCCCTGGCTGCGATCAGGAACAAATTCAATTCAGGAACCAATAAAGATGTTCTTGCGCCATTTCTTGTTTTGATATCAGCTATTTTCCGGTAGGCGGCATCGCCTGTTTGCTTAAAGATATTGACAGCACCACCGCCACCGCTGATAAAAATGCTTTTACTGTGCTGATCCCAATAGAGATCGTCCACATCGCCAACCATCGGGCTGTTGAAAATCTCTTTACCTGTTTCGCTGTCGTAAATGATCAGTTTTGCCGGTAAACGGTAGCCGGCAATGATCCGGTGCTGTGCCACGTCATAAGCCATCGGGAAGTTGGCGCGGGGTAATAGCTTTGACCATTTTGCACTGAGTTTTAATTGGTTTAAATCGGCTACGCCTATCATACCCGAACCAGGCAGATTGACCCACAGCTTATTAGCTTTAGCATCCAATTGAAACGACTCGGGGTGTGCGGGTAATTTTATATCCCCAACTTGTTTATGGCCGGCCGCATCAATGATAGCGATCCCGCCGCTGCCATATCCGACATAGATTTTGTCTGCATCTGCATCATAACGTACATCATCCGCATCATCTGTCAATTTGATGCTGCCTGTCTTTTTTAAGGTAACAGCGTTATAAAAACCGCACTCGCCCGTTCCGCCATTGGCAATTAAGAGTTCCTGATGTTTGGCGATATAGGCAACCCCCTGCGGTTCATCCAGCCCTTTGATGCTACCGGTTACTTTGCCATTTTTCAGGTCTACGATCTCTAAAGTATTATTACCCAAGGCGGCGATATAGGCCACCCGGTCTTTCACATTGATGTCAATATGATCTATACGCCCTTTAACACCTGGCAATACAATTTCCTTTTCAATGGTGAGGTATTGTTTACCCGATTCGGTTTGCGCATCGCAACTGGTTGTCAATAATAACCCTGCACATAGCAGGGTTATTATTTGATATTTTTGATAGGACATTATTTCATAACTTGGATAACCGAATTTACGGTTAGTTTCTGTTTAATTCTTGTAGAAATTACTTATTTAACAACTTGATCCTGATCCCTGCATTGACCATTACGCCATCCAAAGGCGCGTAAATATCCCTGAAATTGGGGTTAGTAATGCTCCCTGTATAAATATTACCCCACTTCGTTTGCCTTTGAGCGGTGAGGTTTTCTGCATTTACAAAAATATCCAGATGTTTCCACATTTTTTGAACCAATAAACCAAAAGTTACATATCCCTTTCCTGTTGTGCCATCGCTTAACAATTGCGGCCCAGTATAAAAGCTCTCGGCACCAAAACGAAAACTGCCCTCGATCTCATAGGTGGCATCAAAGCTAAACTGGGTTTTAGGCGTTAAAGGCTGCGTGCTGCTTTGACCGTTAAAATGTTGTTTGGTATCCGTATAAGTATAACCCAGGTAAAACACCAGTTCATCCATCACCAACTTGATATTGGTTTCGGCCCCTTGCGAAAGTAAATGGCCAGGTGCATTGATAAAAGTATTGTTTTGCAGGATCAGGGGCCTGTCAACTCTTGTCGAAAAGAATAATTGGTTGATATTGATAACCGCTTCATCACCAAGCTTACTGCGGTAGTTCAGATCACCATTTAACCCATAAGATTGTTCCGCCTGCGTATTACCTATATTCAGGGGCTTAATGTTTTGGTAGCCGTCCCGTTCACTTTGATCATTAAATAAGGATGGCATTTTATAGCCCAGGCCACCGCCAATACGGCTGGTCAAATGATCGCTTAATTTAAACAAGGCATTCACTCTCGGCAGAAAAAAAAGACCGGTGGATGGTTTGTCTGGCGATGGTGTATTCTTATCCAATCGGACCCCGCTTTCCAGCGAAAACCAATTTGTCGCTTTCAAGGTATTCTGTACAAAAGCGCCAATAGTGGTCAGGTTATAGCTTAAAGCGTTTTGAGGCGGCTCAGCCGTAAAATGATCGGTGATTAAATTGGCTCCTGTCACCCAGGAAGCTTTTTCGCCATTCCTCACGTAGTTTACTTCGCTGAAGGAGGAAAGCTGTTTGCCTTTAAAGTTAAATTCCGGTTCGCCCAATTGCCGGTAAAAATAACCGATGGTATTTTTAAAATTGATCCGGCTTTCCTCATCAATTTTATGTGTAAAGGATAACTGGGTAGAAAAACGGAAGGTTTTGTTGCGTTCAAAATATTGGTGAACGTTATCGGCTTTACCATCGATCACCTGTAGATCTCCGCCATAACGGTTTTCATAAGTAGTATTCACACCAAACCAGCCGGAATTATGATCGTCCATATATAAAAATACTTTGGGATTGATAGCAAACCGGTTGGTTTGCGGGATAGCTGTAAAACCAGTATTTGATGGATCGAAAGCGCCATTGTAATTATAAGAACCAAAGATCGTGGTGCCAATATGCTGCCATTTCTGACTGTAGTAAATGCTGGCATCGGCTCCTTTGGCGCTGGTACCGTTTAATAGCAAGGTAAGTTCGGGCGTCTTTTCCGGCACTTTGCTGATCAGGTTAACCAATCCAGCGATAGCACCGCCGCCATACAAGGTAGAGGCCGAACCTTTTATAAATTCAACCTGTTTTAAATTCAGCGGGCTGATCTGCAATAAGCTCAGGTTTCCGGAAAAGCCGGAATAAAGCGGCATCCCATCCTGCAATAATTGCGTGTAGCGGCTGTCCAAACCCTGGATGCGGAAACTGGCGCTGCCACTTACCGCGGATGTTTGTTGCACATGGATCCCTGTCGTTTCGCCTAACAGCATTTTAATATCGCCCGGGCGCATAGTGCTTTTTTCGTCCAATTCCTCTAATGGTAAAGCCTCAATCCGTGTAGGAATATCCCGCAGGTTCTGGTTGGTACGGGTGGTTTGGATGGTTACTTCGGCCAATTCACCGGATGAAGGTTCCAGGCCGATTTCAAGGAGCTGATCCGGGTGCTGCAATGGAAAGCTGTAAACCTTTTCACTCTTGCTAAAGCCAACGTAACTGATCTCGATCGCAAACTTTCCGTTAGGAATATCAGGTATGATGATCAATCCGCTGGTATCAGCGGCAATAGTCTTTTTTAAATCAGGAATGATAGCGGTAGCACCTTTAAGTATTGTTTTGGTTTGATCGTTGATCACTTTTGCTCTAAAAGTATTTTGAGCCATTATGCCATGATAGTACAGCATAAAAGCAATGAACATGAAAATTCTTTTCATGGATATAGAAATAGGGCCGTGTCTTTGCTGATAGAAATGCACAGCAAGACAGGCAGATGAAATAATAGACTAATAAATTTTAAGATATGGGCTAAAATCAGGCAAGCGGCGGCCTGAACAGTTCGTCACGATAGTCGGACGTATGGAACGGCTGGCTGAACAGCGGGTGTGGGACCAGGGATTCAGAGGTAAACAGCAGGCTGATGGGCTGATGTAAAAGGACAACGTTTAAAGAACTGGCCCGGTGCTGAAATTGAACACTATTACCATTGGCTTGTGCCTTATCATGTTCGTTGTTGCCGAATATTTCTTTACCATGCAATAGATAGTCGCCAATAAAATCAATCACTCCTAATTCTTCGCTGGTCGTAATTTTCGCATAATTCCTGTACATTTCAGGAAGATCACGCATTAAGGAAAAATCACCTAATGGTAATAGAATGCTGCTCCCCAAAAAGAGGCAGGCCATAAACCAAGAGAGTATTCTTTTAAGCATTCCAAAGCAAAGGTAGTAAAGACCTGCTGTTTCCGGTTAGTTTTACTTCGTAAGCTATCGTTAATTAAACTATTATTTTTAATGGCTTTAAATTCAGGTTTTCTACAGATTTTGTACGTATTTATGGCCCGCCCATTTACTTTAGTGATTTGGGGATTATCAATATATCTTTAAATACAGCCTTAGATTTTTAACTTTGATCATTATGAAATGGATCACCCGCGAACATCCTAAAATTGACCGCATCGCCTGTCCCTGGCTGATCAAGCGTTTTATCGATACCGAAGCGGAAATTATCTATGTACCTTTTGATCAGGTGATCACACAGGCGGCGGCTTTGAATGCTGTCCCTTTTGATCTGCCGGGTGTAGAATACACGCATTATGAAGATCAATGCACGTTTGATTATTTTATTAAGAAACATCATCTCAAAGATGCAGCGCTTGACCGAATAGCGCTCATTGTGCGCGGCGCGGATACCGACCGGCATGATTTCGCCCCGCAGGCTTCGGGCCTCTCTGCTATCTTTTTAGGACTCTCCAAAAATATCCCGGACGACCACGAATTGCTGGAGCTGGGCATGGAAGTGTATGACGGGCTGTACACCTGGGCGAAATATCTGTATGAACAAAAGCATGTCCAGGAGCCGGTAGAGCACCTCTTACTGGAGGTTTTTAATAAATACCTGAAACAACAAGGCTCGAAAAAGCCCCCGGTATGGGCTAAGGAGATCAAAGAGATGATCCAGGACCAGATTGATACCAATATGGCGCTGAGCCTGCACCAGGTGTCGGAAGAACTAAAGATCAACCCGGCTTACCTGTCACGGGAGTTTTCCAAATATTTTGAGAATTTATCCTTCGGTGATTATATCCGTAAAATGCGGCTGGAAAAAGCTATGCACCTGATGGAAACGACCGATTATGCATTAACCGAAATCGCTTACCTGACCGGTTTTTCTGACCAGAGCCATTTCAACCGGATCTTCAAGAAACAAATGGGCATGAAAGCCTCCGAATACAAAAAAAATCTGCTCAAAAAGTAAAATTGGTTCTATTTAGTAAAATACGTTCTATTTTGCAGCCCGAAAATCTCATAACATTGTGCTTAAATACACAGCACTGGATCTCCAGCTATGAAACATCCCTTATTAACCATCCTAAAGATCAGCCTGCTAGCAGGTTTGCTCTTTTGTTTTTTGCGGCCGGAATGGGCCGCGGCACAGCAGGGGAAGCCTTACCTTGATTCTCTGCTCCGGATCGCGACGGTCAATTATCCGCTGATCAAAGCCAAAAGATTGCAAACACGATCTCTGCAATATGCGGTAAAGTATAAGCAGAATGGTTTGATTCCTTCGCTCAATGCCTCCTACCAGGTAGATTACGCCACTGCCAATAACATCACCGGCATGATCTACCCCCAGTATATCACGCCCATCAGCGGGCCGCCCAGCAAGGGTAATGATTACAGTGGTGTGCCCGGCAGCGCAGCGGCGCTCAACTTGCAATGGGAACCCATCACTTTTGGTCAGCGTGGCGCCGAAATTAACCTGGCTAAAGGCCGGTTGCAATATGGCCAGGCGGATGAGAACTTAACTTTGTTCCAGCACCATGTTTACGTAATAAATGCCTGGTTAAATTATTTACTGGTCAGCGACCTGATCAAAGTTTATCAATCCAATATCGATAAATCGGCATTTAACTTAAAACAAGCGCAAACTTTAGTGGTCAGCGGGTTAAGGCCGGGTACAGACTCTTCCTCCTTTCACTCGGAATATACCCGAGCTGAAATGCAGCTGATCGCTTTTGAAAGGCAACGGGATTCTACCCTGATCGCCCTTAAAGAACTCGTCGGCGGTAAATTACCGGCTGGTCTGCCAGTAGATTCTTCGCTCTTTAAAAACCTTCCGATCACTGCTTTAGCGGATACTTCAACAGCCGACCATCCGGAGGTGCAATTGGGAAAGGCTAACATTACTGCAAATGAACTGGCTTTAAAATCGCTTAAGAAAAGCATTCTGCCACACTTAACCCTTTGGAGCACCGGTTATGGGAGGGGTTCGGGCATTGGTGCTGATGGTTCGGTTAATTCCAGTGACGGCTGGCGCTTTCAGCGGTATAATTACGGAGTTGGCGCGCAGATCGCTTTTCCCATTCTTGAAATTTTCCGGCAAAAGCCTTTATGGAAACAACAGGAGCTTATCACTGCGTCCAGCCGCGAACAGCTGCTGCAAACGGAATTACATCTAAACACGCAAAAAGAAATTGCAGCATCCAATTTTCAAAAGGCGGTGCAATCAGCCCGGCTGGCACCGCAGCAATTCCATTCCGCTGAGTATTCTTATGAAGCTATCCAATCGAGGTATAAATCCGGCCTGATCAACTATTATGACGTGATCCAGGCGCAGCAGCTTTTATTTCAATCCGAAGCTACTGTGAAGATCGCTTATTATGGTGCCTGGCGGGCTTTATTGAATGAAGCGGCCTATAGCGGCAACCTCAACCTATTTTTAAATCAATACGGCAAATGAATATTATCCAGTTTTTATATAGCTCCCTGAGAAAGCCGATCACTATCATCGTAGCCGTCATTGCTATCATTTTCTTTTCGGTGGTATCCATCAAAACCATGCCGGTAGATATTTTCCCAAAGCTGGGAACACCTACTATTTATGTGGCGCAAACTTATGGCGGTTTATCTGCCGAACAGATAGAAGGTTTCGTGACATCTTATTATGAATACCATTTTTTATTTGTGTCTGGCGTTAAATCTGTAGAGAGTAAAACCATTCAAGGTGTTACTTTATTAAAACTCAACTTTTACGAAGGCACCGATATGGGGCAAGCCACCGGTGAGGTGGTATCTATGGTGAACCGGGCACGGGCTTTTATGCCGCCTGGAACTGTGTCGCCTTTTGTCACCCGTTTTGATGGCGGCAGTGTTGCCGTTGGCCAACTGGTTTTCAGCAGTCCGACCCGATCTTTGGCCGAAGTATCCGATCTGGCTTTATTTAAGGTTAGACCCATGTTTTCCACCCTGCCGGGCGTGTCCGCACCACCGCCATTCGGCGGTAACCAGCGCTCCGTGCTGATCAAAGCCGACCCCAATAAATTGCGCAGTTATGGTATCAGTCCGGAAGAATTGGTGACCGCCATCGCCAAAGGGAACCCCATCCTCCCGGCGGGTAATTTGCGGGTGGGTGATCAGATGCTCATTGCGCCACAAAATACGGTCGTGGATAATATCCAGGATCTGGCTAATATCCCGGTAAGAACAGGCAGCGGACCGGCCGTTTATGTGCATGACCTGGCACAAGTGGATAATGGAGGGGATGTGACCACAGGTTATGCGTTAATCAACGGCAAGCGTTCGGTTTATATACCGGTTACCAAAAGGGCTGATGCATCTACCTGGGATGTGGTGCAAAGAGTAAAAGCCGCTTTACCCGATATGCAGGCCGCTATACCGCCTGATATTAAGGTGAGCTATGAATTTGACCAGTCGGGCTATGTCATTAACTCGCTGAAAAGCCTGATGACCGAAGGTATTTTAGGTGCATTGCTAACCGGCCTGATGGTGCTATTATTCCTGCGGGACTGGCGCGGTTCGCTTATTGTGGTTTTAACTATACCGCTTGCCCTGCTTTCCGCATTGATCTGTCTGAAGCTTTTCGGGCAAACGATCAATATCATGACATTGGGCGGTTTGGCACTTGCCATCGGCATTTTAGTGGATGAGGCGACGGTCACTATCGAAAACATCCATCATCACCAGGAAAAAGGTGAGCAGAAAGGCCGGGCCATACTGGAAGCCTGCAAGGAGATAGCCCTGCCTAAACTATTGATCCTGTTGTGTATCCTGGCCGTATTCTTCCCGGCCTTCTTTATGTCTGGCATCCCCAAAGCGATGTTCCTGCCGCTTTCCTTATCGGTTGGTTTTGCGATGATCGCTTCTTTCCTCTTATCGCAATCCTTTGTACCGGTTATTGCTAACTGGCTGTTTAAGGATCAACCGGCCGAGGCTGCTAAAGAAGGTAAACGGATGACACGCTTTAAAGAAAGGCATGAAAAGCTGATCCATCGCCTTTCACCGGCCCGAAATGTTTTGATACCTGTTTATATCGTACTTTCCATCGCCTTAGCCGGGTTGTTGTTCCTTACGGTCGGTAAAGAGTTGTTTCCCAAAGTGGATGCAGGGCAGTTCCAGGTAAGATTAAGGTTAAAGGAGGGCACCAGGATCGAGCGGACAGAACAAAGCACCAAACAACTGCTGCACTTGATCGATAGCATTTCGGGGGGCAACAAGATCGCCATATCCTCTGCTTATGTGGGCCTGCTGCCTTCCAGCTACCCGGTCAGCGCCATTCATTTATGGACGAGCGGACCAGAAGAAGCCGTACTGAAAGTCAAATTCATTTCAGGTTCAGGTATTAAACTGGATGACTTTAAGGAACAGGTACGGCAGGCCGTAAATAAGCAAATGACTGGATCTCACATCTCCTTTGAACCGGCGGATCTGGTGGAGCAGGTCATGAGCCAGGGGACAGGCACACCGATACAGGTACAGGTCTTAGGTAAAAGTTTAGCACAGGACCGGAACTTTGGAAAAAAGATTGTTGAACAGTTGAAAAAACTGCCATACCTGCGGGATGTGGCTTACAGCGCACCACAAGGCTACCCGGCCATGAAGATCGAATTTGACCGGGTAAAATTAGGGCAGTTGGGATTAACGGTGGAAGATGCCGGTAAATCACTGGCTGCCGCTACGTCTTCCAGCCGTTTTACACAACCGAATTATTGGGTGGATAAAGCAGCCGGGACGGCCTACCAGGTACAGGTGCAAATACCCGAACTCATCATGAACGATCCCGGACAGGTGGATAATATTTTGTTAAGTTCCAATAATGGTAAACAAGTGTATATGCGGGATGTAGCGACCTGGAAAATGGGTAATATGGAGGGTGAATATGACCGCCTGAACCAAAAACGCTTTATTACGATTACGGCCAATTTACAGGGCAAAGCCCTCGGCTCGGCCATTAATGATATTGACAAAATTATTTCAAAGACCGGCAAGTTGCCGGAAGGTATGAAAATACAGCAGCCGGGACAAGCGGAGGTGTTTTTGCAAACTTTTCAGGAATTGCAAAACGGCATAATACTCGCTATTGTGGTGATATTCCTGTTACTGGCGGTGAACTTCCAGTCGTTCCGGTTGTCCCTGGTCATCATTGCGGTTATCCCCGGCATTTTAGCAGGCAGCCTGCTATTGATTTGGATCTGCGGCAAAACTTTAAATATACAATCCTATATGGGCTGCATCATGGCGGTTGGTGTGGCCGTTGCCAATGCCATCCTGTTTGTGACGCAGGCAGAAAAGCACAGGCGTGAAAAGCTAAGAGAGCCCTATTTACAGGGGATCAAAGACCGGATCAGGCCGATCCTGATGACCAGTCTGGCGATGATCGCCGGGATGATCCCGATGGCATTGGGCTTGGGTGAAGGCGGCGACCAGACATCACCTTTGGGAACAGCTGTTATCGGCGGCCTCATCTTTTCCATGTTCTCCAGTCTGATCGTATTGCCATTAATTTACCAGTCGTCCATTGGGAACCGCCCTATACCGGTGATTTCTTTAGATCCGGATGATCCCCAAAGTAAATATCAACCCTTAACCGAAAATCAATCATGAAAGCTATAAAATATCTATTCTTCGTCCCGGTTTGCCTATTGGCAGCTTGTGGTGGCAATCAGGCCGAAAAAGCAGCCCCGCAAGGTCTGCCGGAAAAACCGGTAGTTAAACTGATCACGCTGAAACTGGAACCCGTGTCCAATAAACTGAACCTGACCGGGGAAATTATCCCCTTTGACCGCGCCAATATTTACGCCCGTACACCCGGCTATGTCAAAGAAGTGAAAGTGGATATCGGTTCTAAAGTAAGCAAAGGGCAGGTTCTATGTGTTCTGGATGCTCCTGAATTAAAGGCGGCACAAGCCCAAAGCCAAAGTAACAGCATGGGCACCAGATCCAAATATGAATCCAGCAGGTCGACCTATTTGCGATTGTTAAAAGCAGCGCAAACACCCGGTGCGGTGGCGGATAATGAACTGGAAACCGCACGCAACCAGATGCGGACGGACAGCTCGGTTTACCAGGCATCCCGGTCGGCCGCGCAAGCTACAGGGGCTATGCAAGACTACCTGGTGATCCGTTCCCCTTTTAATGGCGTAGTAACCGCAAGAAATGTTTTTAAAGGAGATTTTGTGGATAATACCGGCAAAACGCTGTTATTCCGAGTAGAAGACAACTCATCTTTAAGGGTGGATGTAGCCGTGCCGGAAGCTTATAATTCAACCACATTAAAAGGAAATGAAGCCACCTTTACGGTATCAGCCAATCCAGGACAGGTCTTTAAAGCGAAACTGGCCCGGAAATCAGATGCCATTGATCCGCAAACACGCAGCGAAACTTGGGAGCTTACTTTTCCAAACGCCAATGGCTTATTGAAGCCCGGCATGTTCGCGCAGATTGTATTGCCTGTCAGCCGTCCAAAAGATGGTTTCTTGGTTCCGTTTAAAGCAGTAGTAACCACACAAGAGCGCAAGTTCGTGATCAAAGTGGAAAACGGGAAAACAAAATGGGTGGATGTCAAGACCGGCTTTACCGGCAACGAAAAGACCGAGATAGCGGGCGATCTGAAACCCGGCGACCAGCTGGTGGCTCAAGCCAACGAAGAATTGAAAGAAGGTATAAGTGTACAAATAAAACAATGAATATAATTATAAGTACGAAACACAAAACTAAACTACCTGTTAATTTAGAACTATCTTAATATGTGGTAATTATCTTATAAATTTGATTGCCAATTAGAAAAATACATCAATCTTAAATATGAAAACAGAAAAATTCACCCGCAGGCAGGCTTTACAGGCCACTGCGGTATTGGGAACCGCCTTATTGTTGCCGGTACAGAAACTGCATGCAACTTCCTTAATCGCAGGAAAAACTCCTGCACTTACACCAGAAGAGATTACGGCAATAGAAAAAGCACTTGGTAAAAAAGGCAGTTACAAAGAAGCAGAATCAGTTCATACGACACCCTTGCCCCGCAATGACCTGAAAGTTAAACTAAAGGGAGAACCTATCCCGATTCCGTTTGGTTTTGGCGGCTGGGTGTCCTTTAAAAAATCTGTCGATGGCAAATCTGCAATGGTAATGGGCGATACGGTATTGCTTGAGGAAGAGGTTAACCCGCTGATATCAGCGGCACAGGCAAATGGCCTGGAGATCGGCGCTATTCATAACCACTTTTTTTATGAAGAGCCCCGAATTTTTTATGTGCATGTCCATGGTATGGGTACGGTTGCCGATCTTGCTAAAAGATATGCCGACACGATCCGCGACAGTAAAGTTTTTCCGGCAAATCAGCCCCCAGCTGGTCCGCCACCGACAGTTACAGGCAAAGAAAATTTTGATATACCAGCCATTGACGCGATTGTTAAATATACCGGAACCGTAAATGGACCGACGTATAAATATACCATTGGACGAAGCGACCTTAAGGTAATGATGATGGGGGTTGAAATGACCACAAATATCGGGTTGAATACCTGGGCTTCTTTTGCAGGAAAGCAGGATAATGCACAGATAGCTGGTGATATTGCAATGCTGCCCGGTGAAGTTAATAATGTTATCAAAGCGCTGCGCAATCATAACATTGAAGTGGTTGCAGTGCACAGTCATATGTTGAGTGATGACCCGCACATCATATTTCTCCACTATTTAGGTAAAGGCCCGGCATTAGAACTCGCAAAAGGATTCAGGGCCGCATTGGATGAACTGGGTAAAAAAGGCTCAACTGGCGGAATGAAGATGTAGTGAAAATTCTATACCCGATAATAGCAGGGCTTGTTTGGCCAATTTGTTTGTTTGGACAGATAAATTCGTCCAATACCATACAAGCGGCCTATTCGGGTGAAAAGATCAAACTTGACGGGAAATTGGATGAACCTGTATGGGCACAGGCAATTCCAATTTCCAATTTTATACAAAGAGATCCTGATCTTGGTAAACCGGGAACGGAGCGAACACAGGTGGCCGTTATTTATTCCTCCACAGCCTTATATATTGGTATATGGTGCTACCGGGCACACCACAAAATTATAGCAAAATCCCTGCAGCGGGATTTCGATTTTACAGGCGAGGATAACTTTAAAATCGTAATTAGCCCCTTCAATGACGGCAGGACAGGCTACGAATTTGTCATTAACCCAAACGGTGCGCGTGCCGACCTGTTAATAGCCGCAAATGATGATACCAATGCCGATTGGAACGGGGTTTGGGATGCTGCTACAATTATCAATAATGAAGGGTGGTTTGCGGAGGTTGAAATTCCCTACAATACACTGAAATTTAAGAATGCGCCCAAACAAATATGGGCCATAAATTTCGAGCGTAATGTTAGCGCGAACAATGAGCAGGACAGGTGGCAGAACTGGTCACGAAATAATAGCCTGGAAAACTTTTCACTTGCCGGGATTCTGACAGGAATACAAAATATAACCTACTCACAACGATTTGAATTTAAACCCTACCTGCTTGCCGGATGGAATTTAAAAAAAGATACCGGTACCTATTCCGCAGTTAAAAAAATCGGTGCGGACCTCAATTATAATATTACCCCGGCACTCAAGCTTAATTTAACAGTCAATACCGATTTTGCACAAGTGGGCGCAGATATTATACAAGTAAATTTAACCCGTTTCAATTTGTATTACCCCGAAAAAAGGGATTTCTTCCTGGAGGGCGCTGGTAACTTTGAATTTAACCTCGGCAACAATAACAGCGCCTTTTACTCACGGAAAATAGGCCTCGAAAACTTTCAGACCGTAAACATCCTTGGTGGAGTGCGGCTTTTTGGGCAGGCGGGTAAAAGTAATATCGGTTTTCTTTCCTTGCAGACTGCCGCCACTGACTCAGTCCCCACTGTAAATAATACGGTATTAAGGTACAAATACAATCTTGGTGAGCAGTCTTATATCGGAACTATCATTACTTCTAAAATAAGCAGTAGGTCAAATAACCTGATCATTGGCGTTGATGGCCATTATCTAACCTCACACTTTCTGAAAAACAAAAACTTAGAAGCCGCAGCCACGTTTGCCATAAACAGCAATGATGGGAAGATTAAAGGCAATTCTATTGCTTACCGGATATTTGTGGATTATCCGAATGACCTGATTGATCACTTCATTGCCATTTCTTCTCTACAACAAAACTTTGATCCCCAGTTAGGTTTTTTAACGCGCGACAACTACAACGCTTTGAACTGGCACATGGTTGTTGAACCGCGATGGTTTAATCAATACGGGATAAGGAAAGTAGAATTTATGCCCTGGAATTTTGCGCTGTTTCATACGCAGAGCACAGGTGAACTGGAGTCTTTTAATAATGAAACGCGCCCGTTCGGGCTGCTTTTTAAAACCGGAGATGAATTCCAGTTCAATACTTACCAATCTTACGACCGCATTGATGTGCCCTTTGCTTTAACTAAAATTATGGAGATCCCGATTGGGAAGTACCATATGCATAATTACGAATTCCAGTTTAATACTTTCAATGGAAGAACGGTGTTTTCACAGGTGTTATATAATTGGGGAACGCTCTATGGTGGAAACATTCAAACCCTAAGTTTATTACTGGGTGTCAATGTCAATAAACACCTGAGTTTTAAAGAGCAATATAATCTGAATACCATTCAATACTATAGCATAAATGATCAGATACGGCAGTGGATAACCACCATTCGCTACGCCTTCACCAATAAAGTAGATATTGCTTTGCTAACGCAATATGACTCAGCGGAAGATCAGCTTCTTTCCAACTTTAATCTGCATTGGATACCCAGGATCGGTTCAGACTTTTATTTCGTTTGGAATAATGGCTATGCCCCTTTGCGAAGGGCGGATTATCTGAAACCGGAGATCAATAATGGGGCGTTCAAATTTGTCTGGCGGGTCGCTTTTTAAACCTAATATAGATTTGGTGAAGCGTTATAACTTATCCTGTTTTATGTGTCCATTTAAAAGACCTGATCCCTTTTCAGATAATTAGAAATTACCTATATCCGTCCGCTTAAGAAGAATTTTTTTTCGATTGCAAATGTCAGTACTTCCAACGGCGTAACGCTTTTTTACAAGAATATTCAAGCAACAAACAGGAAACAACTCATCCGAGTACGAGAAAACTTTACAAAAAAGTAAATTAGATACTAAAAAGTAAATAACATCCTATCTATTGGTCAACACTTGTGGTAGGTTTGCATTAAAAAAATGCTGAGCGCAATTAACTGTAGAACAATATTGATAACCCTGCTAATCGGAGGGGGTAGTGTCTCATCATTTGGACAAATGATAAAAATAAAAAAAGACTCCTCAGTACGGACAATTTTATTTATTTGCGAACATGGGGCGGGGCGAAGTACCATTGCAGCCACTTACTTCAATAAAATTGCTGAGAAACAAGGACTAAAATATCGTGCAATTTTTAGGGGTGTTGAACCGCAGGAAGCATTAGGAAAATCTACAAAGGATGGACTCATTAAAGATGGCATTGATGTAATAAATATAATTCCAACCAGACTTTCAAAAAATGATATTAAGAATGCCTATAAAGTTATAACTCTTGACGTAACACTACCAGACACTTTGAATAAAGCACATATAACATGGACTGGAATTCAAATGGCTGGAAATTATGATGTTTCCAAAACTCAAATAACTTTAAAGGTGGACAGCCTTATAACTCTACTTACAACAAAAAAGAAACAAAGACATTAACTTTGACACTTAACATCAAAATTAATAACAGACACACCACACAACATATAGGGCCTAAACGAAGGGTAGCACAGCAGAACTTCGATTTAAGCCTCTGTTAACTGAACTGAGCGGAACAGGGCGGCTAAGTTTTTCTCCATTGCCCCGACGCCTATTAAACACTACTATAGCCAAAGTTCAACAAAATCGAAAAAAAGTAAAATTGGTTCTATATCGTAAAATCTGTTCTATTATCAGTGTTGAAATAAGGGTACTATTGTGTAGATAGTACAAAATTTCACAACAATATGAAATGGATAACAAGGGAAAGACCCAAAATTGATCGCATTGCCTGTCCCTGGCTGATCAGGAATTTTGTTGATAGAGAAGCAGAATTTATTTTCGTGCCTAAAGAGGATGTCTTTGAAAAAGCAAAAACGTTAAATGCGATACCTTACGATATTCCCGGTGCGGAATACACGCATGAGGGCGAGCGATGTACGTTCGATTATATTATCAAAAAACATGGCCTGACCGATCCGGCGGTTTTGCAGATCGCAGAGATCGTCCGTGGCGCAGATACGGACCGCTTTGACCTGGCGAAACAGGCAGCGGGGCTTTGGGCCATTTCCGCCGGGCTGTCCTACAATTTCAAAGATGACCACGAGCAGCTTGCCTTTGGCTTAATTCTCTACGATGCCCTTTATAGCTGGGCTAGATATGTACAAACCGAAAAACACACATGGAAGAACAATTAAATAAATTCAAACCAGCCTATTCATTGCTGGACATAACTAAATATTACCTGAAACTTGGCACCTGGGGCTTTGGAGGACCGGTAGCATTGGTCGGTTATATGCAACGCGACCTGGTAGAAAATAAAGGCTGGCTGACGGAGGAAGAATATAAGGAAGGGCTTGCTTTAGCACAATTGGCACCAGGGCCCTTAGCCGCGCAATTGGGTATTTATATTGGCTTTGTGCATTACGGTTTGATCGGCGCCACATTAACGGGGTTGGCTTTTGTCCTGCCATCTTTTATCATGGTTGTTCTGTTAGGTATGGCTTACAAGCTTTACGGCGGCTTAGCCTGGATGCAGGCGGTATTTTATGGGGTGGGTGCAGCGGTGATTGGTATCATCGCGATGAGCGCTTACAAACTGACCATTAAATCCATCAGTAAGTTTGAACCGGCTACGATGAAATCCAAATGGTTGTTGTGGCTCTTTTATATTGCCGGTATTGTGATCACAGTGATCACCGAAAGAGAAGAAATACTATTGTTCCTGGGCTGCGGCATTTTATATATGCTGATCAAAGCGCCGCCGCAATGGATCAAAAAGCCGACGGTGTTGCCAGCGGGAATATTGATCAGTACTGGCTTCTGGAAATATGACGGCAAAACCTTACAGGAAATTGGCTGGTTCTTTGCAAAAGCGGGTGCTTTTGTGTTTGGCAGCGGCCTGGCCATTGTGCCGTTTCTCCATGGCGGCGTGGTTAAAGAATTTGGCTGGCTAACGGAAAATCAATTTGTAGACGCGGTTGCCGTGGCGATGATCACACCGGGGCCGGTGGTGATCACGGTCGGATTTATTGGCTATTTAGTAGCTGGTTTTCCGGGAGCTTGTGTTGCAGCTTTAGCTACTTTTTTACCTTGTTACCTGTTTACTGTTGCCTTAGCACCATCCTTTAAAAAGATCGCCAAAAATACCAGTATAAAAGCGTTTGTGGATGGTATCACCGCATCTGTGATCGGCGCTTTGGTGGGCTCGGTTATTATCATCGGGTTACATTCTATTAAAGACATACCAACAGCAATAATCGCGATAGCAGTCATTTTAGGATTGATTTACATCAAAAAATTACAAGAGCCTTATATTATTGGTATAGCAGCCATTATTGGTATTGTCCTAAAAGTTCTTTAGCGAGTTCAGCATGACATTTAACAAGGCAAACACAGGCCAAGTATGCTGTGCGGTTTACTTTAAATTTATGACCAAGATCGACCGAAAGAAAACAATAATTTAAGGCTTCTGCACAATGAGGCCAAATTTCCAGCTTTTCCTGGCTGAAAAAAAAGTAAAAATATCAAATAGTAATTACATCAGGTTAAACCTGATAATTTCGACTACAAAACGAATGACACTTAGGAAAACTTTGAAAATATAGCCAATATTTATCGAATAATTTCATGGTTTTTTGTTTACAAAATAATTCGTATATTTGAGTATTAACGCTCCAAAACAGCATCAAATTGATCTAAAGAATTCGGTATACTACGCGGTATACGTCTTAAATTTGATGACCTAACATATTGATAATAAGTGCTTTATCTCAGTGGGTTCGAATCCCAGCGGGATCACAAAGACCACCCAACAGGTCGAACGTTTTGAAGTAAGAGCCTCTTGAAAAAGAGGCTTTTTTTGTTTAAATGCGGGTTACTACAATCTAATTCAAAGTAATAGGCAGCATATCCAATAAAATAACAAAGCCGCAGTTAGTTTCTGTCAGCGGCTCGGTGTATTTTTACAATGCTTGTTTTTTTTGATCTTGCGGTTAATACCTTTGCGGCTGCCGGACGGTAAACTTTCTAATCTGCTGTAGTATTAGAACTGAAATAATAAAACCTACCCGCTCTTGTTGAATGGCAGTGCCTACAAACAGGATCATGCGTCCGTTTTGTTAACTATGCTCCGGATCTCCTCATCAAGTTTAACAGCACTTTGCTCTATTAAAGTGAACAATGTTTGCATTTCTTCACTAACCTTAGACTTTTCAATCAGCGAAATCAGGCCTAATATGTTTGCCAAAGGTAACCTCACTAAATGCGATTGGTTAAATGCAACTTCGGCTAAGGCAGCTGATTTTTGTTGCGTTTCCTTTTCAGCCTGTTCTTTTTTATTAAGCAGTTCGGCCTCATATTTTTTCCGTTCACCCATTTTAAATAAAGCTGCATGAACTACTTTATCTGATCCATCTGTGGGTGTTGATATAGAAGCATTCAACAGGCACGGAATAACGCCGGAGGGTGTTTTTAAGGAGATATTGATCTCCTTCACTTCCCCGTGCATAGACAGCATCGGTTGAACAAATAGCTGGTAATAAAACTGACCGCCTTTATCTATCAGGTCAGTAAATGAGTATTTTACTATCTCTTCTTCGTCAAGTCCCAACCAGGTCAACAACGTTTTGTTCGCGGTGATGATTTCTCCTCCCATAAAAAAGCTCAACAGCCCGCAAGGGGCATTTTGATATAATTGGTTAATATCCGTTGTTTGGGCAGGGAGGCAAGTTCTCATTATAGCTGATTAATTGTTATATAATTATTAATAGACCGAATTGTTTCCTGAGGCGCACTTAAATGTGGGCAGTGGCCGGTAGCTTCCAGAATGCTCAGCATATTTCCCGGTGTGTTTCTTTCAATATAGTAACCAACTTCCAAAGGTGCCAATATATCTTCCTTACATTGAAGTGTAAGACTCTGAACCTTCAATTGTTGTAAATCTGCCCGGTTGTCTGAAAAAAATGTTACCCTTGCAAACGCCCGGGCAATGTCGGGGTCGGTAGCACAAAAATTTGCGGTAAGTTCTTCCCCAAGCTCAGGTTGATTCCCGTTGCCCATGATCAATGGAGCCATTGTTCCTGACCACCCCAGATAATTACTCTCCATCATTGTGAAAGACCGTCCAGATCTGCTTTGTCCATGCCACCGTAATATTCCGGATGGTTCAAATAACAGGGTGATGGGCAAACGAAAATCAATCGATCAAACGCATCAGGATTTTTTAATGCAGCCCTTACGCCGATCATGCTGCTAACGGAGTGACCGACCAAAATAATATTTGATAAACCTAACGCTTCTACAATCTCTAAAACATCCATTGCATAACCATCTAAGGTGCTGTATCGTTCGGGGTCATAAGCAGTCAGGTCAGATTTACCTGCGCCTACATAGTCGAACAAAACCAATTGATAGCTGTCCTGAAAAGCTGGTATCAAATGACGCCATACGTTTTGGTCACAGCCAAAACCATTGGCGAACATGATCACTTTGCCTTCCTTTCCTTTGATGCGTACGTTATTTCTTTTTAAAATGTCTATCATTAAACAAAGCCTTCAAATATTAATAACCGAAAAAGGATCTGAGTAATAGGCTCTGATATTAAAGAGCGGTAAGGATCTGCAACTAGAATTGATTTAACCAACTGTTCTAACAGTCGGTACTGTTTCGTTATTAGTTCGTAAACACACAAAAGTTAGAATTGTTTTACCCTGGAAATCTTGCTGTTAAGCAGCTTATTATCAGAAGGCGGATTATAAAAGCTAACGCATTGGTTTAAATTTATACTTATAATACCACTCAACAACGCTAACTCCGTCGCTCCATGTTAATTTGCCATCTGCGGCTATTTGTGCGACCAATACCGACAGGTTATGAAGGAAAACGTTCCTGATATCCTTATCCAGCTTTTGTAAGGTATCTATAGCGCATTTAGTAATTTCTTCGGGATCGGAAAGGTTACCGCACTCATTAGCTAGTTTTAAATTAGTTAAGATTCCCGGCAATGCCGATCTTAGTAATTCTTTTATTTTGTCGTCGATGTCGCCCGGGATCAGCACGGTCAACACATCAGATAATGGCGAGTCGACAAACTTTTTAACGTTTTCTGTCACGCTAACGGCAATTTGTACAGCCACCTTTATCTCGGATGGGAATTTGTTGAACAGGGATTGAATGGTGCCCCATAATTTTGTAAGGAATGATTTAATGCTCATGTATTAATGTTTTGTGGGTTTTATTTCTTGCATTTCGCGTTGCAGCACTGCAATTTGGCTTTCGAGTATTTTTAATCGGATCTCGTTGACCCGGTTTTGCGATTGCTGGTCAAGCTTTACTTCATTTATATCACCTTTAAGTTCAAAATAGGTGGTCATTACCGATGCTACAATACTGGCTGTACTGATAATGGTGACCACTATGTTTTTGATGGTTATGCCCTTTAGCTGGCGGTGTTCTATAGATGTCATTCAGATAAGAATAATGCGCGCTCCTGCCCGCGCCGTTGGGTAAGGGTTTTAGAAATTACTTTTTTACCCGTGTTGGGGTCGGTTATTTTATTCCATAAAAGAAATTGTTCGGAAGCGCCGGTGTAATCGCCCTCATTAAGTTTCTTAAATAGGGTGGATGACTTAACGGCACCAACACCCACATTGTAAATAAATGAAACCAACGCGTCGAACTGGTTTTGTGTTAAGGGCACAATAGCGCCTTTATTAACCGCATTCGTGTAAACGTTTAAAGTGTTTTTTAACAAAGCTTCAGCCCCGGGCTCATCGGTTAATTTATCACCTTTTTTAACCGCTCTGCCATCAACATATTTTGTTGAGCCGTATCCGATGGTCCACACGCCGGCTATATCTTTATAGGCATTTAGCCTCAGGCCTTCAAAGTTTTTGATAATTGAAAGGCCATGCTTACTTAGTGTCATCATTAGCTTGTATGTTTAAGGGTTCGTGCTGTTTAACAGCGAATTGGGCTACAATGGTGATGGTGCTGCCCACCGATATAAGTACCGTGGTAAGCTTGGGCGGTATACCATTAACCTGGGTTAACGAAGTGCCCAAACCGGCCATGCTTATACCGAAAATTTGGGCGCGCTTAAAAAATACAGGCGTAGCGCCGCGCAAGCGCTGCCATAGCGAGTAGATGGTTTGCATAGGAAGAAGGGATTAAGGGTTTATAAGTACAGTAGTATGTACACTATTAATTTATTTATCTATTTTTAAAAAATAAGATGTACTATACTGATTCGGTAATACGGTGGAATAGGTGTAGGTCGTCAAACGAAAATATAACAAATGCATCCACATGTGTAAATGTTGCTATTACATTTGTTGTAGCCTCAGCATCATACTATTCGTAAGAAAAGAGATTTATAAAGTATAAAAGTATTAGCGGTTATAACGAGTAAATGGATTTTAAAAGAATTTTTTTGTTTTATGTCAGAATAAAGGCTGTAAGTAGAAGTTATTAACCATTTTTGCTTGTATCTAGTTTAATAATTTAATGGGATTTGTTAGATTTTTATTAGCATGCTTTGTAGTTATATTTCATGCATCACCTTATTGGAAATTCCTTCCAATGACGGGCGATCTGTCTGTACAGTGCTTCTACGTAATTTCTGGTTTTTACATGACACTAATACTCAATGAAAAGTACACCAGTGCAGATACAAATTTTGTTTTTTATACTAATAGAGCTTTAAAAATATATCCTATATATTTTACGTCACTTATAATGCTATTATTATGGGCCGGTTTCGTGTATTATAGAGGTTATCCCGGTACTTTCGATTATTTTCGGGATTATTGGCCTCTACCAATTACTACTTTAGCCTACCTATTATTTGTTAATATTTTCTTGATTGGAATTGACACAGTGTTTTATGCTGGTATAAATGATAATGGAACTCTATATTATACAAACAATATTAATAATCATCAGCCTTATGTGGTCCAATTCGTTTTTAACCCATTCGCGTGGACTATTGGTGTAGAATTATTATTCTACATTATTGCGCCATTTATATTAAGGCGAAAAGCTTGGTTAGCATTTTTGCTTATTTTCATAAGCTTATTTATACGCTTTTATCTTGTTAGTATTAGCTTAAATTACCCACCTTGGAACTATATGTTTTTCCCAAATCAATTAATGTTTTTCATGGGGGGCGCATTATCTTACCACATATATAAAAGGATTAAAAATAAACCGATTAGTAATATTGCATCCGTGTCAATATTTGCTTTTTTCTTGATACTTATCACAACTTATAATCAAATATTCAAAGAAAGTTATTTTAAGCAAACTGCCTTGTTTTGTATAGAAGTTTTAGTTATACCTTACATTTTCTTATTCACAAAAAACAACAAGATTGATCGCTTTTTTGGTAATCTTTCATTTCCTATCTACATACTACAAGCATTGGTTTTAAAAATAGTTGTTGCCAAATCTTTCCCTAAACTAATAAGCTATGGTTTAACTTCATTACTTATTATTATAGTTCTTAGTATTATTGTTGAATATGTTATAGCACAGCCTATTGAGAAATATCGTCAGCGGCGTGCCAGCGCCCTAAAAAGGCTTTAAACAATATGATGGTGATAAGGGGTTTGTATCAAGATCTAAAGGCTGTCCGTGATTATTTTGATTGCTAAGATCTCGTATACCTAAGCGAATGTCGGAGCCATCTTGTTCTTGTGAAAAATCTAAATTCTCAAATCTTTCAAACTTAAGCCATACCTTAAGGTTTTCTGTTTCGCAAGGGTTATTTCCGATTCCCGCATTATAGTTTTTTTCAATTTGGTCTCTCCTTAAGGCTTTAGAATAATATCTAAATTCGTCAAAAGCCTGAACATTATTTGTCATATTTAAATAAAAACTATCTGGATAATAAGGAGTTGTTTGTCCAGGCATGTTCGCACGGAATATGCCATCGAAATAAGTGTAGCACTGGCCGTCCTCTTCAACGCTCCAAACACAATGTTGTGGAGTTCCGTTAAAAATAACGTTATTGCCACCGCGATAAGTATTATCAGTCGTAAAGAGTCCTAATCCACTATTTACACTGAAAGTTTGTTCATAGGCTGGGGTGGCAATTCTTTTAATATAAAGCCAAAGCCAATAATAACCATCACTTGCGCCAACGTTGCTTTTAGTCCAGAACTCAATTGTAAATGGTGCCTTTTGAAGAAAGCTACCATTAGCTAACCTTGGTATTGAAATTTTCCCACTTGATGCATACAAGCCATTCCCAAACCCAAACGGTGCGGGCAGTGCCCGGTTAAAACCAATTCCTTTTTGCCCTCTAATTTTGGGGTTTAATCCGTTTCTTGATGCCATATTTATGCCGCGTATGAGCCGCCGCTGGTTGTTACGGTGATTGTTTCGCCTGCTGACAGGGCGCTTAATAATTTCATCTCCAGGTTCATGTTGTAGTTGAGGTCGATAAACGGGTTGCCATCGCTGTCAATTTGCAGCCAGGGCAGGTTGCCCCGGTTTAGACCCGATACAATGGCTACAGATCCGTTTGTACCCGCATTGGCGGGGATGGTGATGGTACCCAAAGGGGCAACCTCGCCCGATACGGAGTTATGAAGCTGCAGTAGCATGTATTTTTGCGTTGCCGAGGTAGAGGATATGGCCAGGAAGTTGATCCTGCTGGCCGGGTCGGCCGGGGCATAAGTTTGCTTTGCCGATGTGCCATCGCTGTTTGTAAAAGATATAGGGCGTACGCCTACACCTTTGGTAAAAGCTACTATTTCGTTATATGATGCCATGTTATTTGTAATTTGATTTTTTGAATATTTTAAGGATCACGTTTTCCTGGTTAATGCTGCCTATGCTTGTATTTACCTCGTTAATTGCCTCAACAAGGTTGTTTTTTGCACTGGTAGATAGCTGTGTTTTGCTGCCAATTACATCTGTAAATTGTGATTGCGTTACATAATTTGCACCTGGCGCAGGTGTTGTTTCGCTACCCGAGGGGGTAATTAAAGCAAACCCTACCTCAACACAGTTGGCAGGTAACGATGGCTTTACCGGGTTTGACGTTGCGCTACCCGTAATTAAAGCGATGGTATTGGTTGCATTCGCATATATGAGGTCGATACGGTTGTTTACCACATCAGCACCGGCTAAGATCAAATGGGTATCTGTTAAGGTTTGATAAACATTATCGTCGATCCTCCAGGAACCGGCTGCTACCGTTACCTCCCCGGCAGATACAGATAAACCCAAACCGCTGATAATACCATCAGGTGCATGTATATCTACCGCTCCTGCAACATCAATCCATTCGGTATCAAAATCGGCGTTACTGACTTTACTAAGCACCTGGCCGGTTGTGCCGCCTGTAGCAACACCCGGGCCGGCTTCTCCAGGTTCTCCGGCCGCACCTGTTTCGCCCGGCAACCCGATGTCTCCCTGCTCGCCCTGTAACCCTATTATGGTTATCCCTGCGCCCCATAATCCTGCTGTTTTGGGGCCAAATAGCTGATATGTATTGGTGTTTAGGTAAAAATCCCCGTTGGCGCCGGTGAGTGAATTGGAAGGGTTGGAGGTGCCACTTAAGATGGTTCTGCCGTTGGCGCCGGTTGCCCCGGTATCTCCCTTGTCGCCCTTTGCACCTTGGGGGCCTGTTTGCATGGAGAATACCTGTGTCCACGCACCCGCGTTTTTATTATAAAAGATGCCCGTGTTGGTGTTGATATAGGTATCGTGGTTATTACCGAAGCCGGGGCCCGGGATGCCCTGGCCGTATAAAACCGTTCCGTCTTTTACAGCATCAACCGATGGCAAGGTGTATTTTACAAGCCAGGTGCCCGATACCTTTTGGGCGAATGATCCTAAAGATGTGTTGATGAACAGGTCGCCGTTTTTACCGGTGTTGTTTTGTGGCAATGTATTACCAAAAGATATTGCCGCGCCGGTGCTAACGCCCGAATTTATGAAGTCTAACAGCGCGTTAAAATTAAACTGGTAATCGGTACCGTTGTGTACTACTACAGATGTATCGGCGGCTGTTACGGCGCTGAGGATAGGTAATTCGCTTATTTTTTTATCTGCTGCCATTAGTTTAAAAATTCGGTTATTAACTGATCGGTGCTGAAATTATCCGCAGGGAAATTGAAATCTGTTTTATCAACCGAGCGGATGCGCGGTCCTGATTGGCGCGCGCTTTTATTTTTGTGATTGTAATGCCACACCGGGAAATCCTCTTTATGATCCATCAGGAAACGCTCGGTCTCATTGGCGTAAGCATTGGCTGTGCTACGCTGCTGTTGCACCAGCTTTACAATATCTTTTGCAGGCAGGGCGTCGGCATTATCGTACCGCTTTGTTACCGGGCCGGTTGCGGTGTAATGCACAGAGTCGGCCTCAATAAATCGCGAGAATGCAAAGTAGGCAAGTACAGGCTGCAAACCCTGGTATAAAACAATATGGCCGTCATCATCCAGGTATTCGCTGCCGTTAAGAAGGTCCTTATAATGTTGGGGGGCATCGTCTTTAAGGTTGCCATCTGTGTCCAGTTGTTTTATCAGGTCGTAATAGAGTATATAACCTAAAAATGGTTTCAGGTCAAGTTCCTGGGCTTTTTGGACGAATACCTTTATGCGCTCGGGTTTTATATTCGCGGCAATATCCTGGTATCGCTGCAATGTTTCGGGGGTTATTAAATTTAACATACAATAGTCCTCTTGTCCCCGCCAGCCGGCGGAGAATCTTTTTAATTCTTAATGATATTATTGTTATTTCGCCGGCTGGCGTGTTAAGCGCACATGGCCTCAGCTTCGGCCTGTTTAAAGCCGTATGCGTATACCAGTGTGGCGATCTTGGTTTTCGGGTCAATTGCCGATTGTAATAACTGGTTAATGGCAGCCCCAGCCTTAATGCCTATAGCATCGTCTGCAACGGTGGCCGGTATAGGTATGATGTTCCAGTTTGCCGAAGGGTTTACATTTGTGTAAAAGTGGCCGAACAATTCTTGCATTGTTTCGCTCAATTCTAACCTATCTGCCGCGGTATTGTCGTTAAACTCGCGTATGGCTTCCTTCTTTTCGCCGCCATTGCTCAGGCCCGATGATTTTTCGGCATTGATCAATTCTTTTGGGACCGAGAAGCCTTTAATGATGCGTGCCTCTACAGATCGCTCGGTGGTTTCAAAAAGCTTATCGTTATTTTGAATGGCGTAGGGCTGAAACTCCGGTTTTGCGTTTTCATCTTCATACTCAATAACTATGATCTTTTGGGCGCTCTTGGCTCCCTGGAAACTACCAAGGTCTTTTTCTAATTGCGATGGTGTGTTCGGTTTGCCATTGTCGGTGCTATTCTCGGCTTCTTCGCGGCGCGATTGCATAAACAGCATGGTAGAGGGCAGGAAACCGGTAGTAACCTCGCGATTGTTAAAGATCTTGATGCCGGCCTCGGTTTCAAAATCCTCCCAAACAGAGTCGGCCTCTATCAACGGGTAATCATCTACCTCGGGGTTAAAGTAAAATAGCTGCCCCTTGTATTTATCCCAGCCGCCTGCTGCTTTAACCTGTTGTTTGATGGTCTTTTCGTCGGGGTCATATTTATCCAGGAAGCTGATCTTGCTGCGCATGATATTCTTCCAGGTTTTGCGGCCCCAATCGTTGTAGATGGCAAACTTACCGGCTGTTTCGGCATTGTCGGTATCGCCCATGCGGATATCCTCGAACTTCACGTAGTTTACAGAAGCTATTTTAAAATTGGCGTTGTAGTTTACATGGATGCCAAACCCGCGAAACAGCGCTTTATCTGCAGCTATGGCTTTTAATAGTTTGGCTATGGTTAACCCTTTGCTGTTAATAGTTTGTTTGCCGAGGTGGGGTTCTTCAAAACCATTACCGGCTATAAATTTGGCCCGCTTATTCCAGCAATCTTTAGCGGTGGGCGATTGGCCAACCAGCTCCAGCATACGCTGTGGATAGCCGTTATCCGTATCGTAATTTAAGATGCCGAAGGTTTGGTTGGGCCTTACCAGTATACGCCGTTCAATTTGTGGTAAGTAGGTTTTCATATTATTGGATTACACTGATTTTTATTATTGGATTTCACCGATTACTTTAGATTTCACCGATTTTGGAATCCTTTTTCGTTTCGCTTTCGTCCCGGGCTTTTCATCTTCCGGACTTTCCGACTTACCGTCTTCCGGACTTACAACAAACAGTTTTGCTATATGGGGGTAGCGCTGTAAATACCATTCGGTTTCTTCATCGGTAAGGGTATCGTTGCTATGCACCGCTGCCGAGCCGGGGGCAAACTGGTGCTTGCCAGGTTTTAATATGTATTTTTTCATGGTAATTGGTTCATGGTTCATAGATCATAGTTTTTAAGAGGTTCATAGCTCATTACCATGAACTATGAACCATTCGCCCATGAACTTTTACGCTACCAATTCTTCCAACGCGGCAATAGTGCTTGCATAAGTAGCCGTGCCGCTTACCGGCGCTATAGATACCGCGCGCGGTGGGTAAGGCTCTTTCAGCTTATCGGGGTTGGTTAATTTAATTTTGTAGCCACCATCCAAGGTTTCGTCGGCTGCGTTGCGTTCGGCTTCGGTTACTATAAGGCCGTTTACCGCGCCAAATAACTCTACTGCCGAGTCGCCGTCTTTGTAATTGTTTACCGCTATGGCGCGTACACGGCCATAACCCATGGCCATCAGTTGCGCTTTAACATCGGTAGATAAACCGGCAATATTAAAGTCTATTTCCTCGGTGTAGCGTGGCCCAACCTGTGTTTTGGCCAGCTTGCTCATGGTGTTGAAGCTGTTGTTGGTGCCTTCAAATTTGTAAACTTTGGCAGTACCTACCGCTGTAATATCTTTAATAATGAGTGGGTTTACGGTATCGTACGTCAGCACAAAATCGTCCTGGTTAAATATGTACACTACATCTTCGATACCCGAAGTAATTGGCCCGGCCGAGCCCAGGCTAAAGCCCGCGTTTATTTTATTGTAAATTGACATTGTTAGTTGATTGGTTAAGTAGTTTATTAGTGAATAGTTGATTGGTTGTATTGGATGATAAGAGAAAGAACTACTCACTTAATCAACCAATACACCACTCACCGCTGTTAGGCTGATAGATAAAACAGCTCGTTTGCGAATTTGAAGTTTACGGCTGCTTTCATGCGGGCTTTCATACGTACCACGTTATCGTTGGTGTAGGGCTTCATGTAAACGGTTGATAGTTCGCTGGCATCGCCCAAAAGATCTACACCCAGGAATAGGTTTGATGAGCGTGCACCTAAAATGGTGTTAGCCTGCCAGTGGTTCATCAATTGCAGCGGTACGCCCAAGTAATCCATTTTCTTAGGATCTGTAAAGGCATTGAGCACGTTTACCGCCTTATCTGCCTGTGCCTGCGCGTAGGCATAACCCACATGTAACGGGATCTGCAGGTTAAAATCTTCCTGGCTGCGGTCGGCGGGGTCTAATTGGGCATAGATGCCGGTTAACACGCCCAATACGTTGCTCGCGTTAATGTAGCTAACGGTTGCTGCTGTGGCTGCGCCGCTGAAAGTAGCGGCCTTACGGGTATTAACCTCGTTGTAGTTGCGTACCAGTTTAAAAGTGGTTGCACTGCCTACCTGGATAAAGTACGACTGCCCGGCCACGTCAATACCTGCGCCGCCATTGGTGGTATCTTTAATGCCGCCGGTTACGCCGGTGATGGTTACCACATCGCCATCCCTTAAAGTTGCGGTGCTGCTAACAGTTACCACGCCTAAGCTGCTTATTGCTGTTGCCGCCATAGAGGTGTCTGATTTACCCAGGCCTACTTTGTAAACGCCGCTTGCTGCCGCGATGCTTGGCAATAAACCTGTAAAAGGTGCAGTGAAAGCAGCTTCTTTGGTTGAGCTTTTACCCAGCCAGTACAAGCGCTCATTAGCTATTTGTATTTTGGTTAAATAGCGTTGCACCATAAAATCGCTCAGGTCAACCACCCCCTCGTAATCAAGGAAAGCGCCGGGTTTTAGTTGCTGGCTCTCCCATGATTGTACCAGTTTGTCCCATTGTTCCTGTTTCATAAATTCGTAAACTACCGGGTCTAAGTAGCTCTCTGTTTGTGTGGCGGTAGTACCCTGGTCGGCAAATATGCCTGATGGGTTTTGCAGCACCACATCATCATCCACATCAAGGATGATCTTGCGTTGTTTAACGTCGTTAATGACGGTTAGCAGGCCACGCTTAACGGAGTCGGCCTCCAGCAGCGTACTTGCCATAAATCCTGCCAGCGCTTCGCCGGCATAGGTGTTGTTTGTGAATGTAAATTGAGCCATTTATTTTTGTTAGAATGTTTATTTAAGTCCATAGACCATAGTCGATGGTCCATGGTGTTTGAAAGGGAGCTGCTATGGTCTATCGACTATCGACCATGGACTTTTTATTTCCCTACCGCTCTTTTAACCGCGTTTTGTGCCAGCGGGCTTTGGGGGGCAAAAAAGGGCTGGGTTTCGGTTTTAGCTTTGCTGCTGCGTTTGCTTCCCTCGGGGGTAAAGTCGCTTTTTATTTCGTTCTTCACTTCTTCGCGGGTTTTGCTTAGGCGGCTTTGGGCCTCTTCTAACGCTGCTTTTGCCTCGTTCAATAATGCGTTTTGGGCATGTAAGCGTGCCTTTACTTCCTGCAGGCGGTTTTGTACTTCGCCGGGTTTCGCGGGCGATTTAAATTTGGCTGCCGGTATGCCTTCTTCATCCTCTTCATCAACCGGTACGGGTGTTAGCTTTTCTACTTTGCCTTGCTTAACGGCTAATTGCTCGCCATCGGCTGTGGTGTAGGTGTCGGTAACGGCGGGGGTGGATAGGTCTTCATCCTGGTAAACCTCGGCGCCTTCGCTTAGTTCTCCGCTGTGGTGCAGGGTGCCTTTGTCGGTAATGGTTTGCTTGTTTACCACGCGCTTAAAAAAGTTCATGATCTTGTCTAAAACCGAGGTGGTGCGTTCAATGAGTTCTCTGTTGTCTGTGTTCATAGTTGTTTTTTGGGTTAAGATCTTGTTGATGCAGCGCTGGTAAACTGCGGGCGCCGTATCGGTATATTTTTTTATTAATGCGCTGTTAATAATGGTTTCGCTGTAATCTTCAATGGCATCTACAAAGCCAAGGTTAAGGGCCTGGTCGGCAGTCATCCAGGTGACGGAGTTGATCAAACTATTAACGGTAACCCCGTCTAACCCGGATCTGTCCATGTAGATCTGCGCCAGGCGCGATTGCACTACATTTAGCATCTGTACATCTTTTAAAAGTTCATCGGCATTGCCGCCGCTGCCCACCATGGGCTTATGGATCATGAGCAGCGCGTATTTGCTCATTACTATTTTGCTGCCTGCCATGGCCACTACCGACGCTGCCGACGCTGCCAGGGCATCTATATAGGTGGTAACGTTGCCGGGGTACTTCTTCAGCAAGTCGTAAATGGCTATGGCATCAAAGGCCGAACCACCCACCGAGCTGATGTGTACCGCGACATCGGCGCCGGCAGCTGCATCTAATTGTGATTTTACATAGGCGGACGACAGGCTCCCCGAGCCAATGCAATCCGTTTCGGTATCGTATAGGTATATTTTCATGTTTTTTGTGATTACACAGATTTAGTTTGGTGATTACACCGATTGTTTTTGAGAATTACACCGATTATTTTGAGGATTGCACCGATTGAGTGATAAGATTAATCAATGCTTTGGATGCTGATTGGCATAATTTTTATCTTTCCTGGTGAGCTTGTCGACTATTTATCGCTTAGGTAAGTTTAAACTGACGTTGGTTCAATGCCGGTTGGCATATATTGTCTGAACTCGAATTAAACGAATTTTGGTAATTCTTGGAATTTGAAATCATTCAATCATTCTTTAATTCCACAAATTCCGGTTCAGACAACCGAACTATACAAATATCGGGACTATTATTGATTGTGATGGTGACACAGGTTTGTCAGTAGATCAGAATTTTCAGGATTTAAGAATTTTCAGGATGATAGTGATTATTCTGTAATCGTATAATGCTGTAAATCCTGTTTCAGACAACGAACGATACAAATATCGGGACTATTATTGATTGTGGTGGTGACAAAGGTTTGTCAGTAGGGTGGTCTGGACTCGAATTAACGAATTTTTGGAATTATCGAATTGACAAATTCATTCCGGTAATTCTTGAATTTTATAAATTCAGGTTCAGACAACTTACTCCGTAAAGCAATTCAACGCCCGCCATATAGTACGTTCGTCTTTATCGAACTTTACCTCTGCCTCCAATACCGCCTGGTTTTTGGTGATACCCCGGGCTTGTACCTGGGCGTTTACCCACAGGTAGATCTCGCGGTAGGTGAATACCTTGGTGTTAATTAATCCGGCCTTGTACATGGCCGTAAGAATGCCTTCGTTAAAAAGTGTGTTTGCTGTTTGGATATTCATAAGATAAGTATCAAGTAGTTAGTATCAAGTATCGAGATATGAGGAAGCGGAAAAGTTAAAGAAGGCAAGTATATCAGGTAATTAAAGTCTAACTACTTGATACTATATACTTGCTACTACAAATTAACCCTGTTAACCGTTTGGGCTAGTATATTCTGCTGGTTGTTTACGTCCTTCACGTCAACGTAAATAGGGGGGAAGTTGTTGATCATTTGGTAGGCCAGGGTGTTGGCCATATCCTTGATGTCGTTAACGGGCTGGTTGTAGTAGCGGTTGGCATTGCCGCCATCGGTAAATATTCCGCCTATGGCATAGCCGCGACCGGTGTTTGGTGCAGAAAAGTCCCTGCCACCGTGGGCCACGTTTATGGCGCTTACCAGGTTACGCGCCCAGGGGTTGCGCATCGCTTCGGATACCACCACCGCCTCGCCGCTGCGCAGATAGGCATTTGTATTATCGGTACGGCTGTAGCCGGGCAGCAAGGCACCACGACCATCAGACACAAACCTGCCGCCTTTGGCAAACGCGGGTGGTTTTTGGGCTACAATGGTGGCTATCTGTAATGCGGTAGAGGCAATAATACCGGGAATTACAAATGGCGCCAGGATCCCCGTTTGCGCGGTTGCTTTAGTAACTGCGAGTGCGCCGTTTACCACCGCCTGCAGCACCGACATGCGCTGCTCGGCTTTGAATGCCTTTATTTTTTCCTGGGCTTCTTTTTTTTGGTATTTGTCTTCAATGGCTTTGCGCTGCGTTTGGGTGAGGCTTTTATTGCTGAGTTCGCCGGCCTTGTCTTTTTCCAACCCTTTTATTTTGGCATCGCTACTTGCTTTGATGTTGTTACCGATGATAGAGAAAGCCTTATCTGCCACCTGCTGGGCGGTGTTTAAGGCAAACTCCTTGCGTTGTTGCTCGTATTGCTGGGTAACCGCAGTTAATGCTTCCTGTTTTTTAATTTCCAGTTCTTTTATCTTTTCAGCATTGCCATTGGCCAGCACAATCTCGTAATTGTATTTATCGGTTATCAGTTGTTTTTCGGCATCCAGTTTTTGGCCGGGGAGGATGGCTTTTTTAACATTAGTTTCATCGAATTTAAGTTTGCCTTCTGCTTCAGCCACATCTTTTAATTGCTTTAAGGTGGCTGTCATATCTTTTTTTATGAACGCCTCATTTATGGTAGTAATGCCTTTATGGTATCTGTCCTGCAAGGTCTGACTTTGCTTATTATAATCTGCCTGGCTAATGAGTTTTTTGTTTAGTTGGTCATCCAGCAACGCTAATTCCTGCTCGTAGGCTTTTTTATCAGTCTGGATGCTTTCGGTTAAATTTTTAGCGTGTGCCGCCATTAATTGCTCGCCGCTTGGGGTGCCCGTTTTAGTAGATTTAGGTTTGCGTGAGGTGTTTATGCTTTGCTGCGATTGGTGGGCATCTTTATGCATTTTTATACGCTCCTCTTGACGCTTCTTTTCGTTTTGATGATTTTTTTTATTAATCTTTTCTGCATTTTCTGACGCGATGATAGATTTTTCATAGGCATCTACAGTTTTATCCGCTAAGTTTGTAACGTCTGTTGCTGCCTGTAATACACCGTTTGATATTTTTTTAAAGTCAAAATTCTTTACACCTTCCCATATTACCAATACTGCTTTAAATCGGTTAATAATATTCTCCAGTAATAAGTTGCCTAATTTTTTAATACTATCAACAGGGTGAGTAAAGGCATCAACCAATATCTTGCCCATAGTTGCTAAGCCATTCTTAAATCCATTCACGATCACCCCGGCACCTGCAATTAAGGCTTTAAATTTTTTGATGCCTTCGCTATTAGTAGTAAAATATTCTACAAGTGATTGTAATACCAATACCAATAACCCAAAACCAGTTGTTTTAATAGCGCTACCAACGCTGTTAAAACCTGATTTAACAGCCAATAACCCAGTTTTCATGGCATTAAAGCCACCCGTTGCTGATTCTAGAATGGGTCCAAAATCCGCGTTAGATGTTTTTAGTTTTTCAGACGCTGACTTCAGTGCATCGACAGATTCTTTATGAGCATCGAATACTTCTCTGCTTTTAGTAAGTTTTTTTTCCTGATCTTCTACAGTTTTGCCAAGCAGTGCAATTTGGCTGTTGAGTTTAGATGCCCCTGTCGCGTTGTCGCCTTGCGAACTTGTAAGTGCAGCGTACTGGTCTTTTAATGATGCTAATAAAGCTTTATTTTTTTCTAATGAAGCTTTACCAATATCAAGCATTTTGATGTTTTTATCTATCTGCTCATTATTACTTTTAAGGGCGTTCTCAGTTTTTCTAAGTTCAAGTGCATTGTCTTGATATGCCCTGGAAAATTTGTCAGCCCCGGAGGCCAGTTTCTCTTGTGCTTTAACCAGTTTTTGAAGCGATAGTTCCAACTCAATGTTCGCATCTTTCAGTTTTTCTGTTTCGGCAAGTACGCCTGATAAGTTTTGATTATTATTCATATTATGTTTGTTATGCTAATTGGCATACTTTTATGAAAGTAAAAACAGCCCATTAAGCATTTATTATTATTACTTAGCTCTTATTTTATGCCTTTTTCGGTGTTGTGCTTTTGCAGTTTTAACTGTAGACGAACTTTTAGTTAAAGAGGAGTCAGTTATTATTTGTGGGATTGCAGTTGCTGTTTTGATTGCTGATTTATATTTTTTAAATACAGCAGGTTCATCTAACCGTACATTGTAAGGCCTTACATAGTAATTGTTATTTGCTAAAATATAACCCAGAGGGATTTTTAAGATGTATTTTAAATCCATCAGTTGTTTGTTAGGTACAACTTCATACCATTCATATCCAATTGCTTTTTCAGCTGTGGCTGTTGTGCTGTCTTTTGAAACGAAAGTACCTATTGATGCGATCCCATATTTGAACATACTATCGCGCGCTATCGTAATTTCACTTTGTTCCAACATTATAGTGTTCTTTAGCGTAGTATCTAAACTGGCGGTTATCTTCATTTTTTCGGCAATGGATATCTGCATGGTATCAATGTCTGCTGTAGTAACAGGCCTAATCATGCGACAGAAAAAAGAGAAATCGTGGTATGAGGTATCTTTTATAAAATTCTCCGACGGATATAACTTATCGCCTTTTTTTACTTTTCCCCAGGTAAGTTTCGTTTCCTGGTTTTGGGATACAGCTATTAGCGCAAAAACAAAAACAAAGAATAAGAAAGCGGCAACCAACGACCAGGAATGTCTGCCTAAGCGCTGATTCCAACTGGTATTTTGTTTCTCCCACTCTAATTCAAAAACTTCGTCTGACAAGCTTTTATTACCAAACCATCCCATATTATCTACTAAAAATCTGCTTTCTGTTAATTCTTTGTGTGTCTACGTTATTTTTCCAAGCCTTATTTACTGATAATATAATTATAAATTAATAGCTCGTGTATGCGCGGTTATTGTAAATGCAATAAACAGGAAGTAATGGTTAACGCCTTTTTATAATAATAAGGCTTAATGATTTTAAAATTCAGCTTTCTCTTTTTCCTTTTTTTTAGCCTCTGCAATTTCAGAAAGGTTGCCATCTGTATACATTAAAGCAATAGTGCCATCATTTTTTGTGGTAGCATAGATCCTGTTTTTTTCATATGTCCAAAAGTTAACATATTCGGCGTTACCTGTTTTTATTGCTTGTACTTCAAATCCATCACCCTCTTCATAAGGCTGCTTGAAATTTTTTACAGGTACAGATTTGCCATAAAATTCTGATACATCCGTAATAAGGCTGTTGTAATAGTCTAGTAATTGAGGTTCTAATTCGGGTTTAAATATAAAGTAAGCCGTGTAGGCCTTATCATCTATCAGTCTTACAAAAAAGTAATCTGATTTTCTACTGCCTAATGAAACATTATTAAAAACCATTAAAGTAGGTGTTGAGGCTGGCGCATCTAATATGCCACCTTTTGCTTTTACAGCAGCAGAAACTGTTGCATAAGACGAACCGAATTTTATGCCCAAAAAAGAATCAATTGGTTTTAAGGTTTGTGCATTGGTCTTAGCAGTTATAAATAATAATGTAATAAGTAAGATTTTTTTCATAATAAGGTTTGCTAATTTTATTGGTAAAGATATTAATAGGTTTTATCAAATCAAAAACATTTTTTTTAACTTATTAGCTGCTTAATAGCATCCACTACCCCAATTTCACCAGTTCCACCTTTACCGGCTGGCCTTTGCGCCAGCTATCAATTTTATTGATGTAGTAGTAGGCGCCATCCTGCTCCAGGTAAACGGGGATCAGCAGGTCCAGCTCTAATATATCGCGAGGCGTTAACATAAAAAAGCGCTCCACCTTTTTGGTTTGCTGTAGTATCTTCTCAAGTTCGGGGTAGTAGGCTTTGCGCAGATCATCCCATAGCAGGCTCTGGTCTCCGCCGGGTTTGTAAAAGTACGGTACAGATATAATATCGTTATTTACAATGCCGGTTGTGCCATCGGTAAAGGTTACTTTTTTGCTTTGATCCAGTAATTTTAATTTATGGTCTATCAAAAGTCGGGGCTGTGTGCTTATGTTAAAATCAATGGCGTTAATATCGTCGGTGGTGTCAACTTTTAATATTTGCGCTATGCTGCCGCCAATGTAGGGGCGGTTAAGGGTAGGCGCAAACTGGCTCTCGAATAGCTCGGCTGTAGGGGGCAGTGTTTTATCGGCCACGCTTATTTGCGCATTGCCAAAGTTTTTTGGAAGTATGGCCTCATCATCTTTATACTTCATGTTGTTTACCTGGGCGTAGCCACCTAATGTAAATGCTACTGTTTTGCCCTGGTCCAGGCATTTTGTTGTCCAGTTTTTAGCAATGGGTATATTATTTACAATATCTTTAAACGATGCAAAAGTAACCGTGCGTGTGGTATTATCTGTTTGGCAAATAATACCAAAGCGCTGCAGGGTATCTTTAAGCAGGTCTTTTTGGGTGATATCCGGGAAGATGCGTTCGCACTGTACCTGCTGGCCATATAGTACATTAATATCTTTCGATTTGATGATGAGCGATGAACCGCTGTATAACGTAAAGTTGGAGTGGGTGTTACCAAAAAACTCGTAGGTAACACTTATTTCGTCGCCAATGGTAAGCTCAACATCTGCCGACATGTTGCGTGGCTCAAAATCGTGCCAGCCATAAATATTGCTGCCCGATGTACCCGGTTTGCGGTCGTTGGTGTTCCATACCGAAAAATCGTAATTTATTTCGTTTACATGCACGGTACCATAAATGGTTTTAACCGATATACGGATAATAACATAGGCCGGATAACCCGTTACACGCCCGTACAGCCTGAATTTTTGAAACCTTGCCTCAACGTTTACCGTGGTTATTTGTTTAGCCTTGTAGGTGTAGCCGTTAAACTGTGTGTGCTGGTCTGTAGTTACGTTGCTAAATTGCAGGGTGCCGGTATTGTCGCTTACGGTTAGGTGGTCTATGGTTTGGGTATTGCCAACAAACGCCGTAATGCCATATTCGTCGGGTTTGTTTTGTGTGTTGCCGCCATGCTCAAAACTATCGTTAGCAAATTGTACAATAAGCTTATCATACAAAGGTTGTTTCAGTAAAAACGAATCGGGGTTAATGCGGTAACCTATCGATCTTACAAAAACCTCTATAGCGGTTTTTAAGAAGAACCCAGGGCGTAAATAGCGTACGTCAATTTGCGGGTCGTTACTAAAATCGGGCGAGATCTTGCCATAGTCAACCACGGGCCAAATCCATCCCTCTGTGGCGCTTTGCGATGCTACCACGTTGTTTATGTTCCAAACATGGTCGTAGTTTTCAAATGCTTTTAGCGCGCCTATGGGCGTGCTACTATCGCCCATATCATAAATTTTCACATCCAGCGCGTCAAAAAAATCAACGTTGCCGCTTAGTATGGTAAGGGCGGCGCTATCGTTATCAATGCCGTTTAATACGGCCAGCCCATTGGGGACGATCTCCAATCCATCCTGTATCAGTTTAGCCTGGTAGTTATCGTAAGGCCTGGTTGTTGTAAAAGCAACATCATCCGGGAAACCCAATATTTGCCTGTTGCGTTGGGTTAGCGGCAGTTTAAACTGGTTGCTGGTATTGCCCTGTTGGTTTTTAACCTCGGCCAGATTATTTATCTGGAAAGTAAGGGCAACGGGGCTGTCATCGGCAAGATCAACCAGTTCGTCGTTAATGTATAGTTGTAATTGGTTCATGTTTTTATTTAAATAGTATCTTCGTGCGAGAGGAAAACTTTATGAAAAAAATATACTTATTGGTTTTAATTGCACTGATTTTTACAGCGTGTACAAAAGATGATGCTAATACTGTCTCAGCCATACCACCGGAGCTTATTGGCAAATGGCACCAGGTGAGCGAGCGACAGGTATCTTACACTGATGGTAAGCAAACCAGTGTTTATGAGCAAACCAACTATACAGCCGGTAGCTATGTGCAGTATAATACTGATGGAACGGTTACTTACAACCAAGACGGCCAGGTAAAAGATACCTACAAATACAGCGTTAAAAACAATATGCTTACGCTTATGGATAATACCGGCAAACGTATTGATGCTGACAGTAAGATAACCGTTACCGCCAAAACCTTAAACCTGCACCAGGACGTTTCCATAAAAGGCAGCAACGAAAGCGGTACTATAGATTATGATTTTGTGAGGGTAAACTAAGAACAGTTTATTTACCTTTGCGAAACTTAAACACTTAACATGAAAAAAATTTACTCCCTGTTTTTTATCCTTACTGTTATTGGCCTTACTTTTTCGTCTTGTAAAAAAGAAGAGAAAAAGGATACTGTTGTCACTTTAAGCGTAGTTGCTAATTGGAAAACTATGGCTGTAAACCGCGAATTCTTTTTGTCTGACCAGTCTACCGGAGTAAAAAAGACTTTGAATTTAAGTGACTACGTTGACCACATTAAATTTAATGCCGATGGGACAGGTAATATGTCGGTAAGTGGGATGGTTATCAGGAAATTCAGATACACATCTACAAATGCCGATATTCATTTCGCGAATGTGTCATCTTATAATGGTAAAGTTTGGGTTGATAGTCCAAATTTCATGTTTTTTATAAACGATCTTTCTGATCAGGAATTGACCTTTACCCAAGTCGATTATGATTACACCCACCAAAGGGTAGATGATAAAGAATATGATAAAATTGTAACCAAAGTTAAAATTGTCAAGGAGAATTAATTTTAACTTACCAGGATTTTACGTCTTTCAAAACATATCCGGAACTGTGATTTTGTGAAGATAAACTGAGAGTTAATTACATGAAAAAAAATTACGCTCTGTTTCTTATTATCATCATAGTTACGGTTGGTATTGCCGGCTGTAAAAAAGATAAGAATGAAAATTCATCTATACCAAAGGAGATAATTGGAAAGTGGCGCCAGGTAAAAAGAACTTATACAAAATTTAATAATGGGCAACAGGAATCTTCCTACGTCCAAGCTATCGAGTTGACCGGTTACGATGAATATTTTAGCAACGGCACAATGATATTTAGCCCAGACCAAGCCAAGTATGGTGTTTATAATTACAATGTAAAAGATGAGGCTTTAGTTATAACAAATAAACGGGGACAACCAGTTACAAGCGAACTCCTTATAGAACTAACATCTACAAAACTTATTTTAAGAAGTCGTGGCTTCGATATATTAAATTCCGCATTGACAGAGGATGTTGATTACGAATACCTTAAAGTAAAGTAACAACAACAACTCTACTGCACCTGTATATTTATAGCCGGAAGGTTAAAAGTTAAGCTGAATGGTGCTTGCCCGTTGCGGGTTTCGTACTCGCTATAAGTGGCGGTATTAATGACGATAGTTTGCCACTTAACCGGGTTTTTATTTATCAGCATTTGCACCTTTGGCGAGTATTTGATGGATTGCAGGCCTTTGATATCGGCAACGCTAAGGTCCTCGGCCATTACTTTAATTTTTTGGCCCGCGGTTTTGCTGATCACTTCTTCAATGCTATCCTGGTTCTCCCAATCGCTAACATAGTTTTTGATGATAACGGCGTTCTGCACGTCGAGGCTCACTTCCTGGTTGTAAACAAAGCGGTAGTAGTTCCAGCTTCCGTTGAGGCCTATCCAGCGCAGGTAAAAAGATCGGTCTTCCACAGCGTCGTCAACCCGTATGGTTTGCGTTTGGGTAACGGTGTGGATGGTATCGCCATCGGCATATTTTAACGCCACGTTTATGTAGTAAACATCGCTTGCAAAATTACTGTTGATAAGCAGGCGGTTAAGGCCCAGTTTTTCGGGCACGGGTACAATGCTTTGGCTTTGCCTTGCTATTACAAATTTACTGCCATCCTGGTTCAATAACCACGATGCATCGTCGTTTAACAAATAACTGGTTTGCGTGCCGCCCGGCAATGGGTTGCGGTTAATATCCAGCAGGGTAAATTCGGCGTACAGGTCGCGGCCGGTAAGTTCGTCGCCATAAATAAAACCAATATCAAAAGGGTAGCCGTTGCTGTAAGCAGGTTCATCAAAATCAGTTATCCACCGGGCTTTTTCGGCACCTGCCGGTGAGGATGCAAATGGTACGTACGATGCCAGGTTGCCGCCATAACGGTTGCCCAGTTGTTTGGCCGCGTACAGCACGTAGTAGGGGTGTGCAATAGTGTTAAATACCGGCGTATGCCCGTCCCATTCTTCGGCATAAGCTATTTTGTAGCAGGCGCTAAGGTTCAGGTCGCGAAAGTTGGTTTCTGTGTAATCGCTTTCATCTTTGGCGCGCAGCAGGCTTTGCAAAAAGTTCGACAGATCTGCCCGGGTAATGCCCTTGTTATTGGGGCGGTTAGTAGATGTGATGGTGCTCTCGCGCCCGGTTATCTTATCAAAAAAAGTAATGCGCGTGGTAATTTTATAATAGGGCCTTAAACGGTTTATATTAATAAAGCCGGTACTTTGTCCTACAAACGGCGTATCTATAACCAGCGCATTGGCAACATCGCCCGAACAATATTTTTCGGTTACCTTAAAAGTGCCTGTACAAGTTGGCGTTTCTACATAAACCATATCGCCCGGTACAACGGCTGATGGATCGTTGTTGGTAAATACGCGGGTAAGGCCGTTCGCGGTGTGCAGTTGCAGGTCGGTAACGGCAAAATCTTTACGTTGGTAGGTAAATACAATGGGGTTGAACGCCGCGTTCCACCGGGACACATTACCGCCCGGCAATGTTACCGATGGGTCTGACAGGAGCAGGTTGTTAACCGTGGGTACAAAAACTGATTTACTTAGGGTTTGTCCGTTTGCATCTGTAACGGTGATGGTATGGTTGCCACCCGCAAGTCCTGTAAATACGGGCGATGCCTGCGACAGGATGCCATCCAGCGTATAGCCTATAGGCAGATATGTAGCGGTTGCTGTTACCGTAACCTGCCCGTTATGCGCGCCCGGCGCACTCTCGGGGGCATCAACCTGCAGGGACATTTGGATATTTCCGGGTGCCTGCGGGATTGTTGGCGGTGGCAGGGGTTCATCTCCGCCGGTAATGGCTAGATAATCAAACTTTTTTAAGGTAGATGATATTACCTTGTGGCTGCTGTTAAAGGTTACATGCCCAATTTCGCCATCCCATATCAGCAGTTTCATCCCCGGGATGGGTTCGGTTGTTAGGGTGTTTACAGTACCATCTTCATTGGTGAATTTGTAGGTAACCCTGGCGTAGTTGCCGTTGGCTGGCTGCCCGGTAAGGGCATCGTAAATGGCTACATAAACCTGGGCGTACAGTTTCATACTGCCGTAGCTATCGGTAACTACAGCAGGCATATTATAGCTCTCTATCTGTGCTTTTATACTCATTTTAATGTTGGTTAGTGGTGGGTGGGCCTTTGCTTAGTAGGTGTCGTAATACATAGTGTTTAGCGTTACCGTTAAGCCAACGCCGGTGGTGTTTACATCAAACTTGTTGTATACAGGTACGCATTTGGCTTTTTCGCCTGCCTTGATGCGGAAGTAGCGGCCTTCGCCATCGCGGTACTTACCGGCTTTTACCATAAACTCGTTAGCCATGCGCAGGGCCTGCTGCACGTAGGTTTCATTTTCGGCGGTGAACTGCCCAAACTCAGTTTTGTACAAAAACTCCAGGTAGAGGGTAAAAACATTATCTACCGAGCCGTTTACGTGCGGCGACACAACAATGGGCTGCATAGGGTACATAAATACACAGGGGAACACGGCATCATCTGCCAGGGTATTCAATTCTTTTTCGGTACCGTATAAAAAGGTCGGAGCCGCCGTTAGGGTTTGGGTGATGGCTTCTATTTGGTTGCGCATGGGGTTAGTGATTAGAGGTTAGTGATCAAAGAATAGTTGTTTGGTTAGATATTTATTGCGGGCTATTTTCTCACCCGGTCATTGCTTCGCTCAACCACCCTCTCTTCGCCTTCGGCTGAAAGAGGGTTTAAGATTTTTTGCCCCCTCT
>JAZKAL010000016.1:0-47148 GCA_040389205.1 Bacteroidota bacterium
GGATCAAGCAGAATAATTGTGGGGTAATAAAAAAAGTATTTGCTTTGCGGATAGGAATAACTAATACGAATACTCTTGTCATCAGCCTACGAAACCCTTGTGCGTTTGATCTTACCTGAAGGTCTTTTAGAATATTTTGAACTTATGGATGTTTGCTCATCTGTGAGTGGGCAATTGAATATTTACCTGGAAGAAAAGAACCTTCCACCATCGGGTTATGAAAAGTCACATTTGGAATCGAAAGGTTTCTTACCAGAAACAGCTATACAGGATTTCCCCATACGGGGTCATAAGGTAGCCCTTTGCATCAAAAGACGCAGATGGGAAGTTAAGCAGAGTGGTGAGATCATCACAAGAGACTGGAACTTAGTAAGAAAAGGAGCGCGAATGACCACGGAATTTGGCACTTTTTTAAAAGGTATATTTGGATAACAACCCCATCAGTTGTCACCTGCTTGGCCGCCTTTACACAGTCGATGGTAAACAGTTACAGCAACAATACAAAGATCATCTGAGTACCTTTCATAGTTGGGATCAGAAAGACCATGCAGATGAATGGATGCTATTCGAGGATAACATTGGTCCATCGCTTAGTATCGATGAAACAGCATTAAGTAATGGAGAACTCTACACCATTGTGACCAATAAAGAAGCCAAGGGCGGCAAAAGGGCAATAGTAGCCATGCTCAAAGGTACACAGGCAGAGCAGATCATGGCTGTATTGGAGCGCATACCACTCCGTAAAAGGAATAAGGTAAAAGAAGTGACAATGGATATGGCAGCCAATATGATCAAAGCCATCCGCAGATGCTTTAGTAATGCCAGCCGGGTGATCGATCGTTTTCATGTACAGAAACTGGCTTATGATGCTGTTCAGGAAGCCAGGATCAAATATCGCTGGGAAGCGCTTGAACAGGAAAACCAGGCAATAGAAACCGCTAAAAAGAACAAGCAAAGCTATCAGCCGGAAGTGTTTACTAACGGTGATACGCTAAAACAACTCTTAGCCAGAAGTCGATACCTTTTATTCAAGCATCCATCCAAATGGACCGTATCACAGAAAGAAAGAGCTGATCTGCTTTTTCCACGGTATCCGTTACTGCTTAAGGCTTACAACCTGTCTATCCGTTTAGGGCAGATATTCACCATCAGTAAAAACAAGCAACAGGCCTTTCAGCGCTTAGCCCTATGGTATAACGATGTGGAATGTGCAGGCATTGACGCTTTTAAAACGGTTGCGAGGTCAGTGCAAACACATTATGAATCTATCTTAAACTTCTTTGATAACCGGAGTACAAACGCATCAGCAGAATCATTCAACGCCAAGATCAAAGCTTTCCGGGCTACTTCAAGAGGCGTTAGAGATACCACCTTTTTCCTGTTCAGACTCGCTAATATCTATGCCTAAACTTTTACCCCCCCCCCCACTTTTAGGACTGATCCATTTTGATGTCATTTCAATCAAATTAACGATAGTTATATTATAAGCATTAGCGAAAATTGAACAATTTTTCTGGTGACCTATTTGGTGACCCAGGCAAATTTAAGATATATAAAGCACTGATATAGAAGGTACAAGACATTAATCTTTGTTCCCTAACTCTCCACAGAAAGCATTGAAAAAGCGATTTAAGCCCTTTAATTGAGATTAAAGGGCTTTTTCTTTGCCATTACCTACCAAAACTCGCATACAATCGCAAAACTCTATTGCAACATTCGTTTCGTCATTCAAAAATTCACCAAAGCCCAATCCAAAATTTTCGAGATCGTATCCGGCAGATCTGCCATTTCCTACTGCCCTTAATTTAATTCCGGAATTTTGAAAGTGCTCGTTAGTCATTGTTAAAAAACCTTACCTAAACTTTCCCGCACTTGAATATACATAAGGCACGGCTATTGTTCCTTTCCAATATTGTGAATGATAAAAGGGCATTAGATCATTGTAGCTGCTCAAAAGTGAAAACAACTGGTATATTTACCCTATCAATGAGAAATTATTTAAAAATATTAAAGATTGACGAGTATTCTATAACGCCCTATTACGCGCAGATCTATAATTCTATTTTGCGGGCTATTGAAGATAAGGTGATAGATAAGGATGATATCCTGCCTTCTATAAACGACTTGAGTATAGCGCTTGATATCTCAAGGAATACCATTACCCGTGCTTATAACGATCTTAAAAAAATCGGTGTTGTAAATTCCGTACCCGGTAAAGGCTATTTTATATCCAATACCCGGGTAGATCAATCCGTTAAGGTATTGCTGCTGTTTAATAAGCTCAGCAGTCACAAAAAGTTATTGTACGATGCCTTCGCCGAAGCGTTAGCCCAAAAAGCATCCATTGATTTTTATATTTATAACAGCAACTTTAATTTCTTCAAGAAGCTTTTGCAGGAGAAGGTAGATAAATATGATAAGGTTGTTATCGTGCCGCATTTCAGAGACAAAGCAGATAATGCGTTCGAGGTTATCAACGAAGTGCCCAAAGAAAAACTGATCTTACTGGGCAAACTGGTAGACGGCGTTTCCGGGGAGTTTGGCGCGGTTTACGAGGATTTTGAGAACGATATTTACAACGCCCTTACCAACCTGATCGACAAGATCCGCCAGTACACTTTATTAACTATTGTTTTCCCGAAGCAAAGCTATTTCTCAACTGATATTTTGATTGGTTTCCTCAATTTCTGCAAGGTTTACAACTGCGACTACGATATCATATCCGACCTAAAAACCCAAGCCATACTCAAAAACACGCTGTATATCACCCTTACAGAAGACGACCTGGTGCAACTGATAGACAACGCTCTCAGTTTGGGATACATGGTTGGAGAAGATGTCGGCATTATCTCGTATAACGAAACGGCATTAAAAAGATTAATGCTCAACGGCATCACCACCATATCTACCGATTTTAGGTTTATGGGCGAAAAAGCCGCTGAACTTGTTTTGAATAGCTCCACCGAACATTTAAAGGTTCCGTTTAATACTGTTATCAGGAATTCGTTATAAACAAGAACCTCCCGGTTATTCGCCAGGATGTTCTTGTTTACATTCAAATGAGCCTGCTTAATACGTTATCTTAAACTGATAGCTGCCCGTTGCTATTTTATAATTTTCACTATTCTTCACTAAAAAATTGTTCGGGTAAACTTTTGATTTACCCGCATCAGGGAACGTAATGGTAGCAGACAAGTTTGCCAGAATAGTAACGTTATAAACAACACCCTGCCCCTTCCTTGCCTACAATGAAACAATTTTACCGAATGGCCCAACGTGCGACGCGTGAAAAATTTAAGACCTGATATAAAGTTTGGTTTTAACAATGTGTTTTTTAAACCAGCTATCTTATTATTGGTTGACAACCTCGATCTTTACCGGCCCTATTAAACCCGATGATTCTAACTTATCCGTAGGTTTAAACCTGTTGTTGCTTAACCATGTTATTCGCTTTGACTGGGGCAGTTTTGTATCCCCGATCAAACGGTTCACCCAGGTGTTTACTACTTTTATTTCCAGTTTATTCTGTCCGGATCTTAACGCGGCAGTAATGTCAACTTTATATGGGGCTGTCCATGCGCCGCCAACGGCTAAACCGTTTACGGTTACCTTAGCTATTGCCTTTGCTATACCCAGATCAACAAATACCTTTTGGCCTTTTTTTACTGTAGCTAATGTAAATGTATTATTATAAAGTGCAGTACCCGAGTAATAGCGGATACTATCATTTGGGTTTACCGACCAGTCACTTAGCGTATTAAATATAACGGGATTTACCGGGCCCCGCATTTTACTATCGAATTTAACCGACCATGGTTTATCAATTGTTACGGTTTGCACAGCCCCAGCATAATTAGGGCTATCCGATACCGCAATTTGCGCGCCCTGCCTGAAAATGATAAAGGCGCTTTCTGTAGCCGCCAGTTCCAGTGGCACGGTGGTAAAGTCACCCTTTTGGGTATATGATGGCAGTTCGCGTATGATTCCGCTAACCGGATCCCATAACTCGGGGCGTTTGCCGGTGATGCGGAATTGCGGAGCTATCTTCACCGCTTTGTCTTCCTGGTTGGAGATAAAATAGATGGAGCCGTCTTCGACTTTGCGGTGGATGAATAATGTCGATTTATTCTCCGTTATCCTAACGTCCGGTATAACCTTGATCAGATCAAGCACCTCCTGAAGTTCCATATTACTCATCACCATCCCCTTGCCTACGCGGTTTGTTTTGATGGTTGAACCGTTAATATCACCCCACAACTCATTTGCCAGTTTCGTAACCTGCGCATCTGCCGTTGGGTAATTTTGCAAGCTTGGTGATGTTAATGGCTTAGGGCCTAAAACAACCATACCCTGCTGCACCAATTCTTTTATTTTCATTAACAGCTCCGGACGGATGGTGGTTAGCTGCGGCAATACCAAAATACTATAGCTCATGCCATCGGGCAACACCATTTTACCATCTTTTACGCTCAGCCTGGTTTTAATTACTTCGCCGTTGATGTAATCAAACGAATATCCCTGTGGCAGTTTGGGGTTTTGCACTCCTGTCATTTTTGGCGCATCCTCACTTATAAAATAGGCTACATCCGCAACATATTTACCCTGCTGCAGCATCATATTACAGCGTTTGATATATTTCAGGAAGATATCCATATCATAAAACCAGGTATTCAACCGGTTAAATTCGGTACCAAAAAAAGCGTTAACACCAGGCGCTTTATCTTCATAAGGCTGGCTGATGTAAACGTGCATCAGGGTATTGTTGATACCCTCGGTAAAAAAGCGGTCGGCACGTTGTTTCAGTAATGCCGGGTAGCGCGCAAATGGGCCGCCCGCAGATGTAAATGATTCTGCCGATACTTTAGTTTTCCCATAAATATGTGCTGCAGACGAAGCCGAGCGGTTCTCTATATCACCTAACATGCCCTCGCTCCAAAACTCACCGCCAACCTCGTCAGATTGCCCGCCATACTGCAGAAACTCACCGGGGAAACCCCAGTGTCCATAGTTTTCCAACCAGGTGGTAAGCCCATGCTGGTGACTGATATCACGCAGGCCGCCAACATAATCATAAGCCACCCTATCGGCCACAAAACGGCGCAGATCCCAAAGGAAACGGTCGGATATATCCTCACTACCTACTACCTTGCCCTGTAAAACCGGGATATATGGTGTTGGGTCGTAACCATAGGTCTTTTCAAACTTTTCAACCAGGCCGTCCGTCCAGTTCTGGCCGCCGGTTTCGTAACTATCTTCAACAGTTACCTTCCATGTTCTGCGGTCGGCAGCGGGAACGCGCCTGATGATCTCGCCCAAAAAACCGTCAAAATGGGCAGCGATATGCTCTTTGCTCATCTTATCTGCCTCCAAACCAGTGCCCTGGGCCGAGGCCGGGCCATTGGTTACCTTGGTTGGTGCCATCCCGGTGCGCTCAATTATCCAGTTCCCGGCGGGTACCTGCCAGTTGAGGGTACCATCGGCAGCCATAAATTTTGATACATCAACCACCTTTGCTGGGTTTATTATATATTTATTGTCATCAACAACAGGTTGCGCCTTCCACTGGTAAGCATCCCAGTATGGGAACGGTGTTTGCCACATTTTGGCCAGCGTTTTTTCGATGTAGTTCTCCACTACCGGGGCTGATGAAATCTTCACTTCGGCAATACCGGCGTTTTCCGTCTTTGTAAGTAATAAGCGGAAACTATCCGATGACGTTGCCGGAATAGAAATAGCGCCCGGTCCGTACGGGTTAAAACCCACGTTGGCCGCGTCATTACCACGGTCTACCCTGAAATGTTTTACAGTTTCATACGCGCCGTTCTTTTTCACCTGCAAATCACCCTCCAGCGTCATACCCCTGCGGGCAGGAACAATAACAAGGCTGCGGGCGGTGTATACCTTTTTGGTGTTGATATCAATTGTATAGGATTTGTTCCCATCCAAAAATACAACTGTAGAGTCGGCGCCATCGGCAATCTTAGCCAGGTCTTTAATAAAAGGCTCCGAGCTGATCACAGGCTTCAGGTCGCGAATGTCTTGGATATAATCTGCGCTGACAGGATAAGCGATCACTTTAACATCCTGGAAATTCTTTTCGGGTTTTGCTAATTGAGCATTGAAGTTATATGGTCCTTTTACCACTTTTTGTGATGATGTTAAATAGCGCATAGCTTGTTCAGGTTTAACCCATGGTCCTCCGGACTGGCTCCAACCCGGGCTATTAAAAATACCTATCTCGATATTTAGCTCCATTGCCCTTTTTAGCGCAGCATGTAAAATATCCCACCACTCATTTGTAAACATCTTTACTTTACCGGCCGGCACATCATCCTGCCATATATTACCTATAAAGGCGCGATTGATGCCTACCTTTTTCATCGATTCCAGATCGCGGATCACACCCTCTTTAGAGATATTATCCGAGATCCAGTACCAGTAAACGCTGGTTTGGATAGAATCGGGAGCGGTGATAAAGCCCGTTTCAATTTGCGCCATCGGCTTAATCTTACTTACCTGTGCTGATTGTTTTGTTGTGCTGCAGGCGTGTAAAATCAAACTTACAAGCAATATCAAAGAAAAGGCAGGACGTAGCTTTCTGATGATAGACATTAGTGGTTCGTTGGTTAATTGCTGCTTACAGATTAAGCATTTTCGAAAGTATCCTAAATTATTAATTCAACTATGCCCAGCTATACCATTGGTATTGCCTGTACGGTTTAAATTGGAGACGGTAACAGATAGGGATGGTTAAACAAACTGTTACCTTTATAATTGCCTTAACCATTATAATAAACCCAATTCCTAAATTATGCAAGCAATCTTCGGTGTTATATTTCACTTTATCGGTGGCTTTGCCTCCGGCAGCTTTTACATCCCTTATAAAAAAGTGAAGGGCTGGGCCTGGGAAAGTTTCTGGATAGTAGGTGGCATCTTCTCCTGGCTTATTGTGCCACCTGTGGCTGCATGGTTAACCATCCCTAACTTCACAGATATCATTGCCCAAACAAACGGGCAGATCCTGTTACTTACTTACTTTTTTGGTTTGCTTTGGGGTATAGGTGGTTTAACTTATGGCCTTGGCGTACGTTACCTGGGGGTATCATTAGGCAGTACCATTATACTGGGCTTATGCGCGGTGTTTGGCTCTATCATCCCATCGGTTTATTATAACTTTTTTCCAAAAGAGGGTAAGGATAGCTTCAGCATGATGTTGCACAACAACTGGGGCCAAATGGTTTTACTGGGTATTGTAATTTGTGCCTTAGGTATTATAATATGCGGAAAGGCCGGTACAATTAAGGAACAAGAACTATCCAAAAACAAATCCGTAGCCGAAGAGAATAAAGAGTACCGTTTTGGCCTTGGCATTTTTGTAGCCATCGTATCTGGTGTATTAAGCGCCTGTTTTAATTTTGGAATCGAGGCCGGCAAATCAATGGCCGATAACGCGAACGAGGCATGGAAAGTATTACACCCAAACGCGGGCGATTTCCTGTTCCAAAACAATGTTATTTATATAGTGATATTATGGGGTGGCCTTACTACCAACTTTATTTGGTGTATGATATTGAACGCCCGTAATAAAACATTCAGCAACTATACCAACGGGCAAAAGCCGCTGTTAAAAAATTACATCTTTTCGGCGCTTGCAGGCACTACCTGGTTTTTGCAGTTCTTTTTTTACGGTATGGGCGAAAGCAAACTGGGTAATGGCGCCAGTTCCTGGATCCTGCACATGGCCTTTATCATCCTGATAGCAAACGCCTGGGGCCTGCTGTTAAAGGAATGGAAAGGCGTTAGTAAAAAAGCAATATATACGGTTATAGCCGGTATAGCTACCATCATTATATCAGTTGTGGTGGTGGGTTATGGCAATTCGATAAAACCTTAAAAACACATAACAATAAGAAATCAACAATTCAAAAATCAGCAATTAAAATATATGTCTACTACAACACAATTTAAACATGTAAGCTACTTATGGGACGATGCTAAGGCGGCAGCTTTAGCCGGAGACGAGGTAGCCTTACTGATATACCGCTCAAACCTGCTTGGCGCCGATCTGCGTCTTACCAACTACGGCGGTGGCAACACTTCATGCAAGGTAACTGATAAAGATCCTTTAACCGGTAAAGAGGTTGAAGTGATGTGGATTAAAGGCTCGGGCGGCGATATCGGTACGCTTAAAAAGAGCGGCCTGGCTGCATTATACGTCGACAGGTTGAGGAGCCTGAAAAACGTTTACCGCGGTATCGAGCACGAAGACGAAATGGTTGAACTGTTTAACCACAGCATTTTCGACCTAAGTTCAAAAGCGCCATCTATAGATACCCCGCTGCATGGTTTTTTACCCTTTAAACACATCGACCACCTGCACCCCGATGCTGCAATTGCTATCGCGGCGGCAAAAGACGGTGAGCAAATAACGCAGGAATTATTCGGCGGCACTATTGGCTGGGTAGGCTGGCAACGCCCGGGTTTTGACCTTGGCCTGCAACTGAAAGAGTGCCTGGATAACAACCCCGGCATTCGTGGCATCATGTTAGGCTCGCACGGTTTATTTACCTGGGGAGATACCGCTTACGAAAGCTACATCAACACACTTGAAGTGATTGAGAAATGTGCTGAATACCTGGAAGAGAACTACGGTAAAAAAGGCTCCGTGTTTGCCGGTCAAAAGCTGGAAAGCCTTGCTGCCGATGACCGTAAAAAGCAAGCCGCAGCCCTTGCTCCTGTTCTGCGTGGCTTCTGTTCATCAAAAACACCGATGATAGGTCATTTCACGGATGATGCCCGTGTATTGGAATTCATCAACTCCAACGACCTGGACAGGCTGGCCCCATTAGGAACCAGCTGCCCCGATCACTTTTTACGCACAAAGATCAGTCCGTTGGTGTTAAACTTGAACCCAGCCGACGACCTGAGCGATGTTGCCGCCTTAAAACAAAAACTAACACCTGCGTTTGAGGCCTACCGCCAAATGTATACCGATTATTATAACACATGCAAGCACCCAAACAGCCCCGCTGTACGCGATGCAAACCCGGTAGTGATAATTTACCCGGGGGTTGGTATGTTCACTTTTGCTAAAGATAAGCAAACCGCACGCGTTGCGGCAGAGTTTTATACCAACGCCATTAACGTGATGAAAGGCGCCGAAGCTATATCTGAATACACTTCCCTGCCGCGACAGGAGGCTTTTGATATTGAGTATTGGTTGCTTGAAGAAGCTAAACTACAACGTATGCCAAAACCAAAAGCCTTATCGGGCCGTGTTGCTTTGGTAACTGGCAGCGCAGGCGGCATTGGTAAAGCCATTGCCAAAAAGTTTGTACAGGAAGGTGCCGTTGTAATATTGAACGACATGAACGCCGAGCGTTTAGCCGGTGCAGGCGAAGAGTTTAAAGGCCTGTTTGGCAAAGATGCTTACGCTTTAGCACAGATGGATGTTACAAATACCGGCCAGATTCAGGCTGCTATGGATATCGCTGCACTGCAATTTGGCGGTGTAGACCTGATCGTGAATAACGCAGGCTTATCTATCTCAAAAACTATTGGCGATACCACCGCTAAAGACTGGGACCTGCTTTACGACGTCTTGGTAAAAGGACAGTTTTTTGTGACCCAGGCTGCAGTATCTGTCATGAAAAAACAGGATATTGGTGGTGATATCATCAACATTGTAAGCAAGAATGCACTGGTAAGCGGCCCTAATAATGCCGGTTATGGCAGCGCGAAGGCGGCACAATTACACCTTAGCAGGCTAAATGCCGCAGAATTAGGCGGCGATAAAATACGTGTTAACGTTGTTAACCCCGATGCTGTAATAAGCGATAGTAATATTTGGGCAGGCGGCTGGGCTGAAGGCCGCGCCAAAGCTTACGGTATTACCGTTGAAGAGTTACCGGCTTACTATGCCAAACGTACTTTACTGAACGAAACCATTTTACCCGATGATATAGCTAATGCCTGCTTCGCATTTGCGGGTGGTTTGCTTAACAAGTCAACTGGTAATGTGCTTAATGTTGATGGCGGCGTTGCCACAGCATTTGTACGATAAGTAACAGAACATCCGGTCTTCCGGCAAACCAATGGCCGGGGGACTTTACACCTACATAAACCAGAGAAAGATGCAGATAGAAAAATATGTAATTGATGAGCATAACCATCAGTTAACCCAGAAACATCAGCGCAATTTTGAGCACGTAGCAGCCGATATAACCGATATTGAAGGTGTTTTAAAAAAACTGATCGCTTTTAATATTGCCATCCCAAGCTGGGCTTTAGGCACCGGAGGAACGCGCTTCGGCAGGTTTAGCGGCGGCGGCGAGCCACGCAGTCTGGAAGAAAAGATTGAGGATGTTGGCGTTATCCATGCCCTGAACAGATCAAGCAATTCTATCTCGCTGCATATCCCGTGGGATATACCTGATAATGCCAATTCTATAAAGCAACTGGCCACACACTTGGGCCTGCACTTTGATGCCGTAAACTCTAACACCTTCCAGGATCAGGCAGATGCAGCCCATAGTTATAAATATGGCTCGCTGCACCATGTAGATAAAGTGGTGAGGGCGCAAGCCATTGAGCATAATATCCAGGTGATCAATTACGGTGTGGAACTTGGCTCAAAGGCGTTGTCGGTTTGGTTGTCTGATGGGTCAAACTTCCCCGGGCAACTGAATTTCAGGGAGGCGTTTAAGAACACACAAGATAGTTTACAGGAGATCTATAAAGCATTGCCAGCCGACTGGAAGATCTGGATAGAATATAAACCGTTCGAGCCGAATTTTTATTCAACTACTATTGGCGATTGGGGCCAATCCCTCCTCTTAGCCAATAAACTCGGCAATAAGGCAGCTACTTTGGTTGATCTTGGTCACCATTTGCAGGGTACCAATATCGAGCAAATTGTTTCTCTGCTGCTGATGGAAGGCAAATTGGCCGGTTTCCATTTCAACGACTCTAAATACGGAGATGATGACCTTACCGTTGGCAGTATTAACCCATACCAGTTATTTTTAATCTTTAACGAACTGGTTGAAGGTATGGATGCCCGCGGCATGACCCACGCAACCGATATCGGCTGGATGATTGATGCATCGCACAACGTAAAAGACCCTATGGAGGACCTTTTACAATCGGTACAGGCAATAAAAATAGCTTATGCACAGGCATTACTGATAGACACACAGGCTTTAAAAGCAGCCCAGCGGGATAACGATGTAGCGCTTGCACAAGAAATTTTGCAACAAGCTTACCGTACAGACGTGCGCGCGCTGATAGCCGAGGCAAGCCTGCAGGCAGGTGGCGCCATTGATCCTATCGGTGCTTACCGGAAATTGGATATAAGGAATACTCTGATGAAAGAACGCGGCTTAAAAACAGTGGCCACCGGTTTATAAAACGAAAGCGATATGAGTGCGATACCCGTTATAGCCGTATTTGATGTTGGGAAGACCAATAAAAAGCTGTTCCTGTTTGATGAGAACTACCAGATAGTTTTTGAGAAAACAGCACGCTTTTTAGAGACCGTAGATGAGGATGGCTACCCCTGCGAAAACATTGAAAGTTTAAGGCTTTCGGTGTTCGACTCGCTGAGCGAGGTTTTCCGCATGAACGAGTTTAAGGTAAAGGCGGTTAATTTTTCGGCCTATGGCGCAAGCTTTATTTATGTTGGCGAGGATGGCAAACCGCTTACCTCTTTGTATAACTACCTAAAAAGTTATCCGGAGGAACTGAGCGAGCAATTTTATGCCAAATACGGTGGTAAGGATCTGGTAAGTGTACAAACCGCATCGCCGGTACTGGGCAGCTTAAATTCGGGGTTACAGCTTTATCGTATAAAGTATGAGCAACCTCAGGTTTTTAACAAGATAAAACACGCCTTGCATCTGCCGCAATACATGAGCTATCTGCTCACCGGTAAAGCCTGTTCTGACCTTACCAGCGTTGGCTGCCATACCTGCCTGTGGGATTTTGAAAAAAAACGCTACCACGAATGGATCCAGCATGAGGGCATCGCACTAAAGCTACCGCCGATATTCCCTGCTAATAAAGTAATGCCGGCGTTATTCCCCGGTAACAATTATAAAGTAGGCGTTGGCTTGCATGATAGCTCTGCAGCGCTGATCCCTTACCTGGTTAACTTTCACGAACCATTTATACTGATCAGCACGGGTACGTGGTGCATCAGCTTAAACCCTTTTAACCGGTTACCTTTAACCAAGGAAGAACTAAAAGACGATTGCCTCAGCTATCTGCAATACCAGGGTAAACCGGTAAAAGCATCCCGCTTGTTTTCGGGTTACGAGCACGAGCAGCAGGTTAAAAGGATTGCCGCACACTTTAAAACCGATGTCATCAAATACCGCAACATAGCGTTCGATCCAGGGATCATCAGTTACCTGAAAACCAAAAAACAACCGGTTACGCAAGATGAAAACGCCAAAACTTCTGCTTTTGATAAAAGGGACTTATCCGAATATCACAATGATATAGAAGCCTATCATCAGCTAATTATCGATTTGATAAACCTACAGGTTTATGCTACGCAACTTGTGCTGAAAGGCACCTCGGTAAAACGAATATTTGTTGATGGCGGCTTTAGCAAAAACAGCGTATTTATGCACTTGCTTGCTTTGGCTTTCCCGGCGATAGAGATATTTTCTGCATCAATGGCGCAGGCTACAGCTGTAGGCGCGGCATTGGCCATTCACAAAGAGTGGAACCGGAAACCTATACCAAACGATATTATCCAATTGAAATATTATTCAGCCAATCAAACCATTAGTATATGAATGTTGGCTTATTTATACCTTGTTATGTAGATCAGTTTTACCCCGGCGCCGCAATTGCTATCTTGCAATTACTGGAAAAGCTGGGCGTAACTGTCAGGTATCCCAAAAATCATACCTGTTGCGGCCAGCCCATGGCTAACTTGGGCTTTGAGCATCTTACAGGTGGCTGTAATGAGCTATTTATTAAAAACTTTTCGGCGTTAGATTACATTGTTGCACCATCCGCGGCTGTATTTTGCATGTTGAAGAGGTTCATTGAGCATGACTATATTTTTAATCAGTTAACCATTAGATTAATTTAAAATGATCAAAAATTTACTTACTCTATCCCTATTACTTGTCTTAGGATCAAGTTGTTTTGCACAGTTAAGCGCCGAGCGGCTGCTTACCGAAAACGAGAACGCCCCCATCAGCGTTGATATGACAACACCCCGTTTTAGCTGGCAAATTGCAGCCGGTGCCTCAAAAAATGTGTTGCAATCGGCCTACCAGGTTAAGGTGTATACCGCGGATAATAATAAACTTATCTGGAACAGCAATAAGGTTTCGGGCAGTCAATCGATATACGTAGCCTATAAAGGCCCCGCGTTAACATCGCGTACCGCTTACGTTTGGCAGGTGATGATCTGGGATAATAAAGGGCATGCTTCCCCATGGAGCAAAAAAGCTACCTGGCGCATGGGTTTACTATCTCCAACCGACTGGAAAGCAACCTGGATTGGCCCAGGTTATGCCGGCGACACGGTAAATAAACCCAGCCCGATGTTCCGCAAAGGCATCACCATTAACAAAACGGTAAAAAGCGCATTTGCCTACATAACCGCTCACGGCTTATACGAAGCGCAAATAAACGGCGCAAAAATTGGCGATGCTTACCTTACACCGGGTTGGACAAGCTACAAGAAACGCCTGCAATACCAGGCTTATGATGTTACCAAAATGCTGGTGAAAGGCCAAAACGCTATTGGTGCAAAGGTAGGCAGTGGCTGGTACCGCAGCACGCTGGTATCAAGCCCTAACCATTATGGTAAAGATGTGGGCCTACTATTCCAATTGGAGGTAACCTATACAGATGGTACGCACGAAACAATCGTATCTGACGGGAGCTGGAAATCGGCAACGGGAGAGTTGAGATATGCCGAGATCTATAACGGTGCTACTATTGATGCACGCTTAGTACAAAAAGATTGGGCAAAGCCCGGCTTTAACGACAGGCAGTGGACTGCCGTGAAAGTGCAGGATTACGGCAAGGAGAATTTAATAGCAACCTATAACGAACCGGTAAAAAAACACGAGACCTTTAGAGCCCTAAAAGTGATCACCACACCCAAAGGTGAAAAGATAATAGATTTTGGGCAAAACCTGGTGGGCTGGGTAAAGGTTAAAGCAAACGGTAAAGCCGGCGATTCGATAAAACTATCACATACTGAAGTGCTGGATAAAGCAGGTAATTTTTACAACGAAAACCTGCGTGGCGCCAAAGCGCAAAATGTGTACATCCTGAAAGGTAGCGGCGACGAATATTTTGAGCCGCAGTTTACCTGGCAGGGCTTCAGATACATCAAAGTTGAGGGTGTTACAGGCGATCTGAACCTGGATAATTTTACCGCCGTGGCCGTTTATTCGGACATGGCTCCTACCGGGGTATTCACTACCTCAAACCCGATGCTGAACCAGTTGCAGCATAACATCCAATGGGGACAAAAAGGCAACTTTTTGGATGTGCCAACGGACTGCCCGCAGCGCGATGAGCGTTTAGGCTGGACAGGCGACGCGCAGGTATTTTCGCGTACGGCATCGTTTAACATGAACGTGCACAACTTTTTCACCAAGTGGTTAAAAGATGTAGCCGCCGACCAAAACGGCGATGGCAGCATCCCCCATATCATCCCGGATGTATTTAAACAGAACGACGGCGAAAACGGCGGAGCCAGCGGCTGGAGCGATGTAGCAACCATAGTGCCATGGAACATGTACCTGGCTTATGGCGATAAAGAGCTTTTGCAAAACCAATACCCAAGCATGAAGGCATGGGTTGATTACATGCAGAAAAAGGCTAAAAACAACCTTTGGAACACAGGCTGGCACTTCGGTGACTGGCTGTTTTACAGCGTAGAAAACGATTTGGACGGCATGTCGGCCATAACAAGTAAATATTTGATAGCGCAATGTTTTTACGCTTATTCAACCCAGTTACTTATAAACGCTGCCAACGTATTAGGTAATAAAACCGATGCAGACCATTACACCCTGTTGCTGGAGGAAATAAAAGCGGCCTACCTAAACGAGTATGTAACAGCAAACGGACTTATCTCATCAGATACGCAAACGGCTTATGCGCTTGCATTAACTTTTGATATGCTGCCCGAGAAACTGCGCGAACAAGCAGCGGGCAGGCTGGCAAATAATGTAACCCGTTATGGCAACCATTTAACCACCGGCTTTTTAGGTACTCCCTATTTATGCCACGCGCTAAGCCGTTTTGGCTACGCCGATGTTGCTTACAAGTTGCTGCTGCAGGAATCATACCCATCGTGGTTATACCCTATAAAAATGGGTGCTACCACCATTTGGGAAAGATGGGACGGCATTAAGCCCGACGGCAGCTTTGAAACGCCAACCATGAACTCCTACAATCACTATGCTTATGGCGCCATAGGCGATTGGATGTACAGGGTAACATCGGGCATTGATACTGCCCCGGACGGCGCTGGTTATAAAAAGATAATTATTAAGCCGACCGTTGGTGGCAAGTTAACTTACGCTAATGCCAGCTACCAAACGCCTTATGGCAAACTAACATCCAACTGGAAAATAGAGGGCGATATATTTCTGCTTGATGTTGAAGTGCCTGCTAATACCACGGCTACCGTTTATGTGCCTGATTATAGTACAAGCGAAGGGTATAAAACGGAGCAGATCGGTTCGGGTAGTTACCATTTTACCAGCAAATCATTCATCAACCCGGTTAAGCATACCAAACCATGAGAAAATATTTAGTTGTACTGTTAGCTTTACTTCTTCTTAGTTCTTTTACGGAAAAGGAAGTTACCTGGGTAGCCATCGGTGATTCTATTACATATTTAAATGATCATCTTGACGAAACAGGCAACCGCGTTACCAAAGGTTATTTAACTCGGGTTACCGCTGTGTCTTAAGTTCTATTTAACACGGAAGATAAGTCATGAAAAATGCTTCGAAGGGTTCGATTCCCGCTCTGAGTACAAAAGCCCGATGCATGTCCGCATCGGGCTTTTTTGTTTTACGGTTCACGCCCCATCATTTACCCAAATTACAGTATTAGCTTTAAGCTTTTCCGTCAAATTCCACCATCCACTCAATACCGTATTTGTCTCTTAACGATCCAAAATAGGTGCCCCATGGGCTGTCACCAATAGGATATTCTACATCGCCGCCTGCCGAAAGGCCGTTAAATAGTTTATCTGCTTCTTCCTTGCTTTCTGCCGATACTACAATTTTGCTCCTGTTCTCGTTTTCGTTTGTCGGGCCCATCGCTTCGGGCACATCGTTAGCCATCAGCACGCTACCGTTGCCTATTGGCAGGGCTATATGCATGATCTTATTTTCCTCTTTTTCGTCTACCGGGAAACCGGCGCCGGCAAGGTCTTTAAAACGGATCACCTTTGAGAACTCGCCGCCAAATACAGATCTGTAAAAGGTGAAAGCTTCTTCGGCGTTCCCGTTGAAGTTAACGTGTGGATTAATTTGTGCCATAATTATTTTAGGTTTTTTAGTTGAGTTAATGTAGCAGTTGTTAAATATGCCAGGAAATACTAAGCTACTAATTCAAAGGTAAAATGAATAGCTTAAACGTGTAGGGTGCATTCATGCCAATAAAAGGGCGCTTTGCGACTTTAAGATCACTCTTCGCCTACCGTACCTGTTTTTACTTCGCCTGCCTTTTTGTAATTTACCATGATAACGCCTTTAGGAGTAATGGTGCTGTCTGCAATGGTAAATGCCGCGGGTATGGCATTATCATCAAACAACCTTTTGCCTTTACCTAACGTTACGGGATGGATATTCAGCCAAAACTCATCTACCATGTTGTGCTGCATCAACAGCTGAACCAGCTCGCTGCTGCCCCAGATCTTTAGGTCGGCACCTTCCAACTCTTTAAGCTTTTTAATATCGTCAACGCCGGTAAGGAACACGCAGTTACTCCAGCCCGACTGTTTAACGGTGGTAGATAATACATATTTGGTGACCTCATTCACGCCCGGCCAATGCTCGGCATGTTGCGGCCAGTACGACTCAAAAATATCGAAGGTTTTCCTGCCCAGTAAAAGATCCGCGGGTTCCAGTTGTTTTTGCATGGCCTTACCCGTTTCTTCGTCGTGATAAGGAGCCGTCCAGCCGCCGTACTTAAAACCGTTTGATGGATCTTCCTCCGGCCCACCGGGTGCCTGCATTACGCCATCTAAAGTGATGAAGGATAAAACAATAATTTTTCTCATGGTAGTTTTCTTTGATTGATTTATATTCAAAGATAAACTGAACATATAACCTATGTGAGGTGGTATAATGAACAATAAAGGGGTGATTTGCGACGAACCAGCTTTTATATTGTTGATAATATCTTCTATTAAGGCTACAAGAAATACTTAGCTTTATAAAAAAAGAACTTGAAATAATGTCAGAAATAGAAAATGTAAATTTAAAACTTGGCAAAAAAATTTCGTCTGAATTAGTGGATAATGAATTAATTAATGCGGAAATTTTAAATTCTTTTGAAAAGCAACTAGTCGAAGGAAAAATCAAAGAACTTGATTGGTTAAAAGTGTTTGAACAAAAATTTAAAATTACTTTCCAATCAGAAGATGAAGCTTGATAAACTCCATATAAAGAAGTTTCGTGGCGCTTCACAACCCATAACTTTAGAATTTGACCAATCGAAAAAAATCACCATGTTATTCGGTGAAAATGGAATGGGCAAATCAACTATTGCAGATGCGTTAGTATGTTTATGTACAGATAAATTGGGTTCAATAAGTGATAAGTCGTCAATTGATAAAGATTATATTAGAACATTAAATTGTCAAAGTTCTGAGGTTGCAATCAAGCTTGAAACAAATACTGGAACGTATTTAGCAAAACTAAATGGCACCGGCTCTAGCTTTGTAAAGACACCAATCGACAATATTCCTACAGTCAGGCATTTAAGGAGAAGTCAAATTATTAGTTTAATCGACGCTGAACCATCTAAAAGGTATGAAGCGCTCAAAGATTATATTGATGTTGCAAACATTATTAAAAGCGAGGATGAATTAAGAAAAGCACACCGAACTACTATAAATGCCCTTGAAAATATAAGGAAGGCAATTATTTATGCTGAATCGACATTAAAAAATTCATGGGAAGCAGAAGGAAGTCCCAACACATCATTTCATGAATGGGCAAAGTTAGAAGCTGATAAAGATATTACCGAGCAACAGTTATTGCATCAAAGTTATATCGGAATTATTGGCGCTTGGCGAGAGGTAGAAAGCAAACGCGGTGAAGTTGTTAAAGCACTTAAAAATTATAACATATGTATTGTTAATGAAACAGACTTTTTGAAAATTATAACAGATTTGGAGGCTGGTAACTCGTCCTTAGATAATTCTTTGTTGAACGTATTAATAGAGGCTGAAAAATTCATAAAAAATAAATCAGAAATAGAAAATTGCCCTGTTTGTGAAAGGCCAGAAAACAAAAATGACTTACTTATTAAAATATCTGCTCGAGTTGAGCTGATGAAAGAGTTTCAAAAAGCACAACTTAATTTAAAAGAGGCTAAAAAGCTAAAGGAACAAAGTGAAAACACGCTTAAAACATTAGTTAAATCTTTTATAGATGAATTAGACATCTTTATACCAAAATTCAATTTATATGTCGATAATACAGATTCACTTCAAGATATTTTAAATGAAATTGCTGACGGAAATAACAACAACGATAAATACAGATCTGTTAATAAAAATCTCTTACTTATTGTAAAAAAAATAAAAGAAATAGAATTAGATGCTGGAAAAATACTCAAGTCAATTAATCAATATAACTTAATAAAGCAACATCACAATACGTCAGTTATAAATCGAAGCAAACGTATTAAGGCAAACTATTTGGCTGATGCTACTGAGAAAGCGTTACAAATTGTAGAAAGCACTAGAAAGCGCTTTATCGAAGAAGAATTACTTTCAATCTCTAAAGATGTCGAAGAGTTTTATCAGAAAATGCATCCCGACGAACAATTAGGGGGTATTAAACTTTTTTTGAAGCCTGGAGCAAAAAACTCCTTGGAACTAAATGCAGATTTCTATACAAGTTTATCCGTTACTCCACAATCATTATATAGTGAATCGCACTTAGACACCTTGGGGATATGTATTTTTCTTGCTTTAGCTAAAAAATACAACGACGGAAATACAATACTCATTCTAGATGATGTTGTAATGTCTGTTGATGAAGACCATTTAGATAGATTTATCGAATTACTACATGAGCAAGTTCATAGTTTTTCTCACATTTTAATTACTACACACTATCGGCCATGGAAAGACAGATACAGGCATAATCGTGCACCTACAGATCAGGTCCATTTTGTTGAGTTGCGAAAATGGAATTTAGCAACGGGCATAAGATTGCAAAACAGCAAAATCGATATTCACGAACTACGTAATGCAATAGATGCCGACTATTTTGACAGGCAAAGAATATCAAATTTAGCAGGAACAATACTTGAAAATATTCTTGATTTCCTTTCCATTAAATATCAATGCAAAATTTCGAGAAAGGTAAGACAAGACTATGTTTTAAGTGAGCTTTTAAATTGTCTTTCATCAAAATTGCTTAAAGTAATGAAAGTGGCACATTTAGAAAAAAACTCAGAGGGTGTTTATGACGATCTTTTAAAGATAAATGAATATGAATTAAAACCCATTATAGATGTATTAAAACAATTATCAGCAATACGAAACCAAGTCGGTTCGCATTATAATTTTGATGGTTCTTTAGTTTCTGATTCTGACATAGAAGAATTTGGTAATAAAGTATATGATTTTGCTAAGCTTTTAATATGCCCTATTAATGGGAATTTTCCGGACAAAAATAAATCTGGATCATACCACGAGACAAGGACAGGTTCAATTAGATTGTATCCATTAATGGAGCCAAGCTAATTTACTAATTCCATCCCCTTCTACCCCAACACCATCAACGCCGAATTAATAATATCATCAAACACCGCCCTGTCGGTGGTTGATTTGGCGGTTACCTGGATGCCTTTTACAGTATTGAACAGGAACCTGGCTAAGGCGCGCGCGCTTTGCTGGTTGCTGATCTCGCCGCTCTCCTGCCCTTTCTCAATTACACGGAAAAATGCATCTTCCACATTTTGGTCGTTCTTTTGGATCATCTCGCCCACTTCCTTATCGTGCAGGGCTACTTCTACTTCGGCGTTTACAATAAAGCAGCCTTTTTGGCTCTTATCGTTCAATAAATTGTCTACAATAAACTTCAGCAATGCCTTTATGGTTTCTTTAGCCGAGTCGCCGCCTTCAATGATCTGCACAAACTTGCCCGTATTGGTGCACTGGTAACTATCCAGCGCCTTAATAAATAAGGAGTGCTTGTCGCCATAGGTATCGTACAAACTGGAGCGACTAATGCCCAGCCCGTCTACCAGGTCCTGCATAGACGTAGCGTTGTACCCCTTTAGCCAAAAAAGGTTAACCGCTTTCTTCAGCACTTCATCTTCATCAAAATCTTTCGTTCTTGCCATAACAGAAATAGCCTTGCTTAATATTAAGCAAAGCTATTCATTTTAAAATACTTATTAAAAACGGTTATTATCTTACACCGCCACCTGCGAGCAGGGTTTCGTTTGTTAACCAGCGCGAATCTTCTGATGCCAGGAATACGGCTATCAAAGCAATATCTTCCGGCTGACCAATACGGCCAAGTGGAGTGGTTTTAATCATGTCTGTGTGCATGTCGCTACCGATAAAGCCCGCGGTATGTGTACCTTCGGTTTCGACCATACCCGGGTTAATAGAGTTAACACGGATGTTTTTAGCACCAAGCTCTTTAGCCAATACGTGGGTAATAGCATCAACAGCACCTTTCGTTGCGGAATATACAGCGCTGCCTACGGGGGTAATAGCACTCACTACCGAGCCAATGTTAATAATGCTGCCACCATTGGGGTTAAAGTTTGCTACGGCGGCTTGTGTGGTTAATAATAAACCAAGCACGTTGGTATCAAATTGTTTATGGAAATGGTCTTCGGTGATCTGGTCAATGCCACCAAATTCGTAAACGCCTGCGTTGTTCACCAAAACATCAATTGGGCCAAAGGCTTTGGTTGCTTCTTCAAACAAACGGGTCACTTCGTCTTTGCTGCTTACGCTTGCTTTTACCGCGATGGCTTTACCACCTGCCGCTACAATTTCGTCTACAACTTTTTCGGCACCTTCTTTTGATGATGAGTAGTTTACTACTACCGATGCGCCTGCTGCTGCAAGGCTTGTTGCTATACCTGCGCCAATACCTTTAGAGGCACCGGTTACTACTGCTACTTTGTTTTCTAACTTTTTCATTTTTGTGAGCGATTAATTTTGTTATTTGGAATAATCGTTCCGCAAATGTATACCAATAACGGAACGGGCGTTCTGTTATTTTAAAAAATCATATTGGAATGACAATTCCGGTTTCATTTTCGTATTATTATAATTTAATACCTTTGGGCATGAAAAGATCTGCCCTGTTAATTGCATTCACGCTTTTTTGCTCCGTTACATTTGCACAATCATTAACATCTATGAAATGGTACAGTAAACCCGTAAAATCTATCATTGAAGGCAACACCCTAAAAATGACCGTTGACCCCGGTACCGATTACTGGCAGGTAACGCACTACGGCTTTAAAAGGGATAACGGCCCGTTCTATTATACAGAACAGGCAGGCAACTTTGAAGCAAGTGTAAAAATTACCGGGGCATACCAGGAGCTTTTTCACCAGGCCGGTTTGATGGTAAGGATCGATGAAAAAAACTGGATAAAAACAGGTATTGAATATGTTGATGGGGTGCAGAACGTGAGCGCGGTGGTTACCCGCGAGGTGTCGGACTGGTCGGTAGTGCCAAGGCACGACAGCCCTAGATCTGTTTGGTTAAAATTATTGCGCAAAGGCAATTACGTAGAAATAAAATATTCTTTTGATGGTGTAAAATTCGATATGCTGCGCCTGGCTTACTTCCCGCCCAACGTAAAGGCCATGATAGGTATGGTGGCTGCAGCGCCGGGTAAACAGCATTTTGATGTTACCTTTGAGGATTTTAAAGTTGTGGAAGTAAAGTAAGATTCATCTAGCTATCCCAAATAATCAGGCGGGTATATCTTTTGCCCATGCTTTTCGGCAATGGCGGTAATTTGCTTTAGGGTCTCTGCGTTCATAGGTTTCGGGGCGATAAATTCGCCGGCATTTACCGGCTGGCCTATCTCCAAAAACATTTCTTCGAGCCCGGCAGGTACAACGGTACAAAGCAACCTGGCCAAATTAGCCGTTTTGTTTTTGAAGCAATGTACCATGCCGCCTAACGGGATGTTCACAAACGCGCCCTTGGTGGCTATAAAAGTTTGCTCCTCGGTTTTAACTTCCACCTCACCTTCTATCACGTAAAACGATTCCTGGAAACTGGCATGCGCGTGCGGCCCCGGTCCGCCCCCTGCAGGTACCGACATTTCTATCACAGCATACTCACCATTGGTTTGCTTGCCGGTAATTAATATGCGATAAATGCCGCCTGCAACAGAAAGGTTATCACCGCCTTGCGGGCCGGTTATTGTTAAAACATTGTTTGAGTTTTCCATAATTATTTATCATCAAAATATAGGCCACTAACTTGATGTAGCCATTTGTTGTTGAAATGTTAACACTATAAATTCCGCGGGGCGCACTATAGCAACTTTAACCGTTACATTCATAAAGCCGCTTAAGATATCGTCGGAAGTCATGGTAGTGCCCAGCCCACAAGCCACCGAAAATGCTTCAGATGGCGATGCCCCCTGCAAACCCCCTTCTTTCCATATGCTTGTCAAGAAACTGCCTATCATAGCTTTAACAGCCTCCCAAGTATTTTTATCGTTCGGCTGATAAATGTAAGCCTGTGCGGCCAGTTTACACGATTGCTCCAAAAAGGTCATTGTTCGCCTTACAGGCAGGTATCTCCAATCCTGGCTATTGCCATCTAAAGTACGCGCCCCCCAAACCAGAATGCCAATCCCGTTAAAAAACCTGATGGCATTGATAGATTTACCCGTGATCGCATCTACATTTAAATTCGCTTGTTGTGTATCTGATAAACTTATGGGTAAAGATGCTACCCCAACAATAGTTGTATTTGCAGGTGCTTCCCATGGCCCTACATTATTGTCTGTAGTGGTGATAACACCGGTCATTCCGCCGCTTGGCGGCAATATGTTTATGTCGGCTATAACATGCTTAAGGATGGTATTATACGTATTACTCGCGTTTAGCAAAGCGTTATTATATTGCGATACCGACAGGGCATTGGGCGATGTAATTATGTTATTTAATATGGTTGCTACGGTTTGGTTAGGGTTCTCCGCCGGGTTTAATATCGCTGCAAGTTGCTTAACATCGCCGCCAAACAAATTGGTGTAGTCTATCTCATTAGCCTGAACAATGGTTGTGCCCACAAACGGATAGTAAGCGGTGCCGTAATTTAAACCCACAGTGCCCGTATTATCTCTAAAAGTTTGGATATCATTCGTGTACAAAACAGGATCAGGGTTGCGTCCGCCAATAATATCAAAAATAGATACCGATGTTTGCATATTACTGCTTTGCAACAGCATTGCCTGCATTAGGCTAGCATTATCCGCTGTGGATAAAAGGGTAGCTTCGGGGCAGATATATATGGTTGGCTCCTGCTCGTTTTGCAATAACTGCAGGCCATGCATTAATTCCTGTAGCTTCACATTAGAATTGATGATCTGCCCGCCAACGGGTTTGGCAATGCCTGACGGCTCACCGTAGCCACCTACCGAAACAATGTAAGCATCACCACCGCCATTCTCATAAAATAACCTGATACTGTTATACAAATAGTAAATAGTGTTTGGGTCGGGCTCGATACTGTAAAAGGTTCCATTTATTAGCATGTAATCGTCAGCCGTAGGCTGGCTTTTTTGCTGTACAAGGTAATATTGCGGGTTATATTGCTTTGCCGGATCGGCCGGTGCGGGTGGATCGGGAAAGCAATAAAATGCCTGAAAATCGGCAACGGAGGTGATTTTTTGAGGAACATTAGTGTAAGATTTCCCCTCGTACATGGCTTGTGGTGTGTAACCTATAAACGCTGGTACGGCGGTTGGCACAGCTACTACGGTATTTGGGAAGGCGTTTAACTCGTTAATATAAACACCGGGCGATTTAATATTTGATTGTAACATTGGTATAAGGTTGTAGATTAACAAATATAAACTAATAAGGCATATTTGATATATTGCAATATAAAATTTCAATATCATGAAAAAGCCTGCAACCAATTATATAACCCGTAGAAAATTCATCAGCACAACGGCCATCTCTGCCGGTGGCCTTGCTTTAGCATATATAACCCCGGCCTTTGCAGGTAGCATTACCACACAGTATACCGTGCAACAGGTTATCGATCTGATATTAAAGGAGGGCAATCTCGCGCCTATTCCAAACACGGTAGATACCTTAAAAGCAGGCGACGGCAACACTATAGTAACCGGGATAGTTACCACCATGTTTGCCACAGTTGACGTGATCAAACAAGCCGCCAGGTTAGGCGCCAACTTCATCGTAGCACATGAGCCAACCTTTTACAACCATTTAGATGACCCGGATTGGGTGAATGATAACAGCGTTGTTAAACAAAAACAAGCGCTGCTTAAAAAGTACAACATAACCGTTTGGCGCTTTCACGATTACATCCACAGCTTAAAGCCAGATGCGGTTGAATACGGCTCTATAAAAAAATTAAACTGGCTGCCTTATTTCAAAGCAGACAGCCCCACGCTAACCATCCCCCAAACTAACTTGGGCGCATTAGTACAGCACGTTAAAAAATCGTTGGGTATTGCACACCTGCGCGTTATTGGCGATCTGAACCAGCCATGTAGCCGTATTACTTATTTGCCCGGTGCGCCCGGTGGTAAAATGCAGGTTGATTTTGCCGAACGCGATAAACCGGACGTATTAATTGTGGGCGAACTATCTGAATGGGAAACTGCCGAATATATCCGCGACGCGAGATTGCTGGGCTCAAAAATAGCGCTGATACTACTGGGTCATAATTTTAGCGAAGACCCCGGCATGGATTATTTTGTGGAATGGCTACAGCCTAAGCTTAGTGGTATAAAGATCACCCACATTAATTCGGGAGATCCGTTTACTTGGATGTAAAAGCAAGGGATGTTTACTTACTGCTAGTAAGTAAACATCCGCTATATATTTTGTTATAAAACTACTAATAAACCGCGTCTGGCGCTTTGTAGTCAAATATAAAATCGACGATTTTTTTAAGCTCGGGGATCTTTAGCTTAGTGCCTTTGTATTCCCACTTTTCTTCCTCTTTATTTATACTGATCTCTCCCAGAAAATTAGGGTCGTTACTATCAGTGGGCTCGTTAGGAACATCTTTATGCGATAACCTGCTTAGGAATTTGGCAGCAAATATTTTATATGCCCCATTACCCCAAACACCTCTTTCGCTTACAATTTCAACATGTTTTTCCGGCTCGTTTTCTGTACCTACTTTTAAGATTACCATATTGCTTTAAGATTATGTTGTTATGACAAATGCGTTAAGAAGTTGTTTCAGATATTTTAAATTTCTGTTTCAATTTCTATGCGAATAAAGCAAATATCAGTTTAAATAATCATTAACAATGTGTTATTTAATCTCTTGTTCATCTACATCTCTTTCTACTGTGAGGCTGCACTCGCCAACAAAAATAGCCATTGCGCCAACCGCCGCTAATACAGGTGCAATAACAACTGCAACCAAACCAATGTTTAGCGGGAAGCTCATTAACTCCTTACCGTGCTTATCGTTTATGGTGATGCGGTTAATATTGCCTTCTTCAATAAGCTCCTTTATTTTATCTACAAGGTCCTTGCCGTGTATGCTAAATGTTTCTTTCTTTGTCATAACCGTTAGATAAGTTAACAATCAATAAGTTACAAAATACTATGAAGCAACGTTTAATAAAGGCAGCTCAATAATATAAGTAACCCCCTTGCCAGGCTTTGTATCAATATCCAGCGAGCCGCCAATATAAGCGATACGCGATTCGATGTTTTTAAGGCCAAGTCCTTTACTGGTTTTAAACAGCTTATCTTTATCAAATCCTACGCCGTCATCCACTATCATTAAGGTAAGTTCGGTATCGTGGTTTACCAGCTCAATGTGGATGTTTTTTGCTTTGGCATGCTTAAATACATTAGAAATAATTTCCTGCACGCTGCGATAGATCATCAGCGTATTGGTTTTATCAATATCTATAGCGTCTGTATTTACCCATTCGGTGTAGATATTCACCAGGTCCTTGTTATTTAACCTGCAAATAAATTCTTCTATGGCCTCTCTCAGGTTTTTATTAAGGATGTATGGCGGCATCATGCTGTGGGACAGGTCGCGTACTTCCTTTATTGAATCATCCAGCATTTGCAGAGCCGCACCACCATCGTGCTGTGGGTTGTTATCCAACTGCGAAAACTCCAGCTGGCGGCGCGCGCTGCACAAAAGCTGGCCAATACCATCATGCAGCTCACGGGCAAGGCGCTGGCGTTCGTTCTCTTCGGCATCCATAATAGCCTGGATACGCAGGCGCTCTTCTTCAAGCATCGCCTCACGGAAACGCGCTTGCTGTTTTAGACGATACCGGTTATAAACAAGGTAAAATATCACCGCCAGTAATAATATGGTTGCTATAAGCGCGTAAATCCCTATCTGGTTGCGGCTCAGTTCGGCTTTTTGTTCTTTAGATTGTGCGGTAAGCAGTTTGTTTTGCTGTTCCTTTTTTTCGCTTTGGTATTTGGTTTGCAGCTCCTCAATGTCTTTATTATGCTTGGCATCCATAGCTTTATCTTTAAGCTCCAGGTACTGCTTCTGGTAAGCGTAGGCCTTATCGAACATCCCCTGGGCCGCAAAGGTTTGTGCTAATATTTCGTACCCGTAAAGTTCCAGTTCCACATATTTTAGGGCTTTGGCATCTTTTATGGTTTGCAAGAAATTTTGTGTAGCTTCTTTAAAGCGGTTTTGCTTGAGGTAAATCTCGCCCATGTTGGTTATTGCAAGCACCTCGCCTATTTTATCGCCCACACCAGCCCGCAATTGTTTGCTTTCTGTAAGCGCCTTTAAGGCAGCGTCCAACTCATTCTTCCCGGATAATGCAGATGCCTTATAATCTAACGCATACGACATGCCAACCTTATCGTTAATATTCTTGTATAACCTGTAGCTCTCATTAAAATGAACAATGGCGCTATCAAGTTTATTATCATCCAAAAACATTAGCCCACGGTTATTTACCGCGGTTGGCAGCATTTTTTTATCGCCTGTAATTTTGTTGTATTGTATCGCTTTTTTACTAACCTCGTCGGCATTTGTAAACTTTTTTACCCGCAGGTAAAAGATGGTCATGTCCGAGTATAGTTCCGCCAATCCCGCGGTATCTTTTATGGTGGTGTATAAACGTTCGGACTCAAAATACCAACGCAAACATTCATCGTATTTACCCGAAAGGTAATTACCCATGCCACGTACAAACGCGCTCTCAGCCTCCAGCCTGGTTTGCTTTTCGGCTTTGGCTTTGTTGTATGCCCTGGTGGAAAAGGCAATTACTTTTGCAAAATCCTTTTGCTTATTATGCCTTGCCGAATCGAGCAACTGGCGAATACTTTGTGCCGATGTTAGCATCGAACAAAAAACAAGGAAGATAATGGTTAGGGAAAAACGCTTCATATTTTGTTTAATATTTAAATATAGTTCACATTAACCTGATATTCTGCATTATAAGATAAAAATAATACACATGTATTACTAAAAGCTGTTTTGCATAAACTTGTTGGCCTGTAACTTGTATTATTGATATTATGAAAATGTTTCAGCAAACGCTTGATATCCCGCAAAAGCGCCGGGGTTTCCACATCATAACTTACGATGTTTTGAACGCCATGCCCGAGCTAACCCAAATAAAGGCCGGTATGTGCCAGGTTTTTATTCAGCATACTTCGGCATCGCTTAGTATTAATGAGAACGCCGACCCTACCGTAAGGCAGGATTTTGAGATGTATTTTAACAAAGCTGTTCCGGAGAACGACCCCGACTACCGCCACGACGATGAGGGATCTGACGATATGCCGGCGCACCTGAAGGCTGCCATGCTGGGATGTTCGGTACAAATACCTGTAAGAAACGGTAGGCTGGCTTTAGGTACCTGGCAAGGGATCTATTTATGCGAGCACCGCAACCATGGCGGCACACGCAGGTTAGTTATTACTGCCTGGGGCGAATAATGTGCCTAAATAATCCGAAAATGTTCACGTTCACGTTTGCACAACCAGTCGTTAATTTACAAAAAACTGATATACAAGTAAATAACTTCAATTGTGGTGACAAGGATATGCCACCAACCTGTTCAATTATTTAGATATAACTGGGTCTATAAAACATTGAGAAATTCCATTCATATCTCAGAGACAAACCAAGCAAAGACACCGAAAAGAAGTCGCAAAGCACCTCAAATACGCCGCGATAGCACCTCACCAATTCCCGCAGTATTTATAAGATTTGTATCAAATAATAATTGAAATGGAATTAGTAGAAATTATTAACTGCCAAAAGCAACTGAACGTTTACGAAGCGATGTTAGAGAACTCCACTATCCGGGTAGCATGCCTGAATGGCCTTAGCATGAACGACGTATCTGTTACCAACGCGAAAATATCTGACGCCAACCTAAGCGACCTGGAGATAAGCGAGGCGCAACTAGGCGGGGCTTATATACATGATATTGGCTTACCGCCGGAAGGGCACCCGCATTACGACCCCAATGCCAAACAGCGACCGTTAAAGTTTGAGAATTGTTTCCTGGAGGGGAGTACAATTAACAACTGCAATTTAACGGATGTTGCAATAAGCGATTGCGACATTACAGGCATGACTATCAACGGTATATTAGTTGAAGATTTGTTGGCGTTATATAAGAAGTAGCCTCATTTGTCACCCTATGTTTGCATAGGATGACAAATCTATTTATCCCTCATGCTTTCTGATCTTGATAAATACCAGCTTACTTGTGGGGCAATTGCTTCTTAACGCCACGCTGTTTATCGGCACCAGTACATTGCCCTCGGGATAGTAAGTAGCGGTATTACGTTCGGGGATATTGTACGGTACTATGATGAACAGCCGCGCTACGCGTTCAACGCCATCATGATAGTTAAAAAGATCTACCTTATCGCCCTGCATAAAGCCGCCTTGGGCAATATCTTTAGGGTTCATAAATATTACCCGCCGTTCGTTGTGGATGCCGCGGTACCTGTCTTCCATACCATAAATAGTGGTATTAAACTGGTCGTGGCTGCGTATGGTGGTCATCATGTACTCATCTGTAGCCATTGTATGATCAGGCAGTTGCGTTATAGTAAACGGCGCTTTGTCTTGAAATTGCTCAGTTTCAAATTTACCTTCGCGTGGTGCATTCGGCAAATAAAAACCTCCCGGCAGGCGCACCCGCTGGTTATAGTTTTCAAAGCCCGGTATAACTTTGCCAATATCATCGCGCACGGCGTCATAGCTGTTAGCAAACCTATCCCAGTCAATAATGGTACGGGCTTTTAATGTCGCTTTGGCCAGTTCGCATACTATCTGCGTTTCGTTCAACAGCTCTTTTGATACCGGCTCCAGGATCCCTTTCGACATCTGCACCACCCCCATTGAGTTTTCGCAGCTAATGAACTGTTCTTCGCCGTTGATAACGTCCTTATCGCTGCGTGCTAGGGTTGGCAGTATAATAGCCTCCTCGCCATGTACCAAATGGCTGCGGTTAAGTTTGGTTGATACATGCACACTCAATTCCAGCTTGCGCATAGCCTCTGCCGTAAACGTAGTATCCGGCGTAGCCGAAAGGAAATTACCCCCCATGGCAAAAAACACCTTTAGCTTACCCTCTTGCATGGCTTTTATAGATTCCACTACATCAAAACCATTTTTTTGCGGCGGTGTAAAGCCGTAAACCTCTTTAAGTTTATCTAACTGTTCTTTCTTGGGCTTATCCCATATCAACATCGTGCGGTTACCCTGCACATTACTATGGCCGCGTACCGGGCATAAACCCGCGCCTGCTTTGCCTATGCTGCCTTTGAGCAGCGTAAGGTTAACAATCTCTTTAACCATGTCCACGCCATTTTTATGTTGAGTGATACCCATCGCCCAGCAAATAATGATCTTGCTTTTGTGTTTAAGCAACTCTGCTGCCTCTTTAACCTGTTCAACGGGTACACCGGCAGCAGCACATAAGGCAGGTACATCAAAATCTTTTACACTCTCAATAAAATTGGTATAGCCAACGGTATTTTTAGCAATAAATTCATTGTCGAACACTTTTCCCGGCTCCTGCTGCTCGGCATCGTATAACAGTTTTTCTATAGCCTTTAAAAGCGCCATATCGCCGTTTATTTGCACCTGCAGGTATACATCAGCCAGTTGGGTGGTAATGCCCATAATGCCTTTTACCGACTGTGGATTTTTAAAACCCATCAGCCCGGCCTCGTGCAGTGGGTTTATGGCAATAATTTTTGAGCCTTTCTTTTTCGCTTTCTCTAAAGCTGTAAGCATCCTTGGGTGATTGGTACCCGGGTTTTGCCCCATTATAATAATAACATCCGAATCGTAAAAATCATTCAAAGTAACAGTACCCTTGCCAATGCCTATGACCTCGGCAAGCGCCACACTTGTAGATTCGTGACACATGTTAGAACAATCGGGCATGTTATTGGTGCCATATTCGCGCACAAAAAGCTGGTAAACAAACGATGCCTCGTTACTGGTACGGCCCGATGTATAAAACGCCGCCTCATCCGGCGAAGCCAGGCTATTTAGCTTATCGCCAATTTTTTGGAAAGCTTCGCGCCAGCTAATAGGCTGATAATGGGTGGCCCCCTTAGGCAGATACACGGGTTGTGCTATACGGCCTTTTTTGCCTATTTCCATATCATCCAGCTTCGCCAGATCAGCAACAGCATTTTGCGCGAAAAAATCTGCTGTTAATTTCTTCGTGGTGGCTTCTTCTGCCAGTGCCTTCGCGCCATTCTCGCAATATTCGGCAACGGGCGACCGGTCGTCATCCGGATCGGGCCAGGCACAACTGGAGCAATCAAACCCGCCCTTTTGGTTCATGGTGAACAAAGCCAGCGCGCCACGGGTTGGGCCGGTTTCTTCAAAAACATCAGCTAAGGCGGCGGTTACCGCCGGTATCCCGGCAGCCCACTCTTTAGGTTTGGTTACCTTTAGGTTATGCAGCTTTTCCGGGTTCTCTGATGCCGGTTGTTTATCGATTCTTTCGCTCATGATCTTTTGGCGGCTAAGGGGTTTGGGTAATTGTCGCTCTGGTCTTCGTCTACCTCGTCCAGGCAGGTAAAGTCCTTCTCAACCAGTAAGTGCAATTCATCAGTCCGGTGTTCAAACCCTACCTGATCGGTATTTGTCCATTCATCAGCCAGCTTTTCGGGCACCAGCATGGTGATGATATTATTTTTAAAGGAGGCCGAAAGCTGATCTTCTGCCGTACGCTGTAGAATATAGGTCAACGCATCATCTCCTATTTGAACCTTTTCTTTAAAGATACCTTCGTGCGCGAATGCAGCCACCTCGCTACGGGTAAGCCTGTAACGCAACCCATTATTTTTGATCCTGATTTTCATGAACTGGTATTAAAATGCGCTGTGGCGCGGCATAAATATTAAATCGCTGCCCGCGTAAAAAACCGGCAAGCGTTATGTTAAATTCTTGTGCTAACTGTACTGCCAGGCTTGATGGCGCCCCAACAGCGGCAATTATATTAATGCCCGCCATAACCGCCTTTTGTACCAGTTCGAAACTGACTCTGCCGCTTAATAAAAGCACCGTATTGTTTAACGGCAGGGTTTGTTGTGCTATGGCCGCACCTATCAGTTTATCAAGCGCGTTATGCCGGCCTACATCCTCGCGAACAAAAAGCAACTCGCCCTGGGGAGTAAACAATGCAGATGCATGCAGCCCGCCGGTATCTGCAAAAACCTTTTGATGAAGGCGTAATTTATCGGGCAACTGGGTTAATATTTCTGTTGAGATAAAATTGGTATCTAATTGTCCTTCAATATATTTACTTACGGTACGTATAGCGTTTATTGAGCCCTTGCCGCAAACCCCACAGCTTGAGGTGGTGTAGAAATTCCGTTCGGTATTTTGGAGGTTTGGTGTAACGTTTTCTGAAAGCGAAACCTGTATCACGTTCTCTTTATTTTCGGCACAGGCTATAAAAAAATGTTCGGCATTTTGTATGGTCGATGCATTTTTGATGATCCCTTCGGTAAATAAAAAGCCGGTCGCCAGTTCCGCATCGTTACCAGGGGTGCGCATGGTAACGGAGATATTCTGAACCTTTCGCTCCCCTGCCGGGCCATATTGCAGGCGGATCTCCAAAGGCTCTTCGATGGCGATAGCGTCCGAAAGTTCTTCGGCATCACCGTCGGTTATGCGGGTAACCGGTATTTGTTGAACAGCATTGTTGGCCATACTCAAATATACAACCCGGAAGGCAAGATTGTTCCGTTTTTAACACAACCAAACCTTGTTATTTACGTTATGAACAAGATTGTTGCATATTTGTATGATGAAGATAACCGTATTGGCCTTTGGTATTGCAAAAGAGATCTTTGGGGCACCAACGGTAACTATTGAGTTAGCCGAAGCCGCCACTACCGCCGAACTAAAAATAAATTTAGAAAATAGCTATCCAAGACTGCAAAAACTTGCCAGTTACATGGTAGCGGTAAATAACGAGTACGCGGATGATGCTGGCATATTAACCGAGCGCGACGAGGTGGCAATTATACCGCCTGTTAGCGGAGGATAGGACCCCTTTTACTCACCCGGTCATCGCTTCGCTCGACCACCCTCTCTCCGCAAGCGGAAAGAGGGTTAGCTGTAGTTCTTTAACCCTCTTTGCGAAGCAGAGAAGGTCGACAGAGAAGCGGAGCGGGGTGAGTTAAATTTATAAACATAAACATGCAAACCCAGATAGAAATACTTTCCGAACCCTTAAATATCCAACAATGTGTAGATTGGGTTACGTCGCCCGATTGCGGGGGGATAGATGTTTTTATTGGGACGGTGCGAAATGCTACCAAAGGCCGAACTGTATTAAAACTTGAATTTGAAGCCTATAAGCCAATGGCTATCAAAGAAATGCAAAAGATAACTGAACAGGTTTTGGAAAGATGGCCTGTACAAAAAGCGCTAATTCATCACCGTACCGGCACATTACAGGTTGGCGAAATACCCGTAATTATAGCCGTAGCGGCCGCGCACCGGGATGCCGCTTTTGAAGCGTGCCGATACATTATAGATACCCTCAAGCAAACCGTACCCATCTGGAAAAAAGAGTTTTTTGAGGATGGCGAAGTTTGGGTAGCGGCGCATCCTTAGTTAGTGAGTAGAGATTGGTGATCAGAGATTAGTTGTCGCCGGATTTGATCCATGCGCCTAAACCTCCCTCCAGAGAATAAGCCTTTATTTCCGGTAGTTTTTGTTGAAGTATTTTTACTGCTTCCGCGCTCCTTTTGCCTGATGAGCAGTAGAATACATAGGTTTTGCCATGCTCAAATACATCCAGGTTATCTTCCACTTCATCAAGCTCGAAGTGGATGCCGCCGATGTTGTATTCATCCCGCTCCTGGTCTGTGCGGATGTCGACCAATTGAAGGCTGGCATTTGCCAAACCTTGTTTGGTCTCGGCTGCGGTTATTGTAGGTATCTCAATACTATGTTGAATAGATGTGATATTTGTTTTAGTGGATGCTCCTATCCCGATCACCCTGCTTTGCATGGTTTGCGCGTCAAATATCAACACCTTGCCTGTAAGTGGCTCGCCTGTATTGGTGATTAGCTTTATAACCTCGTTAGCCTGCATACAACCAATTATACCAGCCAGGGTTGGTATAACCCCGCCCACAGCGCAGTTAGGGATCTGGGAGGCATCTACCTGCGGGTAAAGGTCACGGTAGTTAGGTGATGATCGGCCGTCCTGTAATTTCACATTCCAAACGGCTACCTGTCCTTCGTACTGATAAATTGCCCCATAAACCAATGGCTTGCCTAGTATAACAGCAGCATCGTTTAACAGATAACGGGTTTCAAAATTATCTGTGCAGTCTACTATAATATCGTAATTTTCAACAAGTTGCAATACGTTGTTTGAAGTTGTTTTTTTGATGATTGGTTGTATTTTTATATCAGGGTTCTGGTTTTGCAAGCGTTTGCAGGCAACATCTGCTTTAAGTTTGCCTACATCATCCGGCCCGTACAGGATCTGACGGTGCAGGTTACTTACAGATACGATATCAAAATCGGCAATGCCAATAGTACCTACCCCGCTTGATGTCAGGTACTGCGCAGCCGGGCAACCTAATCCGCCAGCGCCAACAATCAGCACTTTTGCCTGCTTTAGCAAAGCCTGAGAAGTTTCACCAAAGCCGGGTAAGGCTACCTGGCAACTATATCTTTGCAAGTCAGGATGCATTGTTGGTAGTTATTTTTTGCTGAAGAATGCCTTTGATCCGTTCCAGTTCTTCGGGCGTATTTACATTGGCTAAAGCATCTTTATCGGGCGCTTGCAATACGGTAACATCCGAATTGATGAGCACTTTACGCGGACAAGAATATCCCTGCGCTAAAAATTGAAGTAGAACAGGATAACTTTTTGGTTCATAAATAGTTATCAATGGCTCAGGAAAGTCCTGATAGTTGCTTTGAAAAGCGGTAGCTATGGTTGCCGTACTGCGGTTAGTTACCAAGTGTTGTAGCAAATTGGCATCAACCAAAGGCAAGTCGCAGGCTACTACTAGCCATGCCGCATCCGGCTGTTGACGAAAAGCTGATAAGATAGCTCCATAAGGCCCAAGGCCGGTAAAAGTATCGGTTAGGGTTAAATAGTCGGCGTCTATCTCTTTTTGCTGGTCCTCATCCCGGCAGGAAATAAAAACTTCGCTGCAATGTTTTTTAAGCAGATCGGCCATATGGTAGCGTTGTTCTTTACCAAACCAGTTCATGGTGCCTTTGTCAATACCCATACGGGTGCTTTTGCCGCCGGCCAGTACCAGTCCGTTTAAAACGGGTTTGGCCGCTTGTAACTTATTTTTAAAAAATTCAATAATTTGCCTTGTATCGTTATTTAAGCTCAGCACCGGGATCTGCTCCCAGTTTGGAATGGCTTCCTTTAAAAAATCAAACACACCTTCGGCGTTATCTGCCATAAGAAAAAGCTGCACATTGGTCAATTGCGCTACCCTCTTTTGCAGCGATGCCCGTTTATTGGTATCAATAATAACCACCTGCGCCTTTGCCTGCTGATGGTTGCCATTAACCAACACCAGATCCATTGCAGAGAATAGTTCGCGTTGTTTAAATGGGGTTAGCGCCGCTTTATAATTCAGCTGACTGTGGTTAAGCTGATCGGTATACTCTAATGCCGCGCCGCTTGCCAGTTTGCCGGGCAGGCCTACCATATCATCATTATGCGAGGTATCGGCATAAGCGCACTGATATTGCGGTGATAGCGCGGTTATCACCTGGTCGGCCAGGAATTTGATAACGGTACACGGCCCGCCCAATATGGCCCACTCGCTACGGGCAAAGTTACCCATGGCGGGCCGGGCAATTGCGGTATGCTTTTTATGGTCGTTTAAAGTCAAGTTTACCTCCTGTTTTTGAGATCAGTTTGGTTTCTTTTATCACAATGTCGTGGCTTAGGGCCTTGCACATATCGTAAACCGTTAATGCCGCAATGGATGCGCCAACCAATGCCTCCATTTCTATACCTGTTTTAGCGCTAATGCTTGCTGTGCATTCAATCACCACTTCATTATTTTCCGATAACTCAATAGTAACCTTGCAGTTATCCATTCCAAGCGGGTGGCAAAGCGGTACAAGGTCGCCTGTTTTTTTGGCGGCCATAATACCGGCAATAATGGCTGTCTGGAACACAGGCCCCTTTTTGCTTTGCAGTTCGCCGTCAGTTAAGATCTGTAAAACCTCATCAGGAAGCACCACAATACTGCGCGCAGTTGCCGTACGATGTGTAACCTGTTTTTCGGATACGTCGACCATTGAGGGCTTATTGTCTTTATCTAAATGACTTAATTTTTGTGATTCCACAGATTTTTTATTTCTTGATTGCACCGACTACAAATTACATTGATTTGAAAACATGCACCTGGTACACTTCTCCGGCCTTAAATTCATTGCGTTCCAAAGGCAGTTCCATAAAGGCATCGGCATCAGCTAAATTAGCAAAATCGCCCGAGCCATTACCTTCTATTGGAGTGGCTAACAAAACACCCTGCTCCGTAAAATTAAGTTTTACCTGTAAAAAGTATTTTAGCGGGGGCAAAAAGGTATGATCGGTGGCTAATTGAGCATATATTGGGGCTTTAGCAGGCAACCCAAGTGTGGCGTTAAGCCACAATAAAAAGTAACGTTGCAGGCACATAAAAGTAGCCACCGGGTTACCCGGAAACGCGAATACCAATACTCCATTGTTATGCCTGCCAAACCAAAATGGTTTACCCGGGCGCTGCTGTACTTTATGAAACAGCTTTTTAACTTCCTTATCTTGTAATGCCTGCGGTATATAATCAAACTTACCCATGCTTACGCCGCCGCTCAGCAATATTACGTCATAGTTTTGCAGGCAATATGCTATTTGTTGTTTGGTTACTTCGGGGTCATCGGGGATGTGCAGCATATCGGTTTCCAGCCCATGTTGTTTTAAAACGGCTTTAACCATATAATTGTTAGAGCGCCTTATCTGGTAATCTAATGGGGTATCACCCACATCAACCAGTTCATCGCCCGAGGATATGATCACCACCTTTGGTAACTTTTTTACAAGTAATTGGGCCTTACCAACCGATGCAGCCAGGCTAATGATTGCGGGTGTTATCAATTGGCGTGCAAAAGCCACCACCTCACCCCGCTTTTTATCTTTACCCTTTTGGTGGATGTTTTGGCCTTGCTTAATGCCATTAACCAACAAAGTGGCGGTACCATTTTTTATCTCTAAATCCTCATATCTGACAATAGTATCTACAGATGCCGATATTGCTGCCCCGGTCATGATCTCGATACATTCATCAATCTCATTTATATCTATCGGCTGCTCGCCTGCTGATTGTGTGGCCTTTATTTTAAAGGTGCTTACACCCTGTTCAATAGCCTGATATGATATGGCTATGCCGTCCATGGTTACGCGGTTGTAAGGGGGCAAATCCCTGTCCGCTTTAATGTCCTCGGCTAATACCCGGCCTAAGGCCTGCTCAAAAGTTACCGTTTCGGTGCCGTAATCTTTTGTTTGGGCGAGTATAATCTCTTCGGCTTCTTTTACCGTTATCATATTTCAATATTATTAACCGCCTATGGTAGCCATAGATTCACGAAAGTTTGGATTTTCCAGGCGTTTGCGTTCGGCTTCCCAACCATCTTTTTCGCGCACGTTGAAAGCTTGCCGCAATGTTTGTTCAAGTTTGGCATCATCCATTCCCAAACGCATCAGGTCTTTTACATTTAACACGCCATCATCATACAAACAGTTCTTAAGCGTGCCCTGAGGGGTTATACGGATCCGGTTACAGGTACCACAAAACGTACGCGAGTAGGCTGCTATGATACCTATGCTGCCCCTGTGCCCCGGTATATGATAATTGTAAGCAGTTGAGTATTGCGGGTCGGGTATTTTTTGCACCTCGGGGAAACTTTGACGGATCTCGTCAAAGATCCTTACATAATCCCAAACTATGCCGCTATAGCTGTGCCCGTCGCCGTTAAATGGCATTTCTTCAATAAATCGGACGCTAACCGGCAAATCTTTGGTCAACTGCACCAGCGGGATAATATCCTGCGTGTTTTTGCCTGCCATAACCACGGTATTAATCTTTACTTCTATGTCATGCGCTAACAACGCATCCATGGTTTGCATTACATTGGCGAATTCATCGCGGCGGGTAATGGTAAAAAAACGATTAGCATCCAGTGTATCTAAACTTAAGTTTACAGCCTGCACGCCTATCGCTTTTAATTGGCTTACATACGGTGCTGTTAAAACACCATTGGTGGTAATACTTAGCTCTTTTAAGCCGTCCAGTTTTGAAAGAGCTGTAAGCAGCCGCATAATATCCTTACGCACAAATGGTTCTCCACCGGTAATACGGATCTTCTCTATGCCCATTTTAACCAGCAAGGTACAGACTTGCAGCATTTCTTCGTAGCTCATCAGCTCCTTACGCGATAGCCAGTCTAATCCCTCCTCGGGCATGCAGTAAAAACAGCGCAGGTTGCAGCGGTCGGTAACAGCCAGCCGCAGGTAATTGATCTTTCGCCCGTGGTTATCTAAAAGCATAATGCTAATTTAAACGCAAAAGAGGCGCTTTTGTAACGCCTCTTTCATATTTATTTTACAACCGAGAATTTATAGATTGATTGGGTTTTATAAGTCTGCCCCGGTTTCAGCTCCGTTGACGGGAACGTAGGCTGGTTTGGCGAATCCGGATAATGCTGGGTTTCTAAAGCGAACGAAGTGCGGAAATCGTCTTTTTTGCCGCCTTTCATTACGTTTTGGCTTTGCATAAAGTTACCGCTATAAAATTGCAGGGCTGGCTCTTCTGTAAATACTTCCATTTTTATGCCGCTTTTATCGCCGATAACGGTTGCAATAGGCGTGCTGATGTCGTGTTTGCTTAACACATAATTATGGTCGTAACCTTTACCATTTTTCAATTGCTCATTAGTTACATTTATGCGTTCACCAATTTTTGTTGCCTTAGTAAAGTCGAATGGTGTGCCGGCAACCGCTTCTACCTTCCCTGTCGGGATCAGTGTGCTATCCACCGGGGTATAATTATCGGCTGCTATTTGTAGCGAGTGGTCAAGTATAGTCCCGCTGCCTTCGCCGTTCAAATTAAAGAACGCGTGATTGGTTAAATTAACAACCGTATTTTTATCTGTAGTGGCCGAGTAGCTCACTTTCATCGCGTTATCATCAGTTATCTGGTAAGTAACTTTAACATTCAGGTTACCGGGGAAACCGCCTTCCATATCTTTAGCAAGGTAGCTTAGCTCTAACGTAGCACTATCTATCTGTTTGGCATCCCAAACCACCTCCTGGAAGCCGGGGTGCCCGCCGTGCAGCATGTTTACGCCATTGTTGGTGGCAAGGGTATATTCTTTGCCATCCAATTTAAATTTCCCTTTAGCGATACGGTTGCCAAAGCGACCGATGGTTGCGCCATAATATGGCTCTTTTGAGCCTATAAACCCATCGACGCTTTCAAAACCTAAAACCACATCGGTCATTTTGCCATCTTTATCGGGCACTAATAAACTCACAATGCGGCCACCGTAATTAGTAACGGCGGCTTCTACCCCATTTTTGTTTTTAAGGATGTAAAGGTGGGTTTGTTTGCCGTTGATGGTTTTCTCAAAAGCAGATGCGGATGGTAATTTAGGTGTTGTGGTGGTACTGTCGGTCATGGTTGATGTTGTTTTTTTTGCAGATTGATTGCAGGCAGCAAATAGCATGCTCCCCGCAAGGGCAAGCGCCAAAGTTGGTTTATTAAATGAATTTCGCATAATGTTATAATTGGTTTGGTTTTTTATTGTTGGTTTTGTTTTTTGCTTTGTGATGGTATGGCTAATATTGTGCCTTCTTTAACAGGCACACCAAAATTTGGCGAACCATCTTTGTTCCAGCTAAACTTTTGCATCCTTGGCGAGCGGAAATTCCCGCAACCCTGCCCCGGTTTTGAATTTGCGTGGTAAATGATCCAATCCTCCGTCCCATCCGGCGATTTAAAGAACGAGTTATGCCCCGGCGCATACACCTTATTTTTAACAGAACTTTTGAAAACAGGTTTTGCAGATTTTTTCCAAGAACGTACGTCCATCAAATCGCTGTTGGCTGATGCGGTAAGCATACCAAGCGCATAAAAATCTGTCCAGCACCCGCTTGCCGAATATATGAGGAATAATTTATTACCGTGTTTAAGCACCTCGGGGCCCTCGTTTACATTTACGTGTGGCGGGTTGCTGTTTTTACCCAGGTCGCCATTCTTCTCCCAATCAAAAAGCGGACTCGAGATCTTGGCGCGCTTGCCATCAATTGTCCAGGGGTTTTTCAATTTGGCAATGTAAATATCCTGCTGGCCATTATAGTCGCCTTCCCAACCGGCCCATATCATGTAAAGCTGACCTTTGTGCTTAAATATTGAGCCATCTATCGCCCACTTATCTGTATCGTCTCCTACCTTGCCTTTAAATGCCCATTCGCCCTTAAGCGGGTCGGCAGATGCATTTTCAATCACATACATGCGGTGATGGTTGTTATCGCCGTCATCAGCAGCAAAATACATGTACCATTTACCATTCAAAAAGTGCAATTCGGGTGCCCAAAGCTCTTTTGAATAAAGTGTGCCAACAGGCGGTTTCCAAACAGTCTTTTTCTCGGCAGATCTTAAGTCGGCCATGTTTTTAGTTTTCCATAACACCAGGCTGTCCTGCGATGAATTGGTGTAGTAATAATACCCGCTTTGGTAAATCACCCATGGGTCGGGCCCCGAAGATCTCAACGGGTTAGTAAACGTTTTTTGCTGGCCTAAAGCAGGCATTGCTTGCATAAGCAAAACCGTCATTAGTACATTTAAAAGTTTTTTCATAAGTATGTATTAAAAAATAATATTTATCAATTTATAAAGCTAATGCATCTGGCCCTAATACGGCGCTATCGCAAATATAAGTAGGCACAATGCCGGTGGCCTGTACGCGGTTCTCATAATCGCTTGCCTGGGTGTTCCCTGTTAATACAAGGACGGTATCTAACCCAAATTTATTGCCACCCATTATATCTGTTTGTAAGGTATCCCCCACCATCACAATTTGTCTTTTGCTGATGGTACGATACTCGCGGATAAGGTCGTAGGCAAACATAAACATTTGCGAATCGGGCTTACCAAAACGGATAAACTTTTTGCCAACTATGGTCTCAATCATTTGCGCGAGCCCGCCAATGGCTATACCTACATCTGTTTTTGATACGGGGTAGGCATAATCGGTATTGGCTACAATAGCCGGGATAGTGCGTTTACGAAGCAGGTTAACGGTTTTATTAAGGTCTTCGAACCAGTCAAAACCTTCGTCGTCCATAAATATCAGGGCGTTTACCTTATCAATATTGGTGTGGTTAACATCCCTTACAGGCAGGGTTTTCAAACCCGCGCTTTCAATATAATGGGCCGATTCTTCGGTACCCAGGTAGGCAACATAGCCATCATTAACCTTAAGTTCGAGGTATTCTTTAGTTAACTGGCCCGATGAAATTATCCTGTCGGATGTAACGGCATACAAGCCTTTGTCGTGGTATGATTGCGCCAGTTGCCCCGGGCTGCGCGATGCATCATTAGTAACTATATAATATTCTTTGTTTTGCGCCTTTAAGTATTCAAACGTACGTTCTATCCCCGGCACAAGGCCGCTGTGGGTTTTAAGCACACCAAACGCATCAAAAAATATAATCTCGTAACGGTCTATTATCGATTTAAAATCTTCTATCCGATGCATTATTAATAGTTAGTTGTTTTGAAGGCACAATATGCTTAATTTTTAAAGAAACTACTAGTATAGTAATAGTTTTGTGATACCTATTTAAATCTTGTTAATTTCGCCAAATTAATAAGATCTGCCTTAAATGAATAGAATACTATCGTATCTGAAAAAGATAAAAAATATGCGCTTTGGTAATATCAAAGCAACTCATGCGGCAGATGAGGCTACAGAAGAGCAACTTATTTTTGCTGCCGAAAGATTTTTCATGCCTGCCATCAACGACATTTTTGGCCAGCCACATAATAGCTTTATGGCTCGTGAAGCGACATTACCATCCTTTTATGTTAGAAGATTTAAAAACGCGTTTTGCTTTACTCATAGCGAAGAGGTTTATTCCACTAAAAAAGATGTTATAGTTGAACATACCTCACAGAAAGCCAATCCAAAAATTGGCGAAAGTAAAAAGGTGTTTTACAGGACAAAAAAAAGGAAGATACCAGGCAGCGCGGTACATTTATCATTATCGGGCTTAGAGAATAATTACTATCACTTTTTAACAGAGTGCCTGGCAAGGGTTTACCTGTTAGAGCGATCAAAATTTAAACCGGAGTTTTATATTATTTCAAACCACCTTTCCTTCCAGGCAGAAATGCTGGAACTTATTGGAATAGATAAAGACAGGATAATCCCTACAAACTCCAATCTTTTGCTCCAAGTAGAAACCCTGATAGTGCCCGACCTTATAAATAACTGGGCGTATGCACATTACCGTGGCGTTGAAGCTTTTCAAAAACAATGGCAGCCAACCTGGTTAGTAAATTTATACCGCGAAAAGATCAGTTTATTAGGAAAGGACTCTTTTAAAGGCACAAAAATCTATGCTTCGAGAGATAAGGCGCGCTACCGTACCTTTGAGAACCGCGATGAAGTGAACGCGCTTTTTACCCAATTAGGTTTTGAAATTTATTACCTCGAGGAAATGAGCGTTTCGCAGCAAATTGAAGTTTTTGCAAATGCCGCTTATATTGTGGGCGTACATGGAGCTGGCCTGGCAAACCTTTATTTCGCCAATACCGAGGCCAAGGTTCTTGAACTTTTCCCTGAGTATTATCACGATACCAGCTACAGGATCCTGACGGCAGCACAGGGTTTAGATTACGCTTATTTAACCGGCGTAAGTGCCAATATAGATGTTGATCCTATACAAGAGGACCTGTATATTGATGTTAACAAATTAAAGGAAGCGTTGCTAACGTTTATTAGTTAACGGTGAATGCCTTGTTACTATAAACCCAATGCCTTTATAATTACTTCCGCGTCAAAATCACGGTCGACCGACGGCAGGTAAATTTCCATAGCCTCGGCCTGTAGTTTTTTGGCGTATTGCTCGTTAAAAAAGTACTTGCCATCTTTAATCACATAATTTAAGATAAAGAAACGGTATGCCTCTTTTAGAAAACGGATCTCATCGGCAGTAACCGGGTTTACTTTGTGGTACTCTTTCAGGAAAATAATAAACCTCTCCTCCATCATCGGGCCAATTACGTAACTAAACACGGTGCGGTCGCCTGCATCTGATACCACACGGCTAAAAAAGTAAAAGTCCAGCAGGCGGTAACTCATCCTAAACCAGTCGTAATCCCAGCGCGAGTATAAGTCGAGGTCGGGCGTAACCGAGAAGTTACCAATGTTCCAATCAATAAATACCGGGATGATCTCGAACGAGCTCATGTTGTAGCGGGACCTGTTCTTTAAAAACTGCTCGCAATGGTATTTAAGCAGATCTACCTGCATGCGCGTACCAAACTTGCGCTCATCCTTTTCTAACTGGCGCTGCAAATCGTAAATATCGGTGCGCAAGGTTTTGGAAGATTTTGGCAGAACATTTTTTATTCTTGAACAAGCCTTATGAAATTTACCCAACTGCGAGCCAAGCTTTTTGATCATGTCCTCATTCAAACGACGTGGCAACCTGTCCATCATCCGGGTAGGGTTATAAAAAACAACCCATGCATCGTTTTTACCCTGTTTGTAGCGATAAACATAAACACGGTTGTTTTTCAGCAATGATTTAGACAGCAGGTTCTCGAAAGGATAAAGCAAGTTGTTTGACAGCGATTGTATAATGCGGTGATCTTCCTTAAAATGCTCAAACTTGCCAAAGAACGATAGCTTGGCAATTATAATATCCTCGTCATCAAAAGTAATGCGGTATACGTGATTGGTAGAAACCATCGCGCTGATATCCTCAATATCCCTAATGGTTTTAGAAGCGTCGTAACCTGCCCATGCAGATTTTATAATGAGGTGAAAGTCCATTACCGGAATTTAGATTTACTTTGCATAGATAGCTTATTTAACCACAAAGGACACAAAGTTTTTTCACAAAGGACACAAAGTTACAAAGCGCCATTAATTACCCGACGAATGCCGTCTTTTAATCTTACAACATTAAAGTTTATCAGTAGCCCAAGTTTATAATTACCTAATTTCATATATGTAAGTGTTTGCGCCATATGAATATCGTTCAGCGATTCAACGCATTTAGTTTCAATTACCAGTTTATTTTCAACTAATAAATCAATGCGGTAACCGACTTCAAGTTTCACCTCTTCAAAAATTAGTGGCATTGGCTTTTCTTTCTGAACAAATAAACCAGACTGAATAAGTTTAAAGTACAAACACTCTTTATATGCACTCTCTAACAAACCCGGCCCAAGGGCTTTATGTACGTCTATCGCAATTCCGAGTACTTTATTTGATAACTCCTGCTCGTTCATATATACTTAGTGCTCTTTGTGCAAAAACTTAGTGCCCTTTGTGGTTAAATATCAAATAGATTCAAAATACCTCTTCAACTCCCAATCGCTTACACTTTTGGCGTATTGGCGGTGTTCCCATAGGCGGGTTTGGGTGAAATGCTGCACAAAGCCTTCGCCGAAGAGCTCTTTGGCAACCGCCGAGTTTTGCATGGCGGTAGCAGCATCAAACAGGTTGGCATGCAGGCTGCCATTAGTTTTGTTTTGGTAGCCGTTGCCTACGGTTGGGGCAACATCAAGCTTCATTTTATTTTTAATACCGTATAAGCCGGATGCTAATGCGCCAGCTATCGCCAGGTACGGATTAGTATCCGAGCCCGGAATGCGGGTTTCTAAACGGGTGTAGGCTTTTGAGGTATTGATGACACGCAGGGCAGTTGTGCGGTTATCTACACCCCAGGTTATAGTGGTTGGCGCCCAGGCACCTTCCACAAGGCGTTTATAGCTATTAATAGTTGGAGCATACATGGGCAATAAATGTGGCATACAATAAAGCTGGCCGGCAAGGTACTGCTTATGCAATTCGCTCATTTTGTTTACGTCGTTACCATCGTAGAAAAGGTTCTCGCTTTGGTCTTTGGTCCACAAGCTTTGGTGAATATGGCCGCTGCAACCGGGTAGTTCCTGGTTCCATTTGGCCATAAAGGTGGCTGTAATGCCGTGCTTGTAAGCTATTTCTTTTACAGCGGTCTTAAACAACACGGCTTTATCGGCAGCATCAAGGGTGGCGCTATGGGCTATTGCCGCTTCATAAACACCCGGGCCGGTTTCGGTATGGATACCTTCTATAGGGATATTAAACTGTGTAAGCAAATTAAACAGGTCGTAATAAAAAGCGCTGTTTTGGGAAGTGCGTAAGGTAGAATATCCAAACATACCCGGCGACAAAGGCTCCAAATTGGTAAAACCTTTTTGTTGTAAGGATTGTGGCGTCTCCTTAAAGTTGAACCATTCAAATTCCTGCGCAAATTCCGCGTGGTAACCTAAATCATCACATTCTTTCACGATTTGCTTAAGTAAACTACGCGGACATGCCGGTAAAGCATCACCTTTTGGCCCGGTATAATCTGCCAGAAAAAACGGAATATCATTTTCCCAGGGCACATTGCGCATGGTGGCAAGGTCTATATAACATTGCTTGTCCGGGTAGCCACTGTGCCAGCCGGTAAGCTCTACATTGTCATAGGTTACATCGTTACTATCCCATCCAAATACCACATCGCAAAAACCGTATCCTCCCTGCAATCCATCCAAAAACTTTTGCGTGCTGATAACCTTGCCCCGTAAAATGCCATCAATATCGGCAAAGGCGAATTTTATTTTTTGGATGTTATTTTCTTTTATATAGGTGGTAACGTGTTCCGTATTCATGTTAAGTGGTATAAAAAGCCAATTTAAGCAAGATAAATAATATTCCCTACCTTTAAGTTAATGACCAACCTGCTATTTGTTTACGGCACACTGCTACAACCGGGCAATGCTTTTGCCCGGCACCTCATGCAAAACTGCACTTTCATATCTACGGGCAAGATAAAAGGCACGCTTTACGATATCGGAGAATATCCGGGCCTCGTTATAAACAGCGATATAAATTATGTGAATGGCAGGATATATAAACTCCATAACCCCGAGGAAAACCTAAAGGTAATTGACGATTATGAGGGCGTTGGCCCCGGGCAGCAGCAACCCAATTTATATATCCGGCAATTAGAAGCTATTGAAACAGAAGACGGAACGCTTGAGGCATGGGTTTACCTTTACAATTTACCAATTGCTGGTTTGCCAATCATCCCATCGGGAAATTATGTCGATTATAAGGCGCAAAAAAAATCCCCCGGTAGTTAAACACGGGGGGATTTTTGTAAAGTTAGTATAGTATTAAACTTTTGCTGTTTTAACAGTTTTAATAATAACCGCTGCTACTTTGTATGGGTCTGCAGCCGAGTTAGGGCGACGATCTTCTAAGTAACCACTCCAGTTATGATCTACCGCGTATAATGGGATACGGATAGATGCACCACGGTCAGATACACCGTAGCTAAAGTCGTGAATTGAAGCGGTTTCGTGTTTACCAGTTAAGCGTTGATCGTTATCAGCACCATATACCGCAATACACTCAGCAACTGCAGGGCGGAATGCCTCACATACTGCTTTAAATTTCTCTTCGCTGTTTGCAGTACGCAATAAAGTGTTAGAGAAGTTGGCGTGCATACCAGAACCATTCCAGTCTAATTGGCCAAGCGGTTTACAATGCCAGTTGATGGCCACACCATAGCTTTCGCCAATACGCTCTAATAAGTAACGTGCAACCCAAATTTGGTCACCGGCTTCTTTAGCGCCTTTAGCAAATATCTGGAACTCCCACTGGCCTGCAGCAACCTCAGCGTTAATACCTTCAACATTTAAGCCTGCCTCTAAACAAGCATCTAAGTGTTCTTCAACAATATCGCGGCCGTAAGCGTTCTTAGCACCTACAGAGCAATAGTAAGGGCCCTGTGGCGCAGGGTAACCACCTTTAGGGAAACCAAGTGGTTTATCAGTTTCAGGATCCCATAGGAAATACTCTTGCTCAAAACCAAACCAAAAATCATTATCATCATCCTGGATAAGCGC
>JAZKAL010000017.1:0-100535 GCA_040389205.1 Bacteroidota bacterium
GTGTCGCTTTGTACGTCGCCATCATAGTTTTTACAAGCCCAAACAAAGTTACCGTTCCATTTAAGGGCCGATGCAACCATGTCGTCAATCAGGCGGTGCTCGTAAGTAATGCCTGCTTCGGTAAATTTAGTTTTGTAATCGTTTTGGTAGATCTCCTCAAAAATATCTTTAAAACGGCCATCATATTTTTTAAGGATGGTGTTTTTAGTAGATAAGTATAAAGGCCAGCCTTTCATCAGCGCCTGGTTAAAACAAGCGTGTGCAAAGCCTTTTATAGATTCATCGGTATTGTACATGGTTAATGCAACGCCATCGCCTTTAAAGTTGTACACTTCAAAAGACTGCTCGGCGCCGCCATCCTCGGGGGTAAAGGTTACGGTAAGTTTACCTTTGCCTTTGGTCACAAAGTCTGTAGCGCGGTACTGGTCGCCAAAAGCGTGGCGGCCAATGCAGATAGGTGCTGTCCAGTTTGGTACTAAACGCGGCACATTGCTCATTACAATTGGCTCGCGGAAAACCGTACCATCTAATATATTACGGATGGTACCATTTGGCGACCTCCACATTTGTTTTAATCCAAACTCTTCTACACGTTGCTCATCGGGGGTGATGGTAGCACATTTAATACCTACGCCGTATTTTAAAATAGCGTTGGCAGCATCAATGGTAACCTGGTCGTCTGTCTCATCACGATACTCTATACCAAGGTCATAATATTTTATATCCAGGTCAAGGTAAGGGATGATCAGTTTATCTTTTATAAACTTCCAGATGATACGGGTCATTTCATCACCATCCAGCTCTACTACCGGGTTTTCTACTTTAATTTTTGACATACCTGATTTTGTGGTTAATTTTTATTTGAAACGGCTTCAAACTTACATAAAATTTTATTTGTAAGAATTTTAGCGCGTAAAAATTACAATTTATTTATCCCCTTTGTTTTATAATATTTTAGGGTGTTAAAATACAACAGCCAAATAGCCGTTACAAGTATGATGTGCAATTAATATGCTGCATGTTATTGCTTTTTAAAACTTTGATGTTACTTTTATAAAATAAAAATTCTACCATTCAGCAAAATTTGGCTTTTACACTATGATAAAGTTGCTTACTAAAACCATATTTTTCACACTATTATTATCGGCAATAACATCTATAACAAAAGCACAAATTGGTTACGATTATGCCCAGTATGATATAGGTTTTGGCGGCACTGTAAACCAAGGGTATGGCGATGCCGAAGGTAAAGTAAAAAGCACCCCATCGGTTTTTGTAAACTTTAACTATAACCAAACGCCTTACCTAAATTACCTGGTAGAGATACAAGCCGGTAAACTGGAGGGTGGTAGTGCCCGGGATACAAAATCGGGGCGTTACTTTAAAAATAACTTTACAGCCATTGTTTTTAGGGGCCAGTTACAGGCCGGCGAACTTATGGACTACTCTAACGGTGGTATAGCCGGCGCTTTAAAAGGCCTTTATGTATCTGCCGGTTTAGGTTATATCCTGAATGATATCCACGATGATAATATCAACCGTGAGTCAAACACCGACCCGGTATTTTTTACCGGCGGCTTAAACAAAAGTAACGAACTTTACCTGCCGGTACGCCTGGGTTACGAGATCAAGTTTTTTAACCAGTACAATCAGCCGTCGTTTAAAATAGATCTGGCCTACCAGTTTAATAACGACTTTACCGACAACATGGATGGCTTTACGGCAGGCAGGAATAAGGATAAACTGGTACAATACTCCATCGGTTTAAAGTTTGCCCTTGGCGATGTTACCTCCTACCGTAAATCGGTTCAATAATACTACCCTTAGTCCCAAACAATAATTTATTGGCAGGGTTTTTAGGGTATATACAGTAAATATAAAACCTATGATACCCGAAAACGAAAACCAGGATTTTGTTACTGACCCTGAGGACAGCAACGACGATAGCAACGAAACCGTTGACAGCGAAAACCTTAATTACGACGAAACTTTAAATAGTTACGAGTATGACGTAAAAGGTGATAACCCCGACTACGACCACCCCGACCCATACGATACCACCGTTAAAAACGGCGAAGACTTTAACTCCACCTATGACGAGGCTAACCCCTACGATACAAATGGTGAATACGATGCCAACCGGTCTTTAGAATCCGATGCTGAAACCCTGGGTATGCATATAGATAGCGGAAAAATAGTTGAACTTAACCCGCGCGACGAGGCTTTGGCACACACACCCGAGGATGACCGCGATGACCTTGACGAAGAAGGTTATCCTAAAAACGATACACCGGGCGTTTAGTATATTTAACCAAGATAACGTCTTGTAATAACCATCAAGAGCACTGAGATATATTCTTCGTGCTCTTTGTGGTTTATCTTTGTGCCCTCTGTGGTTAAATCAGCGCTTAATCAAAATCAAGGTTAAATTTATTTTTCAGCTCGATTAACTGCGGGTTTTTGGCAGCCAGGTACTGGAATTTCTCCATAGCCGTGTAGGGCTTGCGCACCACAGTACTCTCTTCTACCTTGGCATTTACCTCGATGCTGAAATTCTTAAGCGACGTGCGTAAAAAGTTTAAAATATAGGGTCGCTCATCCCTAAAGGCCTGTTCCTGCACCCGGTTGGCCACCGGCACTTCAAAATTCTCGGGGCCTAAAACTTTTGGTGTTACCGATGTAAATATGGTGTAAAGCGTAGCCGCCTTGCCTTCTTTTTTTAGCTTGGCGCCATGGTCCGTCCACAATTGTAAAAACTGGTCAATGGTGAATGCCTCCTTATCAGAACCCTTTAAATATGGATCTTCTTCTTCCAGCGCGGCTTCTTCAACCTGCTTACCCAGATCTTTTAATGAGGGGATTTTAACCGAGGTTGCACCTGCATGGGCATTAGGCACAAAAAACTTTGGCTTTTCGGCAGGTTCTGCTTTCACCTCAACGCGCGGTACAGTCACCGATGGTGTTGCAGGCGCGGCAACCGGCGGCGTACGGTTATATGTAACGGGGTTATCCCTCGCAACACTCATTTCATCGGCTGTATTTGGGGCCGGCGGGGCGCTATTTACTGAGGTATCAGGTTTTTTTTTTACCTCCCCGTTTGGGGCAGCTACATTTTGGCCGGCCGGCAATGCCGACATATTGAATATAGAGAGCAGGTTGCTCATCTTAAGCAAGGCCAATTCTACCTGCAAACGCTGATTCTTACTTAGCTTATAGCTAATATCGCACTGGTTGGCAATATTCATGGCCGATAGCAGGAACGATACCGATGCCGCCTGCGATTGCTGCAGGTAACGCGCCTTAATCGTTTCGCTCACCTCCAGCAGTTTTATGGTTGATGCATCCTTACCTACTAACAGGTTACGAAAATGCTCGGACAGGCCCGAAATGAAATGGGCGCCGTCAAATCCTTTGCCCAATATCTCATCAAACAACAACAGGGATTGGGCGCTGTCTTCGCTCAATAGTTTATCGGTTACGTTAAAATAATAGTCGTAATCGAGGATGTTAAGGTTATCAATAACCGAGCGGTAAGTAACATTGCCCCCGCTAAAGCTCACGATCTGGTCAAACATCGAGAGGGCATCGCGCAAGCCGCCATCCGCCTTTTGGGCTATGATGTGCAGGCCGTCGTCCTCGTAAGAAATGTTTTCCTTTTTGGCTATACCGGCCAGGTGCCCGGCCATATCCTCTACCCGTATGCGGTTAAAATCAAAGATCTGGCATCGCGAAAGAATGGTTGGGAGTATCTTGTGCTTCTCGGTAGTGGCCAATATAAATATGGCGTAGTTAGGTGGTTCCTCAAGCGTTTTCAGGAAAGCGTTAAACGCCGCCTGCGATAGCATGTGCACCTCATCAATAATATAAACCTTATACCGTGCTGCCTGTGGCGGTATGCGCACCTGGTCTATCAAACTGCGGATGTCATCAACAGAGTTGTTTGATGCGGCATCCAGCTCGTGCACATTAAACGAGTTACCGTTCATAAAAGCACGGCAGCTGTCGCAAGTGCCGCAGGCCTCGCCATTGGGCTGTAAATTGGTACAGTTAATAGTTTTGGCAAGGATACGCGCGCAGGTGGTTTTACCTACACCCCGCGGCCCGCAGAACAAAAATGCCTGCGCCAGCTGATTATTCTTAATAGCGTTTTTTAACGTATTAGTTATATGCTGCTGGCCTACAACGGTTTCGAAGGTTGCCGGGCGGTATTTACGTGCCGAAACAATGAAATTATCCACAAGCATAAAGGTAGCAAGATTTTAAACAATGTTAAACAGCAGCATTGCTAAAATTGTTAACATGCTCATCAGCAACAATAAATTAAGTTTGTATTTTTGATACTATGCAACTGTCTGAACTTGATGTTACCAAGAATTACACTTATGCTGATTATTTAACATGGAATTTTGACGAACGTGTAGAACTTATAAACGGAGTGGTTTTTGATTTACCAACACCATTTACTTTACATCAGCGAATTTCCGGACATCTATCCGCAACTTTAGGAAATCACCTTATTGGCAAACCTTGCGAAGTTTTCTCGGCACCCTTTGATGTACGCTTACCCCGATTAACGGGTAACGACCGGGAAATAATCACTGTGGTACAGCCCGACATCTGCGTAATTTGCGGCCCTGCAAAAATTGATGATAAAGGTTGTCTGGGCGCACCGGATATTATTGTAGAAATATTATCGCCTGGCAACAATAAAAAAGAGCTGAAAAACAAATACGAAGTTTACGAAGAAGCAGGCGTAACCGAATACTGGATCATCCATCCGCAAGAAAAGACCTTTTTAAAGTATACTTTGATTGATGGAAACTTTGTACCGTCAAAATTACTCACCATAGGCGATGATGTTACAACACCCGTGTTACCGGGTTTTGTATTAAGCCTTGATGAATTATTTGCCGACAGAAAAGTTTAACGCTTACTTCTCGTCGCCGTTTGGCATGTGGTCGCCATCCTCCGGGTCGGGTTCGCCAAGGTCATCGTCGGTGCGGATCTCGCGCATATCCTCTTCAAATTCCATTTGGTCTTCAAAGTCCTCGTCTTCTTCATCTTGCCAGTCGCCCTCAATGGCGGCGTCCTCTTCAGCCGGTGGCGTCAGGTTAAGCTCATCCGCAAAATCTTCATTATTATCCTGGTCGGGGTGTTGGCTGGCAAACTGCATAGTAATGTTGTTTTAAATAAAGACAGTTAGGCGGGCGGTATGTTTTACAAAACTTCAACCCCAACAATTTCTTTCACCTTATAATAGCCCTTGGCAGCAGGCAAGTAAACTTCCAATTCCTGCCAGCTAACTTTCAGCTTTTTGCCAATGTATTTTGTGTTAACACCCATGAATTTTTCGGAACCCGGGAATTGCCTAAGCCAGATGAATGATCTTTCGCTGCCTGTAGCATCGGTAAGTACAATATAATTAAAGCCCTTAACATCTATCCGCTTGAAAGCCCCGCTGGTTGATTGCGGTGCTTCAGCTACTTTATCCTTGCGGGCCATCTTCATGGCAAGTTGCATAAACCCTTCGCACTTTTGCTTCACTAAGTTTGCACCTATATCTGTACCAATTTTGTTCATAGCTTCACCATCTGTCATCTCAACTCCACGCTCCGTAGCTACATCAGGCAAAAGATCCGCCTGTTTGCCAAAGCAGTCCATAAACGCGGCGTTGGCTTCTTCGCGGGTGGTTAGTTTAGTTTTATCAAGCTTGGTGATACAATCGCACAATGCATTGGTGAGTTTTGTTTCGGCAGGGCCGGGTGTGGTTTGCGCATCAGCACATTTAAAAATAGCGGTAAGGCAAAGTAAAAGGATGAATTTTTTCATTAAAATCATTAAGGTTTAAGTCCACAAAATACGCATATTCCCGCTTTGATTATAAATTATTTCTTACTACATTTGCAGCCCCGATATACAGGGATAAATAATTAAAAATCAAAATAATAATGCAACAGTACGAAATCGTGATCGTTCTAACCCCGTTGTTATCTGATGAAACTGCTAAAGAGGCAATTGCCAAATACAGCAAAACATTAACAGATAACGGAGCCGAAATTGTCCAGGAGGATAATTGGGGTTTGAGAAAATTAGCGTACCCTATCCAAAAGAAAACTACAGGGTACTATCACCTAACTGAATTCAAGGCTCCCGGTGAATTAATTAACAAACTGGAAGTTGAATTAAGACGCGATGAGCGTGTGTTACGCTTCCTTACCATTGCTTTGGATAAACATGCCATTGCTTACAATGATAAAAAACGCAGCGGTGCCTTTAACAAAAAGCCTGCAGCTAAAGTGGAGGAAAACAACTAATGGCAAACGACCAAATTAAATACGTTACCGCTCCAAAGGTAGAGGATAACCGTAAAAAATACTGCCGTTTCAAAAAGAATGGTATTAAGTATATCGATTACAAAGACGCTAACTTTTTATTAAAGTTCATTAACGACCAGGGTAAAGTATTACCTCGCCGTTTAACAGGTACTTCATTGAAGTTCCAGCGGAAAGTGGCACAGGCTGTTAAGCGTGCACGCCACATCGGTTTATTACCTTATGTTACAGACTCATTAAAATAATCGGAGGTAAAAAGCAATGGAAGTTATTTTAAAACAAGACGTAAAAAACCTCGGCGATAAAGACGATGTAGTGAATGTAAAGCCAGGTTATGGCCGCAACTTTCTTATCCCAAAAGGTTACGCAATATTAGCAACTGTTAGCGCACGCAAAGTTTTAGCAGAAAACTTAAAGCAAGCTCAGTTTAAACAAGAAAAAATACGCAAAGACGCGGATGCAATAGCTGCACGTTTAGAAGGTGTTAAACTTACTATCGGCGCTAAAGCAGGCGAAAGCGGCAAGATCTTTGGTGCTATCAATACCATACAGGTAGCTGATGCATTGAAAAAAGAAGGTTTTGAAGTTGACCGTCGCCGCATTACTTTTGACCAGGAGCCTAAATTTGTTGGTGATTACACCGCAATTGTGAACCTGCATAAAGAAGTTAAAGTTCAGGTTCCTTTCTCAGTTGTTGCTGAGTAATTTTGATTTCGGATTTTAGATTTACGATTTCAGATTGAGATCATAGTTTTAGAATTTCGGATTTAGAGCTTAGAATTTTTTATCAAAAAGGTGTTTAGTTTAGGCTAAACACCTTTTTGCGTTTAATAAAGATTATACAGACATTAGGGCACCAATATTTGTAATGGCTAATAAAACACAAAACCGCAAAGGCAGCAGTAAAACAAAAGGTTTTTTTAATAACGGTATAGTGCGGCTGGTGCTGCGCCTGGTAAAGCTAATTGCCATTGTTTTTGTAGCCGCCAGCTTGTTTGGTGTGCTGCTATTTAAATTTGTAAACCCGCCTTTTACATGGTTAATGATACAGCGCGGTTTTGAGCGCAAAGCCGATGGCAAGGACTGGAAGGTTGACAAGAAATGGGTTGACTTTGATGACATTGCAGACAATATGAAGCGCGCTGCCGTAGCTGCCGAAGACCAATCGTTCCTGGAAAACCACGGGTTTGACTTTAAAGCCATTGAGCGAGCCATTCAAAAGAATGCCAAAAGCAAAAAGCTGATAGGCGGTAGTACCATAAGCCAGCAAACCGCTAAAAATGTTTTCCTGTACCCGGGCCGCTCTTTTGTGCGCAAGGGTTTCGAGGCGTGGTTTACTATCCTGATAGAAACATTCTGGAGCAAGAAACGCATTATGGAGGTTTACCTCAACGTAATTGAAATGGGCGATGGTATTTACGGTATCGAGGCTGCGTCTCAAGCTTATTTCCACAAACCGGCATCGCTGCTTACCCGCAGGCAATCGGCAGCCATAGCGGTGATCTTCCCAAGCCCTTTAAGGTGGAGCGCCACTAACCCTACCCGTTACCTACGGCACAGGCAATACCTCATCATGAAGAATATGAGGAGGCTGGGGCCTTTAGAGTTTTAAAATGCATATAACTTAACGTGAATAACTACGTACAAGTTAAAGTAATGAAAGCCAAGACCCTCCCCCTAATTGTTGCTGCCGCGATTTTGTTAAATACCGGCTGCAAGCCCGACCCTGTAATATACCCTGAGGGTGTAGTTTACGTAAAACCGGGGCAGCCAGGCACGCCGGGCACTGATACACCCGACCCGGGTACAGATGCTACATACACGGTTGGCATTGGCGCAGACGATTCATTTATTTACCAGATAGATAACGGGCCCAAGATTACCATGCACAATCTTTTAACGCTCGATCAGGATCCTGATCCCACAATTCCGTTTGCAGGGATCACCAATCTATCGGCTCATAGTCTTGATGATAAGGAGATCGATATTTCCTTTAGTGTTGATGTAAACGATGCAACGGGTATATTCCCTATTTCGCAGTTCAGTTTAAAATCTAAGACATTTGATTATCAGAAAGATGGAGAAGGAACAGTGAAATTCACTTCCTTTACAGAAGATACTGATGGTTTTGATGTCATAAAAGGATATTTTAAGATAAATGTCGTTGACCAATCGGGCGTTAAGCATGTAATAACAGGTTCCTATAATACAGGCGGGTAAAAACACATACAATGAATAGTGCAAAAAATCCAATACCGACCTTATAACTGTTGTGGTAATATAAGTCATACTAAATCTATTGCACTATTCAGAATAAATATTTATGGTATCAGTTGTTCGGCACGCAGCTTTGCAAACAGGTCATAAAAGGTTTGTTCTGTATCCTGGTAAATAGTGAAACCCAATTTGCGGCTTTTACTCATATCCGTCATCACCTCTATAGGCCTGCCCAGGTCAAGGTCGGTATGCCAGGCCGATGCAAGGCGATCCAGGATGGTTTCTTTCAGGTTATATTTTTTGGCTATCTCTTCCCATATACCCGCATATCCCGCCATTTCTTTTTCCAGCGATTGGATGATACCGTTAAAACCAACCGGTTCTACGTCAAAATAGGCTGCCAGTTTATTCCATAACCTGCTCCATCTAAATACATCCCCGTTAACAACATTAAATGCCTGGTTACGGGCAGCATCGGTAGTAGATGCCCAAATAAGGTGCGCTGCCAATACACGCGCATCGGTAACATCCGATAATCCGTTCCATTGCGCTGCCGAGCCCGGCCATACAAACGGGCGACCTGTTTCCTTACAAATGGTAGCGTAAACAGCCAGGGTGGTGCCCATATTCATAGCATTACCAACCGCTTTACCAATAACAGTATGCGGCCTATGGATGCTCCAGGTAAATCCGTCGCGTTCTGCCGCGGCGTAAACCTCATCTTCCTGGGCATAATAAAAATTCTCTATGGCTAACCTTGGGTGTTCCTCGCGTAAGGGAGTTTCCGGTAAAAACCCCTCTTTAGCGTAAGCTTCAAACGGGCCTAAATAATGTTTTAGGCCCGTTACCAATGCGACGTGCTCAATAGATCTTTTTGGTGACAATACATCTAACAGGTTCCGTATCATTAAGCTGTTCACCCGTATGTTTTCGGCTTCGGTATCATTCCGCATCCAGGTAGTAATATAAACGTGGGTTGGGCTGATGTCCTTTAAAGCTTGTTTCAGGCTGTCTACATTCAAAAGGTCTGCCGCTACAGCGTTAAGGCCTTTAACCTCATGGTTAGGGTTACGGGCCAGGCCGTAAGTATCCCAGCCTTCCTCAATTAACTTCTCTGCCAGGTTAACACCTGTTATGCCGCTTGCCCCTACTACTAATGCTATTTTGCTCATAAGTTTGTGTTATAAATTATAATTACAAAGGTATTTGCAAGCAAGCAGCCGACTGTTGACCTGTATCAAAAAATGTGCTTGATGTAGATCAAGTATTTAACGGTCCAACAGCCCTATGCCCTATTGTATCGCTAAAAATCTATCTTTGCTAAAGTTCAGATAGTTTATGATCGATATCCTTTTTAGCCACATCCTGGAAAAAGTTTCGCTTACTGAGGGGGATAAGGAAGCGATAAAACCTTTTTTTAACCCGAAAAAATTGAGAAAGCGGCAGTACCTTTTACAGGAAGGTGATGTTTGCAAACATTTGGCATTTGTGGCAAAAGGCCTGCTGCGTACCTACAACGTAGATGATAAGGGCGACGAACACATGAGCATATTTGGATGGGAAGGATGGTGGGTTTCTGATTTCAACAGCTTTTTAACGGGCGAAGCGGCTATATTTAACATAGATGCTATTGAAGACTCGGAGTTATTACTGATCTCGCACGCCGATTACGAAGCCTTAACACTTGCTGTACCTGTAATGGACCGGTATTTCCGCATCCTTTATCAAAATAGCCTGGTGACCAAAGAACGCCGCTTGATGAGCTCCATTACTCATAGCGCCGAAGAAAGGTATTTGCAGCTTGCTGCATCAAACCCTCAGATCATCGGGCGTATCCCGCAAAACCTTATTGCTTCTTACCTGGGCATCGCGCCGGAAACCTTAAGCCGGATCAAAAAGAATTTGCTAACCCGAAAATAGATTTTAACCCATGCCTAAACCAACCCTCACTCCCGCTGAACAAGTAACTAATCATATCCGTGGTCTCGATCCTGCAATTCGTGAGGTAGTTGAACAACTAAGGCGAATCATTTTAAGTACGGATAGCCAAATTGCCGAACAAATAAAATGGAATAACCCCGCTTTTTATTCGCCTACTGGTATGGTGCACATTAGATCCTTCGCATGCGCTCAGGATGACAAAAGAGTAGATCTACTTATACTTCCAGTTTCTTGTTTTTCCTTCGCTCATCCAGGCAATACCCTCAGCTAATCGTTTGTTACGCGTAGCCTCGGTTTTGGCTTCTTCAAACCAGGCAATGTATTCTTTCTTTTGCGATGGACTAAAGCTATCGAAATGCTCTGCGGCTTCCGCGTTATCGGCCAGTAGTTCTATTAAATAATCGGGGGTGGCAAGCGGTGTAGCGGCAGCCGGTGCTTTACTGATCTTTGGAGCTGAAACTTTTGCAGTCGGCGCAGAATTTTTCACCTCCATAGCCTGGCGGATATACCAGATAAGCACATCATCGTCGGGCAGATCGGCCAGTGTGGTTAGTTTACCTATACTACCGGCATTACCTTCGTCCCGGATCATACCGTGCGGGTCAGGCAGGTTTTCTGCTTTCCAAAAACCAAAGCCTGCATGCTGCTTAAAGGCCATCATAAAGCATAGCACACCCTTATATTCAAAAAATGGAGCACTCCATTTCATGGTCTCCGTTATTTCGGGCGAGGCTTTATGCACCAACTGGCGCAGGTGGGTTAAGATAGGTTTTGCAAAATCGGCCGATTTGTCGATATAGGCATCTATGCGTGCATCAAACTTTTCCATGATGCAATTTAATAAAAATTTATCTCAACAAATCTTTCAGGCCGGGGTGTGTTTGTGATGCCAGGAACTCCGTTATTTCAAACTCCGCGAGCCCATGCTTGTGGAAAGGGTCTTCGGCAATGATCTTCTCCAGTATCTCTTTTGAATCGGCCTGGGCGATGATGATGCCCCCTGTACGTGGCACCTTGCGGCCACTCATGATGAATACATCAGCCGCATAATACTTCTTCAGATATTTTACGTGGGCCGCCATATGCCGGTCAAGTTCTTCGAGGGAAACGATGTAGTTGAGGTTGATGATGAACATCCTTAAATAACAACTTCGCAGCAAAATGGTTGTTAGCCATATTTCTTAAAACAGGCCCTATTCAAACATTAACTAATGCGATATGACAGAATCATATTTAATCAAAAAGAATTGTAAAAATATTTTTTTTAACACAAATTTTATGTTTTAATTTTTCATTATCTTGCAGTTAACAATCCAAAACTAAATTTCATGAAAAAACTAAACAACAAATTCAACATGCTTACCAGGGCGGAAGCAAAAAAAGTTTTAGGCGGCGGGGTTCCTGTAGGTGGCACCGGCAATTGCCCCGAGGGAACACATATTTTCACTTGCTTGTGTGGGACAGATGGGATAGCATTTTGTGTAGATAACTCTATGGAGAACCCTGACTGCAGAGCATACATAGGCTGGTCTGTTCAAGATTGTGTCGGTATTCCGGGGCCGCAATAAACATTTCCACAAAAAGCCCTTCTGGTTTAAACAGAAGGGCTTTTTTGTGTATTGTTGTTACTCGCTCACCAAATCCCTAAACAGTTGGATATGCCAGCTATCCTTAAACGGCACTTCCCATTTGGTTTGCAGTTCGGTTATGTTTTGGGCCAGGTTATTAAACACGATGGTTTCGGTGTTGATGGTACCGGCTTTTAGCAGGTCTTCAAACTGGTGGCGGGGTACCGATACTATTTCTTCACCATCGCGGTAGGCCAGGTTAAACCTATCGAACAGGTTGATGCCGAAATGCTGCTCTAGCTGCTTCATAAAATTAACCGATTTATCTATAGAGCAGCCGCTTGCGCCGGCCTGGCTTTCGTCCACAAACAAAATCAGGAAACGGTTGTACCTTATTTCGGCTTTGGCAAGCAGTTGGTTGTTATGGGCCGTCCACCCGGTGGTAAAATTATCCAGCAAAACCTGTGCTTGCAGCGTTTCGGCGTCGGTTAATTTACGGTCGCTTTGGTAGATCCAAACCCTCGAGTGTGAAGAAAATTCCATATCGCAAATTTATCAAATTATTAACTTAGGTTTATTATAAGTTGTCATGCAAACATCACTTCTGCCAGTCAGGAAAAAAGCGTTTATAATTACCTTAATATCCCTATCAGGGCTGTTTTTGGGTGGTTTTAGGCCGATAATGAGCGAGCAGGAATGGATAAACTGGGGAAACCGCTTCCTGAACGAGAGTTATGACCCTACCGTTGAGCCAACCCTAAAGAAGTACGAAATTAACCTCACACCCGACCATTTTATGCGCCTGCGCAAAACTTATCAACAGGGTAAACAGGAGTATTATTCGTTCAGTTTAAAGCGATTTTCGGAACTTGGCTACATCCCCGGAACGGCCGCTACCGATACCCTTGAAATGAAGACCCAGGCCGATGACATCATCTACCAAACCTACCAGGACCCACAAGGCGACATCGACTCCATGGCTACAGCCTGGGACATCCCGGTTAAAAAACTATCGCCTCAAAGGCTGGATAGCTTAAAGCAGGCGCTTAGTTTTTTGAAGGGGAAAGGATTATAACATGCACCATACGGAATTTGAATCGCCGGATGGTTTTCAGGATGCCATTAAGTGCCTGTGGTACACAAAATATGATGCAGGTGATGACATGACCGATTTTGAAGTTGTGCCTGATGGTTACGCCGAGATCATATTTCATTTTGGAAGCGGGTGCAGCGTTTTAAAAGATGGCATTTTACAACCGCTCCCTTCGCCCTTTATGATGGGGTTGCTTAATCAGCCCGCTTATTTTTACACTAAAAAAGTTTTCAGCATCATTGGTATCAGGTGCTTTCCGTGGGCTATTTTTGAACTGCTTGGCCTGAAGCCGGATAAAGATGGGGTACGCGTTTTTAACCATCCGATAGCAGGCCTTCAAAACCCACTGACTGAATATATAGCGATGGGTGATATCCCCGGCGCTATAGCATTAGTTAAACAATACCTGCTCGATACCCGACCATCAACAAGCGTAGATAATACCTTAAGTAAAGCCGGTGTTGCCATGAAACATGCAAAGGGCGCTATGCCTGTAAGTGAAGTAGCCTCCGCGGCACACGCCACGGTACGCACGCTCGAACGGAAGTTTAAGCAATCATCAGGTTATACAGTTAAAGATGTATCCGGGCTGATGCGTTTTGAACAGGTGCGCAATATTTTATGGAGAGAGCCTAAAATTAATCTTGCAAGTTTGGCAAATCGACTTGGTTATACTGATCAGGCTCACCTAAGCCGCGAATTTAAACGATACAGCGGTACAACTCCTGCGGCCTTCGCCCGCAAAACCAAACAATGGAAATATGTTGGCGGGAATGATTTTGTCGCGTTTATACAAGCCTAACATTTGCCCGTTCCTCACATTTGTGATATTAATTATAACACTATGTTACTACTCAATAAACAAATTGCCATTATTGGCGGTGGCCCGGGCGGCTTAACGCTGGCAAGGCTTTTGCAGCTTAAGGGCGCTAATGTGAAAGTTTACGAACGCGACCTGAATAAAGATGCCCGAATAGCAGGCTCTCCGCTGGATATGCATGAAGGCTCCGGCATGGCGGCCATCAGCGAGGCTGGTCTGATGAAAGAGCTTAAGAACAATTTTAGCCCGGGGGCAGATAAAAAAGTTATTACGGATGAGAAAGCCAAAATACTCTTCAGCGATCATGACACCGGTTTAAATGAAGATATTGAGAACGGTTCCTTTAACCCCGAGATAGACCGGGTTAGGTTAAGGAAGATCTTCCTTGATTCGTTACAGCCTGCAACAGTTAACTGGGATAGCCATTTTATGTCAATGGAAACTCAAAACGGTGGCTGGCTTTTACATTTCAAAAACGGCACATCAGCCCACGCCGACCTGGTAATAGCAGCAGATGGGGCAAACTCAAAAATACGCCCTTATATTACCAACACCAAATCATTTTACGTTGGGATAACTATGGTGGAGTTTAATGTGCCTAATGCAAAAAAGTCGGCACCAAATATTTATAAGTTGCTGCAAGGCGGCAAAATAATGGCATTTGCCTATCAAAAATGCATACTGGGTGGCCAAAAAGGCAATGGTGAACTGGGTTTCTATGCGAGTTTTAAACCCGGAGAAAATTGGGCTACCGAAAGCGGGATAGACTTTACCAACAAAGCGCAACTTTTACAATGGTTTAAAAACGAATATACAGACTGGAGCGACATTTGGTACGAAGTGATAGAAAACACCACACACCCAGTTATACCGCGCCCTATTTATTGCATGCCGCTAAACCAAACCTGGAATACCAAACCTAACGTAACCATGCTTGGCGATGCTGCACACGTTATGCCGCCATTTGCCGGAGAAGGTGCTAATATGGCCATGCTTGACGCTTTAATTTTGAGTGAGTGCCTAACATCAGGCAAATACCACACCTTGTACGATGCAATTTCATCTTACGAAGCAGGCATGTGTAAACGCGCATCCGCGGCGGCAAAACGCTCTCTCGAAAATGGCGAACGGATGCATTCTGAAAATGCACTTGCAAAGATGCTGGCTGTATTTGCACAGAGATAATTCCTGGTAGAGTAATGGCTTATAACCCGTTAGCCCTAACCGTTATCTCGGCAATATCCAGCACTTTTATTTCCTGCTCTTTGTCCATATGTTTAACGCCATCGCTCAGCATGGTCATGCAGAACGGGCAGCCCGAGGCGATGACACTGGCACCTGTCTGGATCACATCCAGCATGCGCTCGTCGTTAATTTCTTTTTTACCCGGCTCGGGTTCTTTAAACATCTGTGCGCCGCCCGCGCCGCAGCAAAGGCCGTTGCTTTTGCAGCGTTTCATTTCTACCAGCTCGGTATCCAGTATCTCTAAAGCCGCGCGTGGCGCTTCATAAACGTTGTTGGCACGACCAAGGTAACATGGGTCGTGGAAGGTTATTTTACGGCCTTTAAAGCTTTCGCCTCCTTCGGCTTTTAGCTTGCCTTCATCAATAAGCGATTGGATGAGTTGGGTATGGTGGATCACCTCATAGGTGCCGCCAAGGCCCGGGTATTCGTTACGGATGGTGTTAAAGCAATGCGGACAACCGGTCACTATTTTTTTAATGTTATAGCCGTTCAGCACCTCAATATTGGTCATGGCTTGCATCTGGAACAGGAACTCGTTACCCGCGCGTTTGGCTGGGTCGCCGGTGCAGCTTTCCTCGGTACCCAATACCGCATAGCTCATGCCTACATGGTGCAGTATCTTGCAAATGTCGCGGGTTATTTTCTGCGCCCGCTCGTCAAAGCTACCGGCACAGCCTACCCAAAACAGTATCTCGGGTTCTTTGCCTTCGGCAGCCAGTTGGGCCATGGTGGGGATGGTTAACTCCATTATTCTTCTTCGCTTATCTCGGTTATAAATTCCTGTATGCTGCTGTAATTTGTAAAAGTAATAGCCGAATTGATGGCGGCCAGCCTGTTCAATATGTCCAGTGCAACCACTACTGCATCAGCTTCGGTACCAAACATTTTGGTGTCCCATTCTATGCCAGCCAGCACATCGTTTTCCGCCATATCCATACACAGGTCCTCTAAAAATATGGCCAACGGAATCTCGGTTGGTGTATAGGTTTTCCAGTCGTCGCGCGCGCCAAGTTTGGCCAGGCTACGCTCGGACCAGAACGGGATCACGGCAACCTCCGCGTTATCTGTCGCGTCGGCATTAGCCCAGCCCGTTTTACTTTTTAAGCCCCACACCTGCTTGGTAGCGGCTACTTTCTCTACAAATGCTATATATTTTGCTTCTAAATCTTGCGACATATTTTCGTTATTCTTTTTCGGCCCAGTTAAACCTATCGGCCTGGCTGTACTTCCAGGGGGCACCGTTATTCTCCATGTTACCAAACATGTTGTTAAGGCTTGCCGGCGCCTGCGATTCTTCCATCACTATGTAACGGCGCATTTCTGTAATTATCTCCAGCGGATTGATGTTAACCGGGCAGGCCTCTACACAGGCGTTACAGGTGGTACAGGCCCACAACTCTTCGCGGGTGATGTAGTTATCCAGTAATGTTTTATCATCCGCATAATCCTTGCCGTGCTTATCTATGTTATTGCCTACTTCGGTAAGCCTGTCGCGGGTATCCATCATAATTTTGCGGGGCGATAAAAGCTTACCCGTAATATTTGCCGGGCAAACCGATGTACACCTGCCACATTCTGTACAGGTATAAGCCTCCATCAGGTTTTTCCAGGTAAGGTCGGTAACGTCCTTAACCCCAAAGCGGATTACTTCGGCAGGTTCAGGTACGAACGATGGGTCGAGCATGGCCTTTACCTCGTTGGTAACCGATGCCATATTGCTGAACTCGCCCTTAGGCTCCAGGTTAGAGTAATACACATTGGGGAAGGCCAGCAGGATATGGAAATGCTTTGAATAAGGCAGGTAGTTTAAAAAAGCCAGTATACCAACGATGTGGAACCACCAGCAGCCACGCTCTATCATCACCAGCGTGTTCGCGCCCGATGGCAACAGCGGGGCGATGAGATCGCTCACCGGGAAACTGCCCGCGGTAACATAATGGCCAAAATGCAATAGCTGCAGTTTATAGTCGGCGGCATTCATGGTCAGGAAGGCCGTCATCAGTAAAATTTCGATGGTAAGGATATAGTTGGCGTCCGATTTTGGCCACGAGGTCATCTCGGTACCGCTAAAGCGTTTTAACTTAAGGATGTTGCGCCGGGCTAGGAAAACCACGCACGATACCAGCACCAGCAGCGCAAGCACCTCAAACCCGCCTATCAGGAAGCCATACAAACTGCCCAATGGTTGTGAAAATACCCGGTGCGAGCCAAAGATCCCGTCTATCATGATCTCGAGCACCTCGAGGTTGATGATCACAAAGCCTACGTAAATAAAAAAGTGCATTACCGCGGCTACAGGGCGTTTAACCATTTTGGTTTGGCCAAGGGCAACCTTAGCCATAATGGCCCAGCGATCGGCAGGGCGGTCGCTCCTGTTGGTATCGCGGCCCAGCAGTATGTTGCGCCTAACCCTGGCTACATTCTTACCAAACAGGTAAGCGGCGCTAAGTAAAATAATGATGAAGATAACCTGTCCGACCATATATAATATTATGCGTGCATAGTAATTGAAAGCTAAATTAGGAATTTGATTTAATTAAAGGTAGATATTGCCGAAATGTTTTAAACTTAGAATTTGTTTAAATAAGCTGCATTACAGCGACAGCCAAAAAAAACTTAAAATAATTTCACAACGTAATTCCCTGAAATTCAATTACCGAGCACCCTGATACGAGAAACATGTAACTAAAGTTGAAAAAAATGTTTCGGGAAATAAAAAAAACGCTACATTTGCAAACCTTAAACGGAGCGGTATCATAGCTCAGTCGGTAGAGCAAAGGACTGAAAATCCTTGTGTCGCTGGTTCGATCCCAGCTGATACCACACTAAACTTAGCCTCTTAGTAATCACTAAGGGGCTTTTTTGTGCCTTAAACTGCTTATTGAGTATATAAGCGCGGGTTTCAAATTTTTATAATTTATTAAAATGATAAACTTACGATCTAGTCTATCTACTGCAATTTACAATATTTAAAGGTGAATACTTTGTATTTGGCGCAGTTTTGGCGCAGTTTTTTAACTTGTGTTTTCCATATCTGTATTAGTTTAAGTGAATGAATGACTACGTTGCCCATACAGGCGTAAGGAAAAACTAAATCGGAATAAATGTTGGATGGTGTGAGGGCTTGTGTTTATGCCGTAGTTCCTTGCCCTGTGTTGTTCCTGGTGCCTAACTTTGCTTTAATGATCATATCCTTACCTAATTTCCTTATATTTATATTTAATGATATACGATATTGAACACTCAAAGGTAGGCTCGCCTAATATTTTTTTAAAGAGAAATATCATTCGAGGTCATTATTATAAGGGATATTATATTATCAATTTACAATCTCAACAAGACTTCTTAAACGATCTGCCTATTAAACATTTAAAAATAAGTGAAGATTGCTATAATGGTTTCTTATCCGGTTTAAGAGATTTAAATTTACTTAACGAGTGTCCCTACGATTATGAAGCCATGTTTGTTAGTTGGCTTGCGGAGTATCGGAGTATCGATGAGTTAAAGAATACGATGTTATTAGTGGAACAATTAAAGCCAATCAACTATTATGGTGCCTTACTGATTTACTTAAACTCTGATCATCTGTCCCTATTAAAAAAATATTTGAAAGCATGGATTGAGTGCTATGAATGGTCAAAAAAGCGAGATGATAATAATATTCAAACGCGAGATTCTATTTACAGTTATAATGATTTTGTAATGTATAAAGAGTTCCATAGCAATTTAACAAATTGGCTATAATATTAACTGCTACACTTTTTCGAAAATAGGGGTTATTAACACCCTTTTTATCAACTGTCCCAAAGTTAAATATTGGAAGAGATTGCATGTTCAATGATTCCTTTATTTTTTAAAAGGTACTATTCGAGATAATCTATCAAAGTGCAGTTAAAGTCATTATAAATCTACTACTACATTTTACAAAAATGGGTTGTTATAACCCCATGTTAACTCAGGTGTAGTAGATTAATATTGAATAGGATTGTTGATTGCTGCTTTGGATTGGAGTTTACCTTTATTATTTATAAGGTACTATTCGATATTCCATTGTAAATAACACTTTCGTAATTTTTCAATTCTAAATTGATTGATTCCAATGCTTTGTTATTTGATTCTATCATTTCAGCTAAATAAGAAATATTAGTGCTTTTCGTTGTTAAAAATAGTCGAGGGAAGTTGAATCTAAACATCCTAGTTAATCGTATCATTGATAAATTATTTCACCCTTATACGGCATCTTTAAGATTTTGTTACCTATCAATTTAATTAAGCAAGTATGCTAGGTGTTTATTAGTAAACCGAGTGTTCGACAGAGCGTAAAAGCTATTAAGCGTAAAAGCCCCTAAGTAATACTTAGAGGCTTAACTCACATCTATGATCTTATAGAAACCAATTAACCAACATCGTCTTATACGCTGCTTTCTTACTTAAGTTGCTAAAAACCTCAACCCTCATTATTAAAGTAAATTTCGAAGTGACCAGGAATAGTACCTTTTAAGAAATAAGCTTATAAATATTTAAGACGTCTTAAGTAACCAGCGTCTGACAGCGTAACCACTGTACTGTTAGCCATCCCTTCACATACTGTCAACGCTTGCATGAACAGGCGTTTCACTATCTCGGTTTTATCTGCAAACTCATCCAGTTCGCGACATTTACAACAATTGCACTTTGTAATTATCATCGCATAAGGGTAATCTCCTGTTAACTTCCAATCTAGATGGTGTCGCATCGCCAACTCGTTAAGTTGGTCGAAAACATGCTCCCCGTCTTCTTTAGCATATTTTGCAAGTAATTGATAGCATACAAAGAGTGCGAGATTGTTTTCTTTATTAATGGCAATTACTTTATCTAAAATAGCTTTAAGTAGTCTATAGTTGTTAAAGGCAGGATTATCTGTCAAAACTTGCTGTATATCGTCAAGCGATATCCGAAAGTTATTTATAGCGTTAGTGAAAACACTTTCCGACTGCATAAGATATTCTTCTATCCCAATGCGCTTTAAAGCATTGCGGACATTTTTAGCAGATACCTTAGCCATTGATATTATTTAGATAACTTCCATTTAGTACCATCGCTAAACGACACTTCAATTGGCCAAGCCAGTTTAAGTTTTTTTGCATCTCTACTTAATACGTTCCATGTTGAACCTTCACTTCGTCCTGGTCTCAATTCATCGTCCGTAAAACCACCACCAAAACCCTTAGCGTAAATACTACCTAAATCAGCAGGATCATTGAACGCATTTGTACCGTACCACTCAAACTTAATGGCACTTATGGTTTTCTTTGATATGTTTTTGTATTTTAAATAAACTGAGCGAAAGTTAGAGTATTCCTGTTTGACGACCTTTGATTGAATAACTTTAACAGGTGCCCTTGATAATCCAACAGTATCTAACATAGCCTTGGCAATAGACTGATCAACCATTTTTTTTACATGTTCTTCGGCACTTTCTCCATATTGTGCTTTTGAAAAGCTATCTAATTCAGCTGCATTTTGCTCTTTAGATTTTTGTATGGGCTGCTGGCATCCGCATGCTAATCCAACGATTATCATAATAATTATAAATCCTTTCATTCGATATTAATTTTTTGAGGTGAAATCATTCAAATACCAGGCGTTTGTAAATTCACCAAATTGTTCCATCTGTAATTTTAAAACACCAAACACCCCACCTGTAACAGACCCAAATGCATGGCTTCCGTCAAGGTTCATGACGTTTTCTGGAAATGTCCTAATAGTGTACACAGGATTTTGTTGTTCGTATTCAGTGCCAAGTTTATTAAAATATTTTCCAGACAATTTAAATTTTGGATTGCCTCGACACTCAAGTACAACCACGTCAAAATTTTTGTCTTTCAAAGAATTACTTGCTTGCAGAAAGGCCCTAAAGATGTCAGCTGGTGCCTTGTCGTTTCCTATATCTTTCAGGTTTAGTATTAGGACTGACGGATTGCAATAATATTGATAATGAGCGCTTAAATCGATGCCACTATTCCGCGGATCGCTGTTCAACTGGTGGTGTACTGGAGTACTAAGGATAAAGTGATTGAGTAGTGCAATTGCACTACCGACAATTAATAGTAGCAGAGTTGCTATCAAGAAAGTTCTTTTCATTGCAATAAGGTTTGTTGAAGATACAGATGATTTTTTACTTTCCGATAGTATCATTTAAAAAAAGCCCCTAAGGGCTTTTTACTACGCTGGTTCATAAACTACTGACAAGATATAATCAGCAGCGCGTTGTGCTTGTGCAGCAGCTTTAATGATTAATGTTTTATCATTTTTCAAAGCTTTAAGCCAGCGGTCAATATATGCTGCACTGTTTTCGATAGTTGCGTTTCCAATGCCAGTTACTGCTCCTAAGAATGCAGCAGTCATTTCAGCAGTAAGTTCTTCTTTCGCATAGGTAGCACTGCCAAAGCCTTCAGAGTTTAATAACTCTTTACGGTTTAATCTACTTTCGTGGCCGGTACTGTGTGCCAGTTCATGGAATAATATACTGTAGTAAGCTTCATTGGATTTGCATCTTTTTAAGCTCGGTATGACAACGGTATCTGTCGATGGTTGGTAGTATGCGTTGGTGCCATTTTTGCGTATGGTAGGCTTATTTGGCATGTTGTCGACAACGATTTCACAGTCCGCAATCTTTTCTGCATCGCTTCGCACTTCTGCATTAAAAGCAGGAAACTCGATATCTTCGGTTTGAGCAATGTTAAAGACGGTATAGGTTTTAGGTACCATGATGGTTCGCGGCTTTGTTTGATCCTCGGTATTGGATGGTTGATTATCTTCAAGGTTTTGACTTTTCAAAACTACTTCGGCCCAATAAATGATTCTAACTCCTTTCTCTCCTTTTTTAATGATGCCTCCAAGCCTTTGTGCCTGCTTGTAAGTAATGTAATAAGGTGTTGGATAACCTTTAATCATCGCGTGAAAGTTAAGTAGGAATAGGTTCCATCCCCGGTAGTTTGCATTTGTGGTGATGTTCTTGGGTAGGCCAACCTGGTTCCAGGGACATTGCCAAATGATTGTACCTTGTTCGAGTGCTTTAATAACTGCGTCGGTTACCTCTTGGTAGGTGTCAACGAATGTGTTTGTTGGTGCGGTGGTTTGTGCTGAAGTAGCCATAATCGTTAAATGTATAATGTGATTAAATGAATTAATTATGGCAGCCTGACAGCCTGTTAGAGGCAATAAGGTCAAGGTGGAGAGCAAATAACTTTTAGGAACATGGAATAAATGGGCAGAGCGATGGCATGGTGGGTTTATGCCGTGAAAGCACTAAAGTTTTTGATACTACCTTGGATTGTGGGAGAATGTGGAATTATGGCCACCGTTTGCGGCTTAACTGGCTAATTTTGCTTGCCAGTATTGATTATAATGTATGTGTGGTGGGCTTCTTTCGTTACGCACATTTTTCCTTTAATACATAAAGTACTAAATCAATGAAAATAATCTATGCAAAAAAAAAGCGCTCTCACATAATAGTAAGAGCGCTTTAGAAGCTATTTTAAATGACAAATTATCGTTGTTAAAAGTTTACAATAAATGTGAGGCTATCGCAGCAACAACTTTACTCTCAAGTCCTTTTCTTCTCAGGTAATTAGGATGGTAGGCTCGAAAAGTATATTCCGGTAAATTGGGATGCTTTAAAATGCAAAGGTGTTTTACGTTCCATCCTTCAATTTCAATAAATTTCAAATCATGATAGAGATTTTTCAATCTATAATCAGAATTATGCGATGTAAAGAAAATGCAAACATTTGGATTAATGATTTTAATTTCAGGAACTATAATGTCATCAAGAGCCCTAATTGGCTGTATCTGGACTTCTGTTCTAGGATTATGGCCAGCAACATCAAATTTGTTTAAATTTAAAGCTGCACAGGAATACGCTGTATTATCAAAGGCTGTTTCTAAACTTCTTGCCATTTGCCAAAACGTGGAATTGTGAGTTTTACCCACTTTAAAGGTTTCATATTTAACCATTTGACCTTTTATATCATGGTTTGTCCAACCGGCTGTTTCTTGGCCAATGATTAATAGTTTTATTTTTTGGTTCAAATACAAGTCAGTTGGAGAACATAGGTAGGGGCCATTAATGTTATGATCCTTAAGAATTTCCCGTACTGACATGAATCGGTCTAGGTTTTGTGTGTAAAGGTCTTCTAATTTTTGTGTTATCATTTACTTAATGTTATTTATGAAATTCGAGCCTAAGGAGCTGAACATATTCAAAAGACGGGTTTTATCTGCTGTAATATTGAAGTAACCTTTACCTTTATCAATTCAATCTAAGAATTTTACGCACATTTCTTGTCAAGTTTATTCCTGTATATACCCTTGACATTAAAATGTGCTAATTAATAATGATTGCGCTATCTTCCTAATATGGCTTATAACCAAGTCTTTATTTTGTGACCCAGTTCTGTCCAAAAAGCGTATGCCCTAATGTATGTTGGCTGGGGGCACTGAACAAATAACGTTTTATCAATTTTGATATATCGCACCGAGTGATTACCTATTTTAAAACAATCTAATTCTTTGTTGCTATTTATAATAATATCCCAATGAGATTCCATCATTTTCCCATAAAACAATACTACAACAGGGTGATGTTCGGCTATCTTTGATCTAATATAATTTACTCTCGTTTCGATAACTTTTAGTTTGTAAGCATTTCTATCACATAAAAAGTTTAGCGAAGAGTCAAGATCTACCCAATCTTTATAATTCCAATACTTTAATCCAGGTGAAGGTAAAGGCAGAAGTTCAACGAGCAAGTTGTCGGAATTTAATATGCCCCAGTCATTGTTTTGTACGTTTAGCATTGCCTCCTGGGTTCTAGATATAGATTGAAATCCAAGCTTTGTCAATATCAGCCTTGTCCACGTTCTACTGTGCATTTTAAGCAATAGGGGCTTTGTAAACGAGCCAGTGTTTTGATGGTGCAATTTACAATCCATTAAGTCACATTTACCTAATTTCACCCAACTACTTAGCCTTCGTTCTAAATCTTCCTTTTCGTTGCCACCACCTTCTTCAATGCCTATAAACCAGAATTTGCTAGTTGACCAGCTGCCATACCCGAAAAAAGTGTCGATATAGTCTTGTAATAGTTCTGTAGGCAAATATTGAGATTGGTGGTCGGGCATAATTATGGTTTATATATAGCAAACGTTTTGTAAGTTAGTACATTCAATGATAATACCACGCGGATTTAAGGGTAAACCATTAGCTCATCTATTGGCCTTCATGGTCTTATACATATTCATAGAGCTAAGTAAACCTCTTCTTTAAAAGGTAAACTTCGAAGCAACAAGGCACAGTACCTTATAAAAAATGAAACTCAATATAAGTTAAAACATCTTATGCATTGAGTTAGTAACGACTTATCTTTGAATATGGAATCTGATAACCCATCCTTTAAATTTGAACTCGAATACGGTGGTGAATCTGTAAGTTGCGAGGTGATAATGCAACCTAATGCATTCGATGTATTGTTTGATGGTCGTTGGATGGCTTCTGTTGAGCACACTGAAGAATGGTCATGGATACAATCCTCAGGCGTGATATTAACCGAATCCACAATCGAAAAAATTGGTCTAAGGATTGAAAGCGAATACTTATAAAATAACAACATGCCCGAGATACCAGATTTAAACGTATTTAAAAAAAACCTTATAAAGCAGCTTGTAGGTAAGACACTAAAGGATGTTCATGTTCTTATAGATCGACGCCTTAAAAGTTCTGAAGCAGAATTGCAAAATTCTTTGCAAGGCCACACTTTATCATCGGTTGAAAGAATTGGTAAGGAATTGCACTTTGCATTTGATAACAACCATACATTAGGCGTTCATTTAATGTTGCATGGCACTATGTATTGGTTTCAAGATAAAAATGAAAACAGGTTCACCATTGCAGAACTCTTGTTCGAAGATGGCATAGGTTTAGCTATTACAGATTGGCAAAAAGCAGTAATATTAACGCTTGATCCAGCACCGACAAAGGTGCCCGATGCTATGGATATGCCGGCCGATTACCTCCTTAAAGCGTTGAATAAAAGCTCACGTCACATTAAAACAGTTTTAACGGATGGCAAGACTGTTGGGGGAATTGGGAATGCTTATGTAGATGAAATTCTATATGAAGCAAAATTGTCTCCTTTCTCTACTGCGAACAAAATACCCGAGAACAAAATCGTAGTGCTTATCAAAGCTATTCAAACGGTGTTAACCAATGCAGAAAAGCACATATTGCACAACTTCCCTGACACAATTACGGAAAAAGAGCGTGACTTCCTCCAGGTGCATCGTCCCAAGCAAACACTAACACTTGCCGGAGAGGAAATCCTAAAAGCTGAAATAGATAAACGCAAAACATATTACACTAAGGATCAAATCCTCTTTGAATAGGTATTTTCTGTAAACTTAATCAAGCTAATAATGTTATAAACACAAAGCAATAACCATGGATAACAGCATTACAATACATATTAAAAAAGATGACGGTAGCTCTGTTTCCATTGTTGCCACTCCACAAATTATGGATGATGGTGGTGGCATGGTGCCGAATGGTGTATATGGCCTAACCAGCAAGTCTCTATTGAATATTGGCGAATTGGCCTTTCATCTGGAAGATAAACATCGATGGGAGTATTGTGGAGATATACTGTCGGACGATGAAATCGAGCAAATAGTATTAGCTATTCAAAAAGTTATTGCATGATCGGTCTACGGATAGCCGTGCCAAGTTCCGCATTCATCTTTGTTATCATGTAATCAGCAAGATCCACCATATGCGCTTCATCCAATTGGTGTATATAGAACCACACGGATTGTAGTCCTTGCTCTTTCCATGCTTTCAACCGATTTATCCAACTATCTACTCGAATATAATCTGTTGGATGTAAAGCATTACCAACAAACCTTATGTAAGCTACTGGCGTAGTTAATTCCATGTGAACTGCATCTCTCCGACCTTGTGAATCTGTAATTACTGAACCAACACTTAACTTTCTAAACAAGTTTAACCAGGCCTCTCGACTTGCTGGTTCATTAAACCAATGTTTATTTCTCAACTCAACACAAACATTGTCGGTGCTCGGTAACGACATTAAGTATTCTTGTAGAGCGTCAAAACTCTTAGGGCTAAAACCATCACTCAACTGTAACAGCATTTGACCTAAATGGCTGCCAAAACCAGGCAAACTATTATAAAAAGCTTTCGTTTGATCAGATGCATTCATCAATCGACGAATGTGCGATATGCTTTGTGGAAACTTTGGACTAAACTTAAACTCGTCGTTACCCAAAATCTTCGCGGTGTATACCGCAATTTCTTCTTTTGATGGAATTGCATAAAACGTACTGCCAAACTCAATTGCATTAAAGCTATTTGCGTATAATGAAGCAAATTCCTTGTCTTTCGTTAATTTAGGATATACCTTCCCTTTTAAAGATTTATGTCCCCAACGAGTGCCCCCAACGTGCGCTTTAAACACTTCTTTGTTATCAGATGAATTGAGAGTTTGAATTGTCTCTTTGCTATCAACCGGTAAAGTAAAATCTATTTCGTTAAGTACTACTTCGTCTCTGCCAAATTCCATTTTGCAAAGTAAACAGTAATTGTGTTAAGTTGTATTGTTTAGTATATTAGAGTAACATGTGTAGCAGAATAATTTTTGATGCTTCAGAAGTAGATATCGACGCAGAATATGATGTAGACGTCGCTGATGAAAGCTTAGGTAGAAAAGCGAAAAAAGATGGCCGTATCACGGACGAGGAATGGGTTATAACTGCTGATGAACCCACTAAGAGAGAATTAATGCACTTCGGTTTAGTACGCTGGGACGCACTCGAGTGTAAAATGAACGGAAGTACTTTCAATGCGAAAAAGGAAAACCTCCTTTCCAGCCCGCTATGGTCTGTATTGATGAGTAACCATAAACGTTGTATTATCTTGGTAACTGAATTTGTTGAGCCACAAGCCATAGATGCCGATAAGACAAAGCACTGGGCTTTTCATTTAAAAGATCGTAAGGTATTTGCCGTTGCTGGCCTATGGTCTGAGTGGAAGGATCCCAAAACAGGTTCCGTTTATAGATCCTTTGCCATGATAACAGGTGAAGCTAACGAACAGGTAGCAGAGGTTCACACAAAAAACCGCATGCCGATTGCGCTTACGAAAGAACAAGAAGTACAATGGTTAAGTAAAACATTACCGAATATGGAAGCTTACATAGATGTGCTTAAGTTCATTCCGGATGAGGATATGAACCGAAACCAAACTCATAAGCCAGGTGCAAACGACGATGAAAGCCAGCTTAATTTGTTTTAATGATATTGGAGTGAGCACCGATTGCCAATATCTCATTTATCCTCGTAGTATACCGCTTAGATAAATAATTCTGTCGCATCTGCCATTTACGCTCATAGCCCATAGCTGCAAATCGAACAAAGTCCTTTCCGAATCGGTCGTTTAGTTTATCTACCAATCCATTAATTTTACTTAAACGATCTCGATTTGGTTGGTCATCTAAAAGGTAAGTTTGCCGAGCAGCTGCGGGAACGAAACCTGTCATATAAACTCCAACCTTCTGATAAGGATAATTAGGCTTATAAATGCGCTTTAAGCATTCTACTGCGTATCGTAGCAACTCTTGAGTAAGATTGGTAGGTATCGCAATATCCATTTGCCAAACTGCACTCTTTCGTTTATGCACAACTTCAAACTGGCTTGTCATTAAAAACACTTGTATTCTACTGCATAAAGAACCTTGTGCTCTAAGTTTCGGTGCAGAGTTTTGTACAAATGTATAAAGTGCATCCTCGATTACTTTGTAATTATCAGTTTTCTCCCCAAAACTTCTCCCTGTGTTAATGCCCTTTTTATCTTCCCGAACAAACTCCATTTGTAAACAGCTAACGCCTCGAAGCTCATACCATGTGCGTAATCCGGTAACGGTAAATCGCTTTTCTATATACCCATAATCATTGATCGCTGCATAATCCCATGCTGTGTTAATCCCTATCTTCACCAGTTTAGCTGCGTTCTTAGGCCCGATACCCCACACATCTTCAATGAGAAGTTTTTTTAAAGCAAAGCGACGACTTAACTCATCATTAATCACGAACACACCATTTTCAAAATGTTTCTTAGCTATCCGATTACCAACTTTTGCAAGGGTTCGTGTCGGGCCAATGCCAACGCATACCGGAATGCCTGTGAACTGAAAAACTCTTTTGCGGATAGTAAGTGCCATGGCTTCCAAATCATGCATTTTAAACATTCGCAAATCACAAAAGCTTTCATCAATACTATAAATTTCAATCTCAGGCCAGTACTCCCCAACGATTGATGTGATGCGTCGCATCATGTCTTGATATAGCGCATAGTTAGATGATCGCCACCAAATCTTACCCTCCTTTTGCAGCGCTTCAATCTCAAAAAAGGGTGCACCCATCTTTATACCCATGTCCTTAGCTTCCTGGCTTCGGGCTATAGCGCAACCATCGTTGTTGCTCAATACAACCCCGGGTTTACCTCGGAGTTGAGGCTGGAACACCCTTTCGCAGCTTACATAAAAGTTGTTGCAATCGATTAGTGCGAACATGTGCTTGTTTCCTTTGATTTAAAAGAGTATGCGGAACAACTCCCTCAATAGTAAATGATGTGAACTCTTCGATCTTAATGACTTCATAAGCGGGGTTGTCAGGCACAAGATAATTTGAACCATTATACTCAATGTAGCATGTTATGATATGCTCTCCATTCAACACTCCAATTATCACATCGCCAGTTACAGGTTTAATGCTTCTATCAACTACTAAAAGATCGCCATCGTTGATGCCCGAATTGATCATACAGTCGCCAGTAACCTTTATATAAAATACAGCGTCGGGATGTGTCGATACATATTGGTCAAGGCTTATTCGGTCTTCTTCATAATCCGTTGCGGGACTTTCAAAAGCAGCATGGATAACCCATCCAGCTAAAGGTCGTTTAAGAGTTTGTGCCTGATCGACTGCGAACTTTTTCATGAAATCAATATTTTTTAGATTATAATATTTTAATATTAATCGTCATTACTAAGGGGTTCATCCTTGCTAACCCAATCTAACGTTTCTGATGTTGCACCATCCTCAAAGTCTTGCTCATTTGCTAGATCCTCTCCCAATTGCAATATCTCATCATCTGACATTTTCCCACGTAGGTGTTGATTTAAACGGAGTATTTCCAACTGTTCAGCAGTATAGTACTTTTCCATACTTACAAAGTTATGCTAATATTATTAGCATTTCAAAATGCTTTTAGTTATTTTTGATATTAATATTCAATATGGAAGCAAATACTACACTACTACAGGTCAGCGCCTTTTCAGGATTGATTGGGGCGCTACTAACCCAATGTTTAACGGGGTTATTCTCTTATGTGGGCGACAAGCGTAAAGCCAACACCGAGCTTAAAAATGCTTACAGAAGTAAGCAAGTCGACATTGCTGAGAACTTCTATTATGTGACTGGAGAGAAAATGGCTATTGTTAAAAAGAACATCGACTACTGGAAGAACTACAATAATTCGCGCAGCGATAAAAGCCTGGATTTTCTTAATCAAGAAATTGTGAAGCTAAATGCTTACATGGATAAGTTAGATGCCGAAAACTGGAAGTACAATCTCGTTAGCTTATACTTTGATGTAACATTAACAAATGATCAATTAATCGCATCAAACCTGAATTCTAAAGAACAATATTTAAAAGTTTTGGATTTGAGAGAAGGTATTAGACACGCTTTAGACATCGAAAAGAGTGATTTATATAATTTGTACGATGAGGCAATAAAAGAGATGTGTAGGCACTACGAAAGTATTTATGCGAAAATGTATAATGATATGGCTATTGTTAAAGGTGGCCTATCGAAAGGATTTCATTCTTAATGGGTTACTATTAAACATTTGAGCACATTGCTTGTTAAATTACTTAACTAAAACAAAAAGCAATGAAAAAACTATTCACCTTGCTAACCGTGCTTATGCTCGGTTTAGCAACATTTACTCAAGCTGCTGTATCACCATTTCAGGACACTACTAAGAAAACCAAAAGTGGTAAGCTTGACAGACGTTACAATGCTAACAAGCATTTAAAGAAAGATGGTACTATGGACATGAGGTACAAGTCCAGCAAAAAGGTTGTTGCTACAAAGAAGAAATCATAACTGTAAACTATGAAAAAGAGTTTGCAATTTGTTGTCGCGCTGTTAATCAGCCTGGCAACGCTAGCCCAGGTTTCTTCTTCTTACGCTCAGGATCACCTTAAAAAAGATGGTACGTTAGACAAGCGGTATAAAACACCATCTGCAACTACATCAACTTCTAAAAAGCAAACATCAACCGCGCACACTAAAGCGGATGGAACCCCTGATAAGAGGTATAAAAGCAGTGGTTCAGAACCTTCAATAGTTGCTAACGGCCAAGGTAAACTTAAGAAAGATGGCACTCCTGATAAACGATATAAAACTAACACTTCCGAGGCGACTACTCCAGTTGCTAATGATCACCTAAAAAAGAATGGTACTCCTGACAAACGTTATAAAAACAATCAATCGCCAGAGGTTTCGGTTCCTGCATCATCCGTAAGAACTAAAGCTGACGGAACGCCTGACAGGAGATATAAAGAAAATCAACAGGCTCCGAATACGCCGGTAGCTATACCTGAAACTACGCCGTCTCCGAGGACTAACCCAACGCCAACGCCAACGAGTACTGTTCCAACTTCAACAAGTAGGCACCTTAACAAAGATGGTACACCCGATATGCGTTATAAGGAAAACCGAACACCCGGACTGAATAAGGATGGTAGTGTTGATAAGCGATATAAGCCGAAATCTTAACAAAATGACCTAACGCCAAGCTGAACAAGCCTGGCGTTTTGTTTTGAAGTGAATTGCAATCATGGTTAACGTAATGTTTACGTTGCATGATTAACTTTGTAGCATGAGAAAGCACTTTGCATTAAGCCTTATTAGTTTCGTTTCGCTTATTTTGATTTCCTGGGGAGTTGTCGGACACAAAACAGTAGCTACCATTGCTGAAAATCATCTAACACCTAAAGCAAAAGCAGCAGTTAAGGCTTTATTAGGAGATACCACTATGGCTGATGTTGCCTCATGGGCTGATGAAATCAGAACGAAATCCCAATACAAATTTACTACGCCTCGTCATTATGTTGATCTTCCTTTAGGTTTATCTTATAAAGTTTTCATTGATACGATTACCAATCAACCGGCCGATAATGTTTATAAGGCAGTTATACAGTGTGAGAAAGACCTATCAAGCAAATCCACAAGTAACGAACAAAAAGCTGTTGCACTTAAATATCTTATACACTTTGTTGGCGACTTACACCAACCTATGCACGTAAGCCGTGCTGAAGATCAAGGTGGTAATACTATCCAACTTCAGTATAATGGAAAGGGAACAAACCTTCACTCACTTTGGGATAGCAAATTGATTGGTACAGAAGGCAAGTCATTCGAGCAAATGTCAGTCGATTATGATACAGCAACAGCCAAACAAATCAGGCAATGGCAAAGTGAACCGTTATCTAAATGGCTTTGGGAAAGTTATCAGATAACGACTAAGCTGTATGCTGAAGCTGCGCAAAACAACAAGCTTGATGATAATTACTACAAGTCGCACATAAACATCATTCACGAGCGAATCGAAATGGGTGGCATTAGGTTAGCAGGTATATTGAATAGGATATTTGAATCCTCAACATACAATAACCTGCGTCCCACAACAGAAAAAGCGCCTGAAACTACGTCTCGTCCTAAACAGGTCTCTTTAGAGTATGCGGCCTCTCACGTTGGGCAAACTGTTTACGTTATTGGCAAGGTAGCAGATCAAAAGGAAGTTGGAGGTATGATGTTATTAAATATGGGTGCAGCTTATCCTAATCAAGTATTGACTATTGTTTTAAAAGGTAATGCGCTTGAAGGCTATAAAAAATTGGCCTGTGACGAAGTAGGTGCAATCGGTAAAGTTGTCATTTATAAAGGCAGACCTGAAATTATTGTAAGTGATACTAACGATTTAATATGCAAGTCTATCGTTTATTAAGGTAGCCGTTGAGTAATAATTGAGATTTTGAGGTTGGATTGGTTGAGTTGGTTACTAAGTTGGGGTTTAATCCTATGGAGGTGATTAAAGATTAAGTTAATGTATAGCATTTAGATATATTACGGTGTAACAAACCTTACTATTAACTCTTTCGTTCTTTCAGGATTGAAATTTGAACTACAATCATTATCAGCATTACAGTTATCAACAAGTAAAAACAAACATTCTGAAAAACTGTGCCTACATCGATTTGTTCAAGAACATCACTTAAGTAATAAGCCATAATTACACATTAGATGTTGCAACAAATTTAATAATTAAAGTAATCGTGATATAGGGTGATTCAACCCTTTTGTAAACTTAATAAAGGGGTAATAAAGCCTATTTATAACTACTCCTAAAGAAAACTAACTCAATGAAATATTAGAAAGATTGAAATTGTAATTTCGGAGTATGGAAAGACATAGAGGGCATAAGTTAGAATTAGTTACTGGCATACTTGGTTACAGTGTTGATGAGTTATCCAAAAAGTTAAATGTTGGCCCAGATACTATATTAGATTGGTTTGAATCAATTAATTTAGACATTAACATTATTAATCAAATAAGTAAAGCTATAGAATATGATTTTGAATCTCATTTTCCCGATCTATATTTAAATAGATATAACCCGTTAATTTATGTAATTGATGATGCAGACCTTGACATCATTATTTTACAACGATCCATTAATAAAATCGTCTGTAATGCTCGATTTGAAGTTTTTAACAATGGCGACGGGGCAATAAGCAGATTATTACATGTAAGTATCAATTGCCCAGAGTTATTGCCTAATTGTATCTTCCTCGACTTAAATATGCCGGTTAGCGACGGATGGGACTTTATCCTGGACTTTCAAAGGTTGGATATAGATCCTTTAGGTAAGATTCGAATATTTTTACTTACCTCTTCGCTTTGGCAAAGCGACGTTGAAAGAAGTCATAATATTCCGGCTATAGAAGAGTTTATCTCAAAACCTATTAAGTTGGAGAAAATAAAGTCTATTTTGAACCCAAGTTAGCTTATCAACAACTATTTCTTACAAACACCACAAGTGTTACCATCTTTTGCACAGCGTTTACAGTATTTACAGTTTTTACAAGCTTTACACGGATTGTCACCAACGCAAGTTGCTACAGTTCTTTTAGCTTCGATTGGCTTGGAATTATGAGCACTAACAAATGTTCCTGCGGTTAAGAACAATAGGATCAAGAATCTCTTCATGAGGATTAGGTTTAGGTAGGAAAGTTAAACAAATTTTTATTAAAAGTAAACGCCCGGCTTATTAAGCCAGCGTTTACAAACCTAACTTTAGCCACCCCATTCTATCAAATATTTGACATGGCATCAATGATCATTTGAAAATCATACTCCTCACCAAATATAAGGTTTGGGAAAGTCAATTCGAATTGTTGATGAACGCCTACTCTACTCAAGTACTGATTTTTGATGCGGTTATAGTATACTAACTTTTGTGGACTGTCAACTCCTTTCTTAATTGCAGACGGTAAACACTCCAATGCAGCCAGATATGGTATGGTTTCGTTTCTTTGCTCTGAAATTTGCTTTGTGATATTAATTATGAAAGTTGAAAAATAGGATAAACTCCGAGGTGCAAGATTTGTTGCTATCTCACGCGCCTTTGGACAAAGCAGTTTTGCATCATTAGGAAGTCTTTCCATTACTTGTTCAATTCTTATCATAGTCTTTCCACTCAACCAAGCGTTCATGCCACTTGCAAGCACAGCCATTGCGTTTTCGTAATTATCTATTGTTATAGATTTAAATGCCGCAATTTTTTGAAGGGTTCCAAAATCTTGACCAAAACAGTATCGACCAGCTTCCTCGTGCAGTGCCAACCAAGACAAAATCCATTGCATCCAATTGGTGACATCCCGTGGTAGTTGATGAAACTCATTTATAAGCGATAGGTAAAGTTCATTCAGAATTGATAGGGAAATACCCGAATTAACTGATAATTGAGCAAGCCATTCCGGTGAATCGTTCTCAACTATCTCACCTGCCATTGTAGCTTTAAAGGTTGCAACTTTCTCATTGTAATCAACCAATGTCTTTTGGCGAACTGCAATAAAGCGTGCGAAGGAGGTGTTAAATAATTGGTCAACACCCGCAGTGCCGTTCTGCTCATTGAGTTTATTGAATAGATACTTGCTGTCAACTGAAATCACACCACTTTGAATTTCGTCAATAGTTCGCTGTAACGGATCAATCATTGGTACGCAGCGTTCGTCTTCTGGTATAATCGACTTCAAAACATTTTTAGCGTTATCATTAGGTAAATCTGCGGCAAAGGTTAAGATAGTTCTTGGCACAAGTATCACTAGCCCATTTGCCAAATAGCCCGCCCTCCCTGCTCTGCCTGCAGCATTAAGCAACTCGTGCTGCTTCATAGGGAGCTGGGTTACCGCTGGCCCATCTAGATTTGCTCTCTCATCAGCCGACAAGATTGCTACCTGAGCGGGTAAGTTCATACCTTGAGAAAGCGTTGTAGTTGCATATATAATTATCGCTCCATCATCGCGCCGAAATAGTGATTCTGTAAGGTGCCGTTCGGAGACAATGAGATCTGCATTGTGAGGAACCGCTTTCTTAGCTTGGTAAAGCATAGAACACTCTATACGACCAAATTCAGTCGCAATTGCTTCTAACAAGCGCGTTTCATGCTCATTATAATTTACGGTCACTGTTAATAGGTCTTCCGTTCGTTGCGCTGAACTATGTGTCCAATTAGCGTTATTTACAAAAACTATCGTCTTCAAACCTGTGTTAGCAGCTGCAACCGCTAGATTGCGAGCGATCTCTACTCCGGATGGAGAAGCTATCACCGATCTGTGAGAGCCAAATTTACCGCTTAATTTATAACTATTATTCGTAAGTTTTCTTATGCTTATATCTTGTGTTCGATCGGGGTGCCAGTTGTGAACTAACCCGAATAACGCATAAGGCGTTAAGCGTAAGTGCTGGACTGCATCTGACTGAACTGTCTTTGATAGCACCTTATTATCATCCATCCGCTTATCATCTTTCTCTGTTTGAATTCGTGTTGCCATTTCTTCAGCAGCTACCAATTCATCATGGCTATAAATTACCACACCGCGTGCCTGGCGACTTGGTTTCCAAATCAAATCGATAAGCAAACAACGTTTGCCGGTCTGTTCACTAATCCAATCTGCAAATGGCTGTGGTTCCCTTAACATAGCCGAAAGGAACAAAAAATCAATCTCAGGATTCACCTTTAACAAATTAAGAACTACAAGCATGCCATCTAATGCCCTTCTTATACTAACGGAGGCTTCTGCAGACAAGCTGTGACACTCATCAAACACCAGTAAACCGATGTCGATGAAAGCATCTGGGCTAAAATTAAGGAGGGCTAGGCACTTCTCAGGGGTCATTACCTCTAATCTAGGTAAAGTGCTATCTACAGTTATATATAGATCTTCATCAAAAAGTCTTTCGTCACCAAAAACACTTGCAGGAATCGACTCTGACAGGTCATGTTGTAGTTGTTCTACTAAAGCATTTGTAGGAGCAAGAAATATAACTTTTTTTCCAGAGGCAAGGGTCGCTGCTATCTTAAATTCGGAAAGGGTAGTTTTGCCAGCTCCAGTCGGTAGAATCATAACTACTGACTTGCCTAGATGGTGAAAGTTTTGATTGACTGCTTGCAAATGATTTGACCACAAAAGCGGTTTTCGTTGGGCCCTAAAGCTAAGCCAATTCGACCACAGATTGCGATCTGTGTTGTCAGGTGGTAATAGGGCTACAATTGATGATTTAAGCAACGTTGGAGTAAGTCCATTTAGCAAGGTAGCCAAATGTGCAGGACCTGGATATGTGGAAAGAAGATTTGGTAATCTTCCAAGGTCAACCTGTCTAGTCGATAAATTAATCACCCTATTAAAATAAGTATCTGGACGTAAGGTGCCAAAGTCTGAAGAGTGAGGGCTCGCTTGTCCAAGAATAGCTGCCGCAAGCACCTCTACTCCTTGCAGTATTAGTGCATACAGATGTAAGTTAGCACGCTCTAATAAATTACCTTTATAAGTGATTTGCGAACGACGATCAGCTCGTTGAAGGATAGAGTTGTAGTTTTCTAGTACAAGATCAACTAGCGTTTCAGACAACAGTTGTATTAAAATCGGTTGATCACCCCTGCTTGGTGTAAAAGATCTTATAGCCTCACGGGCGTCGGCATATTGCGCGGCAATCAAAAACAAAAGCGCAGACGCGATATGTCCACTAATGTAATCTCTTGAAAACGCCACTTCTGCATTCTCACTGTTATCAATTTCGCTTTTTGCTAATATCTGATAGGCAGTAGCAGCCACAAAGGCAGAAGCCTCACGAGCAGCAAGCTCTGGCGACAAAATCGCTAGCATTTCATAGGTATTTCCTATGTTTGTTAAACGTTGAGTAGTCTCTGTAGGCTTGTTGTTATCAATTCCGCGAACTCTATTAGTGACAAGTTCAGTGTAAATTTCGGTAAGAAGCCTTGGTAAATCTTCGGGAGCTACGTCTGGAATAGTTGGTGCACCTTGTAATAAGCGAGAGGATTGCGGATCAAACATATTCTAAAGGCTTTTAATCACTTTACTAGCAAATTGCTCAAACCACTCACGCATATCGCCTTCAGGTACGAATGTACAGCCAATTCTCCCAGCTCTTTCAATATTTGAAAGCGTGCCATATCTCGAGAATATTCTTGCACGGCCAACTTGGTTATCTTCACCTGCTAGGATTGGAAGTGCCGAGCGGTATTTGCGTACATCGATTTTAATCGCACTGATAGCTACCGTAGTAATTAAAGCAGCTGGGACGGCTTGCCTCAATAAGGTAGTAGCGCTAGCGATCAACTGACGACCATTTGCATGGTGAGCTTTAAATGCGGGAAGAGTCTGATATCGAAAGGCATCTCTTGCATTCTCCATGCACTTATCTTCAAATACGACCGTTTGAATAACTTGGTCTTTCGCTGCATTGAGTTCAATAATAAGGCCATCAAGGCCTTGAGTAGTAGCTGCTATATGTGGATCACGAATTAGTACATCCGGAGAATTGGCCATACGTGCTACGATCCAAGAGATTATTTCAAATAACAGACCATCACGATGCCATTTTGGTGTTTCTCGTTTTTCTTTTCCGTGTTCATCAAGTTCTACCGTAAGCGAGTCAATGACACCTTGCTTTATAGGGTCTTCTAAGTCAGGCGTATAAACCATTGGTGCTATATCAATACCAGCTAAAATGCTTTCTGCGTGGGCAAACTCGCCCTTCATGACTATGCCTACCAAATGCGCTAGTTCATTCTCATTCTCAATTTCCCAGCGATTACCGACGCAATCATTATCAATGTCAACCGTTGTGTAAGTTATAGGCATGAGTAAGGTTTTCTGGATGGCAAGATAGTAGTTTTACAACAGTACATGAAACGAAAGATTCATATAGATGACAAAGATAGCTAGACCAAAATATTTTTTCAAAACGTGAAAAGATATTGTCAATTTAATGAACCTTCCTGCGAGTTGAGCAAAAAGTCTTGGCAGGAAAGCTAGAAAAGGCGTTACAATTACGCTATCGACAATCTCCAATACTTTGAGATGTCTTGTTCAAACAAATTTAAACCAAACTGTTTCCTTAGGATCATAGAATGCATGTCCATGTTGTGTAACCCTTCTCTGCTGGCTAACATAAAATGTTTGGTTTAACATTGATTCAAAATACCCCCTTTTGAGATTTGGATGAATACCTCTTATGTATGATGGACCAGCCGGACTAAAATCAAAGCCTAATGCCTGTTGATTTAATAGTGGACCAATACGACTAAAAAATTTAAAGATAGTCTCAGAATCTGAATGAGGATGGTATAAAACAGAGGCACACCAAGTAGGTATTGTACCTATTATTACCTCAGTGGGCGTCCCGATTATTTTATAAAAGCCTCTGCGAGCCAATGATCGACTACCTTGACCTAATTCGAAATCCCACTGAACATCATTTAAATCTAGTGGCATTGTAAGATCTAATAGATTGACAATTGGGATTGCCGAGTCAAGCCCTCTAATACAGTAATTTCTAGTTTTAGTAAAATTGCTACCAGATGCCGAGAGTTCTCCTAACAAGTTAGAGTCATGTGGCCTTAATTGTCTAAAAATGTTTGCAGCGGAATGAGGTTCTTGAATGATTATTGATGTGGGCATAAACAACTTTTAATCGCTAATGTAACAATTTATAAGCTAAGCGAGCCGCCTGCGAACAGAGCAAAAGGTCTGTGAAGAGAGAGCCGATAGGCGGTTTCACAGAATGCTTCACAAAGGCTTGGCGCTGCGGTTGCAGATGGATAGAGGGTCGGGATTGCAAGCGCCGTGACAATGGCTGAAGCCTTTTGCGAGATGCAGGTGAGCTAAAATTATGATGAGCGTATAGACTTTTATATGTTGAGCGAAAACGAAGCCTTGGCGCAGTTACAGCGATGCGTTTAAAAGGATCTCGAGAGCGAATGTGAAGTTGCGATTCTCCGAAAATCAAAGCGCATGACAAGCCGGCACTGCCGGTTAAGTATTAATGTGCTTTGGAAAAGCTTATTAATGCTTAACGAAACTTGGCGTGATGGTTTGATGAGGTTAGAGCAACGTAACACATATCTTCCTGGTGTGTGAGAGGCCCGAAGCGCGAAGAACAGATTTAACCATTCCCTCTTAAACAACTCTTAGGAAATGGTTAAATATGGTTCTGATTGCATTTCGTAGGTGGCTTTATAGCATACAATCAATAAACACCCGAAGAAGAATATATCATAGTACATAAAAGCGCCGAGCACCCATTTACCGGCCAATTAGTTAATAATAAGGCGGAAGTCGTGTAAATGAGTAATCCGAATCAAAATTTGAATCGCATTGTGGCTGGCCAAGCTTTGATGACGAGATACCTAGCGCAGTAAGGCGCGGAACAGATGCCGATGGCGGCCGTACCGAAATACTTTGCGCGAATTGTGGCGCTCATTTGTGCCATGTTTTTGAAGGCGAATATCTAACCCTAAAAAATACCAGGCATTGCGTTAACTCGTTTTATATGAAATTTGTCCCGGTTGATGAACTGAAAACATAAGTCAGTAAGATAGTGCTGAAAATATAAGAAGATTTAAATGCCTGCCAATTTTTCGGCGGGGATTTTTTCTTTTTCCACATGTTGTTTTGTTAAATAATTAGTCACTGTATGTTAAGTTTTCGGCGTGGTAAAACGGCGTTTTTGAGGCCTTTTACCTTAATTATTCATTTGATTTATAAGGGTGTTGACAACCTGTTTATATCCTGCAAGGATTAATGATTTTTTATTTTTGTTTAACACAAATTACCATTGATAGCCCTATAACACGCTGTTTTTTAATCGGTTAATTTTTATGCCATCGCATAACAATATTGTGTTTTCATTCCATATTGTGGACAACTTATAGGTAATGTTAAAAAGTTAGACTAACATTAAATGACGTGTTGCCCTATCTTTGAATCAATGGCTCGGTAATGTAGCTGAATCGTAATTTAAATAAGACAGAGAATATGAAGTTCAATTAGTGATTCCAAGCACTTATCGAACTTCATACTTCTGGAGGCTTGTCACCTCCAACCAGGTTAATGATGTCCTGGAATTACTTTAAATGGTTTGTTTGAACGATAGCAAATGTAATAACTTGCAATATATTGCAAGTTGATACTTATAAACATTTTGTTAATAACCTTTTTAAGTACCACCAAAAGCATCTTCGGTTTGTCTCCGTTAGCAACAACTTATTAAGAATTAATAAGAGTTCTAATTTAGTGTCTAATAGCGTCAAGATGAAAATCATTTGAAGCAGTTTAATAACAAAATCAAGATGAAAAAAATTTATAACGATCCAAGGATTTCAGTTAATCCGTTATGCGAATATGTTTTGTCGACTACTGCGTCAAAACGAAACAGTATTATAAAACAGTGTAAAACACCGGTTCCTTACATTACCAAATGGTATAACCAGGCAGAAGAAATCTTGTCATTCTATTTAGCTCAAATAAGAGATGAGCCTAAAGTTATTTACACAGAGGCGCATAGATTGAAAGTTAAATCAACTGACGATAAAATGGAGAAAAAATATGCAACAGCAAGCTACGAAGCTCTAAATGCCTATCTATCTCATGAATTAAACGTGCGTGAAAGACTATCCAACTACAAGCTAGAAATGGCAGTTCATGATAGTAAACATAAGTTTATACTAAAGGGTGTTCAAATAAGCTTACGTCCTGAATTAATATTAAGAGATTTAGATGGAAAGGAACAGTTAGGTTTTGTCAAATTTTATTTTTGTAAGACTGAGCCGTTAAGTAAGGACAAAGGGGAACTTATGGCATGCTTAACTAAATTCTATTTTGAGCACGAATTTGGTTTTAAATTTACGAATGAAAATTGTATAGTGTTAGACGTATTTAATGGCCAAATTTTTTCTGCACCGAAAGCATTCCGTAGAAACATTAGTAATATTGAAGCATCGTTAGTGGAGATTGCGGATCGCTGGGATAAAGTCTTGGTTTAAACGAAACTTTAGAATTGTAAAAGAAGGGCTGAAAGGCCCTTCTTTTATTAAGACTATTGGAGTTTTATTAATTTAAAATTTAATTAATAAGGTTGTTTTAGAGGCTTGCTCATTTTCTTTAACTAAATTTATCATTAGAGCTCTTGATCTTTGATTGGGCCTGTGAGGTAACTCAACATTGTAATATCTGCTACCTGGGGTAGTTTGCATCAAAGTTGCCTTCGGATTGGTTTTGAGATAGCTATCTACAGTCGCAAACTCTTGACCATTTCGCATACCATAAACAAGCGCAACATCGAAATCTTCATTTTTTTTAAATATTAAAAGAATCTCTTTTGGGCCCCAAATGTCGCTTGTAAGGTTGTATTGAACCCCCGATTTAAATGAGGGTGGGTTGTGAACGATTTTAGACTGAGACATTCTTTTGTATTTTTCCTCAAATTGATTAATGCTTAAACCGTTAATTAAAAAATCATTTAAAACTGCACCACAAAAAGTGGTCGTTGGAAAATTTATACCACAATCTATAAATTGGTTATTTTCATCAAATTGAAAACTCATGAACTTTAAGGTTAGGGTACCGATAGTCCTTACCGGTGGTTATAAAACACGAAAGCGCCTGGACTTAACTATGTCTGCACTTTAGAGGTTCGGGAAAACCCAGTAGCCACAAACAAGTCATCGCCCAAACGCTGTCGCGTGGGCGTTGAACTCATTTGTTCTGCTACTATTTTGAATTTTCCCGATTCCTAAAGTAGAACAAACAAAGCTTAACGCTTATATTTTAAATAGTTGATATGTTGATTGGTAATACTGTTCGCGGTTTCCTCCTGCTTTTATGCGAAGTTAACAAACAGCAATGATACTAAGCAACAGATAGTAGCTGTTTTCTTTTAGCTGTATTTACTTTGTAAGGAAGTTGCTTAAATACGTGGTATTTATTGCGTTCTTCAATGTATTCGTAAGCATCAGAGCATGAATTAAGCAGCCAATCTGTTCTTACAGACATTTCTATATTCGTGGCTGTTGCCTTTTTATTTGTTAAACTGTACAATGCCCTAATAAACTTAGAGGTGATGTTGCTTAGATGTTCATTGCTTTGCACCTGCTCTATTCCAAAGTGGATAAAGAATGTGCTATCATTCTCCGCCTCTAATCTGAGGTAAAGTAATGGATTTATAAATTCGTGAACGATGTAACCGGTGCTCGTCGGGGTGTCAGACCTCACAAGCGTGTAGCGTAATTCATCTTGTTCGATGGTGCACAACATTTCTTTCGCTTTTCGGAGTGTTTTATAATAAGCTGCTTTTACTGCTTTATTATACGGTAAAGGGCCGGTTGAACGAAGTGTCGGATATTTACCATCACCATTAAATGTATCACCACCGTCACCTGCAATTCTTGTAATAATATTTGAACTATGATCAATCTTTCGTAATAAACTAGTGCCTGAGCCGGCCTCACCGATATATACATCACCATTAGAACCTATTAATAATGAACAAATGTTACTAAAAGATGCCTTTGTCGCATCAACATTGTCCCCGCTAACTTTATTTTGCCCAGTGCCAGTAATAGTTGAAATTTTACCTGTTGCTACATCAATCTTCCTGACTACGTACTGAGATGCTATATAAATATTACCCATGGCATCTAATGCCATAGTGTAAACTTTTATACTCGCGTCAATAGCTTTACCTCCATCTCCTGTATTACCCTCTACTCCATTACCTGCAATGGTTTGAATAGTGCCGTCTTTAGCCGCTATTTTTCTGACCCTTGTACCATTCTGATCAGCGATAAAAATATTTCCAGCGCCATCAACCGCTATATCCCGAGCACGATCTGTAAGTGCATTAGCTGCCGGCCCACCATCTCCTGCAAAACCAGTTGCTAAGCCAGTTAAGCGATGTAAGCGATTGTCAGATGAGGAAAGTTTATATATACAGTTGTTATAAGTGCTAAAAACGGTCTGTAAAAAATAAAGGTTACCTGCGTTATCCCTTGAAAGTGATTTTGAATAATAGGATAAACTTGTAGATAATGGTTCAGTATTGTCCTCTCCCCAGTTAAAACCCGTATTGTCATTGCCGCAAATAGTAGTAATTGTGCTATCCTTAGGATCAATACGCCTTATGCGGTAATTATAACTGTCAAAAAAGTAAATATTACCGGCGTTGTCAACTGTAACACCGGAGGGATAAGAAGTTCTGGCCGTCTTTGCAGGACGCCTACCATCATCATATCCGTATAACACATTGTCACCAGCAATTGTCTCTATACCACCACCCGCAGAAAGCAACTGGCGACTTGATATAATATAGCGGTATATATAGGGTATCGTTGTAACAAATACTAAAGAGTCACTGTTTAGTTTCAAGACTTTAACACGAGCTTTCGTAATACTGTTGTCGTAGGTAAACGTTAAGCTGTCGTTAGATCCCCAATAAAAACTTCCGAAATGATAGTCAGGATTAACTTTCTCATAATATAGTCCATCTTTACCAAAATATCTTACCGGATAATCGGGTAATTTACTTACAGAACGCCATGCTCCAAATATCTTACTTTGATCAACAACAAGCTGTTCAGGGGTCTTGACTGTATCTGAACCTCTACCACCGCCTCTACTATCAGGATCTGACTTATTAATTACAGACTTTTTACAAGCTGTAAAAACTATTGTTAAAGTAATTAGATAAAGAAGAGGTTTAGATTTCATTATAAAGTAAGGTAAGCGATTAAAGTTAAAAATAATGATTTAATCACCAAAATGATCTGATACCTTTGCCAACGCCGAGCCAATAATTTGATGCATATCGTAATATCTGTATTCGGCCAAACGACCGCCAAATATTACGTTGCTCTCCTGCTCGGCTAATTCCCGGTACTGCTTAAATATGGCGTTATTCCGTTGGTCATTAATGGGGTAATACGGCTCTTTATCTGTGGTCCACTCCTCGGGGTATTCGCGAGTAATAACCGTTTTAGGCTGCGTACCAAATTCAAAATGCTTATGTTCGATAATACGGGTATAGGGCACCCCGGCTTCACTATAATTTACAACTGCATTACCCTGGTAGTTCTCGGTATCCAAAGTTTGGTGCTCAAACCTTAAACTCCTGTATTGCAGCTGCCCAAACCTGTAGTTATAATACTGATCTATCTTTCCTGTAAATATGGTTTGGCTCGCTAATGCATCAAATTGTTCGCGTTCTTTAAAATAATCAACGCCCAGCCTAAGCTCAACCCCATCTAAAAGCCCTTCGGTAAGTTTGTTGTAACCTCCTATAGGTATGCCCTGATATTTATCACTAAAATAATTATTATCATAGGTGAACCTAACAGGTAAGCGCTTTATGATAAAGGCAGGCAATTCGGTTGCAGGCCGTCCCCATTGCTTCTCGGTATACCCCTTGATCAGTTTTTCATAAATATCTACGCCCACCAAAGACAATGCCTGTTCTTCGAGGTTGGCGGGTTGTTTAATATTCAAACTATCGATCTGTTTTTGAATGATCACTTTTGCCTCAGCCGGCGTCTTTACGCCCCATAACTGAAAAAATGTATTCATATTAAACGGCATGTTGTAAACCTCGTTCTTGTAGAATGCCAGCGGACTATTGGTGTATCTATTAAATTCGACAAATGAATTAACGTAATCCCATATCTTTTTGTCATTGGTGTGGAAAATATGGGCGCCATATTTATGTACGTTTATACCCTCCCGGTTTTCGCAATATACATTACCACCTGCATGGGGCCGCTTATCAATAACAAGGCACCGCTTGCCTCTTTTAGTGGCCTCGTGGGCAAACACACAACCAAACAGGCCACTGCCAACAATTAAATAATCGTACACTTTCACTTTGTTATTTAAAAAGGTTTGTTTTCTCTTGCACCGTAAGGGTCGCGATATTATCAGTCATATGCATAGCTGCGCGCAATGCCGCAGCATAAGGTTCGTTTAAGATTCGCTCATGCGGGTCGGCAGTTAAATTGTCCCACAAGCCCGAATGATGCCAGCAGGAAAGGTTATCCCAATCGGGCCGGTCAATAATAGGATAAAGGCATACGCCCCATAAAGGCAGGCCTAATGCTAAGGCAATACTACATTCTTCGGCAATTGACGACATCCAGTTTGGCCGGTGATCGCCGGAATGACTGGTCTCTGTTATGACAAAGGGTTTTTTGTACCGCTCATATACCTCGCTCAAAATCTCGCTCAACGGCCGGAACCGTTGGTCATTCGTATCATTTACCCAGGGTAAAAAGCCGCCATTATTTATTACCCACCTGTTATTATAATAAAAATTAAAACCCAGGATATCCAGATAACAGGGCTTACCGCCAAGCTCGGGGCAAATATTGCCACACAACATCTCCAATGTTTGAAACTGTAGTTCGTTCTGAAAGTGCGCTTCTTCTACGCCTTCGGTAGTTAAGGGTAATGCCGGAACCATATCCACCAAAGGTTCGGTTGTTAAGATCCGTACTTTGGAGTCAATAGCTTTTATTGCAGCAACCGCCGCGATAAAAGCCTTCATGAGGTGATACTTAACCTCCCACCCGTTGTTTGTGTGGTAAGGAACGGTACCCGCGGCCTCGCCGCCAAGCCACGATAAAAAGCTCACCTCATTAATGGGTGTAATAATTAATTCATCATTTGTTGATATTGAACGGAAAAGCTTTACAAACGAAACGCAGATATTTACAAGGCGTTGTGTAAAATTATTATCTAAGGGCGACACGCCATCCGGGAAGCCAAAGTGGCAAATATCCCAAACCTGTTGTATCCCATTTTCTACTCCGTACCTTATCCGCCTTTCTACTTCTGTCCAGTTGTATTGATAAGGTGCTGTCTCAACAAAACTCCACCTGATGCCTTCTCGCACGGTTGAGATCTCAAGATCTTTAAAAAGTTTATAATCTATATCCGGCTGGGTTAAATGACCTGTTAAACTTAACATATCAACCCGTTGCCTGTTAACATTTAACTTGTCCGAGCATTCAAACCCGGCCATCCAAAAAGATTGGAATGGATTGTTATTTTGGGTTGGATAATCCATGATCATTGCGATTTCTTTAAAGTATCCAACGCCTTTACAGGTCCGCAAATGCTTACAGTAGCCGGTGGATAAATTGATGGGCGCCCCCGTTTTGGCGAAACATCTTTAATAGAAACGCATATCAAAGCAATTACACCTGATAACAGAAGTAGCATCCAACAGAATCTTAATATCCTTTTACTTTTATATATCATTAATTGAGTCTGATACTAATAGCTCTACTGTGCAATGGATGAAATGGACCTGCTTAAAACGGTGTTGGTTATTAAATTCAACATACGGCTACAGGTATTATCCCATGAATTTTCGGATAGGAAGCTATCAACGTTAGCCAGCCAGTTCTCTTTTTCCGAACTTGCAAGCTGCTCTTCTATTGCTACAATAAATTCTTTGGCATTGTCGGCTATGCTAACCAGTTTGTTTTTACCATAAGGGTTTATCACGTCGCGGATAGCTGTAGATACAACCGGTACGCCGGCCGCCAGGTATTCGGGTGTTTTTGTAGGGCTTATAAACCTGGTGGATTCATTTAAAAGGAACGGGATCAACGCTATATCCCACTGTGCCAGGTATGCAGGCAATTCCTCGTAAGTTTTAGGCCCGGTGTAATGTAAGTTATTATTAGTTGGGAGTAACGACGGGTCAATTTTCACTATCGGCCCTATTAATGTTATTTGCCAGTTTGGCCTTGCATTAGCAATCTCTCTTATCAATTCAATATGAAAACGTTCGTCTATAACACCGTAAAAACCCAGTGTAACCTCTTTGCTTGTTACAGGCGCTGTTGAATTGCTCCTGATACCTCTTGCCGATTGAAAATGCTTCTTATCAATACTGCTTGGGAAAGGATGAATATTGGAGTGCTGATCCTTTTTTGCCTCGTATAATGACTGGCCACCGGTAAAAACAATATCCGCTTTTTTCAAAAGCTCCTTTTCCAGTTCTTTAAGAGATTGCGGGGCAAATTTAAATGCCGATAGCTCATCCATGCAATCATATACTATTAATTCGGGCTGATGATTGCGCGAAAACTCGAGCGCCATAGGCGTATAGTACCAAAAAGAATAATCGGTTAATGAACGCTCTGTAAATAAACCGTTAAGTAATGCTTTTAATTCAGCATTAACTTGCGTTGCATGAATATCATTCGGCAAATGTGGCACAACTATATTAACGCCGCCACGCTCATGAAAAGAATAATAAGCATCACCAGCTGAGTCCAAAACCGGCTCTTCCACATAAAAAACATTGAACTGTTTGGACAGTCGGGTCATGATATGCTGCGGGCGTTGAAACACAAAGTCCCATCTCAAATGCGAAAAACAAATAATGGTTTTGGGCAGGTGCTTGTAGAAGCTGGTCATGTCTGAATTAAGTTTTTGGTGCATATCGTTCTATGTGTATTATAGAATAAAATATATTTCAATTTGTTTTATAAGATAATTAATTAATTTTAATTACAACAAATTAACCAAATGTGACCGTTTAAGTACCATGAAGAACATCGAATTACTCACCGCAGATTATGCTTTGACAGTAATGAAGTCGAAGTCGAAATATTAAAAGCTTTTTTGGTTGCAACGTTATTTATCTATGATCTGCCTTATAACCCAATCTTTAAAATGTATTTTTGATTATTAAGCTAAAAATGCATCACCATTTAAAAGATACAGCAGCTATAAAAATTGCAGGCAGCAAACGCGTCTTTGTTATCTTCATGGCTTTAGTTGGAGCAGGTTTTATATTTGCATGTAACAACAATGTCCCTGATGGGCAAAAAACGCTAAAGCCATCCGCAGTTTGGCATGCGCCGGATGATAGTACCATCCCTGCGGGCAAAGCAGGCGAAACCATCCGTTATGGTCGTGAGCTGATCACCCATACGGCCAGGTATTTTGGTCCGCAAGGCAGCATCGCTAAAATTAGCAACGGCATGAATTGCCAGAATTGCCACCTGGCAGGCGGCACCAAATTATTCGGGAACAATTTCGCGCTGTTTATGAGCAGTTACCCTAAAATAAGTAACCGCACCGGTAAAGTTGAGCCGCCATCTAAACGTATAACAGATTGCTTTGAACGCAGCCTGGCGGGTACAGCGCCCGATACCGCGGGTCGCGAAGTACGCGCCATGCTGGCTTACTTACAGTGGGTAGGTAAAGATATACGTAAAGGCCGGAAACTATTCGGTGCGGCCACCGGCAAACTGCCCTATCCGGATCAGGCGGCCGACCCAGTAAAAGGCAGGCAGGTGTTTATAGCAAAATGCAAAACCTGCCACGGTGCCAATGGCGAGGGCCTGCCCGCTGCCGATAAAAAAGCTTATAAATACCCTCCGCTATGGGGCAAACACAGTTATAACGATGGTGCCGGCATGTACCGCTTAAGTAACTTCGCTTCGTTTGTAAAAAACAACATGCCCTTTGGCTCAACTTATTTACGCCCGCAGTTAACCGATGATGAAGCCTGGAATATAGCCGCGTTTGTAAATTCGCAGCCCCGCCCCCATCGTAACCAACAGGCCGACTGGCCCGACCTGAAGAAAAAACCCATCGACGCGCCTTTTGGCCCCTATGCGGATAGCTTTAGCGAACAACAACATAAGTTTGGGCCGTTTAAACCTATTAAAGCCGCGCAAACGGCGCTCATCAATTAAAAATTATAAAAACATCATATCATGAAAAAGTATTTCATCCTATCAGTATTCGCACTATTGGCCTTTGTAAAACCTGCCTGCGCGCAACAACAGGACTCCGTGTTTACCGGCGCCGCACCAAAGCTTAAACATTACAATGCCTTGTATATCCTCAACTCGGGCGATGAGAAGAAAATAGCCGGCACCCTGCGCAACATCAACAACGCGCTGGAAGACCCACGCCTTAAAGGGAAACTTTACATACAGTTGGTAGCCTTTGGCGATGGCGTAGCCGTATACATGAAAAGTGGAGTATTTGAACAAAAACTAAAGGACCTGCAAGCCAAAGGCGTGCTGTTAACCGAGTGCAGCAACACCATCAGAGAGCGTAAAATTGACAAGAGCGAGCTGTTCCCGTTCATTTTTTACGTACCCAGCGGCAACGGCGAGATCATCCTGCGCCAGTACGAGGGTTGGGCAACGGTGCATCCGTAAATCTTACCTAAATTCGCAGTCTATATTAAATCATGAAAGTTTCCGGTGTTACATTTATAAGAAACGCCGTATTAAATGGCTATCCCATAGTTGAAGCCATTACATCTATTTTACCGATATGTGATGAGTTTATTGTTGCCGTTGGAAGATCAGATGATAAAACGAGACTGCTAATCGCCGGCATGCAATCTCCCTATATTAAAATTATCGATAATACCATTTGAGCTGTCTTTAAAAAGTAAGAAAACGATTGAAACCTTTTCGCGCAAATATATACCCTGCAACAGCACAATGCTTTACTGCAACGCCGGCGATAAATAATTACCTGAAAATAAATAAATTAAATAACGAAACAAATAGTTTAACTTACAACTTCTTTTAAAGTATCTAATCACATAAACCTTGTCAGCCATGGCTAAAATTGTTGATCAACAGTACATCATAGCCATCGGTGCTTCTTCCGGTGGTTTAGAAGCGATATCCGCCTTTTTTGACTACACGCCGCTGGATTCTGTTTCTTACATCATCATCCAGCATTTGTCGGCTGATTTTAAAAGCCAGATGGCCCAATTATTGGACAGCCATAGCAAATTGCAAGTGCTTGAAGCTATTGAGAATGTGGATATCATGTCAAATACGGTCTACCTGATCCCGAGCACCAAATTCATGATCGTCGAAAATGGTCGTTTGATCCTTTCCGATAAGAAGGACGAGCCGCGCCCGCATATGACGATCAACTACTTTTTCAGTTCCCTGGCGAAAGAACGGGGAAACAAGGCCATTGCTATCATCTTATCCGGCACCGGCGATGATGGCGCGAAAGGTATTCAGGAGATTAAAGACGCAGGCGGCGTTGTTATGGTACAGGACCCGGGTACCGCGACTTTTAAGGGCATGCCGGATGCGGCCATAGCTACAAGGTTGCGCTGATTTGATCCTTTCCCCAGAAGCCATGCCCCAGATCATTGAAGATTATGTCAGGGATGGTGTGCTTGAACTGCTGACCGATCAGCCTTCGGCCCAGATCAGCGAACACGAACTATCCCAGATCCTGGCATTGATCAAAGGCAATCTTCCGCTGGATTTCACCGACTATAAGCGCGCGACGATCATCAGGCGGATCAAACGACGGATGGTAGCCCTAAACTTTAATAAAGTTGAAAAGTATTACAATTATTTAAAAGAGAACGCGGCGGAGATCGCTTTGTTGGCCAATGAATTCCTGATCAGCGTGACCTCTTTTTTCCGCGACCCGGAAGCCTTTAAGATCATCGAAGAAACGGTCATCCCGGAGATCATAAAAAACAACACAGAGGTATTAAAGTTATGGGTGGCCGGCTGCGCTACCGGTGAGGAGGCCTACTCGCTGGCCATGCTTATTCAAGAATACTTAAACAAGCATCCCAAAAATATAGAGATCAAAATATTCGCTTCGGATATCAGCAAAGCGGCGCTGGATACTGCTTCCAAAGGGATTTACCCGGAAAGTATTTTTAAAACCGTATCCAAAGAACGATTGGAGCAATTTTTTACGAAGGAGGGCATGAGTTATAAAGTCAAACATGAGATCCGCAAAATGCTGATCTTCGCCCAACACGACCTGACCAAGAATCCCCCCTATTGCAATATTGATCTCATCAGCTGCCGCAACCTGCTCATTTACTTAAATGTGGCCTTGCAGCAAAAGGTATTTGCCATGCTGCATTTCGGACTAAAGCAAGGTGGTTACCTGTTTTTAGGCCCAAGTGAGAGTGCTTCTGTCATCAAGGACGGTTTTAACGAGGTCAGCAGTAAATGGAACATCCTGAAAAGCAATAAAACGGGCCGGGCTATCGGTTTTGATGCCTTTGCTTCCCATCGTATCGGTGAAATAAAAACGACGCGCGTGGAAATACCGGCCAAATACATTGCACCGCCATCAAAAACCGAGCTCTCCGACCAGATTAACTTAGCGCTGTTAAGGGAGGCTGCTTTTAATGGAGTATGTACGGATCAAAACCTGTTTGTCATCCAGTCGTTCGGAGATACGCGGCCTTATTTAAAGAACATTAACTTTAACCACAACCTCAACGACCTTTTGCCGGACCACCTTACCCCCATCTTTAAAGCTGCTGCCCACAAGGCGCTGAAGCTGAACGAAAAGGTTATACTCGACAAGGTTAATCCGGATAAAGATCAACTGATCAATATTATCCTCAGCCCGTTTGTGGTCACAGGGTCAGATGAAAAGCTGTTGCTGGTACTGTTTACTGAAAACGCGGCGCCGGTAGCCGAAAATAACGCCATCCGAATAGACGATATCAACGAAGTGACCCGGGAGCATGTGATAAGCCTGGAGCAGGAGGTGGCTCAATTGAAACATGCCATAGCAGTAGCGGAGGATCGGATCGCCACTTCCAATGAAAATATGCAATCTTTTAATGAAGAGCTTCAGTCTGCCAATGAGGAGATGCAATCCGCCAACGAGGAGATGCAAAGTACAAACGAAGAGCTGCAATCGGTAAATGAGGAACTGCAAACCGTTAATAAGGATCATCAACTGACCATTGACGAGTTAACAGACTTGAATGACGATCTGAATAATTACTTCCGCAGCAACACCAACGGCCAGTTATTTGTTGACCGCGAACTGCTGCTCAAAAGGTATTCACCGGGTGCGGTGAAACATATCAATATCCGTGAAGGCGATATTGGCCGGCCGCTCAGCAATATTACTACCAATATTAAATTTGAGACCCTTATTGATGATATACGCGCTGTAATACACGACGAAGAACCCATTACCCGTGAAGCAGAGTCAACCAACGGAAAGATATACCAGGTCATGACGATGCCTTACCTGAAAATGAACAGCAAAAAAGCGGATGGCGCAATCATCAGTTTTCACGACATCACCGAACTAAAAAAGCTTTTGAGGGAACTGGATATCAGTAACCGCAGTCTCGATAACAGCAATAAAAGCCTGCTGAGGATTAATGCCGACCTAAACAACTTTGTTTTCGGCGCATCGCATGACCTTAACGCGCCCATTGTGAATATTGAAATGCTGCTCGAGATCCTGAATGATAAACTGGATACAAAAGACCCCGAGGTGATAGAGCTATCCGGCCTGATGAACAAAGCAGTCTCTAATTTTAAAGCGATTATCCGCGACCTGGCCCGTGTCGGGGATATTGAATCGGAAGATGCAGGGGATACTCTGGAAAACTTTCCGGCACTTTTTAAGGAAATAACGGAGACCTTATCAGAAAAGATCAAGGTTTCCAAAGCCGTGTTCCACACAGACTTCCGGGCAAAAGAGGTCTGCTTCGCCAAAAAGAACCTGAGAAGTGTGATGCTGAACCTGATCACTAATGCATTGAAGTTCCACGCTCCTGACCGTGTGCCGGAGATCCGCATCAAAACCGAGAAGAAAGGTGAGTTTATAGAGTTGACGGTAACCGATAATGGAATCGGCCTTACCAAAGATGAGATAGATCAAATATTCAAAAAATATAAACGCATAAGTAAAGCTACAGAAGGTACCGGCATTGGGCTTTATCTTACGCGGAAGATAGTCGATGCTTCCGGTGGAAAGATAGAAGTGGAATGCAAGCCGGGAAAGGGCTGCGCTTTCAAGATATTTTTTAAAATATAGTTAAAAGCGACGAAATGCTATTTAATTGTTGAACAATTTATCCCGATAAACCCTAATGAGTACCTCCCGGTGGCGCTTATCATGCAAAAGCTGAATACATGTATCATTCTTATCAAAAATGGCGTATAAGATTGTGAAAGTTGCGGTACAGATATGAGTTGAGTTTGTATCTTCGCAGCCATTAAATCCCCTAATTAATGAAACAAGCGCTTACCCGGCTTATTTATAATAAGCCATTTGTGTACTCCCTATGGTTTGGCGTATGCCTTCTCCTGGCTTTAAAAGGTGTTTTAACGCACCAGCCCATAAACAACTACCTCATATTTAAGCATAACTTTTTAAATACCATCTCGCAGCAAAACCTATACGTTCAGCAGCCCGAGTTTTATTTCGACCGTAACCACTACGGCCCGGTATTCGCGCTCATCTTTGCGCCGTTCGCGCTACTGCCCGATAGCGTTGGCATTATACTTTGGGTGGCATTCAGCGCCCTGGTGCTCTTTAAAGCCATACAAATGCTGCCGCTTGATGGGCATAAATACCTGGTTATTCTACTGCTCTGCGCCAATGACCTTGTCGGGTCCACACTTTACTTTCAGTCCAACCCACTTATAACCGCGCTTATCATCCTCAGCTTTATCTTTATAAAACGGAAACAAGATTTTTGGGCCGCGCTCATGATAGCCCTGGGCACTTTTACCAAACTTTACGGCATTGTTGGCCTGGCGTTCTTCTTTTTTTCAGATAATAAGCTAAAATTTATCGCGAGCTTTATATTCTGGTCGGCAGTATTATTTGTGTTGCCTATGGCCATATCCTCGCCGTCGTTCATCATCCGCACTTACCACGATTGGTTTTACGACCTCATTGCCAAAAACGCCGAGAACGAAGGCTCCAAAATGCAGGATTACTGCGTTATGGGGATGGTGCGCAGGCTGTTTTACCCTGCATTGAACAACCTGTATGTAATAGTGCCTGCGTTAGTAATATTTGGCCTCTCGTACCTGCGCGTTAAATATTACAGGTCAACCCAATACCAGTTACTCATCCTGGCGTCCGTTTTAATTTTCACGGTAATATTCAGCAGCTCAGCCGAGTCGGCTACCTACATCATAGCGTTTGCAGGCGTATCTATCTGGTACATGAATTTAGATAAACCTACCGGCCTCGATGTATTCCTGCTGGTATTCGCAATTATCATCACAAGCTTTGCCGCCTCAGATCTTTTCCCGAAAACCTTAAACAGGGTTTATATACAGCCCTACAGGCTTAAAGTGCTGCCCGTATTTTTAATATGGTTAAAAATAATTTACGAAACATTAACCCGTAATTTCGCTGAGGGAATGCTTACCGAAAAGGCCGCGTAAACACCATTGTAAACCAATAGTAATTTTAATTTCCGGATATCATTTATCGGTTGGATATGTTGTAATATTTTTATATTTGTAACGCTAATGTTACAGCAGCGGGGCTAATGCAACTTTTTTGTTACAAGCCTGTTGCGTTCCTGCTTATTGCATCGTAAAAGGTACTAAACAGGCATTATTAGCTTACAAGTTCAGTCGCTTTCAACAAAAAACAACCTGTCGCAATTCATACCCCTAACCTATTGTTTAAATGATACCCCCTGTAAAAAAGAAGATCTCGATTGTAATACCCTCCTACAACGAAGAAAAAAACATAGCTTTTTTGATCGGGCAGATCAACGAAGTGTTGATGCCTGCCGACTATAACTACGAACTGATATTTGTAGATGACGGTAGCAGGGACAACACGCTTAACGAGTTAAAATTCAATTCGGAACTGCACCGCAATGTGTATTACATAGAACTTTCGAGAAATTTTGGTAAAGACCACGCCCTTAAAGCCGGGATAGGTATGGCAAACGGCGATGTGGTTATAACCATGGATGCCGATATGCAGCACCCGCCCGAAATGATCTTAAAGATGCTGAGCTATTGGGAAAACGGATACGATATTGTTTACACGTATCGCCAAAATGCCAACCCGCATGCAAAAAGCTATCAAAAGGCAACCTCAAAAATGTTTTACAAGGGCATCAATATGCTGTCGGACATTAAGCTGGAGAACGGCACCGCCGATTTCAGGCTGATGGATAAAAAGGTTGTGGACCAGCTAAAACAAATAGACGAGTACGAGATATTTTTAAGGGGCATCATTAAATGGACGGGCTATAAGCAACTGGGCATACCCTACACCCCCTCTAAAAGGCATACCGGCGAGGCAAGCTATTCGTTTTTTAAATTGCTTATACTCGCCATGCGCAGTATCATGACGTTTAGCGCCCGCCCGCTTTACATTGTTAGCGGTATAGGTTTAACGTTTTCTGCCCTGGCTATTTTATATATCCCCTACGTGCTTATCAGTTATGTTACCGGTAACGCGGTTACGGGCTGGGCATCCATTATAGCCACTATAGCGTTTTTTGGCGGCCTGCAGCTATTGGTACTGGGCATTATAGGTACTTATGTAGGTAAAATATTTATGCAGTCAAAAAACCGCCCAAATTACATCATCCGTTCCACCAATCTTACGCTTGTAAATAATGATCTTGTTGGGGTTTGATGTAGAGGAATTTGACATGCCTTTTGAATACGGCAAATCGCTTCCTTTTGATGAACAGTTGGCCATCTCAACCACGGGTACGCTTAAAGTGCTTGATGTATTAAAAGATGCAGGGATAAAGGCCACCTTTTTTTGTACGGCAAATTACGCCATCCACAAGCCCGATATTATACAGGCAATTATAGCGCAGGGCCACGAACTGGCCTCGCACGGTTATTACCATTCCAATTTTAAACCCGAGCATCTTTTACAATCAAAGCTTAAGCTCGAGGAGCTCTCGGGCACCGCGGTAACCGGTTTCCGCATGGCGAGGATGATGCCGGTTGACGAAGCCGAAATAGAAAAGGCTGGCTATGCCTATAATTCGTCGCTAAACCCTACCTGGCTGCCGGGGCGCTATAACAATTTTGATAAATCCCGCACCTGGTTTTACCACCATAATGTGTTGCAGATCCCCGCGTCGGTATCGCCATTGATAAGATTCCCGCTTTTTTGGCTGAGCTTTCATAACCTGCCTATGCCGCTTATTAAATGGCTTAGCAATGGAGCCTATAAAAAAGATGGCTACCTTAACCTGTACTTTCACCCCTGGGAATTTACCAACCTGCACGATAAAGAAAAATTAGGCCTTCCCGGCTATGTTACCAAAAATTCGGGCGAGCCTTTTGTGAACCGCCTAAAAAATTTCATAAGCTGGGCGCAGGCAAAAGGGTATGCTTTTGGCAAAACCGGCGACTTTGCTGCTGATGTAAATAGTAAAAAGGACTAATACGCACCCGGCATCAGTTACACAATTTTAGGTAGTGTCTCAGTTTCAAGTGTCTGTTTGTGCAATGAACTACACTTTTAAACATAATGTTATTAAATATAACCCTCAAATAAAAGAATAACAATAAGTTAGGAAAGCTATTAATGTTAATTTTTAATACTTTCGTTTGAACAATCCTATTTCACCAACCCGATATTGCAATTATGATCATCAAAAGGCTGCTCATCTTTTTAGCCGTAATAAGCTTCTCATTCAGGCTTCATGCACAGCACAATTTACCATCCGATGCATTACTTGACCATCTGACCGGGAAATGGCTGCTCACAGGATATATGGCAGGCAAGCAGGTAAAGCACGATATAAATGCTGGTTGGGTTTTGGGGCATGAATATTTTCAGATCAAAGAAACATCGCGGGAACGGGACGCTAAAGGCCATCCGGATTATGAGGCTGTTGTTTACATTACATTCAACAAAGCTAATCATCAGTACGATTGTCTGTGGCTGGACAACACCAGTAACGCCGGGCTATCTAATGGCATTATAGCGCATGCAAAAAGAGAACCTAATCAATTAGCGCTACTATTCAAGTTTAACCAACATTTTTATTTTCATACTACCTTTATCTACAACCCAAGCCAAAATTCCTGGAAATGGTTAATGACCAGCGACGATGATGGAAAAAAGGAAATATTCGCTAATACGATACTGCAAAAAGCTAAATAAAAAATGTAGTATGCTATACATATATAATTTTACGAGTAAATAAATTATTTTGGTTTAGCCTCATAAGATAATTTATTGTGATGTGATCACTTTAGATTTTAACTGATACACTACCCAATTTTAATTTGCCGATTTAGTTTGTAGCTTAGGCACCAATTTTACAAACCAAATTTTTTACCGATTATGATCAGCAAAACTATCTCCCGCCTTGCCGGGCTACAAATGGTACTGTCGTTGCTTATTTTTTTAAGCATGGCTATACCGGCAAAAGCAGCATTTATTGACAAAGACCCCGATGTAATTGGCCGCTGGGACATTACCATGCAAAAAGACGGCAAAGCCATCCCATCGTGGTTAGAGGTTCAAAAATCGGGCACACATACGCTTATTGGCCGTTTTACTTATGCTTTTGGCAGCGCGAGGCCTATATCTGAGGTTAAGCCTAACGGCGGTAAATACAGCTTTTCTATCCCCCCGCAATGGGAACCGGGCGACCGCAACATGGATTTTGAATTTGAAGTAAGCGGCAACACCTTAAAAGGTACCATGGTTTACACCGATGGCAAAACCTATAGCTTTACAGGTGAGCGCGCACCCGAACTGATCCGCGCCAAAGCACCTGTATGGGGTAAACCTATCCGCTTGTTTAACGGTAAAGACACCAAAGGCTTTCACACAGATGGTAAAAACCAGTGGACAGTAGAGAATGGTATACTGCGTAGCCTAAAATCGGGCGCCAACCTCATCAGCGACAAAAAATTTAACGATTTTAAACTACACATCGAATTCCGTTACAAACAGGGTAGCAACAGCGGCGTTTACCTGCGCGGCCGTTACGAGATCCAGATCATAGATACTAAAAGTGGCGAACCCGAGCCTATTAATAACCAGTTCAGTTCGGTATATGGCTTTTTGCCTCCAAACAAAATGATGGCTAAAAACGCGGGCGAATGGCAATCATACGATATTACTTTGGTTGGCCGCATGATAACCATTGTTGCTAACGGCACCGAAGTTATTACCAGGCAAATTATACCGGGCCTTACCGGTGGTGCTATTGATAGTAAAGAAGGCGAGCCGGGCCCATTGTTTATACAAGGCGACCACGGCCCTATCGACTACCGGAACATCATTATAACACCGGCTAAGTAACCGGCTAACTGTACACTTATTAGCTATATTTTATAAAGGCTGTCTATTTTTTAGACAGCCTTTTTTAGTTTTTTGTATACAAAAGAGAGATTTTAAAAAGATGGGCGCGATTATCTATTACTGGCACGGATTTAGATAAACCAATAATATGAAAGTAGTACACGTAAAAACCAACAGCACCGTAAAACAGATAGAAGCTAAAGTGGTTAGCCTATTTAAACAAAAAGCTTTTTGCCTAAAGACTTTCAACAACATGCAATTGCAATTTACAGGCTTTATTGCCTGATCTATATATACCATTTACCAATGGAAATGAGCTTCTTAACCGAGGCTTTTTTTTTTGAACTGCGAAATATGAAAACCGAACGAAGCATATCTTACTATTGTTTTAACAAAGCCTGTTTTGGCTCGGTATACAACCATAAATACGCGCAGGTGCTGCAGTTACCTTATGCGCTTTCTACCTTCAGACAAAAGCATACCTGCCTGCTTTGCTGCTCAGAATTAATATCACTTGTAGACCTGGATATTAAACAGGTTGTAGGCAATGGTATATTTGTAGCGGCTTAATATTACCGCACCTCCTCCAGTTGTATCACCACGCTGGTATGATAAGCGCTCACCTGCGGGTTGATGCCTATTTTCATTAAAAAATCCCCTTTATATTTTGGTTCTGTTTCCAGCACTGTGCCTGTACCCGGGTAAAGGTTAATCTCTTTCACCGAGTAAGTTTTATTAGGGTCGAGGCCTTTGAAACGGATTGGCGCCTTGGTGCCCGCGTTATAACGATTATTTACCAGGTAATTAAACACTACCGCTTTGCTTTTCGCGTCGTTAACGTACATCAGGGATGCTACATCGTTGGCCCAGGGGTTTTGCAGGCGGTATTGGTCGCCGTGCCAAATTACATCTTTAAGGCTATCATAGTTTTTAAGAGCGAGTTGGGCATAAGCCAGTTCCTGCTCTTTCAATTTACCTACCACAATGTCAAAACCCATTTTACCCATCATGGCAACATCTATCTTAAACTTTAAAGGTTGTTTACCCCAATCGGTAACGTGGTTGGAGCTTGCAATAGCCGGGAAGAAATAGGAATACTCCCACTGAATGAACACCCTTTCCAGAGGGTCGGTATTATCACTTGGCCAGTACTCGGTAAAGTATTTAAGCGCGCCGTAATCAACACGGCCACCACCGCCCGAACAAAGCATCAGCGGCACTTTCGGATATTTAGCCCTCACCCTATCCAGCACTTTGTACAAACCGCGCACATAATCGGTATACAGGTGCGATTGATCCTTTTTAAAATATTGCGAATGGGCGTTATAAATAACCGCGTTGCAATCCCATTTAATGTACGCCAGCGATGGGTTTTTAGTGAACAAGTTATCGACCACGCCAAATACAAAATCCTGCACCTTGGGGTTGGTCAGGTCCAGCACCAGTTGGTTACGAAAATATTTCTCGGGGCGTCCGCTTTCTTTAATTACCCAATCCGGGTGTGCTTTGTAAAGGTCGCTGGCGGGGTTAACCATTTCCGGCTCTATCCAAATCCCGAATTTAACGCCATTGGCATCCGCTTCTTTTACTAACGCGCTGATACCGTTTGGCAGCTTCAGTTTGTTTTCCTGCCAGTCGCCAAGGCCCGCGTTATCGCCGTTGCGCGGGTGGTTGTTGCCAAACCAGCCATCATCCAGCAAAAACATATCCACCCCAAGCTTTTTGGTATCCTTAAACAGTTGCGCCAGCTTGGTCTCGTTAAAATCAAAATAGGTCGATTCCCAGTTGTTCAGCAGCGTAAGCCTGTTGCCTTCGCCATCCACAATTTTATATTTGCGTGCCCAGCGGTGCATGTTACGGCTGGCATCGCCGGTACCGTGGTCGCTGTAGGTATAAACCAGGGCGGGAGTAACAAAATCTTCGTTAGGTTTTAAATGATACTCGGCTGCGGCATTGTTTATACCGGCAATTAAGCGCAGGTAGTTCGACGGCTCGGGACTCAACTCAAAATCGACCCTAAAATTCCCCGACCATTCCAGCGAACCCAGCAGCACCTTGCCCTCATCTTCGGTAGCCGGCTTATCCATCGATACGATAAAGGTCGACGGCTCATACAAATTAGCGCGGGTGCCCAGCTTGCTATCAATGGTTTTAATGCCGTGGGTAAGCTTGCTTTCCTCGGGTTTCATTTCAGATGCCCAGTTGCCATGGTATTGTTTCAGCCAAAAACCATCAGCCTTAAAATTTAGGTTGGCCGACGCGAATTTATTCAGCGTAACTACGCCCTTCTCGTTATGCTTGATCACACTCCATTGCTCGGTAACATCCTCCTTAAAAAATGTTTTATAGTATAGCTTCACCTCAAAAGGGTAAGCTGGGTCTTTTAAGGTCACAGTTAGCAACGATACGTTATCATCAACCCGGGTAACAGCGTGACTAACGTATTGCAGGTCTAACGATTTATTACCATCGGCATGGGTAACCGTTATGGCAGGCTCGGCAAGGTTTGCCGTGCCCGATGGCGTGTAGGCATCATCCAATATACCCGAGTCATCATTCGGTTTATACATTTTGGCTATGCCCGCGTATTCGTTAGCATCGTTTAATTTAGCACCAAAGTAAACCATCTTCAGGTTTTTGCCTGCATCGGTTTGTAATACTAAGGCATTATGTTGCGTGGTTACCGGTATGGTTACTATTTGCGCTTTTGCTAATAAAGATGCCGCGATAAGGCATGCGGTTAACAGGTAGTGTTTGCTTCTCACGTTCAATAAAATTGGTTATAAAGGCTGCAGGTAATATTACGGAAAGATAAATTGTATTTGTTGCACACCAATAAAATTATTGATTTTGCACAATACATTACCCATATTGTTTAATAAACCGGCGGGTAAATTTACATGCGCCCGCTAAAATTAAGAATGGATAAAACCTATAAACAGATGGACATTCTTACTATTTTGCACCACTATGATACGACCAGCCACCCCTGCCGACGCCCCCGCCATTTCGCGCCTTATTGTGCTGGCCATGGGCCCGCTTGCCGCCAAATTTGCCAACAGCGATGACCCCGCAAAACCGCTGGAGCTGTTTGAACGCTTCGCGAAGCTTACCGGCAACCAATACAGCTATACCAATATTTTAGTATGGGATGAGCAAGGCGAAGCCGTTGGTATGATCATGGCCTATGATGGCGCCAGGCTTAATGAACTGCGCAAACCTTTCCTGGATTACACTCGCACACAACTTGGCTTTACCGGCACACCCGAAGATGAGACCCAGCCCGGCGAATACTATATCGACTGCCTGGCTGTAGACCCTGATCAACAAGGCAAAGGCATCGCCAAAAAACTATTTATGGCTTTATTTGAACGCGCGGCGGAGTTAGGGCATAGCACTGTTGGCCTGTTGGTGAGCAAAGGGAATGACAAAGCGAAAAAGCTATACAACAATCTGGGTTTTGAGGAACAGGGCGAAAAGCGGTTGCTTGGCGGCACCCACTATCACTTGCAAAAGAAGCTATAACAGCCAAACATCCCGCCTCCCATGCCTGTTAACAGGCTATGGCCGATAAACCCTCGTACCTTAATTTTGATAAAGCCGCCTACCCCTGGAAACCGGATATCGATTACCGCGCCCATCCCGATAAATACCGCGTTGGCAAAGGCGAACAGGGTGTTCTCATCTGCGAACCGTACAAAAGCGAGATAGGCCAGCACTGGCGCTTTAAAACCGAGCCCATAGCGCAGCAAAGCAGCGATACCATTTATCATATGTTTCTGGATTATTTAGAGACCAATGATTTTGTGGGTGCCGATATGGCCCGCAAATTTCTGCAAATGGGTTATACCCGCGCCCGCCGCTACGCCAATTACAAAGGCGGCAAAAAGTACGACGAACAAAACAACTATGCCCAACTGGAGCGCGGCACCGGCGACGACGAGAAAGCCCGCGCGGCTGCCGTTTTTTACAAGCTATACAAACAAGCCGAGGCCAACCCGCAATACAAAACCCTAAAGGCTGCCTGGAAGAAGGAGAAGGGATAGCCAAACTATGCCGCTAATTAATTTTTAATCTCAAAACCATTTTAGGGCAAAGCAGCTTATTAGGGGTACATATATTTCTAAACCTGATGTCTACCCTTTCCGACCGAATTATTGCCTTTAACCAGGGACTGTTGCCCCATATGCTGCCACATAAATATGAAGCCATGGCCGAAAACGCCTTCCGGTTTTACCGAGGCACTTGTCCGTTGTTTTACCAGGACCTGGCGGGATACGATAAACTACCCAAAACACCCGTAACCTGGATCTGCGGCGACCTGCACCTCGAAAACTTTGGCAGCTACCGCGGCGAAAATAAACTGGTATACTTTGACCTGAACGATTTTGACGAGGCTATCCTTGCCCCTGCCTTTTACGAGATAGCACGTTTGGTCACCAGCATTTTCATCGGTTTCGAGAGTTTAAAGATAGATGCCGAGCGTGCCGAACGGATGGCTAAGCTGTTTCTTAAAACCTACTCGGCAACGCTGGCAAAAGGCAAGGCCTACGCTATAGAACCCCGCACGGCAAGAGGCATTGTATGCAAATTTTTAAATGCCGCCGAAAACAGCAAGGCCAGTAAACTGCTGGAGAAACGTACCGAAACAAAAGGAAACAAAATTGTGCTTTCGCTGGAGAACGAGCGCCATTTTAAGGTAGATAAAAAGCTGCGTGCCGAACTCATTGCCCACCTCACTACCTGGATAAACCAAAGCACCGATAGCCCAAACAGCTACAAGGTAAAAAGCTGTGTGTTCCGCCTGGCGGGCACGGGCAGCATTGGGGTAAAGCGCTACCTGTTCCTGCTTAAAAGCACCAACATACGCAACCAGTATTTAATTGTGGATATGAAACAGTCGATGCCATCGGCGCTTGGCAATTACATCAATACCAAACAGCCCGATTGGGATAACAACGCCCAGCGCATTACCACCATACAGCAACGCATGCAGTACGTTACGCCCATGCTGTTAAGCACCACCAACTTTAGGGGCGACGATTATGTGATACAGGAGCTGCAGCCCGTAAAAGATTCCATCAATTTTAAAATGATCCGCGATGATTACCGCGACCTGTACGAGGTGATAGACGAGATGGCCATGCTCACCGCTTCCTCTCAACTGCGCAGCGGGGGCATCCAGCGGTCGGCTACTATTGATGAGCTGATGGCCTTTGGGCAGGCAGGCGATTGGCAGGACCAGGTGCTAAACTATGCCGCCGGGTACGCCAAAAAAATAAAAGCTTACTACAAACAATACCTTAAAGATTATAAGGCAGGCGTGTTTGATGCGAAACAACCGGGCGAATAAAGCTTAGCCGAAATTTTTGAGATTGATAATTAGCAGCTTAGCGTTTTACCACCAAAACAGACAATTTGCCGACAAACACCTAACAATATCGGGCGTTTTTAAACGTCTATATAAAACATCGCTCTACAACTACCAGCTATGAAACACAAAATTAAACTGCCCGATGGAACTGCACAGCTAATAGAAATTACCAGCGCCTACTTTAAAACCTGGCACGTGTGGAATGTAAAATTCCCCGATGGCAAGGTAGCTACCCTCTTTAAACTGGGCAGCGAGTGGATGCAGCGTAACGAAGACTTTTTAGACCAGCACGTGCTCAACGCCGTAGGCAAACGCATAGATAGCATCCTGGTAAGGCGGAGGATGGCGTTTTAAAAACTTGATCTTTTGTAAATACTTAACAGATTTTCACCTGGCAAACATGCCGACAACTTAATTAATATTGGGTACGCCGATAGGTTTGCCATAAAACAATGTTATGGTTGTATCAACAGTTATTACCCCGTCCCGAAGAAGGCATACCACAAGCACTATCTCGTGCCCGTCCTGCGGCAAAACGGTACTGGAACGCATCCCGCGAAACCGCCTGCTTAAAACGCTCCTTTTTTGGTTGCTCTTTAAGCGGTTTAGGTGCTATTACTGCAACCGTAAGTTTTATTCGTTTAAGGGATAAAGCTGGGTTTAGCCGGTTATGGCACACGAGGCACTCGTGCGCCGGCTAGAAGGAATTTTAAAATTTTAACGTATCTAAGACTTATGCAAGTAAAATGCAGATGTCTTCACGATCTGAATTTGGAACAGCAGCTATGTAGATTTACCACTGATGCAAAACTTCTGCAACATAAGTTAGCCATCCGCTTTTAGGAATAGACTTATCCAAATAATAGTCTGGCGATATGCCTTTGTTGTCGATAGTGTTTTCCGGTATACGTAAGCTTTTCGACATACAATACCACAAGGTGTATCTACCGTCGGGCGAATTGATGCTGTACATATTAGATATATCCAGTTCACCCATAGTGGTTGTGCCAAATAGTTTGACCTTTTTGCTTTGCCGGGCAGCCAGCAAAAATTGCTCTGCAGTGCTCCCGTTGTTTCCATTGATCAAAATGGCCACGTTCTGCGGGAATTGATAAACTGTTGAATAGCGAGTTGTATAGACACTATCGTTCAGCATCACGAACTTTCCAATGTTGGCATTCAGTTTTGAAACTACGTCAGCATAATACGTTTTGTCAGATGAAGACAAGCTGTTTTGTTGAAGATCCTCCCAAAATTTATTGTTATGAGGCGTAGAAAGACGGGCTACAGAGACATTTCTAATTGGGTTGGTATACAAAAAAGGTATAATTTCTGAGAAACTGCGATCGTCGCCGCCACCATTATCAGTAATATCAATGATCAGATTCTTATTGCTTTTTATCAGGTCGGTATTAGCCGAAATGACACTGTCAATGACCTTCTTGTAACGTGAATCAAAAGTAGGTACGCGCAGATAGACCGTACCGGAATCATATAACCTCGCATATGGGGCCTTGTTATCACGATTATTGCCCCCAGTTTTTTTAACTGAGACAGCAATATTTTGAGATTTAGCGGCTTTTTCAGAAGCCGGAGGGTTTACAATAAACCCAAAATGGCCTACCCTAAAAAACTTTGCCCACTGTCGCATGGCTTTCACACAAGAATCAGGATTGGTGATCTTATTAACCTTTTTTTGATAGGTAGTATTATGCGCGTTATATGCTTCGCGCCCTTTCTGATCGATGATATACTGAAAGCCGGCATCATTCTCTTCAAATGCTTTGGTAGCCCATTTAAAGGCCACGTCGCAATTACAGGACTGTGCAAATGACGCTTGACTTAAGAATAGAAAAATAATCGCAATGAGTAGTAATTTGACGTGTCTCATTTAAATATATCTTGTGGTTACAACCATAAGTCGTATGAAGATACATAAACGTTGCATCGATTATCCGAATATAAGCAAACAGCTACCCTAGTACACTGTAGCTTCAATAATTCTCATTATTTGTAAACATAGCTTCTTTCCTCAACATAGCATCCTTAACTCCTGCCGGATTTATAAGCTCCAGTCATGCCGAATTTATTTCGGCATCCCACAAGCAAGGTCTTCTACCTTCCCAGAAAGAACCTGAAACAAGTTTAGGATGACGAATGGAAGTCTAATTATGGCACACGAGGCACTCGTGCGCCAGCGGAGGGGGAACCAATTCTGATAGTTCTAATTCTGATAAATGCTGCTTTAGTGTTATGGTGCCTATAAATTCATCAGATATGCAAATTGTAACTTTTTTATCTATTTTGATGATACCTAAATCTATGGCCTGCAGGCGTTCCTTTTGAGGATGGGTTTATCCACTTACCAAAAAAGCCTCTCAAATCTGAGAGGCTTTTTTGTTAACTTTTTAAAGCTATTAGAGCTACATATATTCTCCTTTTTGGCCCGTTACTGACCGATGTACTTATCGGCTCATCCGATTCTATGATTTTAACGTCAATAAGATTATTGTCTTTGTCACTGATTGACAGATACTGATTTATCTCACTTTCCAGATGTAAGAGATCCTTATTTTTAATAATTTTTACTTTACTCATTTGCTATCGAAATTAAATTGTCTTTTATATAACTCAGGTTGTTCATCAATCTCTGGATGATGTTGCTTTTCTAGTCTTACCAAAATGGCATCAACATATTTAAAGTAAGGGATTGCATCATGTGATGCTTTTGCTCTCTGAGCGTGCGGTTGAATTACCAAAAAATCTTTCGTTTTTACAGTTGCTAATTCACCTGTTGAAGATCCATCAAATTTAAACATACCGCCGTTAAAAGTATCTCCTTTAAATAGTTTTCCTTTTTCTGCATGACCGTAAGCATTTCTTAATGTTTTTCTGTAAAGATGTAATCGATCCCTTTCTTTATCAGTTATGATGTTTTGGGTAAATGATTCATCAATGGTTTTCTCCAGTGTCATTGAGTCATACTTTTTAATTGATGGCGCCTGTTTGGAATTAACCTCTGCAAGTGATGTTATCTTTGCAGATCCTATATCTTTTATAGTTAACGAATTTTTCATTAACAGTTCTAACAAGTGATTAGTTAGCGTAATACTTGCTTGAAATAAGTTAAAAGTAATGCAATGGCAAATTTCATCTCTAATGAAATCATAAGAGCCGTTTAATTTCAAAAGGTAGGATTCTCTAATTTCGGAGTAAGCCTCAGGAGATGCTTTGCAAAAACTGGCCTGTACCTCTTGTAATAATTCGTCTTTCGTTGGCATAAATAATTTATCGTTTAAATGCCGTTTAATTCGCTCATAGCGCTTTCCGCATCCTTATTGCCATAGTTGATAGCGTTTTTCAAATATAGTGCAGCCTTAGCCTTAAAATCGGCCTTTCGGTTTTATGTTTTGGATCCTTAGCAGCATCCTTATATATAACACCCATATAATAGTTAGATGCAGGATCTTTAGGCGCTACTTTTTGGGCCTCCGCAAAAAACTAGTTGCATTAAATTCCTGGCCCTCGAAATTCATCACGCAAAATGCTCTCCTGCGTATAGCCGTTAAATTGGTTGGATCTTTTTTAACTACGTCACTGTAGTAATCAAATGCTTTACTATACTGTTGATGAGCAAAGGCGGTATCTGCAAGCGCTGCAACGGTTTGAGCCCAGCTGATAAGCGCTGATACTGCCAGAATGATAATGAGTAGAAGTTTTTTCATTGTGTTATATAAGGTTTTTGATTAACGCCTCAATTTCGGCTGGCGTTTGCTTTACCTTAATAATATATCCCCCAATTAATCTGATTGTGCTATAATGGTGGTCTTGATACGATTGGCCAAATGTTACGATTTGACTAACTACCACATTTATCAATAAGTTATTTCCATTTTCAATCTCATTCAATTTAATAATCTTTTCCATGGTTATTTATACTTTAATTTATATTCATTAATGATCCCCTTAATCTCATTGACGATTCCCGGAAACCCCTCAATGTGTTGAAACTTGTTAGCATCTAAATTGTAAACGGTAACATACTCTCCTGGGAACTCATCAGATGGGTTTACAGCTGTTTGCGATTCTTCAATTGTATCAAAGTTTTATATACGTATTAGTTTAAATGCTGTTTTATTACTGAATATGGTTTATTCATATTCAAATATAATATTATTGTTGCGTTTAGTGAAACAAGGGTTACAAGAGTTATATTTGTTATAAACTTAAAATTGATGGAAAACACAGAAGAACAGCAAAAAGACGAAACTTTATTTAAGCCTTATACTTATCAGCAAGTTCAGGGTTTGAAAGACTGGATGTTTGAAAATATGGTTACACAGATAAACAGGAAAGAAGAAGAGATACCCATGGTGATCAATAGCAACGGGATTGTATTATCTGGAGTACTTATCGGAGTAAGAGAATACTTTGGTTTATTATTAAATACTAGTGCCCCAACTGAATTGTCTGACAAGGTAGCTTCTAAAGAAGATATTGAATTAAACTTCAAGCAAGGCATAGCAGCTGACTATTTTCACATGAAAAATGCGAGTTTTGTGCAGTCATCGGGAATGTTTCCAAAAGAAGGCTTGCTTTGGAGAGGTAAAATAAGCGAAGTAAATGGATTTTCAAGCGTTAAATTTGAACAACGTTTGGAACCTTTATCAAGCGCCCTACTTGACCAAGAAAGTTAAACTTTATATTGATAAGGTTTTATTTACCTTATCAATATTTAAAATTTAATAATAACCATATGTAAACTCTAATGGCAGTATCATAGGCTCTCCTCAGTTTAAACAACATAAAGCTCATTATGGAATGTGTCTACTAATAAATATTATCTGGGCAGGTACCATAAGAGGAATGGATAGCTTTCAAATCTCGATTGCAAGATGAATAGATGATATTGATGCAATTATTGAACGTATTATGGAATATTTAAAGCATAATAAAGGCACCCGCTGGCGCACGCGTGCCGCGTTTGCCCTATCTCCATCACCCCAGCCTCAAAAATCCAAAAAAACAAGGTGTCCCATTCTGTCCCGTTTTTTAACAAGTGGGACACCCTTTTAATATTATAAATAACTTATAATCAATTGTTTATAATTTTTACTTGACTAATTTTATGTAAAAGTCAAAACAATAAATAACTCATTATCAATACATTAAATAAAAATTCTCATTAGTGTCATAAATAGTGGGACACCCGGTTATAAACACAAAAATCAATTGACCGGCGGCGGTGTTGTTTATACACCTTTAACAACTCAAAAAATACAGTTATACTTGTATAACATTACCGCCACCGCATGAATAACGTAACTTTAGCCGAATTAAAGGCTATCCCTGCCCTGCAATCCGTACCCGATGATCAGCTGGAGTGGCTGCTGGCCAACGGCGAAGTGCTGGAAGCCGAAGAAGGCACCCGTATTTTCGAAAAAGGCGAACCGCTCGACAGGACCTTGTTTGTAGTTGAGGGCCGCATCCGCATTTGTGCCGAGCAAAACGGCAAACTGCGCGAGGTATTTGTGGTAAAGCCGCAAAGCGTTACAGGTTACCTGCCCTACAGCCGCGCTACCAATACTTTTGGCTACGGCGAGGTGGTAGATCATTGCCGCATGCTGAGCGTACCCAAAGCAAAACTGCACGAGGCCATTAAACTATACTACGAATTGATTGCCGCCCTCGTCCACACCATGACCACCCGTGTGCGCGACTTTACCTCGCAGCAGCAGCAAAACGAAAAGATGTTCGCGCTGGGTAAGCTGTCGGCAGGTTTGGCGCACGAGCTGAACAACCCGGCCTCGGCCATTAGCAGGGGCGCGTCGTCACTACAAGACCAGATCAAGCGCCTGCCCGAGATTTTCAAGGAGGTGGCCGCGTTAGACATAGCGCCCGATAAGCTGGATACCATCAACCAGATCCTCATCAGTAAAACGCACCAAACCGACCGACCTGCCCTAACCATGATGCAGCGCGCCGACCTGGAAGACGAACTGAGCGACTGGCTGAACAACCACGGTATAAAAGACTTTGACATTGCCGAGAACCTTACCGAATTTGGCTTTACGCCCGAAGACCTGGACCATATGAACCACTGCACACCGCAGCCCAACTTAGGCGTAGTGCTGGATTGGATGAGCAACTACCTGCTGCAGGAAAAAATGGTGTCGGACATTAAGGAATCGTCCGCCCGCATCTCGGAGCTGGTGAGCTCGGTGAAAACCTTCACCCATATGGATAGGGATACCGATAAGCAGCCGCTTGATATCCACGCCGGCATCCGCAACACGCTTACCATGCTCAACTACAAGCTGCGCAAAGGCAATATAGAAGTGGTTGAAGATTTTGACCTGAAACTGCCCCTTGTAAAAGCCCTCGCCGGCGAACTGAACCAGGTATGGACCAACATCATAGATAACGCTATTGACGCTATGGAAGCCAATGGCAAAGGCGTGCTAACCATCCGTACCCAGCTGGACAGGGAGTTTGTATGCGTTTACATTAACGACAACGGCGTCGGCATCCCCGAGGATGTGCAATCGCAAGTGTTCGACCCGTTCTTTACCACTAAAGATATGGGCAAAGGCACCGGCCTCGGGCTGGATGTGGTTACCCGCATTATCCACCAGCATAATGGCACCGTAAAAGTGGCCTCGGTACCCGGCAATACCGAATTTACAGTTTGTTTCCCCCTAAATGATAACTAAGCAATGGACCAACTCCCCATCATATTTGTAATTGACGACGACCAGCAGGTGCTGCGTGCCATAAGCCGCGACTTGAAGAACCATTACCGCGAGGAGTACCGCATCCTGAGCACCGCGTCGGTAAAGGAAGCTCTGGATAGCCTTACCGAGCTAAAGAACAAAGGCGAGGTTGTAGCCCTGTTCCTGAGCGACCAGCGTATGCCCGAAATGGAAGGTGTTGACTTTCTATGCCGTACCACAAACGTTTTCCCGAATGCCAAGCGTGTATTGCTAACCGCTTATGCCGATACCGATGCCGCTATTAAAGCCATTAACGAGGTTAAGCTGGATTACTATCTAACAAAGCCCTGGGACCCGCCCGAGGAAAAGCTATACCCCATCCTAACCGATCTGCTGGAAGACTGGCAGGGCCACTACCGCCCCGATTTCAGAGGGATAAAGGTGATAGGTTACCAGTACTCGCCAAAGTCGCATGATATCAAGGAGTTCCTGTCGGGATACCTGGTGCCTTACCTTTGGATGGATGCCAACACCGAGGATGCGCAAAAAGTCATAGCCCTTAATAAGCTCGACAGCAAAGAGCTGCCTGCTATCATTTTTGCTGATGGTACATTGCTGAAGAATCCGCCGCTGAAAGATATTGCCGCTAAAATTGGCCTCAACCAGGAAGCCAAGAATGAAATATACGATGTGGTGATCATAGGTGCAGGCCCGGCTGGGCTGGCAGCTTCGGTTTACGGCTCGTCCGAAGGGTTAAAAACTTTGCTGATAGAGAAGAAAGCGCCCGGCGGGCAGGCAGGTACCAGCTCGAGGATAGAGAATTACCTTGGTTTCCCGGCAGGGCTTAGCGGCGCTGATCTTACACGCAGGGCTATTACGCAATCGGCCCGCTTTGGCACCGATTTTCTGTCGCCGCAGGCCGTAAAAGAAATAAAGCTTAAGGACAATTATAAAACCCTGGTGATGGACGACGGCAAAGAGATAACCAGCAAGGCCGTGGTAATAACCACCGGTGTTGATTACCGCCAGCTAAACACCCCCGGAATTGATAAATTTACCGGAGCGGGCATCTACTACGGTGCCGCCATGACGGAGGCTGCATCTTGCAAGGATAAACATGTATACGTGGTAGGTGGCGGTAACTCCGCAGGGCAGGCGGCCATGTACCTGTCTAAATTTGCCAAGGAGGTTTTTATATTGATCCGTAAAGAGAGTTTGTCGGAAACCATGTCGTCATACCTTATCGACCAACTGGGCAACGAAAATAATATTACGTTGATGCCTTTCAGCGAAATTACCGAGGCTATGGGTGATACCAACCTGCAGCAATTAAAAATTCAGGACTTAAAAACCAACGAGGTTAAAACAGTAGAAGCCGATGCGCTCTACATTTTCATAGGTGCCAAACCTTATACCGACTGGCTTTGTAAGGACATCATCACCAACGGCAAAGGATTTATTGAAACCGGCCGCGATCTTAACCTGTGTTCGGATTTTGAAAAGATCTGGAAAGGCCGCCGCGACCCTTACCTGTTAGAAACCAGCTGCCCCGGTATATTCGCCGCAGGCGATGTACGCGCCGGTGCCATGAACCGTGTGGCATCCGCCGTAGGCGAGGGCTCTATGGCCATAAGCTTTGTGCATAAGTATCTGAACGAGGTGTAAAAAAATTGCAGGTCTATCCGAAAATTTGCGGCCTTTTCTTGCCTGATAACACCAAATCAAGATTTTTGTCACGAGTTACCTGCAATTTTTTGAAAAACCTTTTCACAAATAACGGGTATAATACCACTGATACCAAAAATGGCATCACCACCAGGAAAAAGCATCCTCGGATAAGCCAAAATCTCTCTCCAATCGGGCTAACTAATATGTTATTAGCATAGTTTTGGTCTTTAAAATGAGAATCAACAAATGCTACAAGTGCCGCACGTATTATCCACACACTAACCCACGCACCTAAACCAATTAAAAAGAATTTTTTAAATAGTTGTTTGCTATTAGATGGTTCAATGTATTGATCTACCGGTTTCTTTCCAAAAATCTCGCCTGTCTTATCATCCATATATACATAATACATATTTGACATCCATGAATATACACACTCAAAAACAGGCATGTACACTTTTGAAGCGGATACAAGATCATATTTAAGATAATGTTTATATTCAACGGCAGAAGCACTGTTTTCGCTCGAGATTTTATCATAAACAAAATTTGCAGCTGCACTATTACCCGTATTTTTCCATACTAAAACTTCGCTAAAGTCGAATCCAGTTATTTTCGCAGGCGCATCAAGTTGCACATAAGGCACAATGTCGTTCTCGTCATAATTATCAGTCAATCTTAACTCAAGTGGTTCGTAAACTGCCGACTGAATTTCTCTGGCTGAACAAACAACAGAGAATTTCCCACGAATGGGTATATTTTCTGATTTGATACGTCCACTTGATTTTACAGTATTATAATATCCATCGTATGTACCTTCAAATTTATAAAGGGGATAATACGCCTTATCGAAAGATATATTGCTACCCTCCAAGATAAGGTTTACCGGAACATTATCCCCTTGGGTAAACCATCGTTGTAATTTCTCTCTGAATTCATCTATGTCTCTTGTAAACAATACTGCTCCTGCCGTATTATTTCGTTCTTCTGTACTGTCAACATTACGTACAGGTATTTCAATTTTGTACTCTGCTCCGCAATAACTGCACTTGCGGCTATTACTTGTGAAATTATATTCAGTTTGTGCGCCACAGCTAACGCATAGGTTTAGGGAATCTTGTGCTGGCTTGTCCATCAATGTTCAGAGAATGTGTTTTATATTTGGTGTGTAAAATACCATGAAATATAAAACATTTTGTTGGCACACCCAAACCATTTTTTTTAAACTAACAACAAAGGCCGGGAGCTCCCACAAACTCACCGGCCTTGTCATTAAAACAAATCAACGAAACTAAATTATAGGATATAAAACACTTTTGAATTACTGTGGGATGCACCACCTGTGGGCTCTTCTTGCTTGTAACTCTCCTTTAACATTTGTTTAATATCACGTTCGATGGTGCGCGATATAGTTGTGGTTGGCGTATCTGTAGGTTTGTTCTCAAATGGGTCCTGCAAGTGGATGGCCATATTCTCGATTAGGAAGAACGATGAGGCAATCGCGATAACCAGCGGCACTTCTACCACGCCAAAAAACTCTATCAAACCAAACGGCAGCAACAACACAAACAGCAATACCGACAAGTGGATGTACACGCTATATGTAGCCGGGAACACCGTATTTTTAATACGTTCGCAACCACCCATTTCGTTACTGAAACGGGTTAAGGTCTCATCTATAGCAACCTGCTGGAACTCGTTTATCCAACCAAGTTTGTAGGCGCTGCGCAGGTCGGCGGCTTGTAATTCTAACAGGCCCATCGGCACGTTATCGTAACGTTTTAAATGTTCTATGTCTTCCTCGTTCAGTAAGCGCTCCAGGCCCTGCAGCGGGTTTTCTTTGCGCAGGTGATGGCTAAGGCTGTAGCACCAGGCTATCTGGCGTTTGGCCATTTTTTCGCAAAACGCTTTTTGCTCATGCTCGGCATAAGGGGTATCTACAAAGGTTAGCAGCTGGCGGGTTAAGCTGCGGGTATCGTTTACAATGGCTCCCCAAAGGGTGCGTGCTTCCCACCACCTGTCGTAAGCCTGGTTAGATTTAAAGGCCAGCAACAAGGATATTACCGTACCCAAAATGGTTGGCACTGCAATGGGTATAGAGATGCGGGTAAAGTGAAATGTATTGTACATTATCGCGATGAGTACCGAGTATACGGTTACCAACAGCACCTCTTTTTTTATTTTCCCGAAGATGTAGGTTACGGGGATATTTTCTTTTAATAACATAATGGCAGATGTTTTAGGTGTTGTTTATACTTCTAACAATTCTTGGTGCTGACGAACGGGCGCGGCAACTTGTTGCTGCTTCATCATGCTGGCATAATCGCCCTTAGGCACATTAATAACGGGCAGGCCCGAGCGCTTTATCAATAAACCAGGGTCAACGCTGGATTGATGGATAGGTGTGAAAGTATCGCTATCGCTTTCTAAAACCAGGTCAACCTCGTTATGCTCAATAAAATCTTTAAACATGCTTAGCGTGCTGCCGTAAAGAAACTCTATCCTGATGTTTTTTATTTGCGGATACTGGGCACGCAAAACATTACAGTAGCGGTAAAACTCGTCGCTTACTTTTTCATATTCTCTGCTGCGGCGGCTAAGCATCAGCAGGTCGCTGTACGAGTCTGACAATTTAAATACGTGTACAAATACAAGGTTAAGCTCCTCGTTTTTAAATTGCCTGCAAACGGCGTGTATACTATCTAACGATGGCGCCTGATAGTCGGTTGGGATTAATACTGTTTTCATTTGGTAGCTGTTGTAAGTTTAACATTTAGTTATTTGCTTATTACAATACTACATTGGAGCCATTAAAATGAGTTAAGAGGATTATTAGAAGTTTGTTAGAATATAAAAGCAATCATTATTACATAAACAATTGATAATCAAATTATAAAACCGAAAAGAGTATATAATTACAATGATTGGCTGCTACTTATTAGAAAGTTATTAGAGTGGATTTGCCGGATTTTTGCTTTTGTGCTTAAATCTTGGCCATGTTAGACTGAGTTGTAGAAAATATATTCGTAGGGTTAGGTATAGAAACACACCCTATTCCCTGTCAAGAGGCGAACTTTCTTAATCTGCTACGGGCAGCAAAATCTGGATCTCGGTACCGACCTGCTCTTCCGACCGGATGCCAATGGAACCTTTGTGCAGGCGGATGATATTTAGAGTGAGTGGCAAGCCTATACCATGGCCTTCAAAGTCGCCGGTATTTGACGCCCTAAAGAATGGCTCAAAAATATGCTGCTGCTCCTGATGGGGTATACCAATGCCTTTGTCGGCAACTTTAATAACAATGCGCCCATCCTGTGCTGTTACCTGGATGTGTACCGGGCGGTTGTTTGAGTATTTACAAGCGTTGCGTACAATGTTACTTACAGCCAGTTGCAAAAGGTTTACGTTACCTTCGGTATAAAGCAAATTTTCGTTGGCAGGCAGGGCAGAAAAATCCAGGTCGATAACGCTGTTACGGTCTATCTTTTTAACCGAATCGGCAACACCCATTACCAGTTCATCTACCCTTATCTTTGTCCAGTTTTGCTTTTTACCGTCAAAGCCTGTTTGGGCCAGGCCAAGCAAACTCGCTAAAATGTGCCCCAGCTTTTCGGCCTCGGCCAATATCGTTTTGGCAGCTTCGCGGCCTTCCTCAGTAACCTTGTTACCTTTTAACAGCAATTGGGTTTCGCCGCTAATAATGGTTAGCGGGGTACGCAACTCATGCGAGGCATTGCTTACAAAATTGTTCTGCGTTTCAAAAGCGGTTTCTAAACGGGTAAGCATATTGTTAAAGGTGAGCACCAATTCGGCAATCTCGTCCTGGCCTTTTACATCATCAAGCCGCATATGCAGGTTATTTGCAGTTATATTTTTTACCCGTTTGATGATGCCCCGTACGGGCTGCACCGTGTAGTAAGAAAAGATCTTACCTGCGATATAAGTAAGGATAATGGAAATAACGAAGATGATAATCAGCACCCGTTTCAATTGCTCCAGTTCCTTAAAGCCGTAAGGATCGGTAGCGCTTACAATCACAATAAATTTTTCGCCATGGGTATTAAATAGCCTGCCTGCATAAAAATTGTTGCGATTGGTGTATCTGGTTTTACTCCCTTTCAGGATGTTACGGTAAAATTCATCGGGCAGGTCAACCACTTTTTTGTATGAGGGGTTTTTTGTGGTATCAAGCTTGATCACATATTCCCGTTCATTAGCAAGCTTTTCGAGATACCTGGCACGTACTTCTTTGTAGGCTGCCGACTCCTTATCCGGGTAGATATTGGTTTCGGCGGTGAGGTTTACGCGTGCTTCTAGCCGTTTAAAAAAATCCTCAAAACTAAATTCAGATACAAAGTAAAATATAGATGCATTTAGCAGTACCAAGCCAATGGTAGATATGACAACAAACAAAAGGGTAATCTTAGTTTGAAGCTTCATCCCCGTCCTCCTTAAAAATGTAGCCCATACCAAATACCGTGTGGATCAGCTTGGCATCATACCCGTTATCAACCTTTTTACGCAAATAATTTACATAAACATCTACCACGTTGGTGCCCATGTTAAAATCAATATCCCAAACATTCTCCAGGATCTGGATGCGCGATAGCACCATGTTTTGGTTTTTGGCAAAATACGCTAACAAATTATATTCGGTAGCGGTAAGCGATAATGCTTTGCCCGCGCGTTTGGCGGTTTTTGATACGGTATCTATCTCCAGATCTGCAATAGTTATTACATTTTTAGGGGTGCTACCAGCTTTACTACGGCGAACCAACGTACGGATGCGAGCTTCCAGTTCGGCAAATTTAAAAGGTTTTGCAAGATAGTCGTCGGCACCGCTGTTTAGGCCAGTCACAACGTTTTCAGTACTGTTTAAGGCGGTTAACATCAGTATGGCAACGGTATCATCGCGCTTGCGTATCTCCTTGCAAACCTGTATCCCGTTCATGCCCGGCAGCATAATATCTAATAAAATAACATCAAACTTATGTGCCTGTGCCATTTCCAGCCCCATGTTACCATCGGCGGCTACGCTTACCTCCATACCGGCATCGGTTAAGCCGCGCACAATTACCGATACCAATCCCGGTTCATCTTCTACAAGCAGTACTTTCATCTATTTGGGGTTACGCAACATAGAACCATTTGCCCAAAATAAATGTTTTAACTTATTATGGCGATTAAATATTTACAAAGCGTGCTTTTATAGCTAAAAGTGCTAAAACAAAAAGCGCCATATCCGATGGTTCCCCAATTCTCGTATACGGCGCTTAACTACAATTAAATAAGGTTTAGGTGACTTATATTAACCATATAAAGCTACCGCACCTGTTATAATTTCGATAGGTTGTATAAACCCTTTTATTAGGGTGTTTTCCACCTTAAAATACATTAAGCTATTTTGCCAAGGGCGATAATATCTTTACCCTCTATAATTTTTGATTGATAACCATTTTGCGTAACTTTTACCATAGCCTGTGCAAGCTCGGGCAGTGTAACAAACCACCCGGCATAAAGCGCACGCCCAATTGGGAATAACCAGCCTATGTATTTGTAAAATGCATGCGCTTTGGTTTGGCCTTTTACGGGCTTTATAAACCCAGGCCTAAAGGCAAATACCTGTTTAAACGGAAGCTTCATCAGGTCGTTCTCGGTTTTACCCTTTACGGCAGCCCAACCTGTGCCTTTTTCCTTACTATCTGTCCCCGCGCCCGATACATAGCAGAAGGTCATGTCCGGGTTCAACGCGGCCAGCGTTTGGGCAACACCCACTGTTAACATATAAGTGTTTTTATAATAATCGTCCCTGTTAACCCCTACCGACGAGATGCCGAGGCAAAAGTAGCACGCGTTATAACCTACCAATTCATCTTCAACAGGCATCAGGTTATAAAAATCTGTGTGTACTATTTCTGTTAGTTTGGGATGCTTGTAACCTGATGCTTTGCGATTGATGATCAATACAGCCTCTACATCCGGATGTTGCAGGCATTGAAGCATTACGCCCTCGCCTACCATGCCCGTTGCGCCTGTTATTATCGCCCTTATTTTTTTGCCTGCCATATTTGTTTAACCAGCATCTAAGCTAATGGTTTGCAATTAAAAAGGCAGTTAAGTATACTTTAAAATATCAACCGCTTTATTTTTTTAACAAAGGCTTGCTAAGCCTTTTTCATAGTTTCTTTACGCAGCAGGTTAAGTACCACATAAGCACCTATCAATGCCGGGAAAAACAACAGGAACGACCGTTGCAACAGCGTAAATACAGGTATAAAGGTTGCAGGCACTATTCTACCAAACAGGGTAGATATAAAACCTTCGGCAAAGCCGCTACCGCCCGGGGTTGGCGCAAAATAGATCATAAACTGGATCAATATCTGTATAGAGATTACCTGCACCAGGTTAGCATTTACACCTAAGCCCATTAATAACACCCATTGCAGGCAGTATTTATTCAGGTATAAAACCGTTGTTATTAATAAACTTAGCGGGAATAAATAAGGATGCTTGCGGATGATGACGCTACAGGTTTGCTGGTACTTGCTAATGCTCTGGAACGAGTTATCGGCCCATTTTTCCAGCTTCTCTTTCCGTTTCGGGAAGATCTTTGATAAACCGTTAGCTATTTTTTTGATGATGGTACCCACCCAAAGCGGTTTCCAGAACGCCATCAGGAACGCCAGCAAAAACAGCAGGAAAAAGCTAAACCCATATTTAAGCATAGCAGGTACCATACTGCCAACCTCGGTGGTATCCATTAACATAATGGCTATAAAGCCTGCCAATGGCATAAATATCAGCGTAGCGCCCAGGTTTAAGAGGGTAACCGCAAAAGAATCGATAAAGGTTACGCCATTGCTGGTATACACAAATATCTGCGCGGGGCCGGCACCGCCGTGCGCCGGTGTTACTGCGCCCATAAACATATTGGCCACATTAGCCCTAAAGCTTACCCAATGCGATACGCCCGGCGCCAGCTTACGAATGTAAATATGGTTACGCCAACTGCCCAGCATCAAATCAACAAAAAGCATTACAAAGCAAATAGCGATGTACTTATATGAAATGTGCGACAAGGCTTTAACCGTATCGCCCGTGTTATTGTAAAAGAAAACTACCGCAATGGTAGCCACAGTTATTAAAGCGAACCAAAAGGCACCTTTTATGATCACCTTTCGGTTGAATACACTTTTCGCGTCCTGCTTTTCGGGTTCGGCGGTATGCCTGGTGGTTTGTGTCATTTATTGCTTTGGCCGTAATACTAAAATAAAGGTTCGCCTTCCGAACTTTTTGGGGTGATGCCTTTCCATTTCAGGATGCTATCGAACAGATCGGCGGTGCGCATTGGTTTTTCATCCCATCCCTTTTGGTTATATATCATTGGTACATGAATGTGGTACCTGTGTAACGAACCATGAGAGCCTTTGTGTTCCGGATATTCCCAAAAATCACGCAGGTCGTAACCTAATTCGGCGCTTATTACAATATCTCCCGCCCTGCGGCTTTGAAATAACTGGTAGATCTGGAACACGGCGTCAGGGTAATCGGTATCAAATGTTTTTGCGAGAATGTCGCGGTGCCCGTTACCTTCTATCTTACCGCCATATTTTAATACATCGGCAGATTGCGGCTCGTAAATAAATGCATCATCCTTAACCGAGATTTTTGCCTTACCCTCTCTGTTATGTACAATAAAGGTTTGCTCTTCATTGCCACGGTAAATGGCAAAATCAACAGCAGGTTCGTTTAATAATAGCCGCAAACGTTCGGCACCCATAGCTTCCATAATTCCCTTTTCGCGCAGCACGTGGTCGCCCTCATGGTTCAGAAAATGTATGCTACCGAATGAGTTGCCCGATATCATCACCGCGCATTTGGGGTTACTTTTCCAGATCACCGGGTAATAAACGGATTTAAGCCCGTTGTCGGTCATCCAGTCGGCAAGGTCGAGGTGTTTGGTAGTTGGTGTAAGGCCATGGTCGCTGGTCATTATAAACAGGGTATCTTCCCATTTGCCCTGCTCCTCTAACTTAGCGCGTACCTCGCCCAGGCTGTTATCGGCAATTTTATAAGCCTCAACCGTGCGCGGGTCGCGAATATGGTGATAATGCGAATCCCAGTCCACGCTCGGGAAAACCGCAAACAGGAAATCGAAATCCTTACCCGAGTTGAGCATCTCCATAATGCGGGCGTGGCCCTGTATATCTACCGGGTGATGGCGCAGTTTAAAGTGCGCACGCGTATACAGCAACCCTTTTCCTTTTTTACCCAGGTCGTACTCATCGGGAACGCTACGGGTAATCATGTTGTAAAGGTTGTACGATTCGCCCATCAGCTCAAAAAGCGTGGGTTTATCTGCAGGCATATCGGTATTGAACCATGCAGCCTCGGGGCCGCAATAGCTGCGCATAGCCATTTTGTTGATGCGGCTGCGTTTAAATTCCTTTTTATCGAACCAGCGGATGCCTGTAATATCCATAGTGCCGGGGAAATGCCCGGTTAAAAATGGCAGGTAAGCAGGGCCGGTGGTACTAGGGAAACAGGTGGTAGCCTTACGGTAGGTGCCTTCGTCTATTATTCGTTTTATATTGGGGAGTTCTCCCTTTTCTATCAGTTCGGGTAAAACTTCACTGTGGGCGCCGTCAACTAAATAAAACAGCACTCGCTTTTTGCTTTGCATCAGTAGTAATATTGTAAAAACAGCTTTTAAAATAGTGTAGGGGCTGTTATGCTTGTTATGTTTGTAAACGTAAAATAACTAAATAATTATCAATTTTTGAGCCGCTTAAAACACTATTGCAAGCTGGCTATGAAAACTTTTAAAAGTTTTAGTTAAAATTGCATTGGTGTAAGCCCAATTATCTTGAAACGCGCGTTCGCCATATTTCTGTTATGTATCCACATTTTTAATTTGGGTGGGTACATGCTGCTGCAAAGCTACATGGTAGAGCGGGCCGACAGGCACATGAATGAACTGATAAGCAACAACCTTTACGACCCAAACGCGCTGGTTGAACTTAAAGTAAAACAAAACCTGCCCGGCATAAACGAATGGGACGATTACAAAAACGTAAGCGGATCTATCCAGCTAAAAAATGCCTGCTATAACTACGTTAAGCTTAAATTCACTAAAGATACACTGTATGTAATGTGTGTACCCAATTGCGAAAAAACCAGGCTGGTAGATAACAACGTCATCTACGCCAAACAGATAAACGACATTCCATCGGATAAAAACACCAAAGGCAATTCCGTTAAAAAAGGCTGCATTGATAACACCTACGATCACCCGCAGCCGGTGATCGATTTCCTCCGGTTCGATAATGTTCCACCGCAAGGCTTTACTAAAACGTATACCCTTGCTACCCCGCCGTTTATCCCGGTTGCGGGCCAACCTCCCGAAGTTATAGGTTAACATTTCATTTTACAGCATCCTCTTGTTATCGCACAGCATCATTATGCTTTGTGCCGATGCTATTTTATTTAATCCTATAATTTCTATTTTTAAAAATCGCACATGAAAATGTTTCATACAACCCTGTTAGCAGTGGTTATTGCCACTTGCGTATATCAGGCGCAAGCACAAACAATAAATAAAGACACCGTAAAACTCGATAGCGTTATTATTAAAGAATCGCGCAGCAAACATCTGCCGGATATATCGGGCCAATATATTTTCGCCGGAAAAAAAACCAATATTATTTATGCCGACCCGGGCAAGGCGAACCTGGCAGGCAACAATGCGCGTACGCTATTCTCGCAGGTACCGGGCATTAACGTATGGGAAATGGACGGCGCAGGCCTGCAGCTTAACATTGGCACGCGCGGCACCGATATGCACCGCTCTATAGAAACCAACATTCGCCAGAATGGATATAATACGAACTCGGATGTGGTGGGTTACCCCGAAAATCATTATAACCTGCCTTTTCAGGCTATTGGCGAGGTGCAGTATGTTCGCGGCGCATCGTCGTTACAGTTTGGCAGCCAGTTTGGTGGTATGGTAAACTTTAAAATTAAACAGCCGGATACCACCAAAAGCTTCGGTATAGAGAGCGAGCAAACTGTAGGTAGCAATCGTTTCTTTAACTCGTACAATGCTATTGGCGGCAAGGTGGGTAAAGTTAGTTACTACGCCTACTTTGATGCCCGCAGCGGTGATGGCTGGCGTCCTGATGCCGCGTTTAATTACCATGCTTACTATGCTAATATTAAATATCAATTCAATACAAAGGGAAGCCTATCATTCCAATTCTCCCGGTCAGATTATGTGCAGCAAATTGCGGGTGGTTTAACCGATGATATGTACAATGCCACCGGCAGGCAATCAAACCGTTTCCGTAATTTTTTTAAGCCTGCTATTAATATCCCGGCTTTTATTTTCAATTATAGTTTTAGTAACAACACCAGGTTAGAGGTAACATCGCACGTATTATTTGGCGAGCGCAGCAGCGTGCAGTTCATAGCGCCATCCAATACTGCCGATGTGGTAAACCCGGCTTTAGGAACCTATAACCCACGCCAGGTAGACCGCGACCATTACAAAAGCTTTACTACCGAAGCCCGACTATTACACAACTATAATATTGGCAGCATTCGCAGCACGCTTACAACCGGTTTAAGGTATGCCGATGGCGATACTCATCGCCAGCAAAAAGGGGTTGGTACCACCGGGAGTAATTTCGACCTGAGCCTGGTAAAAGATTATGGGATAGACCTTAACCTGAACGCTATAAACTATGCTGCGTTTGCTGAGAACATTTTTCGCCTTACCAATAAGTTCTCGGTTACCCCTGGCGTACGCTACGAGGCTATTAAAACAACTATAGATGGTGTGGTGAACAGCCGCAGCACAGATGTTGATTACAAACGCATCCGTAGTTTCCCATTGTTTGGCACGGGTTTGCAATACCAGGTGAGCAGTACTACACAGCTTTACGGAAACACTTCTCAGGCGTACCGCCCATACATATACGCGGCCGTTACACCTGCCGACCAGCTTACTATTGTTGACCCCAACATGAAAGATAGCCGTGGTTATAGTGCCGACCTGGGTTACCGTGGTAAATTAGGCGCCGCTTTTACGTTTGATGTGAACGGCTTTTTTGTACACTATGGCAACCGCGCGGGCACTTTAACCGTTCAGGACGCCGGCGGTGCAAACCATTTATACTTAACTACCATTGGTAATGCCGAAGCAAAGGGTGTTGAAGCCTATACCGAGCTATCGCTGATAAGTGGGTTTAACAAGCAAGCGCACACCGATCTGCGTTTATTTAATACCCTGGCTTATACTCACGGCAGGTACATCAGCGGCAGCATTAACAATTCAGGAACTAATGTTAGCCTTAAAGGCAATAAAATTGAAGGCACACCGGATTGGACCAACCGCACCGGCCTAACGTATTTAACCGGCAGTATTACCTCTACTATACTGTTCAGCTATGTAAGTAAACAGTTTAGTGATGCCAACAACACCGCGTTTAACCCAACCGGGGCAACGGGTGTTGTTCCTGCCTACAAGTTGGTCGACCTGGCGTTTAACTATCGTTTTCTTAAAAACTATCACGTTAGCTTAAACATCAACAACCTTACCGATCAGAAATATTTTACCCGCCGCATAAACATGTATCCAGGTCCCGGCATTTTGCCCGGCGATGGTATAACATTTAATGTTGGGCTGGGTGTAAAAATGTAAACGAGTAAATGAGTAAAGCTAAAAGGCGAAAGGAGTTTAAAAACCTTTCGCCTTTTTATATTGTAGTAAAACCTTTTGTCTTTACTTATATGTGCTTCTTTACTATTCCATACAACTCTTCAAGTTCAAATGGTTTTTTTAGGTATCCGTCAGATAAGCCTTCTTTGGCTATTTCGGCGATGTTACTTACTGCCGATACAATGATAACAGGGATATGACTTGTTTTAGGGTCTGATTTTAATTCGCGGCTTAATTGCTGGCCGTTGGCATCGCTTTTCCACTCGGTAAGCCAGTTGTCGATCATGATCAGGTCGGGCTTATGCTGATCTAACGATTTGAGTATGCGAGAATTATCAGACGAAATCACTTCGTAACCCTCGCTTTCAAGTGCGAGTGTCACCGTGTCCCTAATATCCTTATCATCCTCAATCAATAAAATCTTTTTAGCCATAACCTTAATAAATATTGCTTTTTAATTATAACAGTAAACTATAAATATTGTTTATGTCGACATTGGCAATGGCGTTTAAATTAAACGCGTAAGTATTTTTACATCAGCCGGGGTTTCTAAAAGAGCCGGCGATATATGAACAAAATATTTATAATGAGGGGCTTCCATATGGCGGCTTAACGCATCTTCATCCGCCCATTCTTCTTCAATAACATATTTGGTAGGCTCATCTTTGTATTGGTAAAGTTGGTAGGCTATACATCCCTCTTCTTTTAAAGATGCTTCAACTAATTTTTTCAATTCGGTATCAAAGGCTCCTTCTGCATCTTTTTTGCAATGCATATAAGCAAGTAGGCTAATGCTCATGGTATTTAGGCTATTTTTAGTAAGATAACCTTAATTATCGGGCATTGTTTATTTGCCCCATGTAATTTTAGCTTATACAATTGAGCCTGTAGGGCGATGAGGGTACTTTAGCCGATTTGTTGAATGCTTAGAAAGCCTTTATATGCTTCCGTCCAGGTTAAAGCAGTTCCTGCAACGGGCCTCGTAGCTTTCCTTTTCTCCTAAAAGTATCTGGCTTTCGTTAGGTACCAGTCGGTAAGAATACATGGCCTGCTGCCCACACTTTACACACACGGCATGCAGCTTGGTAACAGAATCGGCCACGGCCATTATTTGTGGCATGGTGCCGAAAGGGCGACCCTTAAAGTCCATATCCAAACCAGCTACAATTACGCGTATACCGGCGTCCGCAAGGGTTTGGCAAACTTCGGGCAAAGCCTCATCAAAAAACTGGGCTTCGTCAATACCCACTACCTGTATATGGCTTGCCAATGGTAAAATTTCGGCTGCTTTGCCAACTGCTTTAGAGGGGATAGAATTAAGATTATGCGATACCAAAGCACTTTTATCGTATCGAGTATCGGCCACGGGGCTAAAAATCTCCACATTAACTTTTGCTATCCGCGCGCGGTTTACCCGCCTTATCAACTCCTCGGTCTTGCCCGAAAACATTGACCCACAGACAACTTCAATACTCCCGCCAACCTCATTTCGCCTCTTAAAAACTTCCTCGGTATACAAACTCTCAAAACTTTAGTGAGGGGCTAATATCAGAATTTTATGCTATTTTTGGTAAGCAATTTCCTAACATTAAAGCCATGAAGCAGCAGGAAGTATTTAGAAAGACCGGCGATATATTAAAAGAACTTAATGAACATTACGAGGAACTGAAAACAACCACGGGCGCTATTTTTGACCTGGAACTTGAACTGTTTATTTCTAACGCGCACTTCTTAATAAACCATGCCGAAATTTTAAAAAAATTAAGCCAGCAACAAGCCCAACAGCAGCATACATTGCCACAGCATGTGGAGGAGAAAAGGATAGAATTACCTAAACCTACTGAACTAAGACCAGAGCCGGCTAAACCCGAATCTGTAAAACCTGTAATAATAGAGGTTAAAAAAGCAGGTAACGACGAACCAAAATACTTTGAGCCGCTGGTGCATCAGGCAAGGCCCGTAATTGAACGTACCCCGTTTAAGCCTGAGAAACCTGTTGAGCAAAAGCCTGTTCAAATAGAAATTATCCCGGTTGAAGATGAACAACCTGCACCGCAAATTGACTTAAAGGGTGATACAGATAAAGACACCTACTCATTTGAGCGCAAGGAACCTGAAATTATTAAGCACGACCTGATACTTGACGAAACTGACGACTGGGATGAGGAAGACGATGCACCAATTGAGCTGCCTGTTAAAACAGATTCGGCTAAGACCAACGCGGTTACCATGGAGAGCATTCTTGATGACGAGATCATCAATACCGAGGATGAAACACAGGAACCTAACGTAGTGCCAACCAACCCAGAGCCGGTTATTGATAATACACCAAAGCTTACTAAGCAAGAACCTGCTCCCGAACCAACACCTACACCTGAGCCTGTTAAGGAAACAAAGCCCCTTTCGTTTAATGAAAGGATGTCGGCACAGTTGAAAAACAGCCAGTCATCAACAAGCGCCGAGCCTGCCGAAGCGCCGATAAAGGATATTAAAGCGGCCATTAGCCTAAATGACAAGTTACTTTATGTGAAAGACCTGTTTAACGGTTACAGCCTTGCCTATAGCGAAGCCATTGAGATAGTGAACCGGTTTACCAGCTTTGAAGAAGCCGACCGTTTCCTGAAAACCAACTACGTTACAAAAAACAATTGGGAGGGCAAAAAAGCTACGATGGATAAGTTTTACGCATTACTAAAAAGGCGTTACGCTTAGGTATTAGCTATTATTCTATTAACTTAAAACCTATCGGTAGATAAACCCATCCGGCTGGAATCCAGTTTCAGCAGGATAAACAGCAACGTGGTAAAGCTCCATAATGATGAACCGCCATAGCTGATAAACGGCAGCGGGATACCAATTACCGGCATATAACCAATGGCCATTGCTATATTGATAACCACGTGGCAAAAGATGATTGACGCCACCCCATACCCATAAATACGCGAGAATGGCGCACGCTGCCGCTCGGCAATTACAATAATGCGCAGCAACAGGAACAGGTATAAACCCAACACCACTACCGAACCTGCAAACCCCCACTCCTCGCCTACTGTACAAAATATAAAGTCGGTGCTTTGTGCAGGCACGAATGAGTATTTGGTTTGGGTGCCTTGTAAATACCCTTTACCCCAAACACGGCCCGAGCCTATGGCAATTTTGGATTGGTTTTGATTGTACCCTACCCCACGCAGATCTTTACTTAAGCCTAAAACTTCATCTATACGTACACGCTGATGCGGTTTTAGCACATGCTGGTAAAGTGGCTTAACAGCGAAAACAAAGCCAACCGCTACTACAAACCCAATAATTAGCCCGGTTGCAAATTTGCGGTTGCGGCCAAACATAAACAGCAGCAAGGCCAGCACAATAACCATTGCTATAATAATGTACCATGCGTTAAACAGCAGGGAGGATATAAACAATGCCGCCAAAAGGCCGATAATCACCAGAAAATAAACCGATAGCCCCTCGCGGTAAAGCACAAATATCAATGAGCAGAACACGAGGGTGGAACCATCATCGGGCTGCATTTTGATGAGCATCATGGGCAGCAGGATAATACCACCAGCTATCAGGAATGATTTAGTGTCGGTTACCTTTACGTTGGTGGCGCTGAGGTATCGCGCCAGCAGCAAACAGGTAGCAAACTTGGCAAACTCGGATGGTTGCAGCCTAAAGCCGCCACCCATATCAATCCAGGCCTGGTTACCCCCCACGTTATGCCCTGCTACAAGCACCAGTAGCAACAGCAACACCGTTACTATGTAAATAAACGGTGCGAGGGCCGAGAGAAAACGGCTCTCCAGCAACAGTATCACAATACCAATTACTAAAGCAGAAACAATGAATATGAACTGCTTACCGTACTCGGTATCCATATCAAAAATACTTTGATGGTTCTCGTCATATACAGCAGCGTGGATATTGAACCAGCCAATGGTACACAGCGCCAGGTAAAGCAGCACAGTTAACCAATCTACATTCAGGAAAAAACTGCGTTGGTTATTCATCGTCCCTCCTGTTTGGCAGCATGGCGGTTAGTTTGTTTGCCGCGGCTTTCTTTGCCGGTTTATTTTGTGCCGATTTAAGTCTTTTCAGGGAATCAGCAGCCGCTTTCTTTAACGAGTCTGCAGTCGCTTTTTTGATGCTGTCAGCTTTTAGCTTTGCTTTATCAACAGGTTTTACCACAATATCAGGCAGCAGGTTTTTGCCAATGTAATAATCAGGGTTAATGCCGGATTCCCTTTTGCTAATGCTGCCGCGTAAATATTTTTCTACAATAAAACTGGCGATTGGCGCAGCCCATGTTGCGCCCTGTCCCGAGTTTTCTACCACTACAGCTATAGCGATCTTCGGGTTGTCACGTGGGGCAAAAGCCACAAATACCGAGTTATCTTTTTTATTTCTTACCTCTACAGTACCTGTTTTGCCACACATAATAATCCCCGGTATTTTTGAACTATGGGCTGTACCGTAATCAACAACATTTTGCATACCGTTTATTACCGGGTTAAAATATTGCGAATCTACACCCACATAATTTCTTTCCGTATACTCCTTCCGGATAACCTGCTTATCGCCAATGGATTTGATAAGATGAGGTTTGTAATAATAGCCACGGTTAGCAATTGTGGCTTCAATATTGGCCAGTTGCAATGGGGTTGCCAACAACTCACCCTGACCGATAGCCAAAGATATGACCGTACTTGAGCGCCATCCGTTTTTACCGTATATTTTATCGTAATATGCCGCCTTTGGCAGGTTGCCGCGGTTTTCGGCAGGTAGATCGAGATTAAGACGTGAACCTAAGCCAAATTTGGCCACATTGTTACGCCAATAATTGTAAGCAGTGTCAGTTTTACGGCCACCACCCTGGCGGTTCACTAACCGCTCAAAAACCATATCAAAATATCCGTTACAAGAATGCGCAACTGCACTGGCCAGGTTAACATCGCCATGTACCTCGCCCTGAAAACACTTAACGCGGCGGTTACCTGCTATGTAATACCCCGGGCAATGATATATTGTTTGTGGAGTTATAACCCCCTCCTGCATTGCCACCAAGGCACTTAACGGTTTAAATGATGAACCGGGAGGGTAATAAGCTTGTATCGGACGAACAAAGAAAGGCTTATAAGGATTTTTATAAAGGAGCCCGGCATTGTGCCCACGCTCCTTGCCAACCAGAAGGTTAGGATTATAAGTTGGACTACTAACAAAACAAAGTATCTCGCCTGTTGAAGGCTCAATGGCTACTACACTGCCAATTTTGTTTTGCATCAGTTGTTCGCCAAGTTTTTGGATGTTCATATCCAATGACGAAATGAGGCGTTCGCCGGCAACTGCCGCGGTATCAAACGCGCCGTTGGCATATTTACCCTTTCTTACGTTGCGCGAATCTACCATGATGTTTTCCACACCACGCTGCCCTCGTAAAACGGTTTCGTATGATTTTTCGACCCCGGTTATCCCTACGTAATCGCCCGGACTATAGTATCCGTTCGATCTCTTGATGATGGCATCTGTCGCCTCGCCAATGTAGCCAAGAAATTGCGCAGCGGCTGTGTCGGGATAATTACGTAACGACCGTTGCTGCGTATCAAAACCCGGAAATTCTGATAGGCGTTCCTGGAAAGCGGCATATTGCTCAACCGTTACCTGCTTCTCAAAAACCGATGTGCGGTAAGGCGAATACTTACGGGCTTTGGTCATGCGCTTATCATAGCCTTCGCGGTCAATTCCCAATAATTTGCAAAACTCAACAGTATCAAAAGCTTTAACCTGTTTGGGTACAACGGTAATATCGTAAACGGGCTCGTTTTGTACCATTATTTTTCCGGTACGATCAAGGATGGGGCCGCGTGCGGGGTATTTTACAAATTTACGTACAACGTTTTGGCTGGCGTATAAAGCGTAGCGGTCATCAACCACCTGAATATAAAACAAACGGGCAAGCAGCACAAAGATCAACGCGATAAAAATGCCCGCTATAACGTACCTGCGCTCAAAAAAATTATTCATTTATTTACGCTCTTTCTTTCTGAAAAACAATAAACCCGAAACCAGCATCAAAAATACAGTAAATATCGTACTCAGTATAAAACGGCTTAGGGTATATCCTATTTCGTTAAACCTAAAAACCTCGAGGTTGAACAGGAAGAAATGGTGAAAAAGTGTGAGGATAAGCGCGTAGGTAAAAAACCATCTAAACCCCATTATGCTTAGTGTAGGCTCGGGCTCATTATCAAAGCCATCTTTTTGTACAGTTATGCTGATGAACAGCACGCGTACTAAAGCCAGCAAAGTACACGACGCCGCGTGTAAACCCGGCGTATCATAAAAAGCATCAATAGTTATACCCAATATAAATGCCAGTACAAAAAGTACAAGATTTGGCGTTTCAAAAGGCAATAACAGGATGAACAGGATGTATAGATATGGTGTAGAAAGATTGTACAGCGAAATATTTTTCAGCAGAAAAACCTGTAATAGCACCAGCAATACAAAACGGATAAAGTTTATGATCAGGATCCTACTCATCGGCTTTTTTCTCCTGTGCTTCTAAGGTAGCCTGCTCCAGGGCAAACTTGTTTATGATAACGTTTACGTATTCCAGTTTACTAAAATCTACCGCGAGGGCAACTTCCATATTCAGGAAGTATCCGCCGCCTTTGGCGTTTAGCTTGCTCACTTTACCAATCGGGATGCCCGCCGGGAACAACGACAGGTCTGAAGCCACTACCAATTCACCAAGTTTTGGCTGCGCGTTGTTTGATACATCAACCAGCAAGCCTTTGTGCGGGTCCATATCTTCGCCCCATTGTAAGTAACCGATGGCTTTATTGGTAGCCAGCATGGCGCTAAAGCGCGAATCTTTATGCAGCAGCGATTGCACAATGGACATATGTTCACCTACAAAAACTACCTTTCCCACTATTCCATCGGCAGATGATACACCCATACCTTTTGCAATGCCATCTTTACTACCGCGACTAATGGTTAAATAATTATTGCGCTTATTTACCGAGTTGCTGATTACCTGGGCCGTGATGTAAACGTACTGCTGTTTATAAACAGAATCGGTTACCTGGTGCTTTGATACGGTATCTACATACTTTGACGAGCGCAACTGGTTACGCAGTTCGGCATTCTCTTTGGCAAGCTTATCGTTAACTTCTTTAAGGCTTAAATAACCTTTAAATTCATCGGCTTTAGCGTATAAATTACCGGTGAGTTGGCTGGTACTATTTATAAAAGATGCCTTTTGAAAAGAGTTGTACTTGATATAGATAATAAGCGAACTTATCTCAAAAATGAGGAAAAGGAAGAATGCGTTGTACTTAGTGATAAATATCAGGAGGTTACGCATTGGAGAATTACGATTTTAGATGTACGATTTACGATTATGAATTTACAACAATCGTAAATCTAAAATCGCAAATCGTATATCGAAATTATTGCATTAAAAACTTAAAGTTACCTATATTCTTTAGGGCTGTGCCTGTACCGCGTACTACGGCGCGAAGCGGGTCTTCTGCTACGTGTACAGGTAATTTTGTTTTGGCAGCCACCCGTTTATCAAGTCCGCGTAGTAATGCACCACCGCCAGTAAGGTATATACCCGTTTGGTAAATATCGGCAGAAAGCTCCGGCGGAGTAATTTCCAACGCTTTTAGTATAGCTTCCTCAATTTTTGAGATAGATTTATCCAGGCAATGCGCGATCTCGGTGTACGATACGGTGATCTGCTTAGGCACGCCTGTCATCAAATCACGACCTTGTACCGCGAAATCGGCAGGTGGTTCGCTAAGTTCAGGAAGGGCTGCGCCTACTTCAATTTTTATTTTCTCGGCAGTACGGTCACCGATCATAATGTTATGCTGGCGGCGGATGTACTGAACGATGTCAGAGTCAAAGTTATCTCCCGCAACGCGGATAGACTGGTCGCACACAATACCAGATAAAGCGATAACCGCTATCTCGGTAGTACCACCACCAATATCGATGATCATGTTACCCATTGGCTCTTCCACATCAATACCAATACCCACGGCAGCTGCCATTGGTTCGTAGATCAGGTAAACTTCTTTGGCACCTGCAATTTCGGCGCTATCGCGCACCGCGCGTTTCTCTACCTCGGTAATACCAGATGGGATACAGATAACCATACGCAACGATGGAAAAAACCATCCTTTACCCTGGTTTATCATTTTTATCATACCGCGTATCATTAGCTCAGCAGCGTTAAAGTCGGCAATTACACCATCTTTAAGCGGGCGTACCGTACGGATATTATCGTGGGTTTTACCCTCCATTTGCATAGCCTGGCGGCCAATGGCAATTACTTTGTTTGTTGTGCGGTCAAAGGCCACAATAGATGGCTCATCAACAACAACTTTATCATTATGTATGATAAGGGTATTTGCCGTACCCAGATCAATGGCTATCTCTTGCGTAAAAAAATTGAATAAACCCATTTGGTGTTATTTCTAATTAAGCTGGAATTTAAAATAAGACTGTAATAGGCGCCAAATAACACGGGCGCTGTATTCGTGTAAATTAGTAATTAATAACTCTAATTTTTAATAATTCGTATTTGTTGGTAAAGATTAGTTGATCGAAGATTAAAGATTAGTGAATAACGATTGCAAACAAACAATACTGTTTAAGAAGCCGATACTAATCTCTATTTAACCAATCTTTAATCTCTAAATTAATGCTTAAAGTGGCGGACACCCGTAGTAACCATGGCAATTCCCTTTTGGTTACACATGTTAATGGAGTCCTGGTCTTTTATTGAGCCACCCGGTTGCAAAACGGCTGTGATACCTGCATCGGCAGCAATCTCCACACAATCAGGAAAAGGGAAGAAAGCATCAGATGCCATCACAGCACCTTTCAGATCGAACCCAAAGCTTTCGGCCTTAATAATAGCCTGTTTCAAAGAATCAACCCGTGAAGTTTGGCCAACACCGCTTGCCATCAACTGGTTGTTTTTAGCGAATACAATGGTGTTAGATTTGGTGTGCTTAACTACTTTGTTGGCAAAATGCAGGTCGCGTAGCTCATGCTCGGTAGCTTGTTTATTTGTAACCGAATTCATTTGTGCCGGGCCTTCAACCACAAGGTCCTTATCCTGCTCTATAACACCGTTCAGTAACGTTTTAAATTGTTTAACCGGTAGCTCCACCCTGTTACGGATCAATACGATGCGGTTCTTTTTAGCCGATAAGATCTGCACCGCCTCATCCGTAAATGCAGGGGCAATTAATACCTCGTAAAATATCTTGTCTATTTCTGTCGCGGTAGCGGCATCAATTTCATCATTAGCTATGATAACACCACCAAATGCCGAAACCGGGTCGCAGGCCAAGGCATCTATCCAGGCTTGTTTAATGTGCTGGCGCGATGCAATACCGCAGGCGTTTGTATGTTTTAAAATGGCGATGGTTGGTTCGGTAAATTCATCTATTAAAGCAACGGCGGCATCAACATCAACCAGGTTATTGTATGATAACTCTTTACCGTTCAGTTTGGTGAACATGGCATCAAGGTTACCGTAGAATGTTCCTTTTTGATGCGGGTTTTCTCCGTAACGTAAAACCTGGCTGGTTTGGATGCTTTGTTTAAAAACAGGCATCGGCTCGCTTTGGTCAAAGTATTGGAAAATGTGCGTATCGTAGTTTGATGAAATGTTGAATGCTTTTTGGGCGAAACGGCGGCGCTGGTCAATATTGGTTGCCCCTCCCTGTGTTTTCAGGATCTCTTCCAGTTCGCTATAGTCGTTTTTAGACGCCAGGATAACCACGTCCTTAAAGTTTTTGGCCGCGGCACGAATCAATGAGATACCGCCTATATCTATTTTCTCAATAATATCTTCCTGCCCTGCACCAGAATTTACTGTTTCTTCAAACGGGTAAAGGTCAACAATTACCAGGTCAATCTCCGGGATGTTGTATTGGGCCAGTTGCTGCTCATCGCTGTCAAAACTTCTGCGGGCAAGGATACCTCCAAACACCTTTGGGTGCAGGGTTTTTACCCGACCGCCAAGGATAGACGGATACGAGGTAAGGTCCTCAACAGCAATTACATCAACACCAAGGTCGCGTATAAAAGTTTCGGTACCACCGGTAGAATAGATCTTCACACCAAGGCGGTTCAACTCATGAATTATAGGCTCGAGGTTGTCTTTGTAATAAACAGAAATCAGCGCGTTTTTTATTTGAACAGAATGACTCATTACAACAGGGAATTTTTGAGCCGCAAAGGTAAGGAATTTAGTTAATTAGTGGTTACTAAATAGTTAATTAGTGATCAGATAATTGGCGATAATTAAAAGCGATTGACAGCATTATTATTGTAGCATATTGGCTGCGTAGTGTATTCAAAAAGCGCCTATGATAAGCAAAGCTCTATTACAAAAGAGTGTAATTTAATAATGCGTATCAAATTCCCTAAATAATCAAAGACGGGGCGTTACTTCTTAGCCTCGTGCACAATAACAAATACGTCTTCGTTATCTTTTTTCATGAGGTATTTCTCGCGGGCGAATTTCTCCAGCTTGGCTTTGTCTGATGTAAGTTCAGACAGATCTTTATTAACCTTGTCAGTTTCGGCCTGATAGAAGGCTTCTTCCTGCTTTAATTTATTTAGTTGCTGGTGATAATCGTACTGAGAGAACAGGTCGTTCTTATCAAAAAAGGTCATCCATACCACAAAAGCCACCGTAACCAGGAAAAATTTATTCTTGATAAGGTCTAAAAGGCGTCTCATTTGCTTGGGTTCGAATTTCACTTTAAATCTATTTAATTTCTTTGAAGGTTGCAAATATAATTTAGGCAGCGGAGAAAAAAGATTAGAGACTAACGATTAGAGATTACTTACTGAAAATCAATTAAATAAAAAGAGGTTGAAAATTAGTAAAACCTAATCTCCAACCTCTATTCTTTAACCTTTAAACAGACTATCTACGGCCCGATGATGACCTGCTAGCACCGCTCATGCCGCTGGCACCGCCACGGCTGTTGCTTGCACCACCGCTACCACGATGGCCCGCCGGCCGGCCACCTGCGCCGGCCCGCTTGTTGCCGCCACCATGCCTGCCACCTGCCGAAGCCGGGCTTTTAGGAGTGCCGTTCTTAGCTTTGCTCATCATTTTGGCCGTCATCGCTTCGTAGCTTAACGGGTATGGATGGCCCAACTCAACAGGGATCTCCTTAGCGATCAGTTTATGAATATCTTTCAGGTAATCTATCTCTTCCTCACCATCGCAAAACGTAAGGGCTATACCGCTTGCACCCGCGCGACCGGTACGGCCAATACGGTGTACGTATGTTTCGGGGATGTTTGGTATCTCGTAGTTAATTACGTGGGTAAGCTCATCAATATCAATACCGCGGGCGGCAATATCTGTAGCTATAAGCACACGTGTGGTACGGTTCTTAAAGTTGGTTAATGCACGCTGACGCGCGTTTTGTGATTTGTTACCGTGGATAGCCTCGGCAGTAATGCCCGCGCGTATAAGGTCCTTAACCACCTTATCGGCACCATGCTTGGTACGGGTAAATACCAGCGCGGTTTTAATACCCTTATCATTTAAGATGTGGTTAAGCAATAAACGTTTGTCGTTTTTGCTTACGTAGTATAACGATTGCTGTATAGTATCGGCAGTTGACGATACCGGGGCAACCTCTACCCTTGCAGGTTTTTGCAAAATGCTATCGGCCAGATGCTGTATCTCGTTAGGCATGGTAGCGCTAAAGAAAAGTGTTTGCCTGTTGGCAGGCACCTTAGCAATTATCTTTTTAACATCGTTTACAAAACCCATGTCCAGCATACGGTCTGCCTCATCCAATATCAGCATTTTAATCTGATCGATGTGTACAAAGCGCTGGTTCATCAGGTCTAACAAACGACCAGGTGTAGCTATCAGGATATCTACACCACGGCGCAAGGCATCAACCTGCGGGTTTTGCGATACACCACCAAAAATAACCAGGTTTTTAAGGCCTGTATTTTTACCGTAAGCCGTAAAGCTTTCGCTTATCTGGATAGCCAGTTCGCGGGTTGGGGTAAGTACAAGGGCTTTTATCTGTTTTTGCTCTTTATGCTTTTGCTTATCTAAAAACAATAACTGCAAAATAGGTATAGCAAACGCTGCCGTTTTACCGGTACCGGTTTGCGCACAGCCAAGCAGGTCGCGGTGTTGTAATATATAAGGTATGGCTTGTTCTTGTATGGGGGTTGGGGTTGTATAACCCTCTGTTTTTAAAGCCCTTAAAATAGGCTCAATTAAATCTAATTTTTCGAATGACATGTAATGTATGTAATATATGTGCTAACGCGAAGCATTAAGCGGATTCTGAAGAGTGTCTAATAAATCAAAACCGTTAAACGAACGGGTAATTACCGCAAAGATACGCTTTTTATATGCAACTAGTATTAAGAGCAATAAAGTGATTAAATAGTGACGCTGTGAAATGGTTAGTGGGGTATAGTTAAGTAGTGAGTGGTGGACATAAGCCTGATCTGCCGCAGGGAGATACTTCGCGTTTCTGAACGATTGACAATTCTTAAAATATCTCATTACTAAGCATTTAAATTTCTTATACTTGTTCATGAAAAAAATATACTGCCTTTTCCTGTTTGCCTTTATGGCCGTACAGGCTTATAGCCAAACCACTGCTGATGAACCGAAGATAAAAGCCGCGATAGTAACTTTTTATGACGGCTTATCGGCATTAAATGATAATGCTATAGGCACGGCCGTTACAAAAGATTTTATCCTTATTGAGCATAAAAAGATTTGGAATACCGACTCGCTACTGAAAGCTTTGGCACCTATGAAAGGGATGGGTATTAAACGGATAAACAAACAGGAATTTACCAGAATTGAGCAAAACGGCAACGTGGCATGGGCCATCTATTACAACATTGCTGAACTAACCCGCGGCGATAAAAGCCAAACAATTAAGTGGCTGGAGAGTGCACTGTTAGTTAATGATGCCGGGAAATGGAAACTAAAATTATTGCATGTAACAGATCTGTAGCAATACTCCGCGCGTTATTATAAAACGATTGTTATAGAGTGTTATCTTTATCATGTGGCTCTACCACTTCCTGCTTAAGCTCTTTTCTCCTCAAAAAACCATCCAGCAAGATCAGGCCAAGGCCTATCATAATGGAAACATCGGCGCCATTGAATATACCTGTTTGGAGGGGGCCAAACTTTAAATGCATAAAATCGGTTACCGATCCCTTTGTTATCCTATCGTACAAATTACCTACACCGCCTCCAATACAAAAGATAATTCCTGTAACCATCAGGTTACTTAAACCCTTTTTGGTTAGGCTGTATATTAAAGCCGCTACAAGCGCAATCACGGGTAAAAGGGTAAGCACTATAAACCTGAATGGCTGCACCAATTTATCGCCAAGGCTTAAAAAAGCGCCGGTATTCTCTACCCGTAATAGGGTAACATGACCGTTAAAAAAGCGGTATTGATCGTATATATTGATATGCGCACGCATCATGGCTTTGGTTTCCTGATCGGCTATAACGTTTAGCGCCAATATCACCAGGAAAAATATAATGCGTGAGGTGCCGGTTAATTTCATTGAGGCGAATGTAGAAAAGAGATTTTAAAATTAGCGTTGTAATTGCAAATCCTTTTAAATACTAATTACACACACTACTATTGAACTGTTTAGAATAAAAAAAGCCTTTCAAATACATGAAAGGCTTAATCTTATAAATAGGTTAATACCAGTTTATTTTTTCATCATACCTATGAAATCATCAAACAGGTAACGGCTATCGTGCGGGCCTGGTGACGACTCGGGGTGATATTGTACCGAGAAGGCATTTTTATTTTTAACACGGATCCCCTCTATCGACTGGTCGTTAAGGTTAACGTGGGTTATTTCAACTTTATCAGAAGCCCTTACTGCTTCCTGCACCACACCAAAACCGTGGTTTTGTGAGGTAACTTCGCAGTGGTTAATAATAACATTTTTTACCGGGTGGTTTAAGCCGCGGTGGCCATTAAACATCTTTTTGGTAGGGATATCATTAGCCAGGGCCAATAACTGGTGGCCAAGGCAAATACCAAACAATGGCTTATCGGTTTCCAATATCTTTTTAACGGTATCAATAGCGTATGGCATAGCCGATGGATCGCCGGGGCCGTTAGAGATGAAATATCCCGATGGAGAAAAATCTTTCTCCATTTCTTCGAAAGTGGTTTTTGCCGGGTAAACTTTGGCGTAAACGTCGCGGTCGTCAAAATTGCGCAGGATGTTTTTCTTAACGCCAAGGTCAAGCACAGCTACGCGGTGGGTAGCATTCTCATCGCCAAAGGTGTAAGTTTCTTTGGTTGATACCTGTGATGATAGCTCAAGGCCATCCATATCCGGGGCTTCGGCCAGTTTGGCTTTCAGCTCATCAAGGTCTAAAATTTCTGAAGAGATAATGGCATTCATAGCGCCTTTATCGCGTATGTGGCGAACGATTTGGCGGGTATCTACATCAGAGATCCCAACAATGTTTTGCTCCTGGAAATAATCCTGGATGCTCTCATTCGCTTGTTTGCGGCTATAAGCAATGTTATAGTTTTTACAAACCAACCCAGCTATCTGGATATTGCCCGATTCAACCTCTTCGGTAGCTATACCGTAGTTGCCAATGTGCGCATTGGTAGCCACCATAATTTGCCCAAAGTAAGATGGGTCGGTAAAAATTTCCTGGTAGCCGGTCATGCCGGTATTAAAGCAAATTTCGCCTGTGGTAGTACCAATTTTCCCGGCGGCTTTACCGTAAAAAACGGTTCCGTCGGCTAATAATAAAACTGCAGGCAATTTGGTGAAATGATTCATTTAGCAAAAAATTTGAAAGGGTGATTGATTCGGATTTTCTGGCACGAAGCTCCGTGAAAACAAACCGGAAGGCCGAAGTAGGATACTACTTTATTCACGGCGCAAAAGTAGAAAAATATTTACGATTTTAGATGCAGGATTTTAGATTTATTGAAATATCTTTTGGTATGACATTTTCATGAACAATGCGGCTTTTTGGGGATGTGATACAGCCAATACCAAATCGTAATTCTAAAAATCGTAATTCTAAAATCAAAACCTACCTTTGTACTACAAAAACTAAACAGATACCATGTCGGTAAACAAGGAAGTTAAACGCATTACCACGCATATACTGCAGGAAATGAAGAACAGTGGCGAAAAAATTGCCATGCTTACAGCCTACGATTTTTCGATGGCCACCATTGTAGATAATGCCGGTATGGATATTATACTGGTGGGCGACTCGGCCAGTAACGTAATGGCCGGCCACGAAACAACGCTGCCTATCACGCTCGATCAGATGATCTATCACGCATCGTCGGTTGTACGCGCCGCGAAACGTGCCTTAGTGGTGGTCGACTTGCCTTTTGGCTCCTACCAGGGTAACTCTAAAGAGGCTTTGGCATCAGCCATCCGCATTATGAAAGAGGCCGGCGCACATGGTGTTAAATTAGAGGGCGGTGTAGAAATTGCCGAATCGGTAACCAGGATATTAGCCGCGGGCATCCCCGTTATGGGTCACCTGGGTTTAACCCCGCAATCCATCTATAAATTTGGCACGTATACCGTACGCGCCAAAGAAGAAGCAGAAGCACAAAAGCTAAAAGAAGACGCCCTAAAATTACAGGAATTGGGGTGTTTTGGTATAGTGTTAGAGAAGATCCCGGCTAAACTTGCCAAAGAAGTAAGCGAAAGCCTTACCATCCCAACCATAGGCATTGGCGCAGGCCAGCATTGCGATGGCCAGGTATTGGTAATACATGATATGCTGGGTATCAACAAAGGCTTTAAGCCACGTTTTTTACGCCAATACGCCAACTTGTTTGATGTAATGAATGATGCCATAAGTAATTATGTTGGCGATGTAAAAGCAAAAAGCTTCCCTAACGAGAAGGAGGAGTATTGATCCGCTATGCGGGTTCATGGTTAATAGTTGATGGTTATTAGTAGCTGCAAATTTAACGTGAACTATTAAACGCTAAAAGGGTTTTGAGCATAGATGATGGCAAAAGTAAGCCATTCAATACCTTGAACTATCAACCATGAACTATGAACTAACGTATGGCTCGACCGGAATTTAATTATATAAGCAAAGATATTACCGATAAGGATGTACTGTACGAGGACAACCACCTTATTGCGGTGAACAAACGCGCGGGCGATATTGTGCAGGTAGATGACACCGGCGATGAGTCGCTGGATGATAAAGTAAAGCGGTACATAGCCCAAAAATATAACAAACCAAACGGCGCATTCCTGGGTGTGGTACACCGGTTAGACAGGCCCGTGAGCGGCGTGATATTGTTCGCTAAAACCAGCAAGGCTTTAGAGCGCATTAATAAAATGTTTAAGGCGCGCGAGATGCATAAAACTTATTATGCCATTGTGCGTAAGCGCCCCCAGCCCGAGGCAGGCACCCTGGTGCATTATCTTATTAAAAACCCTCAGAAAAACGTTACCAAGGCCCACGATAAAGAAGTAGCAGGCAGCCAGCGCAGCGAACTGAACTATAAGCTTGTTGGCGAACTGGATGGCTATTATGTAATAGAGGTAGACCCTATAACCGGTCGGCCGCACCAGATAAGGGTACAGCTATCTACCCTGGGTTGCCCTATAGTAGGCGACAATAAATATGGCTATCCGCGCGGTAGCCTGCGCAAAAGTATTTGCCTGCATGCCCGCCGCCTGCAATTTATCCACCCTGTAAAAAACGAACCGATACTAATTGTAGCCCCTTTGCCAAAAGATGGTTTTTGGGAGAAGTTTGAGGGGTTGATAAGGTAGGGTTAATAAAATGATTTGTAATAAATATGTACTCTCTGCATCCATCATTTTGGCCTGCTGATAAAAAGCATGTTCCCATTCCAGGGTTTTCGATGCTATCCCTAACGTAATTTTCTTCCACGTCATTGCGAGGTACGAAGCAATCTCTACATAGGCAGAGCGGCTCTG
>JAZKAL010000018.1:0-29800 GCA_040389205.1 Bacteroidota bacterium
AACTTTTAGGACTGATCCTCGAAGCGCTCACGCTCCCCAAGCTCTCCAACACAACAGATCCCCGCTCCACCAAGAAAAAACGACGACTTTTGTTCACGTTCACGTTTGCACAACCAGCCTGTTTTTTGGAATTGCCTCATAACCAGCACTTCCAACTTCCAAATGGTGACACACTTCTGTCACCATGAACAGGGGATTATTTATTATAAATCTGCTCAGCGAACAAAGTGCAATCAAGAGCAAAAATTCTTATCTTCATCGGCATAACCCTAAATAAACCATTAAATTTTACCGTTATGAAAATTGCTATGCTTGGCTCCGGCTTTATCGCGCGTTTCTATGCCGATTCTTTAATTGGGCACCGCAGGCAGGATACACTGCACGCTGTATACAGCCGAAATATAGACAAAGCCAAACAGTTTGCTACTGATTATAAACTTCCGGTTTATAACGACAATATGGAAGAAGTTGTAAGCCATCCCGAGGTTGATGTAGTGGTGATCTCGCTTCCTAACGACCTTCACCTTGCAGCTGTTGAAGCCTGCTCCAAAGCTGGCAAGCACGTACTGTGTACCAAACCGCTTGGCCGTACCGCATCCGAAGCTAAGCAAATGCTCGACATGGTTGAACAAGCTGGTGTGATGGGCGGCTATCTCGAAGATCTGTGTTATACCCCAAAATTTAATAAAAGCCTGGCCAGCGTGAAGGCGGGTGCACTGGGCAGGATTTTGTGGGCTAAAAGCCGCGAGGCACACCCCGGCCCGCATAGCAATTGGTTTTGGAATAAAGAGCAAAGCGGCGGCGGTTGTATTGTTGATCTTGGTTGCCATTGCATCGAGATCGCCCGTAGCTACATTGGGAAGGATATTCGCCCGGTAGAAGTGATGTGCTGGGCAGCGACTCAGGTACACCCCATTGATGCTGAAGATAATGCTATAGGGATGGTAAAATATGCCAACGGCGCCATCGGGCAATTTGAGGTGAGCTGGTGTTTCCGCGGCGGCATGGATCTGCGCGACGAAGTAATGGGCACCGAGGGTACCATTTGGATCAACAACTTTCTGCGCACTGGCTTCGATATGTTCAGCACCGGTAAGGGTGGCGGCTATGTGGCCGAAAAAGCGGAGAGCAGCAGTGGCTGGCTTTTCCCCGTTGGCGACGAGGTGAATGAGCTTGGCTATAACCACATGTTTACCGACATGTTTGAAGCAATAGACCAAAACCGCCCACCCGCCGAAACTTTTTATGACGGCTACATTGTGAACGCCATTATCGACGCTGCTTACGCATCGGCTAAAAGCGGTGTATGGGAACCGGTTAAAATAGATGATTGGCGCGGCAATGCCAATACCCAAATAGCGACTGAATTTGCCAGTTTTGATGAGCAGTATTATTTAATAAAAGAAGAGATATTACCACACGGCGAAAGGAAATTGATCCTAAAGGATAAGGTGAGTGGGGAAGTGATCGTGCGGGATTTGTAGCAAAACTAATATCGCCTGAAAGCGAATTAATAAACTATGTTGAACGAGCGATAGCGATGAGAAATTCTACAAGCAGTCTAGCAAACTTACAGGGCGTAGAAGATTTCTCCTCGTACCTCGTTCGAAATGACACCTTGATTTTTAATGTGGAACTATAATTATTATATATACATCACTACAAATTACGATAAGACCGTTTTATATATTGGTGTTACCAACGATTTAAGCAGGCGGTTGTATGAACACAAGGAGAATAAAGGGACCGGGAAATCATTTACCGGTAAGTATTATTGCTATAATTTGGTTTATTATGAGCACTTCTCGAATATAGAGCATGCCATTGAGCGGAAAAAAGAAATAAAGAAATGGCGACGGGAGAAAAAGGATGCTTTAATTGGATCTGTAAATCCCGGATGGAGGTTTTTAAATGATGAAGTAAATAATTAAAACGATGTCATTTCGAACGAGCGATAGCGAGGAGAAATCTTCTACAAGCGGTATAGCAAACTTAACAGGGTGTAGAAGATTTCTTCTCGTACTTCGTCCAATTGACAATTTTTAAATAAACCAACATGAACAGAAGAACATTCGTATACAGCAGCGGCATGCTGACAGCATTGGCGGCATCGCCGTCAATGGCCAAAGTTATCAGCGGACGGGTAAAACCTGCTGCAGGTATCCAGCTTTATATGGTGAAAGAAGATATGGAGCGCGACCCGATTGGTACACTTAAGCAATTGGGCGCAATGGGGTACACCCAGATAGAAAGCTACGGCAGTGATAAAGGGATCTTTTGGGGCAAAACCAATACGGAGTTTAAAAAGATAGCATCAGGTTATGGCGTTAACCTGGTAAGTACGCATTACAATCCCTGCACGCTGCCAGAGTTTGATAAACTGGCAGCACAAGCGGCGGAGATAGGGATGAAATACCTGGTATGCCCATGGCTCGGTCCGCAAAAATCTATTGACGCGTTTAAAAAATTTGCCGATGATTTTAATAAACGTGGTGCTATTTGTAAAAAGCACGGATTGCGTTTTGGGTATCACCCGCATGATTATCCGTATAAAGCAGTGGATGGCCAACTGCCTATTAATATATTGCTTGCAGATACTGATAAGGATTTAGTAGACTTCCAGATGGATGTATATTACGCCGTAACCGAAGGCGCCGATCCATACGCTTACATGCGTAACCATAAAGGTCGCTTTAAACTGGCCCACCTGCGCGATGTACTTAAGAAGCGTCTCCCTGCTAATAGCAAAGAGGAATCGGCATGTGATATGGGTGAGGGTATCATCAACTTTAAAAAGTTTATTACTACAGGACAAGACACCGGCATGAAATACTTTTTTGTAGAGCAAAGCCGTTTTTATCACGAAACCCCGCTGCAAAGCGCAAAAAAGAACGCCGCTTATTTGAAAGCGTTGAAGCTAGGTTAAGATGCAGATCCCTCCCTTGGGAGGGTTAGGGAGGGGTTTCGGCTAAAGACCAATTCTTACATTCAAGCAATGTATACCCCCCCCCCTGCAACTGCACCGTCCGCCGCGCCGCTCCCCAGGGAGGGGGTTTTAAGCATAAAAAAGCCTGTACAGTTCGTAACTGCACAGGCTTTTTTTGTCTCGGTTCTTGATTCTTATATCTTAACTTCTTACCTATAACAAGTAGATCTTAAAGAAACGTTTACCATATTCGCCCCAACCCTCCATAGCTTTGGTAAGGGTTGTTTTAAGGTTGGTAAAGTTAGTTACCTTACCTTTAGCCGGCGCACGCAGGCTGCTTTCGGGAATTGGTACATCGGTAACTTTGGTAGCAAACCAGGTAACGTTTTCGTGCGGTAGGGCAAGGCCAAGTATCATCCCGGGTAAACCACTAAACGACTCCGGGCCACCCGATAAGGGGATCTCATCGCTATAAAAAGCAACCACGTAAATAGAATCCATTACTATAGCGTTTGCGCGGCGGCACATGTAACCGGCAATTTCGCGGGTTTCGTCGGTTATCTTCCAGTTTATCTTGCGGGCGGTATCTTTCACCAAAAAGGTTTCCTCAAACACTTTTTTATTGGTAACGCTCAGGTTGGTATTCAGGTCGGTAAAGGTGGTGTTTATTTGTTGTGCCAGGGGCATATCGCTAAACCAGCTGTTTGATGCCGGTGCGTTATCTGCTACCGGTGCATAAAGCGTTTTATTATCACCAAAAGTAAGTGTGCTTTTCAGCACTTTAAATTGCGGGTTTGTTTTTTTGTACTGGTCAAAAGCGGGTGCGTACCAGGTTTCGTTATCCTTGTTAATTACCGCTTTTATCACACCATACATGTTTACCCTTTTCTCGAACTCGATGGTGCCCGATTTGGTGAAATGCGCGTTTTGTGCAAATAAAGCGCTGCCGCTAATAAGGCAGGTTAGTAATAATAATATGTGCTTTTTCATTGCTGTATATCTTCGTTGTTGTTTGTCTTAAATTATTTTTTTGCCGGTGTACCGCCGCCCATGCCGCTAAAATCCCACGATAATGATAACATGTAATACCTGCGGATGGTGGTGTAGCGGTTTTCGGTAATGAAGGTGCTTGATGCGCTACGGGTAAAGCCCGCGTTTTGGTTTAACAAATCGTTTCCGCTTAGGGTTAACTTTAAGCCTTCACCTTTTAAGAATGCTTTGCTAAGGCGCGCGTTAATGATGGTCTGGCGGAAATCGTTAGCAAACGATTGGGTGGCTGCTGTGTATACGTATCTGCCATCACTGCTTATCTCTATCTTCCATGGTAAATATACCTGTAACCAATAACTTGCGTTAAAACCACGGCCATTATTATTGACGTCTTTGTTTAAAGATGATTGAGCCAATGTATAATTAGGTCCACCGCTTAAATATATCGAATACTTCTTTTCTTTATTTTTTGACAGACCTATTTCACCACCATAGGTGTTCGATTTAGTTTTGTTTATGGCATTATCCTGCAAACTAAAGTAAGTATTGCCATCGGTATTTAACCTGGCGTTTATGTTAAGGCCGGCAAAACCAAGTTTGCGGCTCATATCCAGGTTTAGGTTAAAGTTATATGGCTTCTCGCCGGGTAAATTAATGGACTGCGATGTGCTTTTAGCTAAAGTTTTATCGGTTACAACGCTATTTACAATAGGGTTTGTGGTGAAGCTATAATTACCGTTCAACCATATCGATTGATCGCTTAGCACCTTGTACATATTGTAATAGCCGTAAAAGCTGTTAGTGAATGATGGTTTTAAGTCGGGGTTACCAATGGTAATGTTCAACGGATCTGTATTTACAAATACGGGTTGCAACTGGTCTATTGTTGGCTGTGTCTGGTTACCATAGTAGCCCAGGCTTAAATTGCTGTAGGTAGATATTTTATATGAGTAGTTTGCCTGGGGGCTCCAGTTAGTAAAGTTACGGCTTATTGCCATATTAGTAACTTCATTCTCCTGCTTATAATCTACATTGGTAACTCGGGTACCAAAACGCAGGTTACTTTTACCTTTTTTATAATTAAAGTTTATCCCCCCCTGGTTGGATGTTTGGTTAAAAATGTAGTGGTTACTAAGCAAAGTGTTTAGCTGATCATATTCGCCACTGCCCGATTTGTCGAAAGATTTCCTGTCGGCATCACTGTTATTTAATCCAAACCCGTAATTAAACACAATAGCCAGGGCTTTACTGAGCGGCTCGGTATATGTTAAATTAGTATTTAACCTTGATGTTTTAGTATTATCTGTTTTACGCTGATCGATGATTTCTTTGGTGGTTGGTGCACTATTCAGGTCAAAATAATCTATCTCCGATCTCAGGAAGCCATCCGCCTTATTTTCGGTACGGCCCGCGCTTACATTTAAGGATATTGTACGGCCCGGTTTCTTAAACTTTTTATTGTAAAATACAGTGGCGTTATACAATTGCTGATCAACACTGTTGTCAATACGTTTTTGGTTGGTGTTAATCAATGATTCGTTTTCGCGCCTGCTGCTTGAGGTATCCCTGGTGTGCGTATCGCTATTTTTAAGCGTGGCATCCATCGATATTTTTAAGTTTGATGTAGTATCCAACTTAACCGAATAGGTTGCGTCCAGCTTTTGCCTAAAAATGCTGTTGTTAAAAGTATTATCAGCCACCGTTTTAATAACCCTGTTAGCTGTGGGGTCATCAGGATTTTCGGGTAGGTTTTGCTGCGATTTATTATTACGCGTACCATCAACCTCTAACGAGCCTGCTTTATAGTTGGTATTCAGCGCATATTTGTCGTTTTTCCATTTATCATCATAGTGCACCCCACCGGTGTAAGCCTTAGGGATACCCTGGTTATTGTAACGGCCATCAAACGAATCCAGCTCGTCGCGGCCACTACTGCTAAAGTACATGCCGCCATCATCGCTAAATTGCATGCCGTCGCTTGTGCCCAGCTTGTTATTATCCTGCCAGTTAAGGCCTATTTTACCTGTGTTGGCACCAACACCGTAAACGCTAAACTTCTTTTTACCCTTAAACTTATTGTAAAGACCCTGTAACTGGTAATAGCCATCGGTACCAATTCCGGCATCAAGCTTACCAAAGTAACCGTTCTTTTTATCCTCTTTAAGCTTGATGTTGATGGTTTTGGTTTTTTGCCCGTCATCAATACCCGTAAAAGTAGCCTGGTCGCTTTTTTTATCGTAAAGCTGTACTTTATCTACCATATCCCCGCGTATATTTTTGGTAACCAAGGTTGGGTCGTCGCCAAAAAACTCTTCACCATCCACCAATACCTTTTGTACGGTTTGGCCCTGGGCGGTAATTTTGCCATCCTTATCCACCTGTATGCCGGGTAGCTGTTTCAACAAGTCCTCCACCTTAGAATTTGGCTGGATGGTGTATGCTTTGGCGTTAAACTCGGTGGTATCGCCTTTAATTTTAATGGCTGCAACGGTGCCTTTAATCAATACCTCGTTCAGTAACCTCGATTTTAGGTTCATGGCGATGCTGCCAACATTAAAGGTGGTTTTGGCAGAATCTAAGGTAAAATGTTCTACATAATCGGCATAGCCGGGGTAGGTTACCAGCAGTATAAACTTGCCTTTGTTAAGGTTGGTTAAACTGAATGACCCATTGGCTGCCGCCCTTGTAAATTTACGAAGGGTAGAGTCTTTAGCGTTTAATACGCTGATGGATGTGTTAGCCAGTTTTACATGGGCAACGCTATCAACAGATACGCCTTTTACCGAATAGTTATTGTTTTGCGCGAACGCAGATAGAGAACACACGCAGAATAGTACGAGCGCCGTAATTGTGAATTTCATAACAGGTTTAATGAGCTACCAAGATATAACTAAATTCTTAGTAATAGAAAGGCAAATGTTGTTAAAAAGTGTTAAATCTGTGTTTAGAGTACAACAGTCACACTATTGTTACGGAGTCTTCACAATTTTTGTGGTGTATATTATCTTTCCTTTTTGGGTGATAACACTGGTGTACACACCCGGGTAAACGTTGATAGGCAACGTGTTTTCTAACCCGTTAAAGGTTTTTGTGAGGCTCAGTTTACCCATGGCATCGTAAAGCTTAAATTCATAGTCGGCTGCCTCGCCGCTTAAAATGGTAAGCTGGGTGTTAACCGGGTTTGGGAAAAGCGTGAACTGGTTGCTCTGCAAAAGTATAGCGCTCGCAAGTTCCGAATTGATAGCGGTGCCATCGGCGGTGGTTAATTTTGCGCGGTAGTAATTAATGCCTTTTTTGGGTGATGCATCGTTGAAATTGTAATCTAATATGCCATTTAAAACATTGCTTGTGCCCAGGGGAGTGTATTGGTTTGTGCCTGTCAGTTTCTCCCAGGTAATGGTTTTTAAATTGAGGGTACTGCCAACCTGCAGGCTCAGCTCAATGGTTTTGTTATCCTTAACCTCTGCCAGTAACGTGCGGACATAGCAACCCACGCCCTGGGTGGTAACATCTGTAGTTATACTCTTTACACCCTCAAAACCGTTACCCTGGGCACTTACCGAAAAGTATTTTGATGTTTGCAAATCAGTTGGGATAACTATTGACGTATCTGTAGAGGTAGTAAGCTTTGGCAGGATATCATCCTTAATAGTATAAATTACATAGCCTGTAGCACCGGGTTGAGCGTTCCAGTGCAGCAGCGTGCCGCTGGTACAATTGTAGCCCACCCGGAGCGTTAGGGGGCTAGATACGGTAAACTCGTTGCTGATGTAATCCTGGCTAGCAATGCGCATTTTAACCATGGCCTGCGTAAACTTATTAGGCGTTGCCCACTGGTAGTTATTACTGCTTAGTGATACACCGTTGGCCAGCACCTGCCAGGTAAAGCCATGATCGTAACTTATACTTAGATCGCCTGTAGTGTTGCTGTATGTGCTCTGCCAGCGCAGGTAATTATCTTCATTCGCTAAAAATTCATTCCTGCCTGATGGGGCCGTCCATTCAAACTGGTTATTGAGTTTACCTTGGTAAGCTACATAGAAAACTTGTTGCCCCTGTGTTACCCTGCTTCCTTTTATGTTGATGGTATACATACCTGCCGGTGGGTTTTGCAGGGTTACCTGTTCGGTATTGTTTAAAGTATCGCGCTGCCTTTTGGCCGGTTTTAGTAATGAGTCTGCAAGCGGGTAAGTGCTCAGTCCCCATGGTAATAAAGTTGCGCCCGCGGGTGTTGTTACCGATAGATCAAGATCGTTAATCAAGGCATAGGGGGCATTAAGCTGTGCCGGTGCATCGTTCCAGGCCAAAGAAACTTTAAGCTGGTTACAGTTTTCTGGAACGGTTATTTGATGGCCGGTTTGTGCGTTATTGCTAACGCTGCCTGTTTTAAACCGGCTATCGGTTATAGTGCGTACGGCTTCCAGCGCGTTCAGTTTGCCATAGCCGGTTTTATGATCTACCGCTGCTACGCCTATATCATCGGCGCTGTTTATTAATATAGCTTTTATTAAGGCTGATGAAGGCATGGTAGCAAACTGCTTTTTATATGCCTGCTGCAACAAGGCCACAGCGCCCGAGGTTAATGCCGCCGCGCCCGATGTGCCGTCTTCGCCATCAGCCACCAGTTCGGGTTTAACACGGCCGTCATAGGCAGGCCCTGCCGAGCTCAAGGCTTCCGGTACGCCTGTGCGGCCCGTGCCGCCAACAACCAAAACATTCTTAGCTTGCTTAAACGTACCCGATAGGTTAGCCATGTTGGCGATACCGCTGTATACGCCTGTAGCGGGTGTGGTAGTACCAATATTGCCTGATGAAAAAACGTGAACAATATCATCATTCTCATAAACCTGCTTGTCATAAGCTTCGGCCTCAATGCCGTAGTAGTTTTCAATACCCGTACCGTACGAGTGGTTTTGGAGGCTGATGTTAAAAGTTTTAAAAGCGGTAATGGTATCGGGCAAAAGCCGGGCAAAATCTGCCGAGGTAAATTTTACCGCCGGTGCCGCGCCTTTGCCTTTTATAAACGAATTACCGTTGCCACCTATCAGTGTAGCCATAATGGTGGCATGGCCGGAGTTGTTTGGGGCAGGGGTACCGGATGCGAATGAACGACCAAGCAGGTCGAGGTCATCCTCGTCGTAGCGCTCTTCTTTAACGCTTACGTTAATGCCGCTGCCGTTTATATCTGTAAAATTATCGGCCACTGCCGAAATGTTGTTTGCCCCGAGGTCAAGGTCATCAATAATAAGTTCGGGGTGAGGTTTCCTGTCTAATCCTGCAAAAGCAACGTGTGGCTGCTCCAGTAAGGCAGATAATTGGTTAAGCTTAATTTTTAAGTTGATAATATTCCCGTTAGTGGAAACGATGGTTCCATACCTGCTTATTTCGAAAAGGATGGTGGCGCTTTGCTTTTTAAGCACCAGGTTAATTACTTTGGTAGTGTTTGGATGCGTGCTGTTTAACAGCGCCAGGTTATCATCGGCCTTCCATAAAGCGTTTGCTGGCGTGGCGCTGGTGATGTTTTCTGTAGGAGTGATGGCAGCCCGCGATGAGGCGATGTAATAATTATAGGATACCCTTTTTACAAGGTTGATGTTTTTTAACCGGGAAGGCTGGTTTACCTTAATGATGTAGTACTGCAGGCTGTCGGTTTTAAGCGTTTGTGCTTTTGGTGAGGCGTACATACGCATTACCGATTGTTCGTTTAATGTTTTTTGGGCATATGATATGTTGTAGCAGGCAAAAAAAAGAAAAAGGCTGGTGATCTTTCTTATCATATCTATACAAAACAAGGGGGAGCCGGTAAAACTCCCCCTTAAAGTAAAACTATTTAGTTGATCTCAAAAGCAATAAGGCTTAGTACAAATAGTTAAGTGCTATTTTATCGTTAGCATTAAAGGTGCGGTCGCCGCCGTTAGAGCAGGCCAGCATCCACGAAGCAGCATCAGCAGTTGATGGTGTGCCCGGGATAAGTATAGCGCCAATGTTTGATGCACCTTCGTTTACAGCAGTACCGCCACAGCTATAAGCACGGTTAAAGTAATCGGTATGGCGGAAACCAATGCAATGGCCTATCTCATGTTGTAAAACTGAGGTTAAATAGCCAACGTTAGGATTAGTGCCATAAGCTTGCGCATTGGTGTTCATCTGGATCTGGCTGTAAGGGTTGCCCTGTCTTGTAGGGAAGCCCGATGAGCCTAAAGTGATGTAACCACCGCTTGGGCCTTCGTTAAAGCCAACAATTTTAATTTGCCCGCCGCTGCTTACAAACTGGAATTTAAGCGTAAGGTTAAGTGCATTGTAACGTGCAATTGCGTTTTGCGTTGCTGTAGCATACACTGTTGGCAGGTTAGATATGGATACCGTAACCGTACGTGGCAGGTTTTTTACCAGGTTGGTTGTTCGGTACTGCTCAGTTTCAGCAATACGAACATTAGGGCTGGTGCTTGCTTCGGTAAGGTTCTCTTCGGTTAGTAAAATATCCCCTTCCACCAGGTAACCATCATTCACTTTGCGCACCTGGTCTGTACTAAAGCCCAGGTCATTGATGTTTTTTAACACAGCAGCAGAAACTTCATTTTTTGAAACAGATGCTTCACTTGTAGTTTTGTTGTCTTTTGTACAGGCAAATAAAACGCTTGCGCCAAACGCAGCGATAACGCCGGTTTTAAATAATAATCTTGTTTTCATGTGTTTGAAAGTTGTTTAGTGTTTCGATAAGTTTTAATTATAGATGTATTGTAGCCGGCCAGCTATATATGTATACGAAAGCTTTTACACAAGGTTTCGCTATTGTTAACAAAATATAAATATTTTGTAGAAGATAAACAACTTGGTTGTGAGGGACTTTATAGCTGATGAAGCAGCAACGAGCAAACGTAGTTAACTAATATGTTAAATGCGCTTAATTGTTAAGAAATGTAAAATTGACGGATAATTGATACTAGCCGTAAAGATTAAAATGTAAAAGGGCTATCAAAATCGGCAAAAGCGGGCAGGGCCTGATCTTTGGCAGATAGTATAGCATCCTTTTCGCTAACGCCCCATCCAATGGCCAATTGGGGATCGTTCCAGGCCGCGGCAATTTCCGATTCTTTATGGTAAAGGCCACCGCTTACCTTGTAAACAAAAATAGTATCATCCTGCAGGGTTGCAAAGCCATGCAAACAGCCGGGGGGGATCCAAAGCTGTAATTTATTATCGGCATTAAGCTCTACCGCCACATGCCTGCCATAGGTGGGCGAGCCTTTGCGCACATCAACCGCTACATCTAACACGGCGCCCTGCAATACCCTAACCAGCTTACCCTGTGCATATGGCGGCGCCTGCGCATGCAAGCCGCGTACTGTGTTTTTTTGCGAGAAGGATTGATTGTCCTGCACAAAATCAGCCGCTATACCAGCCTCTTCAAAAGAGCGTTTGCTGTAACTTTCGTAAAAATAGCCGCGTTCGTCGCTTATTACTTTTGGTTCAAATATCAGTACGCCGGGAATAATGGTTTCAGTAAAGCCCATGGTTTAGTCTACGGTTTTCATTAAAGTATTGAATAATACAAACCGCTCGTTAAATTGTTGTTGATGCAGATCCTGATGTTTAAATAAATGGTTAGTATAATACTCCTGGAACTGCTCAATAGTATCAGCATTAAACTGTACGCAGTAGGTAATACCATCGTTTGGAGAATCTATAATACTAAGCAAACGGTACGAACTAAAATAACCGGTTTCCATTATTCTTGGGATGTGCACATTCTTCATCCAGTCAAGCCATTCCTGCTCAACAGTATCATCTAAAATTACGGTGTCATTATATACGATCATGTGGCAAAGCTACAATTTGGGTTTGGGATTACATTGATTTTTTGGATTGATTTCACCGATGAGGCGTTAGCATAAAAGAATTTTTATTCGACTATGTACGGGGAGAAATTTTGTTTGTTACTAAAAGTCTGACTAACTCAAGTATCTAACAAGATTCCTCGTCGCTGCGCTTTCCTCGGAATGACAGGCGGTTAACCCCAGCTAACTATTGAACAATCATCTAGCTTGCATCATTCTTATCCCCCCGCAACAACCTGAACTTTTTGCGGGCGTCGTTTATCCAGAGGCTGGAGGGGTAATCGGTAATTATTTTTTGGTAGTAGGTTTTGGCAAGGTTGGCATCATTCAGTTTGGTTTCATATATATCGCCAAGCATGTACACCGCGTCATCGGCCCAAAGGTCGGCGGTGTGTTTTTCGGCTATGGTTTTTAAAACAACAACCGCGTTTGTAAAATCTTTTTGCTGGATGAGGATGCGGGCCTTTGCCATCAATATATCGGCCTCCAGCGCATTACCCGGGTATTTTTTATCGATGCTGTCCAGCGTTATCACTGCCTTTTCGGGTTGTTCGGCAAATATCAGCAGGTCGGCCCGCGCGTAGATCTTTAGGGCGCTGCCCGTACTATCGGCATGCAAGTTATCAGATATTAAGAGCGATAAGTTAAGCGCGTCATTAGCGATCAACTGCGTAGTGGCAGCTTTTAAAATGTCCAGCTGGCGGCGCGCCCAATTAAAGTCGCCGGTGTAGTAGGCCATTTTAGCGTTGCGTAACAGGGCCTCCTGTGCAATGTTGCTGTTAGGGTTGTCTTTTTCTACCTGGCTGTATAATAAGGTAGCATCCCATGGCTGGTTGTTAAGCAGGTAAACGTCGCCAAGGTCAAGCTTGCAGGCGGCTACCAGTGCAGGCCTTACCCCGGGAATGGCAATAGCGTTTTCTAACAATGTTTGCGCGTCTTTTAGCTTATGCAGTTTAAACGCCTGCAAATTTGCCAGCCTTTCCATCGCGAAAACGGTGCTGCGGTTACGGCCAACTTCATCAAGCAGGCTTATATAGTCTTTCTCCAAACTAAGCAGGTCGGCCTGTACATATTTGCCCGATGTAACCTTGAGGTTTTTAGTATTGATGAGTTCGACCTTGGCCGAAATGTAGTTTGGGTTTTCCTTATCGCCTTTGCCAATAATGTACTCATATCCCCGAATAGCAGCATCATAGGCCTCATTAACAACAAGTGTGCGGCATAGCTCAAAAATTGCCGAACCATCGTCGTTTTGCCGGCGGCTTAAGGCAAGGGACTGGTTAAGCGCCATATCATACTCTTTTTGCTGCAGGTATTGCCAGGTAAGCAGGTTAGGGTAAATGATCTGCTGAGGGTCTTTTTGGATGCGTTTTAACAGCGCTGCTTTTAGCATCTCGTAATCTTCGGGCCCTTCATAAACACTTGCAAGGGTACTTTCGGCCTGGCTGATGAACGCCGGGTTGGTGGGCAAAAAGTTAAGGTACTCCTCGGTTAGTTCCTCTTTATCGCGCTTGTAGCGGTAAAGGCTTATCAGCTCAAATGCAAAGGCAGATTGGTTATGAATGAGCTTACGCCCCTGCAAGAATATTTTAATGGCGTAATCGGCATTAGCGTTCTGGTAAAATTGCGACGCTATGCCGGCAATGGCATTTTGGTCGGCGGGCAGGTTCTTGATCAGGTCGTTGTACAAAGCATCCGCTTTAGCGGTATTGCCCTGTTGCGTATAAACGGTGCCTAAAGCAATAATAAATTCGTTATTGCCGGGATATTTGCGCAGCATTTTTTTTGCAATGGCTTCGGCATCATCATATTTTTTAAAGGTTAGCAGTGTATTAAAGTACTGCTGAAAGTAGGTTTCGCCATCCTGCTTAAATAGCTTTTGGTATATATCAAGCGCTTTTTGTTGTTCGCCATTTGCTGCATATTGGCGTGCCAGCAACAAGTCGTTATTTTGGGCGAAAAGGTTTGTGCTGCAAATAAATAATACCAATGCTAATGCGTATAATCGCTTCATGTTTTTTTATATTAGTATGGCCAGCTTATATGATATGTAACGTACAAAGCGGGTAAAATTGTGGTGACATTAACACAAAGATTAACTAAAATAACTAATTTGACCACTCTTAACAATTAGGATAAACCAGATGCGCGGTCGTTTAAGATCATATTTATTTGCTGTAATTATACTTTTGGCATGCTCATGCAAGCAAAGTAGCGTAAGGCAGATCCCTGTAAACGATTTTTTTAAGACACCCGAGAAAAGCTTTTTCAAAATATCGCCCGATGGTAAATATATATCTTACTTAAAGCCTTATAAAGATAAGCAAAATATATACATACGGTCGTTAGAGAGCGGTACCGAGCAAATGGCCACCACTTTTACCGATTACTCGGTACGCGATTACACCTGGACCTATAATAACCAGATCGTATTTACGCAGGATATTATAGCTGTAGATGAGTTTAAGATCTACACGCTTGATGTGGCTACCCTTAAATTTAAGAACCTGTTAAACCTGGATAAGGCGCGCATCCGCATCCTTAACCGCAACCGTCAGCAGCCCGATGTAATTACCGTAGCCATGAACAGGCGCGACCCGGTTAATTTTGATGTTTACCGCCTTAATGTAAAAACCGGCGAGTTAAAACCATACCTGCTTAACCCGGGCAACATAACCAAATGGTACCCGGATCCTAACGGCAACATCCGCCTTGTAAAGGTATCTGACGGGGTTAACGAGAGCATCCTATACCGTGTAAATGACAACGCGCCGTTTAAAGCTATCATTAAAAGTAATTTTAACGATAGGGTAGAGCCCATAGCCTTTACGGGCAATAGCGATAATTTTTACGCCTTATCAAACGTTAACCGCGATAAAACAGCCTTGATAGAAATAGACGCCAAAACAGGTAAAGAAAATAAAGTGATTTATGCCAGCGACAAGGCCGATATTTTGGATGTGGGTTACTCGAAAATTAAGCGCCGTATAGAGCTGGTATCATGGGAAGAAGCTAAGCCGCAAAAGTATTTTTTGGATAAGGATGTAGAAAAGATCTACAACAACCTATCGGCCAAAATAAAAGGCAACCAGTTAGATATTGTTGACCGCGACAGTGCCGAGAATAAATTTATTATCTCGGGGTCGAACGATAAAAACCCCGGCTCGTACTATTTATATGAGCGCAATGCAAATAAGCTAACCAAGCTGGCAGATATTAACCCGGAGATAAAATCGGCAGAGTTGTCTGACATGCAGCCCATATCATTTAAGGCGAGTGATGGTATGCTCATCAACGGCTACTTAACCATCCCGAATGGAAAAGAAAAGAAAAATTTGCCGGTGGTAGTAATGCCGCATGATAACATTTGGGGGCGTAATTCGTGGGATTATAATGCCGAGGTGCAGTTTTTAGCTAACCGTGGTTACGCGGTTTTCCAGGTAAACTTTAGAGGGTCGGCGGGTTATGGTAAAGCGTTCCGTACCGCGGGTTTCAAACAAGTTGGCGGTAAAATACAGCAGGATATAACCGATGGCGTAAAATGGCTTATTGCCAACAAAATAGCTAACCCTAAAAAAATAGCCATATTTGGCGGTAGCTTCGGTGGCTTTTCGGCATTGTATGGTGTATCGTTCCATCCCGAGCTGTATAACTGCGCGGTGGTAAAATACGGGTTGATAAACTTTTTCACTTATTTAAAAGATGCCCCGCCATTTTTTAAACCATTTTTAAAAATGACCTACGAAATGGTTGGCAACCCCGAAACGGATGCCGAGCAGTTAAGGGCCATATCGCCGGTTTTCCATACCGATAAGATAAAAAGCCCGTTACTAATATTCCAGGGTGCAAAAGACCCGCGGGCCAACATTAGCGAGCTTAACCAGTTTGTACGCGAACTTAAAAAGCGCAATGTGCCGGTAACTTATCGCCTTAAAGAGAACGAACGCGCCTATTTTAAAAGCGAACATAACCGCATGGAGATGTACGCCGAGATCGAAACCTTCCTGAATACTAATATGCAGGTTAAACCTTAACCTGTTATGAAAGGGCAGAAGAATCTATACCGCAAAAATTTTTCGCTGATAACCGCTTTCCTGGTGCTGATAACCGTAAGCCTGGTTATAGCGGTGATCATTGCCTATAACCTTACCGCCAAATATGTAGAGAACGAGTTTGCCTCTAAAAAGGTTGAAGTGTTAGACCAGACGGTAAAACCTTACAATGATTTTTTCTCGGTAAAGATCCCCGAGATCACTTCTTACCAGGGTTTTCTGGATTCGGCCTCCGCGGCAAATTATTCGGCCACCGTGTTTAAAAGTTACCCGTTTGTGCGCCGTGTTTTGTTTTACGATATACAAATTGGCAACCCTGTTTCCAAAACAAAGTTTAGCAACAATACAGGCATATCCGTAAAAGCCATTTACCAATATAAGCCTAAAAGGGGGGCTGTGAGGGGCGTTAAAGATATGGCATGGGCCAATGACGACGATTTTAAACAAATGGCCTTAAAGCTGAGTGATTTTATCAGCGTGGCCGATACTTCAAGGCTGCCAACACAGGATGAGATCTTCCGTACGTTTTACAACGTTACACCCGATAAGATCAGCTATCTTAACATCCCCCGGCGCGAGGATATCCGCATCTATAAATCGTTGCTAAAGAATGAGAACATAAAAGCATTTTACAAGCAAAACATGATGACCTTTTTGCTGGATGCGCACCAGTTAAAAGTTAAAAACACCCACCCCGAGCTTTACCAGCAGGTTACTATACAGCCCGTAGTGTACGACCCGCTCGACGTGGAAGGTGGCCGCAAAATAACCGAAGCCGCGCTCACCGGTGCATTCTCTAATTTTAAGCTCTACTTTATATCTACTAGGGAGCACCTGAGCCACGAGATTGACAAAAGGTTTTTGCCCATAGGGGCTATTGTGCTGCTTATTTATTTCTGTTTGGTGCTTATTGGATGGCTCATCTATCGTAACCTTAATATTAACCTGAAGGTGTTTAAGCTGCAATACGATTTTATAAACAACTTTACCCACGAGTTTAAAACGCCTGTAAGCGTCATAAAAATAGCCGGATCGAACCTGAAGGGCGATGCCGAGTTAAGTGAGCGACAGCGCCGGCATTACGGGAAGATACTGGACGAAGAAGCCGACAAGCTGAACGAGCTGATGAACAAACTGCTATCGTTTACACAGTTAGAAAACCGCTCGATAACTGTTAAGCGCGAAGAAATCATCCTTGAAGATTTTGTAAAAGGTTATATCGAAACCTTTAAAATAAAGTACCCTGATTTTAAGATGGAGTATAATATTGAAGGGGTAACCAAATTACATAGCGACCCTGTATTACTGGGTAGCGTGTTTCAAAATTTAATGGAGAACGCCTACAAATATTCGCACCCGGGTAAAAAGGAATTATTTATAAATGTAAAGCCCGATAAGCGCAATATTGTATTTTCGTTTGCCGATAAAGGTATAGGAATGGCACGCTACGAACAGGGCGATGTTTTTAAAAAGTTTTATCGCATAGAGAACCAGTACAACCAAAACGGAAGCGTGGGATTGGGGCTTGCATTTTGCAAAGAACTGGTTAACTTTATGAACGGAGAAATTGACGTTACCAGCAAACTTAACGTAGGCTCTACGTTTATTGTAACGTTACCATTAGAGCATTAGACAATCATTACAAGAATGAATAAAGAAATAAAAATAGCGCTGGTTGAAGATGATGAGAACCTTAGGTTTTTAGTTGCCGAACGCCTGCAAAGTGAAGGTTATAAGGTTTTAGAAAGCGGCAACGGCGAAGAAGCCGAAGCCATGATAATTACCGAACAGCCCGATATTGTACTTTTAGACTGGATGCTTCCCGGCAAGCAGGGCAGCGAAGTTTGCGCCAGCCTGCGCGAAAAAGGTTTTGATAAGCTGATCATCATGATGACGGCTAAAGCGCAGGATATTGACAAGATCGGCGCCTATAATTTTGGCGTAAGCGACTACATCACCAAGCCATTTAACATGGATGTGCTGGTAGCTATGATAGATAGTAAGATCAAATTCTCGTTGAATAACGAGAAAGCGGAATCGCACAAGTTTGGGAACATGGAGCACCTGCCCAATACCCACCTGCTTATTCGCGATGGCCGTAAAACAGAGCTAACCATATTGGAGAACCGCATCCTGCTATATTTCCTTAAAAACAAGAACAAGGTAATAAACCGCGAAGAACTGATGATGGAAGTGTGGGGCTACAACGCCGACGTGAATACCCGCACACTGGATATGCACATTGTGCGCCTCCGAAAAAAGATAGAGAATAACCCCGATTCGCCAACCTACCTGCAAACGGTTAGGGGCATTGGGTATAAATTTGTTTATTAAGAATTCCCTAAGTGTCATTGCGAGGAGCGTAGCGACGTGGCAATCTCAGAGGACAAGCGGATATGCTGAGATTGCCACGCTATCGCAATGACATGGTTAATTAAGCTTTTTGTAAAGCCTACTCATCACAAACTCTCCAAAAAAGGTTTTTTCATCTACCAATTTATACCCCTTGGCATCAAACTGTTTTGCCACATCCGGTAAATGCCACGACTCTACACCGCAGAGTATTTTAAAGAACAAGAGCATACTTTTTAGCATAGCGTATTGCCACCATTTGCCGGTAAGCCGGAAATCTGTATTAAGCCAAAGGCCGCCTAGTTTTAGGGTTTGATGGATGTGATTAAATATGATCGGCAGGTTTGCCTCTGTAAAATTATCAAACAGGAACGGGGTGATCACCACATCAAAATCATGCGAAAGCTGCGCCTGTTCTACCGCCTGGTTAATATAAATGACCTTGTTTTCACCAATATTTCGCTTGCGCGATAAGGCCATCATATTGGCCGAGATCTCCACATAAGTTATATCCAAACCTGATGGGTGGATCTTTGTGACCTCCTCTAATATCCAACCCGTACCACCGCCCACAATAAGCACATTTGATTTTTGCGGGATGTTTGGTAACAGGTAAACCTGCGCGTTGATCAATGCCTTGCCGAAAACCAACCGCGAGAGGCGGTCGTAAAAGCTTGCCGAGTTATCATAATTAGCCGGCATAGCTGCCGTATATCAAATTAAAACCTATCAGGATAACGTATTGTAGTATCAGTACGCCATCAAGATAAAAGAAATAGTAATACTCATTCTTTTCCCATTTAGATTTAAAAATGAGCCAGCCCATCAATATAGCGGTGATGGTCAACGCGAAGAAATCTATATTGAAACCGTTATTCCTGAACAGAAAAAGCAATACAATATAACCTGCTAACAATACCTGGCAAAACAAATAGGCGTTCTTTTCGCCCCAGGCAACAGGGATGGTTTTTAAGCCCGCCTGCCTGTCGCTAAACAGGTCGCGGATATCAAATGGTATGGCAAGTGCAAATATCAGCAGGAAACGCTTAGCCATCATTATGGTGATATCTCTGGTAGATATATCTGCCAGGTGCAGGTCTTGTGCCTCCAATACAGGTAACAGCACAGAGCTTAACGTCCAAACCAGGGTTATTAAAAAGGTTTTTAACCCTGGGATGTTGCGCAAGCCAAACTTTTGCTCCCCAACGGTAAACAGGGGCAAACTGTAACAGAAAGATAGTATCGCCGAAAATACCAGTAAGATCTTCGACCCTATAGACAGGAAAAAGAATAATGGAATTAGCGAGAGCAGGCTGATCATGGTAAAAGTTACCATTAGCCTGTAATGAGCAAAAAACCAGCGAACGCGTTTGTAAGGCGATTTTTCGGGATGTTTTGGTTTACTTAATAAAATGCTGAAATTATATATGCCAAGCGTGGAAGTAAACAATAGTCCCAATACCGTATAAACCGGCTTGGAATCGATAAGGTGAAAAGTTACCAATGCCTGCGCCACCGCGCATAACGACATGAAGATATTACTGAATAGCAAAAAATCAAACGCGCTTTGGAAGGCTTTTTTCATCGGTTTTGCTAAAATACAGCAATGCGGGTAAAAAAGGAATAATTATTTATCTGGCAAGAATATACTTGCCCATAGCGTTGCCTTTATGCCTTCAACGATGGGTCTTCGCCCGCTTTAAGTGTGAATACAGTGATCTCCGGCAGCATACCTATCCTGCCCGGGTAGCCTAAAAAGCCATACCCTACATTCACGTAAATTTGCTGGTGTTTTTCGCGGTAAAGCCCGGCCCATTCGGTATATACATATTCTATCGGGCTCCACTGGAAACCGGGAGTGCGTACCCCAAACTGCATACCGTGGGTGTGACCGCTAAACATCACATCTATCTGCGGGTATTTAGGGATCACTTCGGCGCGCCAATGCGATGGATCATGCGATAGCAAAAGTTTTACCGGCAGGTCGTCGGTGCCTTTAACGGCTTTTTCCATTTTGCCGTATTTGGGGAAACGGCTCATTTGGCCCCAGTTGCCAATGCCTAAGATGCCCAGCTCCTGGCCATCAATTTTCAGGCGGCGATGTTCATCTGTTAACAGGTCCCAGCCCATGGTTTTGTGTGCCTGGTGCATATCCTGCAAGTTTTTGGCTTTCGCGGCATAAGTAGGCCAGCTGCCATAGTCGCCATAATCGTGGTTGCCTAATATCGAGTAAACGCCCAGTGGCGCTTTCACTTTCTTAAATACATCAATAACGCGGTTAACCTCTGATGTTTGGCCGTTTACCAAATCGCCGGTGAAAAATATAACATCGGTTTTTTGGTCCAGCAGCATTTGCACACCGCCCTGCATATTGTGCACGCTATGGAAGCTGCCCGAATGGATATCAGAAATTTGCCCTATACGCATGCCGTCAAAAGCCTTTGGCAGGTTGGGCAGGTACAGGTCTACGTCTAAAACGTGGTAATCATACAAGCCTTTAGACATGTTGTGCTTTATCAGGTAAAGCGGAACAGCACCTGCCAGTATGCCGGCTTTCATCAAAAACTCCGACCGTGGTATGGATTTAAAACCATTGTCCTTTTCAGGGTTGGGCTCAGTTTTGTTTTTATGGATGAGGTAAATGATAAACCTGCGCAGGTCATCAACCGCGATGAACAGCACATAAAATATCTTAAATAAAAACGTAATAAAAAATAAGAACAGGAACGCCCCGCGTGCCCCAACCGACATTTTACTGTATATACTAAGCAGTAAAATAGTGACCAGGAATACCGTTCCAAACCAGTAAACGCTTAAAAACCACTTTTTACGGGTAAACTGCCGTTTTATAAAGGCAGTTTGTATCCCCCGTAAAATGTAGTAGTCTATTACAATAAGTACTAACGGAACAAGTATAAAATATAGGGCGTTTCCCTGCATTACGTTCTAAGCTGATGAATAATTATTTAGTAGCGGTCGTCGATATCTAAGTCATCTTCGTCCGGCTCTAAGTTAAACAAGCTGTTAAACATATCCGAAAAAGCAAAGCCATTATCTAAAAATCCTTTACTTAACTGCGAAAATTCGGCTAAACCATGCAGGATAAACTCCATCAACAACAGCGTTTGGTTCTCGCTCAGTTTTGGGTGGAATTTTTTAACCACATCCTTCAATCCCGGTACGGCGTTCAAGTTTTTCTTATAATCTACAAACGACAGATCATCCACCAACGATAGCGTGTTACCATCGCTAAACCAATTAATAATATCGGCATATGGGTTTGGCGCTTTGCTTTTTTTAGATTTTTCGGGATCGGGGAAGAATTGCAGTAACAAAGTTTTAATGGCTTTCCCAATAAGAATGTTGGCTACTTTGCCCGGGCCTTCTAACTCGCCTTCGTAAACCAGCTCTATTTTACCGGTAATGGCAGGGATAACTCCCAGGAAATCGGAAATACGCACAAACGTACTTTTTTCGCCATTGATGATCATGCGGCGCTCGGCGTTGCTGATCAGGTTTTCGTATGAGGAAATGGTTAAACGCGCCGATACACCCGATTTTTTGTCGATATATTCAGAGTTACGCGCCTCGAAAGCGATCTGCTCTACCATATCTTTCACCAAACCATCAGCCTCAACGGTGTTCCGCTGCTCGGGCGATAGGAGGGCTTCCTGCTGGGTGATCTTGCGGGAGATCTCTACCGTGCGTGGGTAGTGGGTAAGTATCTGGCTTTCTATACGATCCTTCAACGGCGTTACTATCGAGCCACGGTTGGTGTAATCTTCCGGGTTGGCGGTAAATACAAACTGGATATCCAATGGTAAGCGTAGTTTAAAACCACGGATCTGGATATCACGCTCCTGCAGTATGTTGAATAGCGATACTTGGATGCGTGCCTGCAGATCGGGGAGTTCGTTTATCACAAAGATACCCCTGTGTGCCCGAGGAATTAAGCCGAAGTGGATAACACGCTCATCAGAATAGGTAAGCTTCATGGTAGCGGCCTTAATAGGGTCAACATCACCAATCAAGTCGGCAACGGTAACATCAGGCGTAGCCAGCTTTTCTGTATAGCGCTCGCTGCGATGGATCCAGCCTATTGGGGTATCATCGCCTTTGCTTTCTACGGTGCTATGGCCATACCAGCTTATAGGTGCCAAAGGATCATCAAATAACTCCGATCCTTCAATGTATGGCACATACTCATCCAGCAGGTTTACAAGCAAACGCGCTATACGTGTTTTTGCCTGCCCGCGTAAGCCTAACAATAAAATGTTGTGGCGCGATAGGATGGCGGTTTGCAGATCGGGGATAACCGTATCTTCAAAGCCGATAATGCCTTCGAAACCGCCTTCTTTTTGCTGTAATTGTTTAATTAAGTTAGCCCTTAACTCGTCTTTAACAGACCGGCTTACATAGCCGCTTTTTTTAAGTTCGCCAAGGGTTTTTATATTTTTTGTATCCATTTTTTATTTTGATTTCACCGATTTAAAATGATCTCACCGATAAGGTATCGATCTCACAGATTTCGTCGGAGAGTATTTTAATATTTAATTTATCTGCACATCCGCGTATTCGCGCATCTGCATATTATTTAACGTTTTTTCTTCTGTTGCGGGCGTAATCTTCAAATATGTATTCGCCCAGGTTATTTAACGAGCTGTAGAACGCCTTGCCACCATTAGTTTCGGTAAACTGGCGTACAAACTGCTGCAGATATGGGTCTTTAGCTATCATAAACGTAGTGATAGGTATTTTAAGCCTTTTACACTGTGCCGCCATATTAAGCGTTTTGTTTACCACCTTTCTGTCCAGCCCAATGCTATTTTTATAGTACTTGGTGCCTTCTTTTAAGCAAGTTGGCTTACCATCGGTTATCATAAAAATTTGCTTATTGTGCGTTTTGCGTCGGCGAAGCAGATCGGTAGCCAGCTCAAGCCCTGCATAGGTATTGGTGTGGTAGGGGCCAACCTGTAAGTAAGGCAGATCCTGTAAAGTAATAGGCCAGGCATCGTTACCAAAAACCACAATATCCAAAGTATCCTTAGGGTACTTGGTGCGGATCAGTTCGGCAAGCGCCATAGCTACCTTTTTGGCAGGTGTAATCCTGTCTTCGCCGTAAAGGATCATGGAGTGCGAGATATCGATCATCAGCACGGTGCTGGTGAGGGTTTTGTAATCCATTTCCTCAACCTCCAGGTCGCGCTCGGTCATCATAAAATCGCCACCTATACCATGGTTAACCTGCGCATTCTGGATAGATTGCGTCATGTCTATCTGGTCCAGGCTGTCGCCAAACTCAAACTCGCGGCGTTCGGCATTTTTTTCATCACCCTGCCCGCTTTGCGGAGAGCGGTGGTTGCCCTTACCCGATTTTTTAAGTTTACCGAAGATCTCTTCTAAAGCCGATTGACGGATGCTTTGCTCCGTTTTGGCCGTAATGCTGAAGTCGCCGCTTTGGTTATCCTCGTTCAGGTAGCCTTTTTGTTTAAGCTCGTCAATAAAATCGCCCATGCCATACTCGTCATTGGTGATGTTGTATTGCTTATCCAACTCGTTAAGCCACGCCAAAGCCTCCCCGGCATCGCCGGCGGTATAGTTCAATAATTCCAGGAATAGTTTTAGTAATTCTTCAAATCCGCCTTTGGGGATCTGGTTTGGTTTAAACTGTGAAAATCCAAAACCACGCATATGTTACCCTTTCGTATGAGTATAAAGTAACGGATTATTTGATTGAAAAGTTTGAAACCAAGCCAATTTAGCGCAATTGTTAGCTAAGCATGACAATGCCCCAGGGATGCCTGCTTAGCTTTTCTTGATCCTCACGATCTCGTCCTGCACATAAACCGGGTTTGCACCGCGCTGGCTGGTTACAAAGGCACCAACCGCACAGGCATTTGTTAGTATTTTAGGGATAGGGTTATTTGCAATTAAGCCGGCGATAAATGTTGCCAGGAAAGCATCACCTGCACCAACGGTATCGGCAACCTCTACATTAAAGCCGGGGTGCTCAAAAAACTCATAGTCGTGCCATATGATAGCACCTTTCTCGCCGCGCGTTACGCAAATAGTTTTGGTATGATATTTTTTTCTGAACTCGGTTATCTTGCTTTTAAGGTCGCCGCTGCCGCCGCCAATAAGCAGGTCGGCCTCTTCTTCGTTCATTTTTATCACGTTTGCGCGTGCCGCAAGGGTTTCAATAGTAGCCAGCGTATAATGCGGATGGCGCAGGTTAACGTCGAATATTTTGGTAGCGTCGGTTTCGTCTAATAAGTTTAGCAGGGCATCATGCGTGGTTTTCTCACGGCAAGCCAGGCTGCCAAATACGATGATCGATGCACCTTTTCCGCCCTCTTTAAGATTATTATCCAGCTGAATATTGTCCCACGAAACGGGCTGAGGGATGATGTATGTAGCCTGGTGTTTATCATCAAGCTCCACGGTAACCTCGCAGGTAGGCAGGGTGTTATCCCTTTGTATCATAGGCGAGTAAAGTCCGTTTTTTTTCAGGAAATTTACCAGTTCATCGCCGGATGCATCGCTACCCACTCTGCTGGCGAGTTTTACATCTACATGCTGCTGCACCAGGTGCCTTGCAACATTCATTGGCGCGCCGCCGGCTTTTTTTTCATCGCCGAAGGCATCCCATAAAACTTCACCAAAGCATAAAACCTTATTCTTCATATGGCCGCAAAGCTAAAAAGGATTTATGGTAAAGCATGTTAAATTTGTAATAATACGCCGTATCATTTGTTAACAATTGTTTAACAATAGTTTGGTTGAATGTATTGCAAATCAAAAATCCCCTGAATCTTTCTAATCTGCTAAATCCGGGTTATATTTATCTTATGAAAAAGCTCATCATGTCATGTGTCCTGCTTCTGACTATCTGTTTGGTTAGTAAAGCGCAGGATAGGGAAGCTATTATTAAAGTAATGCACAACCAGCAAATTGCCTGGAGCAACGGCGACCTGGATAGTTTTATGCAGGGCTACTGGAAATCGGACTCGCTGATGTTCATTGGTAAGCGCGGCCCTACTTACGGCTGGCAGCAAACGCTTGATAATTATAAGAAAGGCTACCCCGATAAAGCGGCTATGGGGAAGCTCACCTTTAGGATAGATAAGGTACAACTGCTCAGCAAAACCGACGCCTTTGTAATGGGCGCCTGGAGCCTCGCCCGAGAAAAGGATGCGCCCGGCGGCTATTTTACCCTATGGTTTAGGAAAATAAACGGGGAATGGAAGATAGTTTGTGACCATACGAGTTAGGGGGGATGTTGGAGTTTATATTAAGAACCGGGATTGGATCATTACTACGTTTAATTGGGGTATGCGTACTTTATTTACTTGGGCCCATTGTAAAGTTTTTCCGCCCGTCGATGATAACATATTCGTTCAAGGCCATTTATAAGATGGATTATGATAAAAACGATAGCTATAAACAAATGATGGAACGTTCCGGGCAGCAAATCGTAGGCGCCATGTTCATTGGATTTGTAATATTGATCTGTTTTGCAATAACTGCTTATTAACCAGACGCACACGGGTTTATGATTTTGATTTATTATTACAATCAATGAAAAAGTATCTCGCCTTCCTCTCTTAATAATAACCACCTCCCTTGCCCCGTGAAAGCAGCTTACGTGGAGGGTTATGGCCTACATATATCGGAAAGTAGATTTATGCAAGAACCATAATAATAGCAACATCAAAAACGCTTATCTCAATCTTAGATCAATTAATACGGCTTGCCAGCAGCCAGTTCCTGCTCGGCCCATTTTATGGCAATGTGTTCGCGGTACTTGGCGTACTTTTCTTTAAAAGCCATTTTTAGCAAGCTATCTATACCGCCTTTTACGGCTAAATTGTAAACACTTGCGGCTTTGCGGGTAATGGATGCATCCCATGCACGCAGACTAAGCGAGTATGAGCCGTCGATGTATTTCATCCAGTGCCAGTAGCCGGTTGGCATAAACAGGGTATCGCCATGTTCCAGGAAAACCTCGGTGCCTTCCACACCTTCAAGCGCGGGGAACTTTTTTGTGTCGGGGTTAAGCACATCATAATCCTCTAATGCATAGGTAGCGTTAGGGATACAATATAAGCGGCGTTTCCACTTATTTTCGAATAATATCACATGCTTGCGGCCGCCAAAATGGGTATGGAAAATATGCGGCAGATCTATATCGTAGTGTAAAAACGTAACAGAGTTAGAACCTCCGAAAAACATAGATGGCATGCTTTCCAAAAAGCCACCCATCAGGTCCTTTGGGAAAACAATATCATCAAGCAATTGCGGGGCTTGTTTAAATATATTGAAGAAGAAAATACGCAGTTCGGTTGGTTGAGATTTGATCAGATCGATATACTGATCAAATGGCATCTCGGCAGCCGAGGAGTTGATAGGCTTGGATGGGTCGGCCTTTGAGTTATCATACAAAGGCACCACTTTATTGCCAACAACCTCTTTTAAATATTCGGGCGTCCATTTATCGCGGGCGGGCCAGCTTTTGGTCATGCCTTTTATAACCAGCGGGCGGCGCGGGTCAAGATAAATTTTCTTAAAATCCTGGGGGCTTATGTTCTCAACAGTATCAATAGGGTGCAGTATAAAGCTCATATCTCTAACTTATCGTATTTTTTTAAACAGATGCTATTAGGACGCAACTATCACCAAAAAGTTATCAAAATAACAAAATAAAAACCGGGCTACTGTTAAACGTGGGTTAATTTTATAAATGTTTACTTGGGCTGGCCTGCAACAAGGGCTTTGTTTGCACGCTTTATGGCCAGTTTTTCTTTCCAATCCATATAACTGCTGCGGAAATTCTTTTTCATTACATCATCAAACTTGCGCTGTATGGTAAGGTTGTACAGGCTTTTTGCTTTGATGGCCCATGAACTGTCCCAGGCGCGTAACGATATGGAGAACGAACCATCCAGGTACTTCATCCAATGCCAGTAACCGGTTGGCATAAACAGGGTATCGCCATGCTCTAAAATTGCTTCCTGCCCTTGCACACCATCCAGCGCCGGGAATTTTTTAAGATCGGGGTTCTCAATGTCGTAATCTTCCAGAGCGTAGGTAGCAAAAGGGATCTTGTAAAGGCGTTCGCTCCACTTGTTATTAAATAATATTACATGCTTGCGCCCATTAAAGTGGGTATGGAATATATGCGCCAGATCAATATCGTAATGCAGGAAAGTAACCGAACCTTTGCCGCCAAAGAACATGTTTGGGTATTTGTCCAGAAAGCCGCCCATCAGGTCGGTAGGGGAGCGGTAATCGTCGAGCAGTTTTGGCGCGTGCTTTATTGGGTCGAATAAAAAGATGCGCAGGTCGGTAGGTTCTTTTTGAATCAGGTCGATATAATCCCCAAACTTCATTTCAGCAGCAGATGCATTGATGGGTTTCGATGGGTCGGCCTTTGAGCTGTCATAAAGTGGTACCACCTGGTCGCCCACAGTTTCCTTTAAATAATCAAAGGTCCATTTTTGCAGGGCAGGCCAGTTTTGGGTAGCCTTGCGTATCACCAATGGCTTGCGCGGCTTTAAATAGTTATTAATAAAATCTTCTTTACTGATATTATCAACTCTGTCTATGGGGGTAAGTGACAAGCTCATACTTAATTCTCTGCTGTAAAATGGTACAAAATTAATTCTTAACATAGGCATAACATTCTAAAAGCCATTTGTGATACTTTTTTGACAAAAAATAAGCCCGGCGCTTTTGCAACCGGGCTTTCACAGCTAGTAGATTTTTTAGTTTGCGGTTAGCATCTCATTGTTCAGTTTTGCCAACTGCCAACTGCCAACTGCCAACTGAATTATTTAGGCATTAACACAGTGTTTACTACATGTATAACGCCGTTGCTTTGGTTAACATCTGCAATAGTTACCCAGCTTTTACCGCCTTTTTCGTCAACCAGGTAAATCTTTTTACCAGCCATTTTAGCTTTAAGTACGCCACCGCTAACGGTTGCTAACTCGGCAGTGCCTTTACCGGCTTTAATTTTAGCCATTAAATCTGCCGCGCTTACTTTGCCTGCTACAACGTGGTAGGTTAAAATTTTGGTAAGTGTTGCTTTGTTCTCTGGTTTTACCAAGGTTTCAACGGTGCCCTTTGGCAATTTGTTAAAAGCCTCGTTAGTTGGTGCAAATACGGTGAACGGGCCTGCAGATGATAGTGTTTCTACTAAACCTGCCGCTTTAACAGCTGCAACCAATGTGGTGTGGTCTTTAGAGTTAACAGCGTTTTCTACAATGTTTTTTGTTGGGTACATAGCTGCGCCGCCAACCATTTTAGTTTGTGCATTCGCATTTGGGGCTATTGCAATAGCTGCTAAAGCAAACGCCGCGATAATTAATTTTTTCATGTTTTTTAGGTGTGAATTATTTGTAAGGAGATACGCCGTAAAAATGCAGGCGGTTTTCATTGGCCGGGATATTCCAACAACCATTCGCTATACAAATAACTTTGGGGCTAAAAAAACAAAGTCGACGCGATATTATCCGCGTACAGTTTGCCTTGGGTAGTAAGGGTTAAAAGGTTGCCAGTTTGTACCATGCTGCCATCATCAAAAAAAGGCCCGGCGGCTTTCAGTATGTCGTTTTTTGCACCTGATGCAATACTGTCCAGCTTATTTAGGTCAAGGCCCCAGATGGTGCGGAGCGAGGTCATGATGTATTCGTTTAAACGGTTGGTTTCTGTCAATACCTCAATTTCGGCGGGGATGGCATTTTCTGCTAAACTTTTTATGTACTTAGCGTTGTTGGCTATATTCCATTGGCGGGTATCGCCATTAAAGGAGTGTGCTGATGGACCAATACCCAGGTAATTGACGCCTTTCCAATAATTAGCGTTGTGGCGCGAATAGTGGCCCGGTTTGCAAAAGTTAGAGATCTCGTATTGTTCAAAACCATTTACATCCATGGCATCAAGCATGATGTTGAACTGATTGGCGCTTTGGCCTTCGTTCATGGGGGGCTGCTTTTTTTTGCTGATAAAGGCTGCCAGCGCGGTTTGCGGTTCAACCGTCATGCTGTATGCGGATATGTGTGGGATGCCCAATTCAAAAACTTTATCGAGATTATGCTTCCACTTGGCATCTGTTAGCAACGGGTAGCCATATATCAGGTCGACGGTTATGTTCTCAAAACCCGCGTCCTGCGCCCTTTTTACAGACGCCTCGGCTTCGTTGGCGCGATGGACCCGGTTCATCCACTGCAGGTCCTCGTCAAAAAACGACTGGATGCCTATGCTGAATCGGTTAACAGGCGTATGCCTAAAGGCGTTTATTTTTTGCTGGTCCAGGTCGTCGGGGTTAGCTTCCAATGTTATCTCGGCATCGGCGCTAACGGTATGTAACTCCGTAATGGTATTAATAATGCGGATGATCTCGTCTGCCGATAGTACCGATGGGGTACCGCCACCAAAGTAAATGGTTTCGATAGTTTCGTTTTGGAGATAATCTTTACGCATGCCGATCTCTTTTAGCAGGGCCGCCACCATCTCGTCTTTATACTTAGCCGAAGTGCTGAAATGAAAATCGCAGTAATGGCAGGCTTGCTTGCAAAAAGGGATGTGGATGTAGATACCGGCCATGCTTTTAAGAGTATATAATCCCATAAAGAATGGGA
>JAZKAL010000019.1:0-119341 GCA_040389205.1 Bacteroidota bacterium
TACATTTGCGCCCTGAAAATTCATATATATAAGCATGAAATTATCTCAATTTAAATTCAATTTACCCGAATCATTAATTGCTCATTCTCCGTCAGATATCCGCGACGAATCCCGTTTAATGGTTTTACACCGCGATTCTGGTAAAATTGAGCATAAAATATTTAAGGATGTATTGGATTATTTTGATGACCAGGATGTAATGATCCTGAACAACACCAAAGTATTCCCGGCGCGTATGTATGGTAACAAAGAGAAAACCGGCGCTACCATCGAAGTATTTTTGCTTCGCGAATTGAACAAGGAATTACGCCTTTGGGATGTATTGGTTGACCCTGCCCGTAAAATACGCGTAGGTAACAAACTTTACTTTGGCGACGACGACCTGCTTATTGCCGAAGTGGTAGATAACACCACATCACGTGGCCGTACCATCCGTTTCTTATTTGACGGTACCGACGAAGAGTTTCGCCGTAACGTGGAGATACTGGGCGAAACACCGCTTCCAAAATACATTAAACGCAAGGCAACTGCCGACGATAAAGAACGTTACCAAACCATATTTGCCAAACACGAAGGCGCTGTTGCAGCCCCTACCGCAGGTTTACACTTTAGCCGCGAGCTAATGAAACGCCTTGAATTAAAAGGTGTAGAATTTGCCGAGGTTACCCTGCATGTTGGTTTAGGAACCTTCCGCCCGGTTGAGGTGGAGGATCTTACCAAACACAAAATGGATTCTGAGCAATTCATTATCGAAGAAAAACAGGCCAACATTGTAAACCGTGGTATCGAAAGAAAAAAACGTATTTGCGCTGTTGGTACAACATCTATGCGTGCGGTTGAATCGGCAGTATCTGCAGGTAAAATATTAAAGCCGGCTAACGACTGGACCAGCAAGTTCATTTTCCCGCCGTATGATTTTAGTATCGCAAACAGCATGATCACCAATTTCCACACTCCGGAATCAACATTGTTAATGATGGTTGCAGCATTTGGTGGTTACGACCACGTAATGAATGCCTACGAAATAGCGGTAAAAGAAAAATACCGTTTCTATAGCTACGGCGACGCGATGCTGATTATCTAATATTTAGATTTGAGACGTTAGATACGAGATTTGAGATTAGAGATTAGAATCAATTTCTCCCGATAAGAAAATGAGATATGAGGCGGAAGTCCATATCTCATTTTTGTTTTATAGCTTTGGTAAACAAAACGTCATCCTGAATTTATTTCAGGATCTTACAAAACAAGTAACGAAGGCCTTACGTGAGAGATGCCGAAACAAGTTGGGCATGACGGGTAAATTAATAATAATAATGTCTGCGACCGATCTCAAATCTAAAATCTCAAATCTAAAATCTAAATTCGTAGTCATTGTAGCCGGTGGTTCGGGTAGCAGGATGCAGTCGGCCCTGCCTAAACAATTTATTGAGCTGTGTGGCGAACCGGTGCTGATGCATACCATCAGGGCGTTTAAACGAAGCATATCTTCCCCACAAATTATATTGGCATTGCACACGAGCTATCACGACCTTTGGGGCCAATTGTGCAGCAAGCATAACTTCACTATCCAACACACCGTAATTGCCGGTGGCGAAACCCGTTTCCACTCAGTAAAAAACGCTGTTGATACCATTGACGATGCGGATGCGCTTATTGCGGTGCATGACGCGGTTAGGCCGCTTGTAAGCACCACAATTATAGATGAGGCCTACCAATGCGCTTATGATAACAGCACGGCTGTAACAGCCGTTAAAAGCCGAGATTCGATAAGGCAGGTAACGAACGGTACATCAGCAAGCCTAAATCGCGATAACATTTACCTGGTACAAACCCCGCAAACGTTTAGCGCTGCCATATTAAAAAAGGCTTATGAACAACCTTACGCCGATCATTTTACCGATGATGCTTCGGTAGTAGAACAGAGTGGCGTTGCCATAACACTTATTGAAGGCAGCTACAGTAATATCAAGATAACTTTCCCCGAGGATATTACCATTGCCGAAGCCCTTATTAACAAAAAAAGCCATCAACAATAAGCTGATGGCTGTAAGGTCTATCTGATAATTGATCAGGCTCTTCTGATAACTCCCAATAATAAAGCAATAACTGCTATTACCAATAAAATGTGAATTAAGCCGCCTGCGTGGTTAACAAAGAATCCGAAGATCCATCCTATTACCAAAATAACTGCGATGATGTACAATAAGCCTCTCATAGTTGTGTGTGTTTAGTGAACGTTTATGTATAGATGTAGATAATAAACCAACGTTTTTGTAAAAAGTTTTGGGCATAAAAAAAACCCGGGAAAGCCCGGGTTTATATTGTTAATTGCTCTTATTAAGCCCTTCTGATGACGCCTAAAATTACAGCGATAATTGCTATAACTAACAATACGTGAATAATGTTACCGCCAAATGGTGAAATAAATGCTCCGAAGATCCAGGCAATTACAAGGATAACAGCAATAAGGTACAATAAGCTTCTCATGGTAAAATGTTTTTAGTGTTTAAGTAAATGTATGTACAGCTCCCTATACCAAAATCATTCCAAAAAGATGTAATTACAAAAAAAGCCCTGTGAACAGGGCTTTTAAATTATTTATTGAACGGGCTTAGTACTCGTCCTCGTTAAAAAAGAAATCGTCTTTGGTAGGGTAATCCGGCCAAATTTCTTCTATATTTTCATACGGTTCACCATCATCTTCAAGTGCCTGCAGGTTCTCAATAACCTCTACCGGCGCGCCTGAACGTATGGCGTAATCAATTAATTCGTCTTTTGTGGCAGGCCATGGCGCATCTTCAAGGTGCGATGCTAATTCAAGTGTCCAATACATGTTTTTATGTTAAAGTGGTAAATTTTGCTTTTTCGCAAAAGTATAATATTTTTAAGTTGATTATCAATATTTTTTTGTAATTTTTTTATTTACGTGGTATCCATTGGTTTTCAGGTATTTTATCCGTGTAACCAACCATCCTGGCTAATGTGAACAAGTAATCGCTCAACCTGTTTAGATAAATATTCACTTTTTCATCAACAGTGCTTTCCTCGGCCAAATGCACGCTCAGTCTTTCGGCGCGGCGGCATACACAGCGCGCTATGTGGCAGTAAGATATGGTATTGTTACCACCGGGCAAAATAAAATGGCGCAGCTCCGGCAGCGTTTCATTCATACGGTCCATTTCCTTTTCCAATAGTTCTATATCCCCGGGGTAAAGATCAGGGATCACCATTTTAGATTTTTCAGGGTCGGCCGCCAGCAACGAGCCTATGGTGAACAACCTGTCCTGTATTTGTTTCAGTATGTCCTTTTCATAGTCGGTAATTTGCTGGTCGCGTATGAGGCCTATGTACGAGTTAAGTTCATCTACCGTACCATAGCTCTCTATCCGCAGGTGATGTTTAGGCACGCGCGTGCCGCCAATTAACGATGTGTAGCCCTTATCACCTGTTTTAGTATATATCTTCATAAGTATAATAGCAATTTAACAATATTAGCAGCGTTTTAACATATTGTGCTAAACTTGTATAGTATTAGGTTGTTCAAATATATTATTTAGAAACTATGAAACCCATTATAACCTCGGCCAGGGTGTCGTTCATCTGTTTAATTACAGTTGCATTACTAAGTTTTAAGTGCAGCAATGGCAATGCAAAAAAGCCTGTTGCCAAAGTGCCCGAACCTAAAGCAGATTTCGCTAGGTTTTTAACCGAGCAGCAGTTTAACGCCCTGTTTCCCGAACGCGATAAATTTTATACTTATAAGGCATTTATACAAGCCGTTAACGAACTGGCGCAAATAAAGGTTCAGGTTACACGCAGGGCAGTATCGGTATACCAGTTCATCCGTACCGATAAAAGCACCGGCAAAGCAGTTACTGTGCGCCAGGATGGAGATTGGAACGAAGAATGGGCCAAAGTGAAGCCCGATAGTGTTTACATGGTAGATTATGGTAATTTTTGTGCCGAGAAGGATGCAGCCACTAACAAACGCGAGCTGGCAGCTTTTTTTGCGCAGATAGCGCACGAAACCCGCCACGGGCAAAATGAAAGTTATACCGATGGCCTGATGCTGATACACGAAGCTAACACCAATGCTACTTACATAAGCGATAGCGATGAATACCCACCGGTTAAGGGGCAAAAATACTATGGCCGCGGGCCAATGCAGATAAGCTATAACGGCAATTACGGTTATGCATCCGATTGTATTTTTGGCGATAAGCATGTGTTACTTAATAACCCTGCCTTAATAGAAACCGCCCCGGTTGTAGCTTTTAAAACAGCCATATACTTTTGGATGACGCCCGAAACCCACAAACCATCGGCACATGATGTAATGATTGGCAAATGGCAGCCAAACGCTACCGATAAAGCCAAAGGCCGCACTCCCGGTTTTGGCATGACCATATTGATTGTAAACGGCGAACTTGAATGTAACAAAGGTGAAGACAACTATAGCATGAAAGACCGTATTGGCTTTTACCAATTCTTCCTTAAAAAACTTGGCGTTACCGATGACAACTGCGCATGTAGCTGCGGCAAGATGGAACCGTATAAGTATTAAGTTTTAATAACTACTACTGCAAATACCCTAAACTTTTAATTGATGATTGTGGTGTCAACACCTTGTCAGCAATTAAAACATTAAATATTTAATTATCAGTAATTTATAAAAAGCATACCTGCTTGTGCAAACGTGAACGTGAACATTTTCGGCGTAGTTTTACATAAAATACCCAAAAAAATGGCTGCCAAATTTGGCAGCCATCCTTATATCTGATACTGATATCCCAGATTACTTATTCTGATTTTTCTATAAACGCCCAGCTATATTTGCCATCGGCGCCTTTGGTAATGCCGAAGTAATCAAATATACCGCTTGCACGGTCGCCGTTAGCGTCGAGCGCGTCGCTACCGGTAATACCCTGATGTTTATTGGCCTGCTCTACAAAACTGGTTTTTAATTTGGCAAAATCGCTTATGTCGCCGTTATTAGCTTCGACGGTATAGGCAATAGCCCAAACAGCATCATAGGCGGCTAACGCGAAGGCATCGGCATCTAATTTAGTTTTTGCTTTAATACGGTCGGCAATAGGTTGGTATTGCGTTGCTAAAGCAGCCGGCAAACCAACCGATGGTGCAAAAAAGCCCGTAGTTACAGCAAAATTTGCCGCGTCAGCATCGGTAGTAAAAGCAGCGCTTAAAACAGCGCCGTCGCCGCCATACCATTTAACAGCAGTAAGTGTAGGTTCGGCGTTAGCCAGCTTCATAATTTTTACACCCTCATCAAACGATGCCAGGTAAACGCCAACTTTGTCGGCACCGTATGTAGTGGTAAGTTCCGCAACCTTTGTTTTAATATCGGCAACAACAGTTGCATAATCTGCATCGGCAGTAGCGGTTGATGAGTATGGCGTTGCCGCGCTAACTACACCGCCTTTAGCGGCAAATGCAGCGCCAACCGATGCCTGTAGCCCTTTGTTCCCGGCATCATCCTGCGCTACGGTTACCAGGGCAGTACGGCCTTTATTGTAAATGGTATTGGCCATGGCTGCGCCTTCAATTTTATCCGGGGGGCAAAAACGGAATATGGCATCACCCGGTATGGCTAAGCTACCCGCTGTACTGCTTTGGCTCACAACAATAATATTAGATTGATCTACCTCGGGTTTAATAGCGGCCAACTCTGCACTGCTTTGTGGCCCCACAATAAAACTGATCCCATCAGCCTTGGCGTTCTTAAAGTTTGCCACGGCTAAATCGGCGGTATGCCTGGTATCTACTATGTTTACGCCAATGCTGTAGTTGTAGCCTTTGTCGGCAAAATATTTGTTAACGTCATCCGCAGCAAGTTGCATGGCTGCACTCGAGGTAACCCCTAATGTATTACCACTACCTGTAATAGTAAGCAAACCTCTAATGGTAATGCCCCGTGTTGTGGTAACAACTTTACTTTTTTTGCACGATTGAACTATAAGCGCAAAAGCCAAAAGCGCTACAACCGGGAGTAATAGTTTCTTCATATTAGTTTACAAATGTTTATACCCACCAAAGTACGTTTAATTTACTGTTTTGTTTATTTACGCCATACACATAATGAATTTGTTACCAAAATGTAACATCTGCTAGTATCTTTAGTCTGATTTTTTTATTGTAACAAATGAATAAATTTTTACCTGACGCATCCAAGCCAACTTCGCCCCCGGCAAACGATTTTGAAGCTACCAGCCAAGCGTTAAAAGAACATTTCAGGGTAGATACACCAGGGTATATTAATTTCCAGCTGGATCAGTTTGAGGTGTTGAAACACCACCGGGCTGTAAATATCCAGGATACATTCGCAATCAAAAATGCGTGCGGCGATAGCTACCTTTTGTTTTTAAATGTAGATACCGAGCACACGCCGGCAAAAGGCAAAAAAACAGTTACTACCGAATACCAACCCTGGGCCCTTGCCTATTTAAAACGTGATTTCGGCCGGGTATTCATCCGTACTGAAACCATAATAGATAAGATCCGCGAGATCATCTTCCCCATAGAGCTTGATTTTAAGGATGATAAACCATTCAGCGACCGTTATTATGTATTAACCGACGACAAACGCAAAGCCGAACACGCAATCATACAGGAATTCCGTGATGCTATGATGGCTATTAAAGAAACTGACTTTGTGGTAGAGATCTTCGAGCACACGCTCATCATCGGCAACCGCAAACCTGTTACACCAGAGAACGCCCTTTATCTTGCCGAATTTGTTGCAAAACTGGCTGAGCTGAAGTGTTAAGATAAGTTACTACAGTACTGCCGGTAAAATGTAATTCTGCATCATTTTATCAACCTGTGGGTGGGCGTAGCCTTCGTTATAGGCAGTTGAGGTAATAACAATAACCAACGGCACATCTTTAAATACAAATATTTTATTGCCACCGTTGCCTGTACAATACCAGGTTTCGTAAGGCTTATTATTAATAGTGTAGGTTTTGTTCCAGAACAGGTAACCATAATAACCGGCCCCAACTACATCAGCAGGCAAAGCAATTTGTTTGGTGAACGATTTTTCTACCCAAATCTTCGGAATCACCTGCTTCCCGGCCCACAAGCCACCATTCTTATAAAGCTGCCCAAATTTGGCAAAATCCACAGCGCGTAATCGTATGCCACCCGCGGTGTTTGGCACATTTTGCGGCGTATACTGCCATTTATAATTAGTGATACCCAAAGGTCTAAACAATTTGGCATCACCATATTTATCAAGCCCACCGGGTACTTTTTTATTTAGTATGTCGCCCAGTACAACAACCCCGGCAGTAAAGTAATTCCAGCTTTTGTATGGTTGCTTTGAACTGTCGGTCTTCAGGCCGAGTGCAAACTTCACCCAATTATCAGTCGAGTACATATTATTCTCGTTACCCGGCGAATCATCGTTGTTATCATTGGCATCAAAAACCGAGCTCATGGTGAGCAGGCTTTTCAACGTTATACTATCCTTTTTCGGCGAGTAGTTTTTGTAGGTTTTCAGGTCATAAAAATCCTTCAGTGTTTGCAGTTCCGATTTGATGTAACCATCATTTATGGCAATACCCATTATAGCCCCGGCAAACGTTTTACCCACAGAACGCGGATCGTGTAAAGTATCGCGACCGCTGTTGTTAAAATATTCTTCTATCAGCAGTTTACCGTTTTTGATCACCACAACACCGCTTATATTTTTAAACTTGTTTTGCAGTATTTTTTCGTTCAAATCGGTTATCAATTGCTTTTTGTATTTTTCGGTTGATACAACCCAGCCGCTTTTAGGTGAAATTGGCTGAATGGCCTTGTCTTTAACTTCAATAGTTGGGATAATTACTTTTAGTTCTCCCTGCGCAATAATATCACCTGCTTTTATCTCCGGAATGCTTACATACGGTCGCAACTCTATTTTTAATGTATGCGCACCGGTGGTTAAGGCATCCTCGCCCCCTCTAACCATAAAGCGGGTAAACATATACCTACTCCACATATCCTCGTGTAGCGTACTAAGCAGCTTTATATTTAAAACGGTACGGCTATTTTTATTACGGGCGTATCCCGCACCCTTATGCAGGTTTTCCTGGTAGATCTGTTTACCATCTACATAAAAAGTAAATTGATAATTGCCCTGGTTAAGCTGCTCTACCGTAAGACTTGGAGCTACTTGATGCTGATAATTGGTAAGCGAATTGCCCATAAAAGCCAGCATACTCAAATTGGTTTTAGAGGTTAGCACTAACTCTTTCAAAATATCCGCATTGATAATATTTGCCGCGGGAATAGTATCCTTCAGGAATATGATCCGGCCAATGTTTGCCTTGTGGATAGGAGTGGTAATTGGATTAGCCGGAACGATATCTGCTGTTTGTGCGGATACTTTAGCAAAAGCGCTACAAAATGCTAAAAGGATAAGTAAAGTATATTTCATGGTAATGGTTCTAATGTTTGTTATATCGCAAACCTACCTTAACGCTAACCGGCAAAATAGAACAGAATTAACATGCGTTAAATAAATTACGATATACCGTAGGGTTATACTGGTTGTGATTTTTAAAGCAGCGCAAAAAATGGCTCTGATCCGCAAAACCACAGGCCATTGCAATTTCTGTTAACGATAGCTTTTTATCCGGCATTAGTGTAAATGCTTTGGCCACGCGCAATGCGCGGATGTATTCGCCAAGGTTGCAATTAAAATATTTCGAAAAGTCCCTGGAAAGATGCACCGGATGCACATTGACTAATGCAGAAAGCCTTGAAAGTGAAAATTTGCCGGCAACATCATCGTTAATAACTTCTTTAACCTGCCTTACCCAGGTTGGGGCATTTAACGATGCATTGCATTTTTCGCCCTGCATTTTGGATAATACCTGTAGCGTTAAGGCTTGGGTAGCTATTGGCGTAAGGTCGTCATTGGTTTTGGTTTCTTTAAACAGCTTGTAAAAAAGCAATCTTATTTGGGGGTTAGTCACCGCAAAACTACCCTGCAGGTTATGCCGGTGCAAGTTGAGGCTATTAAACCATTGTTCATGCAGTTCTATGTGGAAACCACGCGTATATCCTTTGGGTTTAATGTTGTAATGAGGGTCCTGCCAATTATGGAACAATAAGTTACCGGCAGTACAATTGTAAACTTCTTTTTTATTACCCTCAATTACTTTACCATCTAATATAAATGTAAAGTAAGCGTTTTCGTGGTAGTGCCAGTCTACCTTATCATGGGTGTATTCGGTATCGGTAAGGGTCGCAAAATCCAGGTGGAGGGTTTGATTGGTTTGCCCATAAAACCTGCCTGTTTTTAGCGTTTCCAAGATATGATTAGATTTTGTTAGCGTTAGCTTTGGTGCTTAATTCGAAAACTGTTATAGCATTATTTAAAATGTCAGTATCTGTTTTTGTAAGATTACTTGTAGTATCAGATACTATCTCCATAATTATATAATACTCTTCTATAGACTTAATTCGATGTGTTTTTAACACTTTTTGTAGGGTACTCTTTAACTCGGAATACATTTCAAAGATACCCGGAAGATTGGCAGTTTTTAGTTCAAAATCTATTACCCGTAAATTTTCAGATGATGCGTTGTAACCTAAATTGCTAATTATATCGTGCAATCCGGCCCTTAAACCTTTTAAAGCAATTGATTGATTTTCGGCTTCCCAATTATTAAGAACTTTAATGGGTGATACTTCATCAACATCGAAACCGTCAGGCAAACCCTCAGATTGAATTATTTTTAACTGATATTGCCAAAGTACTTCGTATGCTTTTTTGTATATCTCGTAATTTGACTTATCGATTTTTAAAGGCATCTAAAGCTATTCAAAATTACTATTTTGCTAAATTAATACCTTCTTTTTCGGCAGCTTCGGGTACTCTCCTGCTTACGGTTTGGATGTTCTCGTTCATATAGTCGTTCTCTACCAGGCCATCGCGCATACGTACAATACGGTGGGCATGCATGGCAATATCTTCCTCGTGCGTTACCAGTATAATGGTGTTGCCCTTGGCGTGGATATCCTCCATCAGGCCCATAATTTCTATAGATGTTTTGGTATCGAGGTTACCTGTAGGCTCATCGGCAAGGATAATAGAAGGATCGTTAATTAATGCACGGGCTACGGCTACACGCTGGCGCTGCCCACCAGATAATTCGTTGGGGCGGTGATCGGTACGGTTGCCAAGGCCCACATTTTCGAGGGCAAGGCGGGCGCGTTCGTTACGCTTCTCTTTGCTAATGCCGGCATAAACCAAAGGTAGGGCAACATTATCTAAAGCGCTGTTACGCGGTAAAAGGTTAAACGTCTGGAAAACGAAACCTATTTCGGTATTACGCACCTCTGCCAGATCGTTATCCGTCATGTGGCTAACGTTGATGCCGTTAAGGATATATTCGCCTTTGGTTGGGGTATCCAAACAGCCTAAAATATTCATGAGGGTTGATTTGCCCGAACCGGAAGGGCCCATAAGCGCTACAAATTCGCCTTTGTTAATAGTTAAGGATACCGATTTGATCGCATGGATAATTTCGGAGCCGATAACATATTTACGGCCAATATCTTTAATAATAATAAGAGGCTCTTCCTTTTTAGTAGCTATTGCCATTTTCCGTTTTTGTTACTTTGACAGCAGAGGAGTATGAAATGTTACAGGTGTTCGAAAAAGAATCAAGAGTTAAGATTCAAGAGCCAGGATTAAGATAAACAGTGCTTTTTCTTGACTCTAATGTCTTGCCTCTATTTGATAACCTTAGCTACTAAAAAGTGGCTTTCGTCATGGTCGGGGGCGTTTTGCAAGGCTTCGGCGGTGGTAATTTCTTGCTTAACCACATCATCGCGAAGGATGTTTGGTTCGGCCGTCATGTACACCAGTGGCTCTACACCCGTGGTATCTATCTCGTTCAGCTTGTCCATAAAGCCCAGTATCTTGTTCATGTCTTTGATCATGTCATCCTTTTCACTGTCGGCCAGTTTTAGGCGTGCCAGGTGGGCTATTTTATCAACCGTTTGTTCGTCTATGGTCATGCTCGTTAATTTTATTGCTGATAATGGCGTGCACCTCATCGCGCAGGGCATCGGCATCATCTATTGTTAAGTGGGCCGTTTCTATCGGCTTATGTACAAATATATCACATACGCCCGGCTTACTGCCATATTTACTGCCATCATCCCAAAAAATCTCCCAGGTATTTAGAGATGTTACTGGGATAATAGGCACATTAAGCTCAATTGCCATACGAAAGGGGCCATTTTTAAAAGAATGTAGCTGCGGCGGATATAGGTCAGGTATAGTAGCTTCGGGGAAGATAATAACCGTCGTACCGTTACCAAGCCGTTCCATAGCCACTTTAAACGCGCGAAATGAGGCTATTTTGCTTTCGCGGTTAACAGGTATATCAACCGTACGAAAAAAAAGGCGCGTAACCAGGCCGTCAACCAATTCCTCTTTACCCATAAAGCAGCAGTTACTTTTAACCAGTATGCTTAACGCGGTAATATCGAGGTTTGAGGTGTGGTTAGGGCAAACAATATAGGTTTTACTCCAGTCTATAGGTTGTTCAAACTGATATTTATACCTGATGCCCACACAAAAAGAACTTACCAAACCCCACACACGGCGAACGGCATTCATGTTCTTATATCTTTCAGCCTTGCGCGAAAAGTAATAGAGTAAGGGCCAGAACAGAAAATAAAAAAGCCCAACGCTTCCCTGGTAAAGGTATAGGTGCACTTTCTTAAATAGCATTTTCATCAGCGTCAAAAATATAAAAAATAGTGACGTTTTATTCCACCCTTAATCTCGTCATATAAGGGATACTTTTTTCCAAGAAAGCCGCTCTCACCTTATAGTGGGGTTTGGGCTGAGGCCAAAAAATACTTACTTTCGCCCCTTATATGGAAACTGTTGTTAGCGGTATACGCTCTACCGGAAATTTGCACCTGGGTAATTACTACGGGGCTATTCAAAACTTCGTAAAAATGCAGAATGAGTACAAGTGCTATTTTTTTATAGCCGACCTGCACTCGTTAACCACCCACCCTACTCCGGCTAACCTGCACGGCAACGTAAAGCAGGTTTTGGTGGAGTACCTGGCCGCGGGTATCGATCCGGAGAAAGCCACCATATACGTACAAAGTGATGTGCCCGAAGTTACCGAACTTTACCTGTACCTAAATATGAACGCCTATATGGGCGAACTGGAACGTGCTACTTCCTTTAAAGATAAAGTACGCGCCAACCCCGATAATGTTAACGCGGGCCTTTTAACCTACCCTGTTTTAATGGCTGCGGATATATTGATACACAAAGCAACAAAAGTACCTGTAGGTAAAGACCAGGAGCAACACCTCGAAATGTCGCGCACGTTTGGAAACCGCTTTAACAGGCTATATAATAACGAATACTTCCCTGAGCCATTTGCATTTAGCATGGGCGAGAGCCTTGCAAAAATTCCGGGACTTGATGGTAAAGGCAAAATGGGCAAAAGCGAAGGCGAGGGTAATGCCATATTCCTGTCAGACACTCCCGAGGCCATCCGTAAAAAAGTAATGCGCGCCGTTACCGATGCAGGCCCCACCCAGGATAACCAGCCAAAACCGCAGGAGATCCAGAACCTGTTCGACCTGATGCAGGTGGTATCTACGCCGGACACTATCGAGCATTTCGATAACCTATATAATACCTGCGCTATCCGTTACGGCGATCTTAAAAAACAGCTTGCCGAGGATATGATCATCGCTACGGCACCCATTCGCGAGAAAATAAATGATATTGCCAACGATGCTCCACTGCTAAGACAGGTTGCCCGTTACGGCGCTGCAAAAGCCCGCGAAAGCGCTGCAAAAACCATTAAGGAAGTAAGGGAAATTATCGGTTTCAGGAATTTTTAGGTAGTCGGAACCCGAATTTTAAGAGAATTACGGAAATTACAGAATACGACATAACAATTCGCAAAATTCATTAAATTCGAAAAATTCGAGTTCAGACAAAATATTGATATGCACATAGCTATTGTAGGAAATATAGGCGCCGGTAAAACAACACTTACCGAGATGTTAGCTAAAAATTACGGATGGGAACCGCTTTATGAAGCGGTTGATAATAACCCCTACCTGGAAGATTTTTATAACGAAATGAAGCGCTGGAGCTTTAACCTGCAGATCTATTTCCTGAACAGCCGTTACCGCCAGATAGTAGACATTCAAAAAAATGGCCGCGACATTATCCAAGACCGTACCATATACGAGGATGCCTATATATTTGCCGAGAACCTGCACGATATGGGCCTGATGACGACCCGCGATTACGAGAACTACCAAAGCATGTTTGATAACATCACCGAGTTTATTAAACCTCCCGACTTGCTGGTATATCTCAAAGCATCTGTCCCCACCCTCGTAAACAACATCCAACGCCGTGGCCGCGAGTATGAGATAGGCATCCGCATAGATTACCTATCTAAACTGAACGAAAAATACGATAAGTGGATAAACGGCTACAAACTGGGCAAACTGCTTGTGCTTGATAAAGACAACCTCGACTTCGCTAACAACACCGAAGATATGGCCTCTATTGTGGAGAAGATAGAGCGGGAAATAAACGGACTGTTTTAAAAACTAATGAAAATCGTTAAGGCTAAGGTTTTTATTTATTAATATTGAAATCCTAATATATATAACCTCAATCACAATGAAATTTATTTCTTTTAATATCAAGAATTTTAAAGGCATTGAAGATATCACTTTTAATCTTGATAAATCACCAGAAGCCAATATATATACTTTAGTAGGATTAAACGAGAGCGGAAAAACTACAATATTAGAAGCTATAAATTTCTTTAACCCTAGAGATAAGGGTTTAAGTTCATTAGATTTACCAGGTGGTGTTATTAAAGACTATAACAACCTAATTCCCATAAGCAAAAGAGATAACTTCAATGAAATCATTGAGATAAATGTTAAAATCAAATTAGAACCTGAAGATATAATTAAAATTGAAAAACTAGTCAGATTAGAAACACCTCTTAAAAATGTTTCTTGTGATAAAAATATATTAAATTATTATCGTGAGTATCATTTCAAAGATTCACAATTCGAAAAACTTGAATCTCTTTGGAGTGGTTTTAGAGGTACTCTAAAAACCTCAAAAAAATCCCCTCAACAAATTGGCCATAAGTTTCAACCGGATGTTAATTTAAAACTTGCGGCGTTTTGCGAACCATTAATACCAAGCATATTATATTTTCCCAACTTTTTATTCGATTTTCCGGCTAAAATTTTACTAGAGACCAAAGAAAAGCCAACTTCAAAAGAAAGTTTTTATTTAGAATTAATTCAAGATATATTAAACTCTTTGGAAAACGGCACGAATGTGACTACTCATATTGTTGGTCGAATAAAAAGTACAGAACAAAGCCAAAAACGGAACTTGGGACGCCTAATTCAGAAAATGGAAACAAAGGTAACCAATATGGTTTTCGATGCTTGGAATCGAATTTTTAAACGTAAAATCACCAATACGAGATTAGTAATTAATTATGATGTTGATGAGGATAACTTGGCATTTTTGGAGTTCGAAATCGAAGCTGAAGATGGCATATATCAAATAAACGAGCGATCTCTGGGATTTAAATGGTTTTTTATTTTTCTGTTATTTACTCAGTTTAGACCGTTTAGAAAAGATAGTCCACAAAATGTTATCTTTCTTTTCGACGAACCTGCTTCAAACCTCCACTCATCCGCTCAAAAACAGCTTTTAAAGAGTTTTGAAAATCTCATAGATAATGCAAAAATAATTTATACTACCCATAGCCACCATTTAATAAATCCGAATTGGTTAGAAAGTACATATGTAGTAAAAAATGAAGGTTTAGAACTAGATAAGCCTGAAAGCTACAATGTAAAAAAAACCAATATTTCAATTCAATCTTACAGAGAATTTGTAACACATCATCCTCATAATACAGCCTATTTTCAGCCTATACTCGATGTTTTAGATTATGTTCCGAGTAATTTAGAAAGTTTACCTAATTGTATATTCTTAGAGGGTAAAAATGATTATTATACAATATCATATTTTAAAGATGTTATCTTTTCTGAAAAATACAATCTAAATATGTCTCCAAGTACAGGTTCAGGAAATCTTGACACGTTAATTAGCCTCTATATTGGATGGGGAAGAGAATTCATAATTTTATTAGATTCTGATAAAGCTGGTAAAGTTCAAAAACAAAGATACATAGACAAATTTGGGTTAATTGTAGAACAACGGATTTATACATTATCAGACATAGATGAGTCATGGGATAAAAAAGAATTAGAATCTCTATTCGAAAATTCAGACAAAATAGAGTTGCAGAAAACCTCGTATCCTACCACGACAACTTTTAATAAAACCCATTTTAATAGAGCGGTTCAAGAAAGTTTAGTCAATAAAATAAGTTTTGAATTTTCGGGAGAAACTTTAGGTAATATGAGCAAGATTCTAGAATTTTTAAATGATAAAATTCTAATTTAATTTCTCCAAACTTTCCTTCATCCCCACAGGTTTCTTTATTATAAGAAACCAACATGCTCAAACACATATACAAATCCTTAATTTTTATAACTTTTTGCGTTATCGCATCGGCCTGTAGCAAAAACAGGGGGCCATTGGCCATATTTAAAAAACTATCGCCGCACGATGCTTATGCGCAGCGTTTAAAAGATAATGGCTTCGACCGCACAGCCATGGGCAGCGCCTGGCTGTTAAATGCAGATAAAGCAATAAGCGCCCCGTTAAACATCAACATCCCTTACAAGGAAACCGGCTACTTTGCGGAGGATAAAGTAAGCAGCACTGCCCTGCGCTTTGATGCCAAACGCGGGCAAAAGCTGCGCATCAGCATCACCAAAAAACCATCTGCCAACTTTGCCATTTATGCCGATCTGTTCCAGGAGAATGGCACCCAACCCAAACTCACCGCCTTTGCAGATACCATTGGCGCTATGCTGGAACACGAAGTAAAACAAACCGGTAAATACATTCTTCGCTTGCAGCCCGAACTTTTGCGTAGCGGCGAGTACACACTTACTATTACCGCCGGGCCATCGTTAAGTTTCCCGGTATCGGCCTCGGGTAAACCCCGCATCGGTAGTTTTTGGGGCGATGGCCGTGACGAAGGTGGCCGCAAGCATGAAGGAATAGACATCTTTGCACCTAAACGAACACCCGCCGTAGCTGCCGCTAACGGCACCGTAACAGGTGTAACCGTAAATAATCTTGGCGGTAACGTTGTGTTTATGCGCCCGGCTGATGCAGATTATACATTATATTATGCCCACCTTGATGTACAAACCGTTCAGCAGGGCCAAAGTGTAACTATTGGCGATACTATCGGGCTTGTTGGCAATACCGGCAACGCACGCACAACTCCACCGCACCTGCATTTTGGCATTTATACTAACAGCGGCGCAATAGATCCGCTGGCATACGTGGATAAAGAGGTTAAACAACCCTTACCTACATCTGCCCCGCTAAAGTATTTGAACGCTACTGTGCGCACATCAACCAAAAGCAGTAAACTATACAACCTGCCATCCGATAAAGGCCTTGCCGTACAAACCATGCCGGTTAACACCCCGTTAACCGTAAGTGCCGCAACCCAAGGCTGGTATAAGGCAACACTACCCGATGGCCAAACCGGTTACATCAGCAGTAAAAATATAACCGGGGCAGATAACATCCGCAGCATCACCCTAAAAACAACCCAACCACTATTTAACGCTCCCGATAGCCTGCGGGCGCCAAAAGTAAAAACCATACCGGCAGGCCAAAAAGTGGGTTTGCTTGGCGTATATAATAATTATATGCTGGTGAATAATGACGGAGATACGGGGTGGATAAAGGAATAACCGTAGTTTTGTATAAAACATAAATGATAAAGTATTTCTTTACACTCGCGTTCATCTGCATGTTTACTTTTAGTTCGCAGGCGCAAGTAAGAAATTCGGTAAGCCTTGGCGGTGGGATAGCCTACCCTCCTTTTGAGGATATATATAAGGCAGGCTGGTATTCTTCATTACATTGGAATGTAGGCGTAGGTAAGTCGTCATTAATTGACACCCATCTATCATTAATTAAAATTGGGGTTAAAGATTATCCTGTTGGCCCCGGAACCGGGAACACAGATGCCTTATACCAGCTTGGAGTTGGTTTTAGGCAATATTTTACCAGGCAACTTTTCGCACGCGCCGGGTTGGCAGCATCACTTATCGATCAGGGTGAACAAACTATTAAGCTAACACCTAATGCCGGCATAGGTTATGATTTATTCGTAACCGAAAAGCAAAGCGTAGAATTAAGCTTACAAAGCGACTTTTTTAAAAATAACAGATATTTTAACTCTTCTAAATACATCTCCGTTTTTAGTTTGGGTGTAGCTTATAAATTTTGGTACTAAATAAACTATCTTTTATTAATTATAAGCCCGTTTAACAACCAATTGCCTTGCTTGCTGATTGTTAAATCGCGGCACTTTCTTCCAAAACTTTCCCCCAACCAAAACCTTTTCCACAAACGTAAATTGGGTGGGCAAATCCCGTTATTTTTTTTACTTTTGTACCCCGTACACAAACAATTGGTTTCGGCTTAAAAGCTGCTTACCGGATTTCAAAAAAATCATGACTAAATACATTTTTGTTACGGGTGGAGTTACCTCATCGTTAGGAAAAGGCATTATTTCGGCCTCATTAGCTAAACTTTTACAGGCACGCGGCTATCGCGTTACCATCCAAAAATTCGATCCTTACATTAATATTGATCCGGGTACTTTAAACCCCTACGAACACGGCGAATGCTATGTTACCGAGGATGGTGCCGAAACCGACCTTGACCTTGGCCACTACGAGCGTTTCTTGAACACGCCCACCTCAAAAGCCAACAATATTACCACCGGCCGTATTTACCAGAATGTAATTAACCGCGAACGCGAAGGTGCATTCCTTGGTAAAACCGTGCAGGTTGTACCCCACATAACCGACGAGATAAAACGCAACATGCGCATACTTGGCGAAACCGGCGATTACGATATTGTAATAACCGAGATTGGCGGTACCGTGGGCGATATAGAGTCGTTACCGTTTGTGGAAGCCGTAAGGCAGTTTAAATGGGAAGCCGGACCAAATAATGCGTTGGTTATCCACCTAACGCTTATACCCTTCCTGGCGGCTGCAGGCGAGTTAAAAACCAAACCTACACAGCACTCCGTTAAGATGTTATTGGAATACGGTATACAGCCGGATATTTTAGTTTGCCGTACCGAACACCACATTAATGCTGAAATCAGAAAAAAAATCGCTTTATTTTGTAACGTTAACATCAACGCGGTTGTCGAATCGATGGATGCATCAACAATTTATGATGTGCCGTTGCTGATGCTGAAAGAGAAGTTAGACCAAACCGTACTTACCAAATTAAAGCTGTCGCACAAAAACGAGCCTAACCTGGATAACTGGAAAGACTTTTTGGGCCGATTAAAAAACCCGACATCCGAAGTACAGATAGGCCTTGTTGGTAAATATGTGGAACTGCCCGATGCTTATAAATCTATCATTGAAGCATTCATTCACGCGGGCGCTAAAAACGAGTGCAAGGTGCGTGTGCAGTACATCCCGTCAGAACAGTTAACGCCAGAGAACGCTGTAGAAAAATTACGTGGCCTGCATGGCGTACTTGTTGCACCCGGCTTTGGCGAACGTGGCTTTGAAGGCAAAATTGAGGCTATCCGTTACGTGCGCGAAAACAATATACCGTTCTTCGGTATCTGTTTGGGCATGCAATGTTCTGTGGTAGAATTTGGCCGTAATGTGCTTAATTTAAAAGATGCCAGCAGTACCGAGATGAACCCCGATACCCCTCACCCGGTTATTGCCATGATGGAAGATCAGAAAAACGTTGTAAATAAAGGTGGCACCATGCGTTTAGGCGCCTACCCATGCGACCTTAAAAAGGGCAGCAAGGCAGCTTTAGCATACGGCAAAACACACATTAGCGAACGCCACAGGCACCGTTACGAGTTTAATAACAGTTACTTAAAAGATTACGAAGCGGCAGGTTTAACCCCATCGGGCATTAACCCCGATAATGGCCTTGTTGAGGTTGTGGAGTTAAAAAACCACCCATTTTTTGTGGGTGCGCAGTTTCACCCCGAATTAAAATCAACAGTTGCTAATCCGCATCCACTTTTTATTAACTTTGTCGCCGCTTCGCTGGCTTATGCCCGCAAGAACTGATTAATAGTACGATACAATACATAATGGATAAAAATACGTTTACAGGGTTATTCCTGATCATGATAATTATGGGTGCGTCCATATATTTCATGAAACCATCTGAAGCTGACATTAAAAAAGAGCAGCTTACGGTGCACCTCGACTCGATAAAAAAAGGACTGATAAAAGACCCGGCTGCTACTGCTGCCGCTAAAACGGCAACAAAAACCGATACCGCTAAAAAAGCAGGTGTTGTTGATTCGGCAGTTTTAAAAACCCCTTTTGGCGCTGCAACAGTTGGCAGCGAGCAGTTTGTAACCATCGAGAACAAAGAGATGCGCATAAAGCTATCTACCAAAGGTGGCCGTATATACTCTGCCGAGCTTAAAAACTACAAAACGTTCACCAAAAAACCATTAATGCTTTTTGATGGTAACGATAACAAGTTTGGCTTAACCCTTAAAGCCGGCGACAGAACGTTAAACACAAACGATCTTTACTTTACACCAAGCGGCACTGGCCTACAGGTGGCAGGTCAGGATTCGTCTACTATAACCATGCGCTTAAGCTACAGCCCAACGCAGTATGTAGATTACATTTATTCGCTTAAAGGCACAGGCTTTAAAGTTGGTTTAACTATTAAATCTACCGGTTTAGAACAAGTAGTATCTACCACCGGCGGCTATAACCTTAACTGGAGCGCAAGCTTGCCTAAAAAGGAAAAGGATATGACGCAGGAGCGCCAATACTCTACCGTGTATTATAAAAATACCGATAATGAGGTGGACTACCTGAGCGAAACCAAGGACGATAAAAAAGCAATTACCGATAAAAAAATGCAGTGGGTTGCGTTTAAGCAACACTTCTTTTCTAACGTGCTGATAGCTAAGGACGGCATTTCAAAATCTGACCTTGAGGTTGCTACCGATGTTGCCGACACTACCAACGTTAAGCAAATGAAGGCTAACTTAACACTTACGCCTAATGCGTCTGGTGCGGTACCTCTAGAGTTTTACTTTGGCCCTAACCGTTTTAACACCTTGAAAGACCAGGGTTACGACCTGCAAAAGCTGGTTAACCTGGGCTGGGGGCCGTTAAAATACATTAACCAGTTTGCGGTATTGCCGTTGTTTAATTTGCTTAACAAATTTAACTGGAACTACGGTATCATCATTTTGATACTAACCATAGCATTGAAACTGGTATTGTCACCGTTGACTTACAAGTCGTACCTGTCGATGGCTAAAATGCGTGTTTTAAAGCCGGAAATGGACGAAATAAAGGCTAAAGTTGGTGAAGATAACCCTACCCTTTTACAGCAGGAATATCTGAAGCTTTATAAAAAGGCCGGAGTGAACCCACTGGGTGGTTGTTTGCCATTGCTCATACAGATGCCTATTGTGATTGCGTTCTTCCGTTTCTTCCCAAGTTTATTTGAGCTTAGGGGCGAAAGCTTCCTTTGGATGCACGATCTGTCGACTTACGATGCGGTAATTACATTCGCTAAAATACCCTTCATCGGCGATCACATCAGTTTGATGTGTTTATTAATGACGATATCTACATTGATATATACCTACTTTAATAACCAGATCTCGGGTGCTACCGGTCAAATGAAATACATAGGTTACATTACGCCTATTATTTTCCTTGCCACGCTTAACAGCTACCCATCTGGTTTGAACTATTATTACTTTTTGGCCAACATGCTAACCTTTTTACAGCAATACTTAATTAAATTTATGGTTGATGACAAAAAGATCCATGCACAGATCCAGGAGAACAAAAACAAACCTGAGGATAAAAAGAAAAAATCCGGCTTTGGTGCAAAAATGGAAGAAATGATGCGCCAGCAACAACAGTTGCAAGCAAAGAAGGGTAAATAGTCCGCACTTCGGAAGTCCGTAGTCGGAAAGATAAAAGCCCGGTAGTTTAAAAACTATCGGGCTTTTTGCGGTCATGTAACTTGTTTATTTTACCGACTAAATTTTAATTAAACTAATATTATTAGCAAATTAGTTTTATATTTGATACCATGTATGCAATTGTGGATATTGAGACGACGGGTGGGCATGCCAGCGCTAATTGCATTACAGAAATTGCTATATGCATCCACGATGGCAAAAAAATAACCCGCCGGTTCGAGTCACTTGTTAACCCGCAGCGCGATATACCGGTTTACATACGTGCCCTAACAGGCATCACTAACGAAATGGTGCAGGATGCCCCGCTATTTGAGGATGTGGCGCACGAGATCTACCACCTGCTTAAAGGCCAGATCTTTGTGGCCCACAATGTAAATTTTGATTATTCCTTCTTACGTTACCACCTCAATGCCGCCGGTTACGAGTTGAATGCCAACAAGCTTTGCACCGTACGCTTAGGCCGCAAGATTATGCCGGGACTAATGTCATACAGCCTGGGTAAACTTTGCACCCATTTAGGCATCCAGAACATTAGCCGCCACCGTGCTATGGGCGATGCGGAAGCTACCGCACAGTTGTTTAGCCTGTATTTAAAAAATGATACGGCCAACCATATTACCGCGGCGCTAAAGCAAAACAGCAAGGAACAGGTATTGCCTGCCAACCTGCCTAAAACGGATATTGAAGCCCTGCCCTCATCACCTGGCATTTATTATTTCCACGATGAAAAGGGTAAGGTGGTATATGTGGGCAAAGCCAAGAATATTAAAAAACGTGTTTGCAGCCACTTTACAGGCAATAACCCAAACCTGCAAAGGCAGGAATTTTTAAAAAACATCTACCGCATTAGTCACCAGGTCTGCGGGAATGAGTTGATAGCATTGGTAACAGAGGCAGTAGAGATCAAACGCCTGTGGCCTAAATATAACCGCTCGCTTAAGCGTTTCGAGAACACTTTTGGCATTTACATGTACGAAGATCAGCGTGGCTACATGCGTTTAGCTGTAGATAAACACCGCAAACACATGCCGGCTGTTTATGCCTGCAACTCGCTTTACGAAGGCCGTAATTTGCTGCTGAACCTGATAGATACCTTTGGCCTTTGCCCAAAACTTTGCTTTATTCAAAAAAATGACCAGCCTTGTTCTGGTGCCAATATTGGGGCCTGTGCTTGCGAGGGGCACGAGTCGCCGGAGGTTTATAACCAACGCATCCAGGGCGCGTTGGATGAATTGAAGAAAGCCCTGCCAACCTTCGCCATACGCGATGAAGGGCGTACCGATGATGAGCATAGCTGCATACTAATTGAGGAAGGCCGGTTTTACGGAATGGGATACATTTCTCATTATTACGATGTCGGCAATATTCAGGCGCTTAAAAACTACCTCACCCCGTATCCGGGGAATGATTACATCCGCAATATAGTGACCGGCTATGCCGAACGCTTCCCGCAGCGCAAGGTGAGTTTTTCAGCGTAATTAATCCGAAAAAACCGGGATAATAAGGGGCAAAATGTTCACGTTCACGTTTGCACAACCAGCCTTATTTTCACAAACAATTGATTATTAATAGGTTGATGATTAAAGTACTGACACGATAGTGCCACCAACATCATCACTTATAATTCTATATCAGTTGATGCTAAAATTTAAACTAGCAATCTTTCCAAACAAATAAATTTCACGAGGGTTAATATATTATCATTAAAACTTATAAAAATTATAATGGATAGCATCAACCAAAATCAACCCGAAGATAATTTTGAGAACCTGCAAGGTACCCAAGCCTGGACCAAACTGAAAGAACTTGCCGAAGGTGTAAGCTGCTTTTTTTGTTCAAACATCCGTACCGGTTTGCCTTTCAGCACCCGCCCTATGTCGCCACAAAAAATAGATGATAACGGCGACCTGTGGTTTTTGAGCGCTAATGATAGCCACAAGAACGCGGAAATTGCGCAGGACCCAATGGTGCAGCTTTTATTTCAAGGCTCAAAATACTCCGATTTCCTGAACGTTTATGGCATAGCCGAAATTAGCGAGGATAAGGAAAAGATAAAAGAATTATGGGAGCCCATTCTAAAAACATGGTTTACCGAAGGTGTAGACGATCCGCGTATCTCAGTTATTAAAATATCGCCAACACAAGGCTACTACTGGGATAACAAACATGGCAATGCCGTTGCATTTGTTAAACAACTGGTAGGTGCAGCCCTTGGCAAAACCTTAGATGATTCTATCGAGGGAAAACTTGAGGTATAAGTATTAATATCGAACATCCAATATTGAACGCCGAATGATGAAGTGTCTACTTCGTTATTCGGCGTTTAGCGTTCAATATTCGTTATTCTATTCTTATATAACCCCTGCCTTCTCCAACTCCGCCTGCATTTGTTGTTGCAGTTTCAGGGCTTCGGCACGGGCTGCTTCGGCAAAGTCTTCGCCGTTGCTTGCGTAAATGATCCCGCGCGACGAGTTGACAATCAATCCGCAGTCTTTGGTCATACCATATTGGCATACATCTTCCAGGCTGCCACCCTGCGCGCCAACGCCGGGCACAAGCAAAAAGTTATCGGGCGCGTACTTGCGTATATTTGTAAACTCGGTACTTTTGGTAGCGCCAACCACAAACATCAGCCTATCGGCACCTGCCCAGGTATTGGCTTTCTGGATAACAATTTCGTACAAAAAGCCGCTTTCTGTTTCCAGGTATTGGAAATCTTTACTCCCTACAGATGATGTAAGCGCCAGGATAATCACCCATTTACCATCATACTTTAAATAGGGCGTTACGCTATCGTTACCCATATATGGTGTAACCGTAATGGCATCAAAGCTCATACCCGAGGTTTCCTCGTTAAAAAAAGCTTTGGCATAGTTATCAGATGTATTACCAATGTCACCCCGTTTGGCGTCGATAATATTAAGAATATCTTTAGGTGCGTATTGGGCAGTGCTAATTAAACTTTGCAGGCCCTTTAAACCCCGGCTTTCGTAAAAGGCGGCGTTTGGCTTATAGGCGATGCAAAGGTCTTTAGTGGCATCAATAATGCGCTTATTAAATTCAAAAACCGGATCGGGGTATTGCAGTAAAAATTGGGGTATCTTATCTATGTCGGTATCGAGGCCAACGCATAAAAATGATTTTTTTTGTTTGATCTGTTCAATAAGTTGCGCGCGCGATATCATCTAGATTTTGAATTTGTTATGTGCTGCAAAACTAAAAAATTAAAGGCAACCCTTTATTTTTTTAATAAATTTGCATTTTGATATAATTTTGTTAACATTGCACTGTTTTCCTGCATTATTTCTTGCACTAAAGAAACAATTTCAACTCCACGTACTTTATTAGCTAATACTTTACCTGGCCTTTAATTGCATAATCAGGGTTTCACAAAACAATTTTCATATAAAAAATCCTTTTGAACTATAATTCATATCATGTCTGATACAATCGAATTGAACGACAAACTCGTTTCTGAGTTGCGCGATATTGCTAAAAGTTTAGGTATTGCAGAGGCAGATGAGCTTAGAAAAGCATCACTGATCACCAAAATAGTTGAGCAACAGCAGTTAATTGAAGCCGCCAGGAACCAACAAGCCATTGTTGAAAATAACTACGCAGAAAAACCGGCTCCCGAAGCCGCCCCAGATAATACCGAAAAAACACGCAAACGTACCCGTTCTGTAAAAACTAAAGATACCCCACGCGTTGAGGTGCCGTTAGATGATACCAACCTGTTTGAGCAGGAAGAAGATGCACAGCAACAGGAAGACGAAGGTAATACCGAAGCAGCACCTGCTGTTGAAGTTACCGCAGAACAAGCCGTTGAAAAAACCGAGCAGCCGGGCCAACCTGAGCAGCCCGGCCAGCCCGAGCAGCCTGTTACCGAAGGCCGTCCTCAAAAATTTGAGCGCCGTGCGCCACAGCAGTCAAAAAACCAGGAGCCTGCTATAAACCTCGATTTTGATAACGTTATTGTTAACGAGGGCGTTTTAGAAATTATGCCCGATGGTTACGGTTTCCTCCGCTCGTCAGACTATAACTACCTTACCTCTCCCGATGATATTTATGTATCACAATCGCAGATAAAATTATTTGGTTTAAAAACAGGCGATACCGTTCGCGGTAGCATCCGCCCGCCAAAAGAGGGCGAAAAATATTTCCCTTTGGTACGCGTAGAGGCTATTAACGGCCGCATACCTGCCGAAGTGCGCGACCGCGTACCTTTTGACCACTTAACACCGCTTTTCCCGTCAGAAAAGCTGAACTTGTTTACCGACGCGGGCAATTACTCTACCCGTATTATGGACCTGTTTTCGCCTATTGGTAAGGGCCAGCGTGGTTTAATTGTGGCGCAGCCAAAAACAGGTAAAACCATGTTATTAAAGGATGTTGCTAACGCGATAGCCAAAAACCACCCGGAAGTTTACCTGATCATCTTACTTATTGACGAACGCCCCGAAGAGGTTACCGATATGGCCCGCAGCGTACGCGCCGAGGTGGTATCATCAACATTTGATGAGCCTGCAGAACGCCACGTAAAAATTGCCAACATTGTGCTCGAAAAAGCAAAACGTATGGTTGAGTGTGGCCATGATGTGGTTATCCTGTTAGACTCTATCACCCGTTTGGCACGTGCCTACAACACGGTAGCGCCTGCATCGGGTAAAATATTATCGGGTGGTGTTGATGCAAATGCATTACACAAGCCTAAGCGCTTTTTTGGTGCTGCACGTAACATTGAGGATGGCGGTTCGTTAACCATCATTGCGACAGCATTAACAGAAACCGGTTCTAAAATGGACGAGGTTATATTTGAAGAGTTTAAAGGTACAGGTAACATGGAGTTACAGTTGGATCGTAAACTATCTAACAAACGTATTTTCCCTGCTATTGATATTACCGCATCGAGCACCCGCCGCGACGATCTGTTGCTTGACCGCGACACCCTGCAACGCATTTGGATATTGCGTAACCACCTTGCAGATATGAACTCACAGGAATCGATGGAGTTTTTACAGGCGCAAATAAAAGGCACCCGTACTAACGAAGAATTTTTGATATCAATGAATTCATAATATCTTTACACCCAAAGGAGTTATTAATTAATGTAAGGTTAATTGTAACTCCTTTGGTTTTTGTAAATTTTATGATACCTTCATAACATGATGAGGCGACGGGTTAAAAAACATCTTCCAAATGCCATAACGTGTGCAAACCTGTTCAGCGGCTGTATAGGTATTGTTTTTACTTTTCAGGATAATCTGGTTTTTGCGGCCTACGCAATTTTTTTGGCTGCAATTTTCGATTTTTTTGACGGTTTTGCCTCACGTGTTTTACAATCCTTTTCAGGCATAGGTAAGGATCTGGATTCACTTGCCGATATGGTGAGCTTTGGCGTACTTCCATCGGCCATTATGTATGAGCTGCTGCTGCAAGCCCCACAAATAACCCACGTAAGCGATTATTTAAACTTTATTGCTTTCCTTATCCCTGTTTTCTCGGCATTAAGGCTGGCTAAGTTTAATAACGATACCCGCCAGGCCGATAGTTTTATAGGCCTGCCAACACCGGCAAACGCTATTTTAATAGCTTCGATACCATTAATTATTGCTCAGCCACAGTATAGTAATATCGCTCATTACATTCTTAACCCTTATGTATTATCGGTATTTATCATTATAATGTGTACGCTGCTGGTGGCCGAGATCCCGCTGATGTCGCTTAAATTTAAGAACCGCGATTTCAACAAAAATTTTTATCGCTATATATTGCTGTTATTCTCGGCAATACTCATTCTATTTTTTAAATTTGCGGCAGTTCCGGTGGTTATCGTAATGTATATCACCCTATCGTTAATTCAACTAAAATTTGCAGATGGCAACATCGTAAGCGCTAAAAAGAATTTTTAAGCCCTGCCTGTAAGCCACTCTCTAACTAAACAAACTGATGAAAAAATTCCTGGCCGAAATTGATGTAATGCCGAAGAAAGAAATACTTGACCCACAAGGTAAAGCCGTAACCGGCAGTATGAAAAACCTGGGCTTATCTGAAATACAAAACGTACGTATAGGTAAACACATCACCCTCGAAATTGAAGCCGATAGCACCGAAACCGCAAACGCCAAAGTTGACCAGGCCTGCAAAAACCTGTTAGCCAACCTTATTATGGAAAGCTACAGCTTTACCGTTACTGAAGCGTAATTGAGTCGGAAGTCCTGAGTTCGAAGTCGAAAGTTCTTAGCTTAAATATATAAAAAAGGCAATCACGAGTGATTGCCTTTTTACTTATAATTTTTTTGACTTTTAAATTAACACGTCTACAAGTTCGCTTCTTTCTCAGCTTTAATTTTTTGTAATTCTATAAGATTAGCCTCTACTACGGCTTTAACAGCTTCAAATTTAGCTTTTATTTCGGCTGGGTTTTCGCCGCCGGCTTTGCAAGCCAGTTCAACATCTTGTACATTGGCCTGGCTTTGTGGCATCCCAAAAAAGCCAAGGTTGGGTTTTAATTTATGTGCCGATTGTGCGGCAACTACCCAGTCACCAGCGTTTATAGCATCAGATATAGATGTTATTAATTGCGGGGTTTGTTCTAAAAACATCCCTATCGAATCAACAATAAAATCATCGCTGCCATCGGCAATCTCGTATAAAAAAGACAGATCAAGGTCTTGTGTTGGTAAGTTATCCGGCATTATGCAAGTTTATAATCTCAAATTTCTACTCTCTTAACAACCAAATCGTCATTAAGGTTGTTATTTAACTCTAATATAGTTTTATTTAGTACAGGGTGCACAAAATTTGGCGCAATCATTACCAGCGGCTCTAAAGTAAAACGGCGCTTATGCATTTCGGTATGTGGCACGGTTAAGTTAACATCGTTAATTACCTCACTCCCGTAGAACAAAATATCGATATCAATAGTACGCGATCCCCATTTTTCTTTGCGCTGCCGCCCCAGTTCAATTTCAATAGCCAGTACCTTCTCCAATATTTTTTGTGCGGGCAAACCGGTTCGTAACATTACAACCTGATTTAAGTAGTCGGGCAAGTCGGTTTTACCCCATGATTGTGTTTCGTAAACAGGCGAGGTTTTCTGCATATCGCCTACCTCCTGGCCTATGCGTTCTATAGCCTGTTGCAGGTACAAATTACGGTTACCAAGGTTGCTGCCCAGCAGTAAAAAAACATTTATCATGTTGTAACAAATATCGGGTATAAGGCTCTTAATAGCGTGCTAATTACTAAGTTTGCATATATAGATTATTTATAACAGTTAATGAAACAATTCTTCAAATTTGTATTGGCTACTATAGTTGGTGTTACGCTTATGGCAGTTATAGGCCTTGCCCTGTTACTTGGCTTAATTGCCGCCGCTGCCAGCAGTGATAAAGTGGTAGATGTGGAAGCCAATTCGGTACTGCATATTAAATTTACGTCGCCCATAAACGAGCGTACGCCCAATAACCCGCTTGCAAATCTTGGTTTTTTAGGTTTAGATGGCGATAAGTCAATAGGCCTTAACGATATACTGGCAAGCATTAAAAAAGCTAAAACCGACGGCAACATTAAAGGCATTTTTTTGGACGAAAGTTACATGATGAGCGGCCAGGCTACTACCGAGGAGATCCGCAACGCGCTTATCGACTTTAAAAAATCAAAAAAATTCGTCATTGCCTATTCTGAAATATACACACAGGGCTTTTACTACCTGGCATCAGTTGCCGATAAGGTGTACATTAACCCGAAGGGCATTTTCGAATTCAGAGGCTTTAGTTCCGAGATAACCTTCCTTAAAGGCGCTTTAGACAAATTGGGTATAGAGGCACAGGTAATAAAAGTAGGCACTTACAAAAGCGCTGTTGAACCATACATCCTTACCAAAATGAGCGATGCCAACCGCTTGCAGGTTACCTCATACTTAGGGTCGATGTACGATCATTTCCTTACCGGTATAGCCAAAAGCCGTAACATCAATAAAGATTCGTTATTTAATTATGCCAATAGCGGCCTTATTCAACAACCGGAAGACGCCCTAAAATACAAGCTTGTTGATGGCCTTAAGTATAAAGACGAAATATTAAGCGATCTTAAAGGCCGCACCGATAAAGCCGAGAAAAAAGACCTATCGGCAGTTGAACTTGCCGACTACCTAAAAAGCGGCTCTAAAACGGATACCGACCCTAAAGATGTAACTTCATCAAACCGCATCGCTGTTGTTTATGCATCCGGCGAAATTAATGGCGGCGACGGCGACGATAATACCATTGGCTCTGAAACGATATCAAAAGCCCTGCGTAAAGTGCGTATGGACGATAAAGTAAAGGCAGTAGTGCTTCGCATAAATTCACCGGGTGGCAGTTCGCTGGCTTCTGATGTTATCTGGCGCGAAGTTATGCTCACCAAAAAGGTAAAACCGATCATCGTTTCTATGGGTGATGTTGCAGCTTCGGGTGGTTATTATATAGCCTGCGCTGCCGATTCTATCATTGCCGAGCCGAATACCATCACGGGTTCTATAGGTATTTTTGCCATACTGCCTAATATGCAAAAGTTATTTAACGATAAGCTTGGTGTAAGTTTCGACGGTGTAAAAACCGGTAAGTATGCCGACCTGGGTGACGTTAGCCGTCCGCTTACCCCGGAAGAAAGGGCCATATTACAAAACAGCGTAAACCACGGTTACGACGACTTTACAAAAGCGGTAGCAAAAGGCCGCGGTAAAACACAGGATTATATTAACAGCATTGGCCAGGGCCGGGTATGGACAGGCACCCAGGCTTTAAAAATTGGTTTGGTTGATAGGTTAGGCAATATGAATGATGCCATAGCATCTGCCGCTAAAAAGGCTAACCTTAAAGATTATAAACTGGTAGCCTACCCCGAGCAAAAAAGCATTTTCAACAAATTTGGCGAAGGTTTAACGGCGGAGGTTAAAGCCCGTTTTATACAATCTGAACTTGGCGATAACTACCGCTATTACGAACAAATAAAAGGCGTTACCAAAATGATGCGCACACCGCAGGCGCGAATGCCTTATGATGTGGTGATAAAATAATTATATTATTAAGATTTGAGTGTGAAGCCGCCTGTAATGGGTGGCTTTTTTTACATTTGAGTTCAAATGAACCGACTTCTTTTATTAATTCCACTTGTTTTCATAACTATATCAAGTTGTGTTTGTATATATACTATATACTTTAAGCCAATTGAAGATCGTTTAGATCCATTCGTCAACGCTATAGTATGTAAATCTTATATATTAGTAACATTATCAATCGTAGCTGCTTATTTCCTGATACTAAAAATTAAAAGTAAAACTATACGAAACGTATTTATTAGTTTGATTTGTTTCGCTTTTGTAGTAATCACAATACTAATACTCAATAGTATATTTCATAATTTTTAAGTTTGTATTTTTACCGCATATCTAAATTATGGAGAACAAACCCATAGCCCGTACGCTTCGTTTACTGTCGCAATTGATGGAATTGCACGAGGTTAATCCTTTCAAAATAAAGTCGATAGCTAATGCTGCCTTTAAGGTAGATAAGCTACCTTTCCCGCTGGCCGGCAAAACCGTTGCCGAGTTGGAGAAGATAGACGGTATTGGCAAAAGCCTGGCCGCCAAAATTGCCGAACTGCTGGAAACCGGCACCATGACCGAGCTACAGGATATGCTGAGCCAAACACCTGAAGGCGTGGTAGAAATGATGCACATCAAAGGCATCGGCCCCAAAAAGGTAGCCATTATTTGGAAAGAGCTGGGTATAGAAAACGTGGGCGAACTTTATTACGCCTGTAACGAGAACCGCCTGGTAGAAGCAAAAGGCTTTGGTTTAAAAACGCAGGAAGAGATCATCAGGCTTATTGAATTCCGCATGGCGGGCAATGGTAAGTTTCTCTACTCGCAGGTGGAGAAAGAAGCAAAAGATCTGATGGAAGAGATCCGCGGGATATTCCCGGAAGCTTTAAAGCATATTGCCGGTGAGTTTCGCAGACTTAACGAGATCATCAGCGAGTTGGTTATTGTGGTAGGCAGCTTAAACCAGCAAATAGCATTTGATGCCCTGGCCGAATTAGACACCCTGCAAAATGTGGTGCTGAATGGTACACATATCTCCGCCGAATTAAAGAATGGCCTGCTGGTTGATATTATTTGCGTGGATAAAGCCGATTACTATTACGAGCTTTTTGTAAACACCGGCCCTACCGAGCACGTGGACGAAGTGCTTTCGCGAATCAACATCCCGCTTGAGCAGCCCGAAACCGAAGAACTTATATACCAAAAAGCAGGCCTTGCATGGATGCAGCCCGAGCTGCGTGACGGCGATACATTCATACAAAAAGCGGCGGAAAATAAGCTACCAACCCTAATTACCTATCACGATCTTAAAGGCACCCTGCACAATCACAGCACCTGGAGCGATGGCGTAAATACGCTGGAAGAGATTGCCCTGTACTGTCGCGACGAATTAAAACTGGAATATTTAGGCATTTGCGACCATAGCAAAAGCGCTTTTTACGCCAAAGGTTTAAGTATAGAACGCGTTTTGCAACAGCAGGAAGAAATAGACCATCTCAATAAAAAAATCACCGGATTCCATATTTTTAAGGGCATCGAGTCGGATATACTGAATGATGGTTCGCTGGATTACCCGGATGAGATTCTGAAAAAGTTTGATTTTATTGTGGCATCCATTCACTCCAACCTTAAAATGCAGGCGGATAAAGCAACCGCCCGCTTAATAAAAGCTATAGAAAACCCCTATACTACTATATTAGGCCACCCTACCGGCAGGCTTTTACTTAGCCGTAAGGGATATAATATCGATCACAAAAAAGTTATTGATGCCTGTGCCGCCAATAATGTGGTTATAGAAATTAATGCCAACCCGGTTAGGCTCGACCTTGACTGGCGCTGGCACCAGTACGCGCTGGATAAGGGCGTTATGCTATCCATAAACCCTGATGCACACCGAAACAGTGGCTTCCACGATATGCAATTTGGCACAAACGTAGCCCGCAAAGGTGGTTTAACAAAAGAAATGTGCTTAAACGCGCTATCTTTAGCCGAGATTACAAAAGTATTTGAAAAGAAAAGAGAAGGTCAGTAAGACTGGAAGTCCGGAAGTCAGTAATGGCCAACGACTTAATGACCCATGATACAATCAAATGTTAACAGATAAAGTACGCCAACTTCAGCAATCGGGCCCGGTACCAAACATTTTGGTAATTGGCGACCTGATGATTGACCACTATATTATAGGAGATGCTACCAGGCTATCACCGGAAGCACCGGTGCCTATCGTAAATGTAAAAAAAGAATTTACTACGCCCGGTGGTGCGGCCAATGTTGCACAAAACCTGTTGTCGTTGGGCGCCAGGATCTCTTTAGCAGGCATTACCGGCGACGATGCAGACGCTACCCGCCTAACCGAAATTTTAGTTGAAGAAGGCATTAACGCTGATGGCATTTTTAAGGATGCTGCCCGCCCTACCACGGTAAAAACACGCGTAATGGCCGGCAGCCACCAATTGGTACGTGTAGACAGAGAGGTTACAAACCCGCTAACCGAAGCACTGCAAACCGAATTTATTGAACAAATAAAGGCACGCATCAATCAGGCAGATATCGTTATATTGTCTGATTATAACAAAGGCCTGTTTTCTGAAGGGCTTACACAACAGCTTATTGATGAGGCCAACAGGCAAAATAAAAAAGTTGTTATTGACCCTAAGGGCCTTAACTATGGTAAATATAAAGGCGCTTATATTATTAAGCCAAACCGCAAGGAACTGGCCGAGGCTGCCAAAACAGAAAAGATCACCAATATTGATGAACTGCAACAAGCGGCGCGTATCATCCTGAAACAAACCGGCGCGGCGTATATTGTGGTAACCTTGTCAGAACAAGGCATGGTCATCATCAGCGAATTGGCGTACAAGTTGTTACCTGTAAAGGCTACATCGGTATTTGATGTTACCGGCGCTGGCGATACCGTTATTGCTACCATGGTGTACTTTATGGCCCAAGGCTTAAATATTGAAGAAGCTTGCGAACTTGCCAACCATGCCGCCGCCATAGTAATAAGGCAAACAGGTGCAGCTGTTACTACGGTTAATGAGATATTGCAAGACATGAGCAACAGAGATCAGAGGTTGGAGATCAGAGATTAGGATTAAACTTAAAAGCCTTATTAACTTTTTTAGATTTAGGGTTTAGAATTTACGTATTGCTTTAAAGTTTAGCAATTTAGAATTTAGCATTTCACAGATGGTTATTGAAGAACTATACGAACACCAGCAGATAATACAAAAGGTAATTGATACGCTGTCGGCAGATATTGAGGCGGCTTGCAGTACCATGGTTGCGGTATTAAAAGATGGTAAAAAGGTACTAATTGCAGGTAACGGCGGCAGTGCTGCAGATGCGCAACATATAGCAGCCGAACTTAGCGGCCGGTTTGTAAAAGAGCGCAAAGCTTTGCCCGGCATTGCTTTAACGGTAGACACATCGGCACTTACGGCAATAGCTAACGATTATGGTTATAATCATGTATTCTCCCGCCAGGTAGAGGCATTGGCCCAGCCCGGCGATCTGTTTATTGGAATTTCTACCAGCGGTAATAGCCAGGGAATCTTAAATGCTTTTGAAGCTGCTACAAAAGTTGGTTGCAAAACACTTGGCTTATCGGGCCGCGACGGTGGTAAAATGAATGGCATTTGCGACCTGAATATTATTGTGCCATCGGATGTTACCGCACGCATTCAAGAAATGCATATTCTTATTGGCCACATATTGTGCAAGGCTGTTGATGATGCTTATTAAGGTAAAAGCCGAAAAGTGTTAATCTATCAAGTACTATCCCGATATTTATTGGGAGAATAAATCAACAATTGTATTATGCGCTACGATCTGGAAAAAACATTGCTCGCTAAAATAACTACGCTGCCACAGCTTCAGCATACCATTGCCGGCTGGAGAAGCGAAGGGAAAAAGGTTGTTTTTACTAACGGCGTATTCGATCTGCTGCATCTTGGGCATATTACCTACCTATCAAAAGCTGCCGAACTTGGCGATAAGCTTATCATCGGGTTAAATACTGATGCATCGGTAAAAAGGTTAAAAGGAGAAAGCCGCCCGGTAAATGATCAAAACAACCGCGCCGCATTATTAGCCGCCCTGTTTTTTGTTGATGCCGTTATATTATTTGAAGAAGATACCCCGCGCGAATTAATTACTAAGCTAATGCCCGATGTATTAATTAAAGGTGCCGATTATACGGTAGAAAATATTGCCGGCGCTAAAGAAGTGTTAGCTAACGGCGGCGAAGTAAAAACGATAACACTGGTTGATGGGTATTCCTCAACGGCCATTATTAATAAAATAAGGATGGTGAATGGCTAAATGATGAATTGTGAGTGGTTGACATTATTTTCCGCCATTTTCCATTAAACTATTTAACCACTCACCACTTAACCATTCACTGCTCACTATCATTCTTGATGAAGATCCTGGTAATCCGCTTTAGCTCAATGGGTGATATTATTTACACCACACCTGTAGTGCGTTGCCTTAAAACGCAACTGCCGGATGCCGAAGTGCACTTTATTACCAAGCCAGCCTTCAAATATATTTACGATAACAACCCCTATGTTGATAAGCTGCTGCTGCTAAAGCCAAGCTTATCAGAAACCATTGCCGAGATAAAAGCCGAGGGTTACGACTACATTATTGATCTGCATAACAACCTGCGTACTGCTATCATTAAAATGCGTACGGGTATTAAAGCATCCACCTATAAAAAGCAAACTATTCGTAAATGGCTCAGCCTTAAGCTGCATTTAAAACTTGTTGCGCCTACGCATTTGGTAGATAGGTATCTAAAAACGGTACAATTTTTAGGCGTAACAAATGATGGTAAGCCTATAGATTATTACATAAAACAAGATCATCAACTACCCGCCCTGCTCCCGGCATCGCACCAAAACTATGTGGCCTTTGTAATTGGCGCTACGCATTTTACCAAACGGATGCCAAATGAAAAGATCATCCGCATTTGCAGGCAGATAAATTCGCCAATTGTATTGTTGGGCGGTAATGATGTAAAAGCGAATGGCGATGCAATAGCCGCGGCCATCGGTACAAACATTTACAATGCCTGCGGTATAACCACGCTTGATGAATCTGTTTTTCTGGTATCAAAAGCCAGGAAAGTTATTGGTTTCGATACAGGCCTTACCCACATTGCCGAAGCATTTAATATACCGATAGTATCTATTTGGGGTGGCACCGTGCCCGACCTTTTGGGCGTACAACCCTACATGGTAAAGGATGTTTTAGTGGCAGGGATTGACCTTAGCTGCCGCCCCTGCTCTAAGTTTGGCCTAGAAAAATGCCCTCTCGGGCACTTTAAATGTATGCATGATATACCCGAAGAACCTATAGCTGCTTTCGCGAATAAATAATTTAAACGTATTATTTAGTTTAAATACTTATTTTTGCGCAAACAATAAATCTTATTACATGAAAAAATTATTACTTATCACAGTTGTGCTAATGAGCGCATCATTAGCTTCTTATGCGCAAGTGCCAAGCTTCGGTATCAGAGGGGGTGCAAATTTTGCAAAATTATCTGCATCAGCTTCGGCTTCGGGTGCTTCTGTTACCTACAACACAGGTACTTTAACCTCCTTTTCTGCAGGAGTATTTGCCGATTTTAAACTAGGCGGAATCTCTTTACAACCGGCACTTAACTTTACCGGTAAAGGTGGTAAAGAAGAAAGCGATGGCGATGTAGCTAAAGTAAACTTGTATTACTTACAGGTGCCTGTTAACATTGTTTACCATGCTCCCGTAGCAATTGGTAACATTTATTTTGGTGCCGGCCCTTACGCAGCACTTGGTATATCGGGTAAACAAAAAATAACAAGCGGAAGCGTAACACAAAGCGAAGACATTACCTTTGGTAGTGATGCGGGAGACGTTAAAAGAACAGATTTTGGTATCAACGGTATTGCCGGTGTTGAATTTAAAGGTGGTTTCCTTATAGGTATCAACTACGATCTTGGTTTATCAGATATCGGCAACGATGGCACAAGCCAGGCGTCTACCAAAAACCGCGTATTTGGTGTTTCTGTAGGTTACAAATTCTAATCAGAACGTTTATACAAAACAAAAAAAGAGGGACATACGTTCCTCTTTTTTATTTTAAGGCCTATGAAAAAGTTATTGTTGATACGCCACGCCAAAGCCACGCATGAAAGCGGCTTTGCCGATTTTGAACGCCCCCTGACAGACAAAGGCTTCCAACAAGCCGAACTGATGGCCGCGCGGTTGCAGGCAAACAGCATTCAACCACAAATATTGGTGGCAAGCCCTGCGTTACGTACCCTATCTACATCGAACGTTTTTAGCCAGGTTTTAGGGCTGCCAAAGGCAATAACCGACAAAGCAATATACGATGCCAGCGAAAGCACATTATTAAAAGTGATTGAGGGTTTGCCGCAGGATAAAGATTTTATCGCGCTTGTTGGCCATAACCCTGGTATAAGCCAAGTGCTTTATTACCTAAGTGGCGCCATTAGGGAAGTACCACCATGTTCCGTCGCGCTGATTGAATTTGAGTTGGATACATGGACAGAGATCTACGAAGCAACGGGCAAACTTACCTTTTATGACACACCGAAAGATTAGGCCTAAGTCGAAAGTCTATAGTCTTAAGTTCTAAGTCAAATACGAAATCAAACAGCAATAAATACTTTAGGCTTCGGACTAAAGGCTTAAGGCTTCTAATTAACCTTATACATTTTACCCGGTAACGAGCGGATGAAACCCTGCAACTCCATATCCAGCAGGGTCATGGCCAGTTGGCTCATGGGCATGTTGGCTTTAATAGCAAGGTCATCAATAGCTAAGGGAAGCTTATGTTGCTGGATAATTTCGTAAACAGCCCGCTCCTCGGCAGATAGATCTATAGGTAGTATCAATTGCTCGGGCGCGCTTGTTACATCGCTATTCTTTTCCCAGCCAAGGCTATAAGCCAGGTCGGCAACACAGGTAAGCAGGGCCGCTTTATTATTGCGGATAAGGAAGTTACACCCTTCAGAGTACTCATCCCCCAACCTGCCCGGGAAGGCAAACACATCGCGGTTGTAAGTATTGGCAATTTCGGCAGTAATTAAAGCCCCGCCTTTTAAGCCTGCTTCAACAACAACGGTAGCATCGGCCATACCGGCAACGATGCGGTTACGCTGCGGAAAATTCTCGCGCCCCGGTTTTGTGCCCGATGGATACTCGGTTAAAAGCCCGCCATTTTGCAACATCTTTTCGGCAAGCGAGCTATTTTGGCTTGGATACATCCTATCGTAACCATGGCCAAGCACACCAAGCGTTGGTATATTTAGTGCAACGCTTTCGCGATGCGCGGCTGTATCGATACCCAGGGCAAGCCCGCTTACAATTAATACATTATAATCCTGTAGTTCCTCAATTAACTGCCTGCACAAACTACGCCCATAATCTGTAGCGTTACGGGTACCAACAATGCTTATAATGCGGTGGTTATTAAGGTTGGCGTTCCCTTTTGAGTAGAGCAGCAAAGGCGAATCGTTACATATTTTTAGCTTACGCGGAAAGCGGGGGTCGGTATAGTATAAAACATCTACCTTATTATTTTCTATAAATTTCAGTTCCTGCTCGGCCCTGCGTAAGGCCTCGTTAAAGTCAGATAATTCGAGTCTTTTCATACCTACACCCCGGGCTTGGGTTAAGGCCTCTTTAGATTTTTTGAATACTTCTTCGGCCCCACCAAAGTGGCTTGCCATTGACCGGGCAAGCACCGGCCCTATTTTATTTACAAATGTTAAAGCAACCTGGTGAAGTAAAGACATGTATATTTCTGAAACCCTAAATTATAGAATTTCCTAAAATAATTAGCATTTATAGATAACATATTTTCAATGCAAACAAATCTCTCGCCTGACTAAAAAATAATTTAAATAAACTACAAAAATAGTTTGCAAACTATAAAAATAGTTTTACCTTAGCCTAACTATAAAAATAGTTTACTATGAAATTGAAAGAACTTACCAAAGCCGAGGAACAGATCATGCAGATACTGTGGCAATTGAAAGAAGGAATAGTAAAGGATATACTGGAGAAGATACCCGAACCTAAGCCCGCGTACAATACGGTATCAACGGTGGTAAGGGTACTGGAGGGCAAAGGGTTTATAGACCATAAAGCTTACGGCAACTCCCACGTGTACTTTCCTCTCATTAGCGAGGATGATTATAAGAAGTTTACGTTTGATAAACTAATGAGCAACTATTTCGATAACTCCTATAAAAGCCTGGTGTCTTTCATCGCCGACGAAAAAGACCTTGGCTTGAAAGAACTGGATGAACTTACCGAACTGATAAACAAACTTAAATCTCAAAAAAGATGAGCTGGCTGCATTACCTTATAGAGGCAAATATATACCTGGGCGTATTTTATTTGTGCTATTGCTTATTGCTGAACGGCGACACCCACTATATGCTGGGCCGTGTTTATCTCATATTTAGCTGTATAATTGCCTTTGTACTGCCGTTTACCCAGCTCGGTATACTTAAACCGGTTATTCCCGAAATTGCAATTGCAGAACCGGTTACACAGGTAACTGTTTTGCCGGTACATACACAAAAATTAGCCGCACCCGTTTACCAATTTACATTTGATGATGCCATGTTGTACCTGTATATAGCGGGTGTTACTGTGGCTGTTTTTATACTGATGTTTCGCTTGGGCAAGCTGTATATACTTACCCGTAAAAACCAGGCTTTAAATACCGATAGCTATAAATTAGTAAAATTAAATGGTGAGAACACCGCTTTCTCATTTTTCAATTACTTGTTTATAGGTAATAACGTACCCCGGCCCGAAACCATTATAGCGCACGAGTTGGTGCACATACGCCAAAAACACTCGGCAGATATTATCTTTTTGGAATTGGTGAAGGTATTCAACTGGTTTAATCCGTTCATTTACCTTATACAGCGCAGCCTTAAAACCATCCACGAGTACATAGCCGACGAGCAAACCGCCGCCCGTGAGCAGGATGCCCTTGCCTACTCTTCTTTTTTACTAAACAATGCTTACGGCATACAGGGTAATTCTATAGCGCACTCATTTTTCAATTATAACCTATTAAAAAAGAGGATAATTATGTTAAACAAAAACAGATCGGGTAAGTTAGCAAGGCTAAAGTACCTGGCAGCGCTGCCGCTTTGCGCGGGCATGCTCTGCACATCAACACTGGTGTTTAGTAAGGACTACGGGCTGATTGACCTGGCCCCGCAAAAGGCCGTGTTGACTGAACAATCGATTGATACGTCAAAATACATCCTTAGAATAACCGACCCAAAAACAAAAATATCGGCTTCCGGTAGCGACATTGTTTACAAAGATACTTTAACCGGTGTAGAAAAAATGTACACAGTAGCCAACCTAACCAAGGCCGACAAGGATGAGTTATACAAAAATAAAGGATTAGTGATAGAGCGTGTGCTCAATAACTTCGGCATTGACAGTGTAAAATACACGCTACAAGTAACAGCCCCAAATGGCGCTGTAGGTACAGCAAACGATGTGGTAATAGATGACCGCAAAACAGGTTTCAAACATACTTATTCGGTTAACAAGGCAATTACTGAAGACGAACAGAAAAGTTTAGAAGCAAATGGTTACAAACTTGCGGTTATAGAGCGCCCTAAAGAATGGGCCGATACCGGCAAACGCTTGCCTCCCCCGCCGCCACCTGCAAGACCGGTATCAATATATAATAAAGATAAAAAAGGGAGTGCACTGGTAATTGCGCCGCAATTGCCTACTAATAAATCATTATTACCCCCGCCACCGCCTTATGAAGCGGCCTATATAGCTTTGTATAAACACATGGCAAAAACTTTGCGCTATCCGCAATCGGCTCGTGAAAGTCAAACTGATGGTAATGTAATACTATCATACCGCTTGAATGCCGATCATAAAATCACCGATGTAAAAGTGGAAAAAGGCATTGGTAAAGGGTGTGACGAAGCAGCTATAAACGCGCTACGATCTTTTAATGGCACCGTCAATAAAGCTCCCGGACAATACTATATGGCTACTGTATTTGCACTACAAGGCTATACCAAAAAGTATCAATCATTAGATAATTATAGGTCTAAACCAAATTTTGCCGGTGTGGTTGTAGCAATTGGTTATGTGAATCCTCCGCTACCACCAGCTGCACCACCTGCACCGCCTTTACCGCCTAAAGTTAAAGGTAAAATACCGCCGCCGCCGATCGCACCAAAACGGGCAAAAGTTGGCAAATTGCCGCCACCGTCAGTTGAAATACTTCCACCTGTTGTGAAAGAAAATGACGATGCCAGGGTATACGACCCTTCTAAATCCCCGCTGATATTGGTAAACGATAAGAAATATGAAATAGACAGCAAAGCCGCTGCAGGTAAAAAAGTATATATTACCTCTTCAGATTCAGTACATGTATTCACTAAAGGGGATGCTTACGCTACACAAAAATGGGGCGACCAGGCAAAAAATGGGGTGATATTACTTTATGGCAAACCATCTATTACCATAAAAGAGCTTACCCCTTCACATAAATAACCTGCTTGGTTTCAAAAAACTCCTCCTCAAAGTAGTCTTTGAGATGATATTGCTGAACGGCTAAACCCGCGTCGGCAATTTCTTGTGTAAGGTCCCCGCCTTTTAAATACAGTATCCCGTTAGCCAATTTATTTTTTGATTGCTTGCTGAATTTACCTTTCACCCATGGGTAAAAATCTTTTAGTTGCGTAACCGCGCGCGACACCACAAAATCAAACTGCTGTTTAATTTCTTCGGCACGGGCATGGGTACCTTTAACGTTTTTTAAGCCTAAAGCAGCGGCTACTTCGTTAACAACCTTTATTTTTTTCCCGATAGAATCAACCAAATGGAAGTTGGTTTCGGGAAACAAAATAGCCAGTGGGATGCCCGGGAAACCACCGCCTGTACCAACATCAAGCACATTTTCGCCGGGTAAAAAAGGCATTACCTTGGCTATGCCTAATGAATGCAGCACATGGCGCTCGTAAAGCAGATCAATATCCTTACGGGATATCACGTTTATCTGGCTGTTCCAAAGGGTGTAAAGCTCCTGCAACTGTGCAAATTGGGTTTGCTGCGCAGAAGTCAGATCAGGAAAATATTTCAACAGGATCTCAGATGTCATCCTTATTATGGCGGTTAATAATGTTACCTAACAAGTACCTGGCCCTAAATAACTGTGCCTTAACTGTGCCAAGGGGCAAGTCGAGCTGTTGGGCTATCTCCTCGTATGATAACTCGTCGAAGTAGCGCAGTGTAATTAGGTTACGGTAGCGGATAGGTAAACTTTCTATCAATAATTTAAGTTCTTCGGTTTGTTGTTTTTTGATGGACGACTCCTCAGGGTTGAGTATATCCGATTTGATCTGCAACGGCATTTCGTCTCCATCTTCGTCTAACATTCCATGTATCGACTGTGTATTCAGCTTCTTTTTGCGGATAAAATCAATACAATTGTTGGTAGCTACGCGGAAAAGCCAGGTGCTGAAGGCGTATTCGGGCTGATACTTTTCCAACTTTTCAAAAGCTTTGGCAAAGGTTTCAACAGTAAGGTCGTTGGCATCTTCCTTATTGTTCACCATTTTAAGCACCATAAAGTATATCGAATCTTTATAACGGTGCATCAGGTCGGCATACGCCTTCTGGTTGCCTTCCCTTGCTTTTACAACCAGGTGAAAATCGTTCTTCGCATTCTCGGTGAAATTTTTATTTAATTCCATCTGGTGGTTTTAATAAATGTACCTATCAAGCCAAACACGTTTAAATATATATAATATGTAATATCAAAAAAGGGCAATGACCATACCAAATCGCCACAAGCCAACCGTTTAAATATCTTTCGGTATATAATTAACTGTAGAGCCAACCTAAACACTACTACGCCAATGGCTAATAGCGGTTCAAATTTGTACACCAGGCACAATATAAATAAAACATAAAATAAAAACCCGCTAACGGCATCAAAACTAAGCATGCGCCTGCTGCTGTTCTTATACAATTTACCTACACCCATATGCCTTTTCTTCTGCCTGAACCAACCGCTCAAGGTTGTTTTAGCGTCAGTATAAGTAAATGTATCGGGGTGTATTTCAATTACGGCATTTTCTGGTGTAGCGTTTTGGTTTACAAACAGGTCGTCGTCGCCGGATATAACGTGCATGTGCGCGGCAAAACCTTTAGCTCCAAAAAACAGTGTTTTGGTATAGGCAAGGTTACGGCCAATACCCATATACGCATTGCCATTTAGCGCTGCCGAAAGGTAGTTTATAGCCGTTTTTAACGTCTCGAACCTGATGAACGGGTTTAAAAAATTACCGGTACGCGTGTAAGGCGAATACCCTAATACTATTTGCGTTTTACCTGTAAATTTGGCGGCCATGCGGGTTATCCAGTTTAAGGTGGCAGGCTTGCAATCGGCATCGGTAAATAAGAGGTGTTCGTGTTTTGCAGCTTTGATGCCCAGCGTTAAGGCAAACTTTTTACCGGTTTTAAAGCGTACGTGCTCGGTAATGGTGACCACTTTAAGGTGGGCAAATTCACGCTGAATATCCTGTAAAACCTCGTCAGAATTGTCGGTAGAGCAATCGTTTATTACAACTACTTCGTAATCCGGGTAGTTTTGCTGTAATATATAAGGTAAGTTCTCTATCAGGTTTCGGGCCTCGTTACGGGCACTGATGATAACCGAAATTGGCACCGTTGGGGCGGGCATGGCATCTTCCGGGGCGTAGCGCATTAGCTTGCTATGATTACTAATAAGGTAATACAGCTGAACTATAAAACATAACTGAAATAAAACAAATAGTACCCCTTGAATATAAGCTTCCAAACGCCTTTTACAATAAGGTGCAAATTTGATAAAAAAGCTTGTAAAGTTGTAACGTTTTAAGGCTGAAATGTTAACATATTTTGGCCCGGCGGTATTACTTTATCAAATTGTGCAAAACATTTAGCTATCAGCAACAAACATTACTGCTTTACAACCTTTAAACGTTACAACAATAAGGTAGCTTTTGTTAATTTTGCGGGGATAAATGAAATTTAATTTAACAGCACAAGATCCTCTCTCTAAAGCCCGCGCGGGCGAGGTAACTACAGATCACGGGGTTATACAAACGCCAATTTTTATGCCTGTTGGCACAGCCGGCACAGTAAAAGCAGTACACCAGCGCGAGCTGAAAGACGATATAAAGGCGCAGATCATACTAGGGAACACCTATCACCTTTACTTAAGGCCGGGCTTAAATACCATTGAACAGGCCGGCGGATTGCATAAGTTTAACGGTTGGCAAGGCCCAATTTTAACCGATAGTGGCGGCTACCAGGTGTATTCGCTTACCGAGGTGCGCAAAATAAAGGAAGAAGGTGTAACCTTTCGCTCGCATGTGGATGGCTCGAAACACCTGTTTACGCCCGAAAATGTGATGAATATACAGCGTACAATCGGCGCCGATATTATTATGGCTTTTGATGAATGTACGCCTTACCCTTGCGATTACAACTACGCCAAACGCTCTATAGAAATGACACATCGCTGGCTTAAACGCTGTTGCGACCGCTTTGATACTACTGAGCCTAAATACGGCTATAGCCAAACACTTTTCCCTATAATACAGGGGTCGGTTTATAAGGACCTGCGGGTACGCTCTGCCGAGGTTATAGCCTCTTTTGAGCGCGAAGGCAATGCCATTGGCGGCCTTAGCGTAGGCGAACCTGCCGAAGAAATGTACGCGATGACCGAGGTTGTTTGTAATATATTACCCGAACATAAGCCCCGTTACCTGATGGGCGTAGGTACACCGGTTAATTTACTGGAAAACATTGCCTTAGGTATAGATATGTTTGATTGTGTAATGCCTACCCGAAATGCGCGTAACGGCATGCTATTTACCAAAGAAGGTATCATCAACATTAAAAACGAAAAGTGGAAGAACGATTTTAGCCCAATTGAGGCCGATAGCGACCTTTATGCCGATACCTGCTATACCAAAGCTTACCTGCGCCACCTGATTCATAGCGGAGAAATGTTGGGTGCGCAGATAGCCACTTTACATAACTTACACTTTTACATATGGTTAGTTCAGGAAGCGCGCAATAAAATCATCAGCGGTGAGTTTTACGACTGGAAGAAAGTTATGGTAACCCGTTTAGGCCAACGATTATAGATGAAGCGTTTTTTAGATAAGTATTTAACCATTATCGATTCCTTTATTATGAGGAAATACCTGGGCACATTTGTGTTCACGCTGGGTATTTTCTTGGTAATATCGGTAGTGTTTGATGTATCCGAACACCTGGATAATTTCCTGGGCGACGCTACTACTATACATGATGTGATATTTGTGTATTACGCCGGTTTTATACCGTTTTACATGATGCTGTTATCGCCTTTGATCAACTTTTTGGCGGTAATTTTCTTCACGGCCAAGATGGCTAACCAAACAGAAATTGTACCCATTTTAACAAGTAAGGCAAGTTTTTATCGCTTTATGAGGCCTTATATTATATCGGCTTCGTTAATTTTTGTGGTATCATTGTTCTTAAATGTTTACGTTTTGCCGTATACAAACAAGCTGAAAGTATCGTTTGAGAGCTCGCATTTCTTCAAAAACGACGACCCATCCAAGAGCGAAGTGCACATCCAGTTAGATAAAAGGACCTTTGTTTACCTCCAAACATATGACCCTAGCCTGCAAACCGGTTACAATTTTACCCTCGAAAAATTCGATGGTGACGAGCTAAAAGAGAAGCTTACAGCCACCAGTATAAAGTATGATTCGCTTAAAAACAGGTGGACTTTGAACATGCCAACCGTACGTTATGTGAATGGATTAAAGGAGGTATTAAAACAAAACTTGCCCCCTATTGATACCGTTTTAGACATGCGCCCGGTAGACTTTGAAGCCCATGATAACGTGATTAGTAACATCTACGGAGCCATGAGTTTGTCTGTTTTAAACAAGGCGATAGAGAAAGAAAAAACGCGCAGCACGGGTGTTATTGTAGATATGCAATTTGAAAAATACAGGCGTTTTGTAGAGCCAATATCAACGTTTGTACTCACCTGTATTGGCGTTGCTATCTCCTCCAGGAAGGTGCGCGGAGGCGTTGGCTTACCCCTGGGGATAGGGATTTTCATCTGTTTTACTTACATTGTTGTTAACAAATTCGCCCTGGTTTTTGCCATAAAAGGAGGCTTCCCGCCTCTTATCGCAGTGCTCACACCCAGCACTATTTTTGGTATTTTAGCCTATATTCTTATCATTAAAGCACCAAAATAATGGCTGAAAAGGCTACCAATTCAGGGCAAAAAGAAGTAGTATCGGGGCTAAACAAGAACCTTTTGATCCTCCATTTTACCGTTTTTATATGGGGATTTACAGGAATTTTGGGCCAGGCCATCACCATTTCTGCAGTAAATTTGGTTTGGTACAGGGTGCTTATCGCAGCATTTTCTTTGTTTTTTTACTTCAAATTTAGTCGAACGGCATTCAAAATAGAGGCGAAAACAGTGCTAAAACTGGCGCTTGCAGGCGCTTTGGTGGGCGGCCATTGGATACTTTTTTTCGCTTCTATCAAGCTTTCTACCATCCCGGTAACTTTGGTTTGCCTCTCATCCATCACACTTTTTACCGCTATTTTCGAGCCGCTAATTAACAAAACGCGCATCTCCAAAATGGAGATCGTAGCCGGCGCTTTGATAATTTTAGGCATAGTTTTGATCTTTAAATTCGAATCAAAATACACTAAGGGTATTATAATAGGACTTATCAGCGCTATATTGGCCAGCCTTTTTTCTATCATCAACAGCCGTTTTGTGAAGAAAATGGAAGCCCCTGTAATAGCTTTTTACGAGTTAAGCGGGGCCTTTATATGGATCACTATTTACCTTTTAGCTACAGGCGGCCTGGTAAAATTTGCCATTCCAAACCTATCAGATATCGGTTACCTGGTTATCCTTGGCACCGTGTGTACTGCCCTTGCATACGTTGCAGGGGTATCTGTAATGCGGGAGATTTCGGCGTTCAAAGTAGCGCTCGTTACCAATCTCGAGCCGGTATATGGCATCATCATGTCGTTCCTTTTTTTTGGCGAGATGAATAAAATGTCGGCAGGCTTTTGGGTCGGTTCTGTTATAATTCTATCTACCATCTTCCTTTTTCCTGTTGTTCAGACGCAGGTTGCTAAGCGCCGTAACCGCTAATTCTTCATTCCTTTCATGTCGGAAATGTAAACCCGGTACGCACCATTGTCCCGGAGTAGGGGCAAAGTGCCCATTAATTTCTAAGGCATTTTAAGCCCTTTTAAGCCATCTAAATTTTCAGAGGTACATTTTCCTGCTGCAAATATTTCGAGCGAAGTAACGCGATTTCCTAATTTGTATTAGTGTATTGAAGTAATACTTCATTAATAGTTATAAACATGTATAAATTTAATATAAATTTCGAAAAATATTCCTAATTATTCAAATCATGTAAATTATATATATAACTTAAAATCAAATATATAAGTGTATTATATAGATTGCAACTTCAACGATATTAAATTATAAAATTATCCAAATACTAAAAATAATAGCAATAGCTATTATAAGTACTTTAAGCATATCTTATAACATTGTTAATGAGATAATTAAATCAGGTTAAATAATGTAACAATTTGTTTTGCTAAAAAAAGCAAATCAATTGAAGAAAGTGTACTGAAATTAAAAGTGGAAATTTCAAATAAATTAGAGGACATGCAGAATTTGTATACAGATTTGAATTCAAGACGAAAACTTAGTGCTTAAAATCCATTCTCACCGCATTATCATAAGGCTACTTTCATGCCAAAAAACTGAACCGAAAATTGGATTAATAAAACACAACATCTTTTTTCGGACACTGTAATTTTTCGAGACTGGATTTTTTAAATGGTTAACAAGCCTCTCTCCCGGAACGATGAATTCTCAATGCAAATCTCCCTTCCAAAAAAATCACGCGTTTTAAAAACACGTTTTAAAATCGCATCTTGTAGAAACTAAAAAATGGGGAACAGACAATGAGCATGAAAAATATTTCCGCACTCGTGCTAGTGGTGTTGATCACCATCATCATTATGCAAAACACCGACGAGGTGAAATTTACAATTTTGTTTAGCACGGTTTACATGTCCAAGGTGCCGGTAATGACGGGCATCGCGGTTGCGGCGTTTATTTTAGGCGTACTGGTTGGCCGCCCAAAAAACAAGAAGTACAACATCGCCGAGCACTACGACGAGTTGCATGCCGGCGAAGATAAAAATACACTAAGTGACGAAGACAGGGATTATATTAGTAGAGACTAGTGTTAGCGATCAGAGACCGGAGATTAAAGATTAGGTTTTGACTATCGTTAATTTAGGCTTTATACATTTTCAAAAACCTGGTAGTTTTCTTTCATAGCGTCGAGGTTTGGCATGTTCTCAAAAATGCCAAAAACAGATGCCCCGCTCCCGCTCATACTTGCATATATGGCGCCATGCTCATACAGCTCTGCTTTTACGCCACGTATAACGGGATGATCGCGGAAGATATGACCCTCAAAATCATTCTTAATGTGGCCTCTCCATGTCGTAAGGGGCATTTTTACCAGGTCGTATAACGAATCGCGAACAGGGGCAGGTTTTACGCCTCTGTACGCTTCTGCCGTAGATACATGCTCGTCCGGCATCACCAACACAATTTTGTAAGCCGACAGGTCGAGATTGATGGGTTCAAACTCATCTCCCTTTTCAAAAGCGAACACCGGCTTATTGCGAATGAAGAATGCGCAGTCGGCACCAAGCTGTCGGGCGTAATCTTCCATCCCGTCATCGCTCAATCCAAGCCCGAATTTATCGTTCATCAATTTAATAAAAAATCCGGCATCGGCAGACCCTCCTCCAAGCCCCGCGCCTATCGGAATATTTTTCTCCAGGTAAATTTTTACGGGCGGTACGTCATGGTCTTTTTTCAAAAGGTGGTAACCCTTGATGCAAAGGTTGTCTTCCGTCATGCCGGGAATATCTAAACCGGAAGATTCGAAACTCAGTTTATCGGCCTCCACAATTTCCAGCACATCATTAATTTTGACGGGATAAAAAACTGTTTCCAGATCGTGGTAACCATCCGGTCGGCGGGCAATAATATTGAGGCCTATATTTATTTTGGCGTTGGGGAATGCTATCATTAAAATTCAATTAACACTGCCATGTATTTATACACATCAGTAGGATACCAAAAATAGATTATTTTTATTTGTACTGATTTATAAAAAATAGTGAATAGTGAGTGGGTGAATGGTGAGTAGTTGTCAAAAAATAACAATTCACCCAATCAACCATTCACCCAACCAACCAAAAATGAAACAGTACCTCGACCTGATGCAGCATGTGATGGAGAACGGAGCGCAAAAGCATGACCGCACCGGTACAGGCACACTTAGCGTGTTTGGCTACCAAATGCGTTTTAACCTGCAAGATGGTTTCCCGATGGTGACCACAAAGAAGCTTCACCTCAAATCTATCATACACGAGCTCATCTGGTTTTTAACCGGCGATACCAACATCCAATACCTGAAAGATAACGGCGTACGTATTTGGGATGAGTGGGCAGACGAGAATGGCAATCTTGGCCCGGTATACGGTTACCAGTGGCGCAGCTGGCCCCTGCCCGATGGCGGCCACATAGACCAGATTACCCAAGTTGTAAATCAATTGAAGACCAATCCCGATTCTCGACGTATTATGGTATCGGCCTGGAACGTTGCCGATGTTAACCAAATGGCTCTGCCACCATGCCACAGCTTGTTTCAGTTTTATGTACAACCTGCTGATGCTTCAAAAGGAGAGACGAGGGGCAAACTATCCTGCCAGCTCTACCAGCGCAGCGCCGATATATTTTTGGGGGTGCCATTCAACATCGCATCATACGCTTTACTTACCATGATGATGGCCCAAGTTTGCGACATGGACTACGGCGACTTTATCCACACCTTTGGCGACGCCCACATTTACAACAACCACCTGGAGCAAGCCCGCTTGCAATTAAGCCGCGAACCCAGGCCCCTACCAACCATGAAGATCAACCCCGATGTTAAAAACATATTTGATTTTAAGTTTGAAGATTTTACACTGGAGCACTATGACCCGCACCCGCACATCAAGGGTGTAGTTGCGGTTTAGGTTGGTAATTTGTAAATTTGGATTATGACTACGACAGAAATTAAAGAAGAATTACACAAGGCAATCGAAACGATACCTGAAGAGTCTTTAAAAGATGTGCTTGGATTAATAAATAAAATTCAACAAAATCAATTTGTCGATGATAAAACTCTTGACAAACACCTTGATGCCATTATTTCTGAAAATTATGAGTTACTACAGAAATTAGCTCAATGATCAGTTTCCAATCTGCTGTTCGTGTCCATGACAGATTAATCGAAGATTTTGGCGGAAGTAAAGGTGTTAGAGATGAAAGGCTGTTAAAATCCGCGTTAAACCGTCCGTTTGCAACTTTCGATGGTATTGATCTTTATCCTTCTGCAATAGAAAAGGCAACTGCCTTATTCGAAAGTCTTATAATCAACCATCCTTTTATGGACGGAAATAAACGCATAGCATACACGCTCATGGAAATATTACTACGATTAGGCAGACTACAATTAGAGGCGACTAAAGAAGAAAAATATGCAATGGTCATAAATGCAAGTACCGGCCAAATGCGTTTTGATGATATCAAAAAATGGCTTGAACAAAACTGCAAATCACAAAATAACTAATGACAATTTCCATCATAGTAGCAATAGCCCAAAACTACGCTATTGGTAAAAACAACCAGTTGCTTTGGCATATGCCTAAGGACCTCAAACATTTTAAGGAGATCACGTCCGGCCGCACCATCATCATGGGGCGCAAAACCTACGAGTCGGTGGGTAAGCCGCTGCCAAACCGCCGCAATATTGTGGTGACGAGGCAGGATATGGAGATACCCGGCTGCGAGGTAGTAAAATCCATTGACGAGGGCCTGGGCCTTTGCACCGGCGAAGACGAAGTGTTTATTAGTGGCGGTGCCGAAATTTACCGGCAGGCTATGGACATAACCGACCGTATTTACCTAACCATAATCCACAAAGATTTTGAGGCGGATACCTTTTTCCCCGAAATTGATTACTCAAAATGGGAAGAGGCCAGCCGTGTAGATAACGAGCCTGATGAGAAAAACCCGCTCCCCTATTCATTTATCACACTAAACCGCCGGTAACAAAAACCTGGAATATTTTGTTTCAATTAAAAATTTCATGCTTGTGAAATTTTATTAGATTTGCCGTCTTATTTAAAAAGCTTATAAACTAATTAATTACATATTTAATTCGCGATGCAAGGTAAAGGGGTTATTAAATTTTTCGCCATTCTGCTGGCTGTGGTGTGCTTATACCAGCTTTCATTTACATGGGTGGCCCACAAAGTTGAGAATGATGCCGAAGTGTACTCAAAGGGAAATCCTCAAAAGAAGGCAGCATATCTCGATTCTGTTTCGACATTACCGGTTTACCCGGTGTTTGGCCATACTTACCAGTATTGCGTAGACAGGGAACTTGCCCTGGGCCTCGACTTAAAAGGCGGTATGAACGTTACGATGCAAATATCGTTACGTGAGTTGGTAACAAAATTATCAAACAATAATGCTGATGTTGCCTTTAACCAGGCTTTATCAAACGCGCAGGCACGTAGCGTAACCGAGCAAAAGGATTACATTACCCTTTTTGTTGACGAGTATGAGAAATTAGCGCCAAACAACAAACTTGCCGCCATATTTGCAAACAGCAACAACCAGGATAAATTAAAATACAATTCATCAAACAGCGAAGTTGAAGCTTATTTGAAAGACCAGGCTTCTACAGCGGTGCAACAGTCATACACGGTATTACATACCCGTATAGATCAGTTTGGTGTAACCCAACCAAACATACAGCTGCAAAAAAGCACCAACCGTATCTTAATTGAGTTACCTGGTGTTAAAGAGCCTGAGCGTGTTCGTAAATTATTATCAGGTTCGGCTAAGCTGGAGTTTTATCAAACTTATGATAATACTGAGGTTTATGGTTTGTTAAACAACATCAACGGGTTATTAGCTGCAAAAGCTAAAGCTGCCGCTCCTAAAAAAGATACCGTTAAAGCCGATACCGCAAAAGCGAAACTTGCAGGTACAGCAAAAACCGGTAAAGATTCTGTAGCGTCGTTATTAAGCAAATTAAAAAACACTGCTGCCGGTAAAGATTCTGCCGGTTTAAACAAAACACAAATAGCTGCACAAAACCCATTATTCGCGGTGATGTCGCCGGTTACTTACCAGGACCAAAGCGGCCAGCAGCAATTAAGCCCGGGTCCAATCGTTGGTTACTCGGCTATAAAAGATACTGCTAAAGTTAACAGCTACCTGCACAGTGCAGATATCAAATCTGTTATCCCGCAAAACATGAAATTCCTTTGGGGTGTAAAACCTATTAAAAACACAAAGGTATTTGAATTATATGCCATTAAACTTTCGGGAGCTGAAAACGGCCCGGTATTGTCTGGTGATGTTATAAACGATGCACGTGCGGATGTAGACCAGCAAAAAGGTGGTTTTGAGGTTACCATGTACATGAACTCTCAGGGTGCCCAAAAATGGAAAACAGTAACAGCAGAGGCATCAGCATCAGCGCAAAAAAGAGCTATCGCTATTGTGTTGGATGATAACGTTTATTCTGCACCTAACGTTCAAAATGAAATATCAGGTGGTGTATCATCCATATCAGGTGGTAACTTCACACAAGAAGATACAAAAGATTTAGCCAACGTGTTAAAGGCAGGTCGTTTACCGGCACCGGCCCGGATTATTGGCGAGGCTGTTGTAGGCCCGTCATTAGGCCAGGAAGCTATCAACGCGGGTTTATTGTCATGTGTACTTGGTTTAGTAGTTATCCTTATCTTCATGATAGCATACTACAAACGCGCGGGTACAGTAGCCGTTATTGCGGTATTAATTAACGTATTCTTCCTAATGGGTGTATTGGTAAGTATCCGCGCGGTGTTAACACTGCCTGGTATAGCCGGTATCATCCTAATATTAGGTGTTGCGGTGGATGCGAACGTATTGGTTTACGAACGTGTGCGCGAAGAGCTTGCTTTAGGCAAATCTATCCGTATAGCCGTAGCCGATGGTTTCAAACATGCTTTACCATCAATTTTAGATGCCAACATCAGTACATTCTTAACGGGTGTTATCTTGTTCTTATTCGGTTCGGGCCCTATCCAGGGTTTCGCAACCACGTTGATGATCGGTATTATAACCACCCTGTTCTGTTCATTATTGATCTCGAGGTTAATATTTGAATACATGTTAGAAAAAGGCTGGGACATTACCTTCTCACGCCCTTGGAGCTCACATACTTTCAAAAACGCTAACTACGCGTTCGTTAAAAACCGTTACAAATTCTATATCTTCTCTGGTATCTTTATCGTTGCAGGTTTAATATCAATGGTTACACGTGGTTTTAACTACGGTGTTGACTTTGGTGGTGGCCATACTTACATTATTAAGTTTGACCGCCCGGTTACAACCGAGCAGATACACGAATCGATAGATGGTGTTATTGGCCACGGTGCCGAGGTTAAAACCTATGGTACTGATAACAAAATGAGTATCAATACCAACTATCTAATCAACGATAATTCACCGGATGCCGATGATAAAGTTGAGGCTGCCTTAATAAAAGCACTTGCTGCTAACCCGGCTACCAAAATTGAGAAAAGCCAGATACTAAGCCACCAAAAAGTTGAGGCTACTATAGCAAACGAGGTAAAAGCATCGGCTAAGTGGACCATTATTCTGGCTATCATTGTTATTTCTGCGTACATATTGATCAGGTTCCGCAAATGGCAGTTTAGCCTTGGTGCAATGGTTGCTACCGCGCACGATTCATTGCTGGTACTATCATTCTTCTCGTTATTTAAAGATATCCTACCGTTCTCTTTAGATATCGACCAGGCTTTCGTAGCGGCATTGCTTACCGTTATTGGTTATTCAATTAACGATACTGTGGTAGTGTTTGACCGTATCCGCGAGTTCTTATTACACGAAAAAAATACCGACCCTAAAGAAGTTATTAACCACGCTATAAACAATACCTTAAGCCGTACAATTATTACTGCATTTACAGTGATATTAATATTGGTGATATTGTTTGCTTTTGGTGGCGATGTTATAAAAGGTTTCTCTTTTGCATTGCTGATCGGTGTTATCTTCGGTACTTATTCATCTATCTGTGTAGCCTCACCGGTTATTATCGATTTTGGTAAAAAAGACCTGAAATAATCATTTAAATATAAATTTTAAAGGCTCCAAAGAACATTTGGAGCCTTTTTTGTTTTACAACTATTAGCTTTCTTTAGGCCCATAACTTAAGGGGTTGGGTGAAACTACTAAAACAATAAACAATTGCTCATGAATCCTACTGATCAGTCAAAATTCCCAACGGTAGTTATTATAGGTGGCGGCTTCGGCGGTATACAGGTTGCCAAACAACTTGCTGATAAACCCGTAGAAGTTGTATTAATAGATAAACACAACTATCACACCTTTCAGCCACTGCTCTACCAGGTAGCAACGGGTAGCTTAGAGGCCGAATCGATCGCCTTCTCGTTACGAAAGAATTTTGACGACCAAAAGAACCTTCGCTTTAGGCATGCCGAAGTTAACCGGATAGATACCGAACGCAATATTGTAATTACCAGTATAGGCAATATCGACTATGATTACCTTGTAATTGCAACCGGCTCTACCACCAACTTTTTTGGCAATAAAGAGATAGAACATTACGCGATGCCTATGAAATCTATACCCGAGGCATTAAACCTGCGCTATATGGTGCTGCAAAACCTCGAGGAGGCTATTTTAAAGCGCTCTAAAGAAGAACGCGTTCCGCTCCTATCCTTTGTACTGGTTGGTGCCGGCCCTACAGGTGTAGAACTTGCAGGGGCTTTAGCAGAATTGCGTAACCATGTTTTAAATAAAGATTATCCCGAACTATCTAAAGAGGAGATGAAAGTTTACCTGGTAGATTTTCTTCCGAAGGTTTTAGGCCCTTTTAGCGACGAAGGTTCAAAAGCAGCCGAGGACTATTTGCACAAAATGGGGGTTGAGGTATTGCTGAATGTAAAAGTGGAGAGTTATGATGGCAACGAAATAAAATTTGAGGGCGGCAAAAGCATCCGTACTAAAAATGTAATATGGTCGGCCGGGGTAATGGGCGTTGTGCCCGAAGGTGTGTCTAAAGAAGCTATTGAGCGCGGTAACCGTATTAAAGTAGATACCATTTGCCGCGTTGCGGGCTTAAACAACATATTTGCCATTGGCGATGTTGCTGCCATGATAACCGAGGAAACTCCCAAGGGCCATCCTGGTGTAGCACAGGTTGCCATACAAATGGGCGACGCTACCGGTAAAAATATTTACCGCCTGATAAAAGGAGAACAGACTGTTCCGTTCAAATATAACGACAAAGGATCATTAGCAACCATTGGCCGCAACAAGGCCATCGCCGATCTGGGCAAACTAAAATTCCAGGGCTTTTTTGCCTGGTTAATATGGATGTTTGTGCATCTTATATCCCTTATGGGCGGCCGTAACCGTGTTATTGTTTTTATTAACTGGATTGCCAGCTATGTTACCTATAATGGCGGCAGCAGGTTGATTATTCGTAACTTTAAGCGCGAAGAACTTATAGATAAACAAGCACAGGTATCTAAACCCGACTAACCAAATGGCCGATCATATTAAGATTACCGAATGCCCGCGCGACGCTATGCAGGGGCTGCATAATTTTGTACCTACCGACGTGAAGGCGGCATACATAAACCTGCTTTTACAAGTCGGTTTTGACACCATAGACTTTGGCAGCTTTGTATCACCAAAGGCCATCCCTCAATTGCGCGATACGGCAGAGGTTTTAAGCAAGCTTGACCTGGATAATACCAGATCTAAACTATTAGCTATTATAGCAAATTACCGAGGCGCGGAAGATGCGGTGATACACCCGGAGATCCATTACCTGGGGTACCCTTTCTCTATTTCCGAAACTTTTCAACTCCGTAACACCAATACCACAATTGAGCAGGCATTTGATAATGTTAAGCGCATTAACGAGTTGTGCGGTGCAAATAAAAAAAGTTTGTTAATTTATCTGTCAATGGGTTTTGGGAACCCTTACGGTGATGAATGGAATACCGACATAGTACAGCACTGGGCGCAAAAAATGATTGATGAGGGTATTGGTTATATTGCACTATCAGATACCGTTGGTGCATCTACCCCCGATCAGATAACCAGCTTGTACCCTTCCCTAACCCGGTTATCAGAAATTACGGAGTTTGGCCTGCACCTCCATTCTACACCCGATACCTGGCAAGAAAAGATCGCCGCAGCTTACGAAGCTGGTTGTAAAAAGTTTGATGTGGCCTTAAAAGGATATGGTGGCTGCCCAATGGCCGCAGATGACCTTACAGGCAACATCGCTACCGAAAACCTGATAGCATACCTCCTGCACCAAAACCTCGACCTGGGGCTTGATTTGGACAAACTAAGCGAAGCGATGGATTACTCTGGTAAAGTGTTTGGGTGAAACCTATATCTTTAATTTTATCGCCGGATTAAATCTTACCGCCCTCGCAATTTGTAAACCAACCGTGCAAATAACTATAGTTATAGAAATAACAAGCGCAATTAAAAAAGGCACAACAGAGATATGTACGCGGTAGGCAAAAGTCTCTAACCATTTGTTTGAAATTAAGAATGAAACTGGCCAGGCAATAAGATTTGCAATTAAAACGATATAGAAGAACGGCTTACCTAAAATCACCATTAACTGGTCTCCCGTAGCACCAAATACTTTCCTGATCGCGATCTCTTTCATCCGCAAGCGGATGGCATTTGCTGCAGACGAGAAAAAGCCGAGCGACGCAATAAATATCGCCAATGCGGAAAAGAAGGTTAGCACGGTTTGCAATTGTTCCTGTTTTACAAAAAGCTGCCCGTATAATTCATCCAGGAAATGGTAATTGAAATTATCCCCGTCAAGCCTATTGATGTCGCTCCATTGGTGGCTTAGGGTGCTGAGCATTGCCGGAATAGCCCTGTTTTCGGCACTGATCATAATTTGTGTTTTTGACAATCCGCAATGACTATTCATCAGGTAAACGGTTGGCTGAATGTTCTCTTCAAACCCGTAGGCCTTTACATTTTTGGTAACGCCTATTATTTTATACCTACCACCGCAACCGTTTATAGCCATACCTATAGGATGCCTTAAATCCATAGCGATTGCTGCGGCTTCATTGATCACCACATTTGAAGAATCTCCCGAAGGGGAAGAAAACACATGGCCTTCTTTTAACCTGATATTTAAGGTTTCAAAATATTCGTAATCGACGCCGACGGTGTTCATTGTTACCGCCTTATTTTGCGCGGTATACTCGTTAGAAACAGGGACAATTCCACCCGGAATATTGGTGGCAACAGTAACATTTTTTACGCCCGGAATAGCTTTTATCCGGTTACGTACCGCTTCAAATTTCTGAGGATCGTTATAGATGCCCAGGTTATCAATATACACCACTTGTTTAGCGGTAAAACCGGCGTCTTCAGTCTTCATAAAGTTAACCTGTTGGTTAATTACAACCAGGGTTATCACAAAAACAATAGCAAAAGTGAATTGCAATACAGTTATGGAACTTCGCACCCAGGAAAGCTTCCCGCCATTTGCGAGTTGGTCTCCCCGCAATACAGCAGCCGGTTTAAAGCCCGCCATTACTATGGCCGGGTAGATTCCCGCCAGTAAGGTAAGCGCGATCAAAGTACCGAGCAATTGGATGATGATAGTGAGATTGATACCTGAAATTAACAGATCGACACCTAATAACCGGTTAAAATATGGTAAGCCGATAATTACGATACCAAAAGCCAAGATAAGGGCGATGAGGCACTGTATGAAGATCTCCAACATAAATTGGAACGCAATTGTCCTTTTTACAATACCGTTCACCTTTTTTATACCAACTTCTTTTGAACGTTTATTTGCCTGTGAAATATAAAGATTGGTAAAATTCACCCCGGTAACGATCAGTATAATGATAGCGAGTACAATTAGCCCGTTCACAATCTGATAGCTTACATGCGAGCCGTAATGCGGCCTCAAATGCAGATTTTTCAAAGGGTCTAAATAAATAGCCGGCCCATCTTGGCCAATCGCTTCCCTGGCTACCTGGCTGGTATCTGCAAGGGCTGCACTTTTATAAATGCCATCAATCTTCTTCGTAAGCAGATCAATATCGGTATTAGGCTTTACTAACAAATAAGTTTGATAGATGCGGTTTGAATAGCTCTGATCTTTCCCGGAGGTTATGTCTCCCGAAAAGCCAATGCAGTCGAATTTAAAATTGGTATTACCGGGCACATCATCCACTACACCGGAAACGGTAAAGGGCATCCCCGACCTTGACATCATGTTCACCGTTTTATTAATAACAGACCCGTGGCCCGGGAAAAGCACGCCGGATGTTTCTTTCGATAACAGCGTAGTGGGTAATTTGCTGTTAGGATCGAGGTTAAAGCCTTCAGGCTTAATACCTAATATTTTGGCTATGGAATAATCGGCCCCAACCCACTTCTTGATCAGGAACCTACCGGATGGTGTATAAAATGGGATTTGATACTGGGCTGTATTAGTACGCCCTGTTTCTTCAACTTCGGGACACTGGCTTTTTATAGCTTCGGCCAACAGGCCCGGGGTGTAAGGTGACGGGCCGTTAGGCATTTCCCGCTCCACCAAAAAAATACGGCTATAGTTTTTATTCCACCGGTCATAGCTGGTTTCATGATCAACATACAGCGTTACAAAAATAAACGCCGCTAAGCCTAAAGCCAGCCCTGTAATGTTTAATATATTATACCCTTTGCCTTTTAAAAACGTGCGATAAGCGATCTTTAAATCTACTTTGTTCATGGCTTGACTTTAGTATACAAAACATTATTTTGATTAACACAAATCAAACAAAATATTATTACTAAAGCAAGAAGGTTAAATTAGTTTACCTACTTTTAATTTGGTTTTAGCCATTTTATAGTGCATCATCCCGGCTTCTTCAAACTCAGGTCCTACTTTTTCAAAGCCAAAGCGCTCATATAGGCCAACTGCAGGTGTTTGTGAGTTGAGGTAAACATAATCGGCATCTGCTGGCAGATCTTCAAGTACGGCTTTTACCAGTGCCTGCCCTACACCAAAACCACGAAACTTTTCTAATACGGCAAAACGCTCCAATTTATAGCCATCAGCAGTTTTACGCCAGCGTGATGCACCGGCAGGTTCACCATTAACCGTCACTAAAAAATGGTGTGCTTCTTCTTCATTTGCCCGTTCCAGGTGGGCGGGGCAATTTTGACCTATCACAAAAACCTCGTGCCTTATGGCAAAGGCCTTTTCAAGGTCGGTAGGGTTATTTACTTTGCTTACTTGTATTTGCTTTTGCACTCTTGTAATGCGTTTTAGATTTAATCTTAGTTAGCTTGATATTATGGTTCTCATCTGCAGCGTCTATAGAGTGGGTGCAGGTAATATCGTCTTCTTCTTCGGCCAGATCCGATAATCGCACATAAAACTTGTGCAATTTATCAAGCTCCTGCTCGGTCAGATCCTCAATATCAACCATACGGTTACTTGCACCTTCGTGTGAGGCGAGTAATTCATTCAATTTTAAATGTATGGCTTTTGAATCTTTGTTCTGCGATTTCTGGATCAGGAACACCATTAAAAAAGTAATGATAGTTGTGCCGGTATTAATGATCAATTGCCATGTGTCCGAATATTTAAACACCGGGCCGGTTACAAGCCATATAATTATTACCAGTACAGCACTTATAAATGCCGCCGAACTGCCGGTTGCAATAGTAGCCCAATTTGCAAACCGCTCAAATAAATTTTTCTTTTTCGTTGCCATCATTTAACCTAAATATTGATAATCTTACAACTAAAAAAAACCGCCAATGTTTATCACACGGCGGTTTTTTATTCCTGTTTGTTTTAGTCGCTTACAGTTTGCTGTTAACGTCTATACAGTTAAGATCACCAAAAGCTTCGGTTAGCCTTTTTACAAAGCTCTCTTCTGCCTTGCGTAACCAAACGCGTGGGTCGTAATATTTTTTGTTCGGAGAATCATCGCCATCAGGGCTGCCGATTTGTGTTTGCAAATAGCCTTCTTTAGCCTGGTAGTAATCTCTTATACCTTCCCAAAACGCAAATTGCATATCGGTATCGATATTCATTTTTATAGCGCCGTAAGATATTGCTTCGCGAATTTCTTCCTGGCTAGAGCCCGAACCACCGTGGAACACAAAATTGATAGGTTTCTCGGCAGTAAGTTTATGTTTCTCTTTCAAAAACTCTTGTGAGTTGTGTAAGATAACCGGTTGCAACTTAACGTTACCCGGTTTATAAACACCATGCACATTACCAAATGCCGCAGCAATAGTAAAGCGGTGGCTAACTTTAGAAAGTTCTTCGTAAGCGTAAGCAACTTCTTCCGGTTGGGTATATAAACGTGAGCTATCAACATCAGAGTTGTCAACGCCATCTTCTTCGCCGCCGGTAACACCAAGTTCAATTTCTACGGTCATGCCCATTTTGGCCATGCGCTCTAAGTATTTAGCAGATATTTCAATATTTTCTTCGATAGGCTCTTCAGAAAGGTCAAGCATATGCGATGAGAACAACGGTTTGCCGGTTTCAGCAAAAAATTTCTCGCCATGTTCTAACAAGCCATCAATCCACGGCAATAATTTTTTAGCGGCATGGTCGGTATGCAAAATAACTGCAACACCATAATGCTCGGCTAATAAATGCACGTGCTTTGCAGCAGATACACCACCTAAAATGCAGGCCTGTAGTTTTGAATTATCTAATGATTTACCCGCGTAAAATTGCGCGCCGCCATTTGATAATTGGATAATAACAGGTGAATTAACAGCCGCAGCTGTTTCCATTACCGCGTTAATAGTGTTTGTGCCGATAACGTTAACGGCAGGTAAAGCAAACTGATGTTTTTTAGCTGCTTCAAATAGTTCCTGCACTTGGTCACCATGCAGAACACCTTTAATATTTTTTAAATCCATGAGCGTATGTTTGGGGCTCGAAGTTATAAAATTTATGGGTTTTACCTACATCATTGTTAAAGTTTTAGCCAATTATGCTTAGCTAAATGCCAATAAATGTGCATAAAACCTGCCTGATGCTTTATATATGGTGTTATTTTTACACTTAGTTACCCTTTAAAAACACCTGCAACAACTTTAACTTCTGTTAACATTTACAAACTTGTTGTGATATTTTTTGTTTCTTTGCAGTACTTGAAAGACTTAGAAATAGACATGGCGTGGTTTAAGCGAGAAATTAAAGGGATAATTACGACTACTCAGGAAAAGAAGGAAGCCCCCGATGGCATCTGGAACAAATGCCCTAATTGTAAAAAGCCTTTACACTACTCTGAACAGGTTGAAAACCAATACGTTTGTCACTATTGTGGCTACCATTTACGCATTGGTTCAAAAGAATATTTTTCTGTTTTGTTTGATGATAACCAGTTTACCGAACTGTTTACCAACCTGCACTCAGGCGACCCTCTGGACTTTACAGACACCAAAAAATATACCGACAGGTTAAGAGAAACCAAAACAAAAACAGGTTTAACCGATGCTATCCGCGCCGCTCATGGTAAAATGAACGGACAGGAACTGGTTATTGCCTGTATGGACTTTAACTTTATTGGCGGATCGATGGGATCGGTAGTGGGTGAAAAGATCGCACGTTCTATAGACCATAGTATTGCTAATAAGATCCCGTTCCTGATGATCTCAAAATCGGGCGGTGCACGTATGATGGAGGCAGCATTCTCGCTAATGCAAATGGCCAAAACATCGGCTAAGCTTGCTTTACTGAGCCAGGCAAAGGTGCCTTACATATCTTTATTAACCGACCCTACTACGGGTGGTGTAACCGCATCTTACGCGATGCTGGGTGATATTAACATAGCCGAGCCGGGCGCGCTGATAGGTTTTGCCGGACCAAGGGTTATTAAAGAAACCATTAAGAAAGATCTTCCTAAAGGCTTCCAAACCGCGGAATTTGTACAGGAGCACGGTTTCCTCGATTTTATTGTAGACCGCCGCGAAATGAAAGAAAAGCTGGCATCATTCTTAAAAATGCTGGCACCCGTTACGGTTAAAGAAGAAAAAGCTGAGCCGCAGGCTTAACTCATAAATACAACTTACAAAAAAGGCCATCAGTTAGTTAAACTGATGGCCTTTTTTAATCGGGTATACTTAGATCCCCTCTGTGCCCGGCTCGTGGCCTAACATACGGCCCGTTGTACGGCCTTGGTTACGGCTGGCAAAATCAGTTTTTGTTGCTGCACCAGTTGACGGGAACTCATGCCTTTCTGGTGGCGTTACATCATTTTGTTCGCTAAATGAGGTATCTGCACCATCCTGCTGTTGTTCCTGCTCGTTTTGCTGGCTATATCCTGTGCCTTCGTTATCCGACTGGCTTTCTTCAGGGTTTTCGTTTGGATTGTGGTTCGGAGTGTATTCCGGATTTTGTTCGTTGCTTTCCATGGTCTTTAGTTTTTAATTGTTAATTAATAAACAATCAAAAACAAGGCCATCTTTTAATAATTTAGAAATTATAACTAAATTTTGTCATAAAAGCATTTATCCAATCAGGCTTTTTTCCTACAACAACACCCTGCGGAAACTAAATGACCGCTGCTACCCTGGAAGTGATTATATAACGGCACCAGAGCCGGTATTTCCGGACAGGTCATCGTCGTTTTCTTCATCATCAACAAGATCCTCGTCATCAACCAAATCATCGTCGTTTGGTACATCATCGCCTGTTGAGAGATCAAGATCATCATCGTCAGACAAGTCATCATCTGTCGCCAGATCATCGTCATCATCCGGGCTGTTGGTACCGCTCATGCTTTCATTTGATGAATAACTTCCTGGGATATTACCACTGCCACCTTCGGTGTCATCAAGGCTATTTTCGTCGATGCTGCTATTTTCATCAACATCATCGCTGTAATTAGCGCCTGTGGTATCTCCTGCATTGCCGGATGTTCCAAAGGAATTGGAGCCACCGCCCTGGTTTTGATTATCTAAATCATCATTCAAGGCATTTTCATTGTTAGTTATCATAGGTTTATAATTTATATGTACCTTAATAACCTATGAAACGAAGCAATTGTTTAAATTTATTTCTAAAAAAGAAAATAAATTAATTAGTATTAAATTATAATAGCGCAAAGTTCTTTTAACTTTGAAACCGTATAGTCTACCTCATCTTTGGTATTGTACTTAGAGAAAGAGAACCTTACAGATGGCCTGTTTGGGTTAGCGCCAATAGCAGTTAATACATGCGAGCCAATATCTGTACCTGAGCTACATGCGCTACCGCCAGATGCCGAGATACCTGCAATATCCAGGTTAAACAATAACATATCAGCCATTTCCATCTCCGGGAACGACACGTTAAGCACAGTGTATAAACTTTTAGACGGATCTGTTTCGCCATTAAAATCTACACCCGGCACGTTTTGTTCCAGTTGCGCTTTCATGTAGCTTTTCAAACCCTGTATGTAGTTTTGGTGGGCATCCATATCAGCATAAGCCATTTCAAGAGCTTTGGCTAAGCCTGCAATGCCGTAAACATTTTCGGTACCGCCGCGCATGTTGCGCTCCTGCGAACCACCGTATATCATGGGGTTAATTTTAACCTTATGATTGATGTGTAAAAAGCCTACACCTTTTGGGCCATGCAACTTATGCGCAGCGCAAACCATAAAATGCAATTTAAGCTTGCTAAGATCATGTTTGTAGTGCCCAACAGTTTGTACCGTGTCGCTATGATACAAAGCGTTATAAGCCTCGCAAAGCTCGCCTACACGTTCAATATCTGTAAGGGTACCCAATTCATTATTGGCATGCATCAGCGATACAAAGCTGCGATCGTTTGTTTTTAGCAATGTTTCCAGGTGATTGTAATCTACATTGCCTTTACTATCAACATCAGCAAAACTTAATTTGATAACGCCGGCCTTTTCCATTGCCTGTAGTGTATGTACCACTGCGTGATGTTCAAGCCTGGTGGTGATGGCATGCGTAAGTTTATGGTCAACAATACCACAACGAATAGCCGTATTATCAGCCTCGGTACCGCCGCTGGTAAAAAAGATCTCGGCAGGAGATGTGTGAAGCAAACCGGCAATAGTTTTGCGCGAACGCTCTATTAAAGTACGCACTTCGCGCCCATGCGAGTGTATAGATGAAGGGTTGCCAAACTGGCCTTCCATCACTTTGTACATCTCTTTTAAAACCTCCGGATCAAGCGCAGTAGTAGCAGCGTTATCTAAATAAACTCGCATGTTAGTAGCAATTATTGATTTAGTGAATTAGCGGCTTAGTGAATTAATGATAAGTTCTTTTAATCATTAATTCACTAAGCCGCTAATTCACTAATTAAGTTGTAGTATTTCTTTTATATCTGTAATTATCTTGTTGGCCAGGTTCTCTGCAACGGTTTCTGAACTGCCTTCAGAGTAGATGCGGATGATAGGCTCGGTGTTTGACCTGCGCAGGTGCACCCATTGCTTATCAAACTCTATTTTTAAACCATCGATGGTAGAATGCGGTTGTTTCTGATATTTTTCTTCCACCTTTAACAGCAACGCGTCAATATCCATCTCGGGTGTTAATGTTATCTTATTTTTTGAAATAAAGTAACCAGGGTAAGATGCCCTTAAAACCGATACCGGTTTGCCATAGTTAGCCAAATGAGTAAGGAACAAAGCTATACCCACTAAAGCATCGCGGCCATAGTGCAACTCGGGGTAAATAACACCGCCGTTACCTTCACCACCGATAATGGCATTAACTTCTTTCATTTTGTTAACTACGTTAACCTCACCTACCGCGGCAGCATGGTACTCGCCGCCGGCACTTTCGGTAACATCGCGCAGTGCACGAGTTGATGACAGGTTTGATACCGTATTACCTTTTGTGTTTTTTAAAACATAATCGGCAACGGCAACAAGGGTGTATTCTTCGCCAAACATGCTGCCATCCTCGCATACAAAGCATAGGCGGTCAACATCAGGGTCAACAGCTATACCGAGGTCAGATTTAGTTTTTAAAACCTCTTGCGACAGGGCTACCAGGTTTTCGGGAAGTGGCTCGGGGTTATGCGGAAAGTGCCCATCGGGCTCACAATACAATTCGTGTATAACCTCAACACCAAGCGCTTTTAACAAGGCGGGCACAAAAATGCCGCCGGTAGAATTTACACAATCGATAGCTACTTTAAAGTTTGCTTTTTTAATTGCGGCAACATCAACCAATGGCAATGCCAATACTTTATCAATATGTTTTTGCAGGTAGCTGTCATCATTGGTAACAGTACCCAGGTCGTTTACATCAGCGTATATAAAATCGCTGTTCTCGGCAATTTCTAAAACTTCTTTACCATCTATGTCGCTTATAAACTCACCTTTTTCGTTAAGCAGCTTAAGAGCATTCCATTGTTTTGGATTATGGCTGGCGGTAAGGATAATACCACCGGCTGCCTTTTCATCGGGCACGGCAACCTCTACAGTTGGGGTGGTTGACAGCCCTAAGTCTACCACATCAATACCTAACCCTTGCAGCGTACCTATTACCAGGTTATTTACCATACTGCCCGATAAGCGGGCATCGCGGCCTAACACTATCTTTTTAATACCTGTACGTTTTACCGCCCAGCTACCGTATGCAGATGTAAACTTAACAATATCCAAGGGGGTTAATCCGTCGCCGGCTGCACCACCTATGGTACCCCTAATGCCCGAAATTGATTTTATGAGTGTCAAAACGTATAGATGATTAAGCCGCAAAAATAACAATATTTAAATGATAGCATTGTAAAATTCGCGTACTTTTAGGCGTTAATTTATTAGCTATATTTACCCGGTGCTGAGAACACTAAGTATTATCAATAAAGCCAATGCCCCATTTCCTGCTGAACTTTGACCGGCATTTATTTTACTTCATTAACCACGATCTATCAAACGCGTTTTTCGACAGCTTGATGCCTTTGATGCGCAACCCAAAGTTCTGGATTCCGCTTTACCTGTTCATTATTATTTTTAGCATTTGGCGATACAAAAGGCAGGGCATCATATTGGTGTTATTTTTATCTATGGCCGTTGGCTTTGCCGATTACACCAGCGCCAGCATTATTAAACCGAGCGTAAGCCGCCTTCGCCCCTGCCGCGACCCGGCAACCGGCCCAACAGACATAAACCGGGTTACCTGCGGCACGGGATACAGTTTCCCATCCACACATGCTACCGACCACTTTGCTATAGCCGTATTCCTCAGTTGTATTTTTTTCAGGCGATGGAAATGGGTGCTACCTGCTACCATCTTTTGGGCCGCGCTAATTTGCTTTGCCCAGGTCTATGTAGGCGTCCATTATCCGCTTGATGTAACCGGAGGGGCTCTCTACGGCAGCCTGGTAGGCGTGCTATTTGCGTTTGGGTTTAGGAGGATGGTGCCAGGGTTTAGGGCATAGGTTGTTAGTTTACTCACCCCGCGGCACTTCGTGCGCGACCCTCTCTGCTGCGCAAAGAGGGTGATGAGAAAAGAATTTATTTTAACCCTCTTTCCGCTTGCGGAGAGAGGGTGGTCGAGCGAAGCAATGACCGGGTGAGTTAAATGCGACGGAGAAAGTTTATTAACCCCTGCCTGCACTCCCGAGGGAGGGAATTGTTACGCAAAAAAAGGGTGCTTACCTTCGTAAACACCCCCAATATTTTTCTGTCTTGATTCCTGATTCTACAAGTCCTGACTCTTCTATCCCCTCATCTTATCGAGCAGGTCACTCAATTGCCCCGCTTCTTCTTCGGTAAGGTTTTTCTTGAATAAATCTTTGGTTTTAAAGCAGGCATCCATTTTTTTAAGGATCTCTAAGCCCTCGTCGCTAATACGGATATCTACTGCACGGCGGTCGCGGGAGTTGGTACAGCGCGATACCAGGCCCTTTTGTACCAGGCGGTCAACAATACGAGACGCGTCGGACATCTTATCTATCATCCTGTCCTTTAACAAATTTACCGTAGCAGGTTTTGGGTACTGCCCGCGTAAAATGCGCAGGATGTTAAACTGTTGTTGGGTAAGCTTATAACGCTCAAATTCAGGGCGCATATAGTTGTTGATCCAACCGTACGTATAATTCAGATTAATTACCGCTTTATGGTAATTATCTTCAAAATTCGTGCTTTTTATATCTTCCTCTATTCCCATAATTTAACTATTCGGCAAATATAACCTATTATTTTTTTGTTTTCTGTTCAGTTTTGTTCTCTCCTCTATAATTCCATGGGCAATGCAGACACTGGTTTTTACAGCAGTAGCCGCGCTTTAAATGGTACTCTTTTGTAAAAACGAAATTACCATCCTCATTTATATAATAATCAACATTCTCCTGTAGCATCAGCTCAGCAATTTCACAAAAATATTTTTATTAAAATAATTTTTTAAATGCGTACCATCGCCATGCAACGTCCATATCTGTTGTGGCCCGGTATGTTCAACGGTTTTAATAATATCGTTCCAGTCGGCATGGTCAGATATATACAGCGTATCCTGATTGTTCACTTGAAGGTTCTTCCACCCGGAGGCGAACAGGCGCTTCACACCCGTTGCCCTAATGTAACTATCGAAAGTAAATGGCGGCACTAGGTACACCCACTCCTCCTGCGTTTTCATAAACTTGCGGCCATATATCTGGTGGCTACCTAACTCAAAACCCAGCTTTTGGTAAATAGCATTTATGGGCATAATGCGGTGATGCACCAAAATCTTTTTTTGCGGCGCATGATCATTTATCATCCGTATCAACCGTTGGGCCTTACCAAGGCTGTATGCCCCAAGCAGGATGTTTATCTTAATATCATTCAGCTTTTTAATTTCCTGTACCGGGTCGGGGTGCGAGGTATTTGGGTCGGCAAAGGTACTCTCGGTAATCAATACATCTGCTTTTACAAATTCAAAAGGCTCACAGGTAGCATCCGGCTGTAGTTTATAATCGCCGGTGTATAAGTATCTAATGCCTTTGTACTCCATTAACACCTGTGCCGAGCCCGGCATATGTCCTGCGGCTATAAAAGTTACCTGCACATCGCCAATTGTAAACGGCGCATTATATGCCGCTATATGGCTGTTTTTAGCCGCGCCTTTGCCGTAGCGAAGTTGCATAAAGGCATAAGTAGCAGCGGTGGTGTAAACATTTGCGTTGCCACTTTTGGCATGATCTGCATGGGCGTGGCTAATTACTGCATTAGTAACCGGCAGCTGTGGGTCGAGGTAAAAATCGGCGTAACGGCAGTACAGGCCATTGGCGTTAAAGGCAATAAAATCTTCTAGAATCATGAATTTTGTTGGGCGATGGATAGGTACAGCTTATGCAGTTTTAGCACCTGCGGTATAACAAGCTGCGTATCATCATTTATAATAACATCATTGGCCAGGGCCAGCTTTTTTTCTTCGGTAAACTGTCGGTTGTTGCGGCTTATAACTTCCTCTGCTGTGATACCGTCGCGCTGCGTAACACGTTTAATGCGGACATCTAATGGTGCCGTAACCATAATAGATCTGTCGCATAATTTGTACGAGCCACTTTCAAACAGTATGGCGGCCTCTTTAAGCACATATGGCGCATGCTTGTGGTTTATAACCCATTTATCAAACGCCCTGAAAGTAGCGGGGTGCACCAGCCCGTTCAGCTTTGCAAGTTCTTCTTTATTGTTGAATACGATGGATGCAATGTACTTGCGGTTAAGGCTGCCATCGGTAAAATAGGATTCGTTGCCAAAAGTTTGCTTTATACCGGCAACCAGTTCTGCATCGGTTACCATCACTTCTTTAGCTGCATCATCAGCATAAAAAACGGGGATGCCCAATACCTCAAATATTTTGCATACGGTGGTTTTGCCACTGCCGATATTACCGGTGATACCTACTTTAAACATTATTTTTTGATAATAAAATCTATATTCTGCGGGGCTATTTTAACCACTTTAATATACGATGGCGTCCGTGTAACCTTTACAGGCAACACCGTATAACCATTATTGCGCCACAGATCCAGGTCGGCAACGGCTTCAAAATCATCTTCGTTCAAGTCGGGGTAATTAGTTAGCGATGTGGTAAAAGTTACCTTAACCTTTTGAGGGAAGATCTTTACGTCGTAATACTTATGGTTATTTATAAGCTTTACGGGTACTTCTATCGTTTTTTCGGTGTATTCGTCAATGGGTATACTCACCATAACGCTTTTAGGCAAAACGCTAAGGTTACCCTCTTTAACACCCTGCAATTTTACGCGTCCATAAAAATCATCATTGGCGCTATTTATCTTAACTGTATCCGTCTTCCAGGTAGTAATTTTATTTATTACCTCTGCCGGGCCGCTAATGGTCACATAACGGGGTTTAATACTCACATTATCCGACTGGGCAAACTGCTTTTGGTAATTTATAGCCTGTACCAATTCCACCGGCACACGTTTAACCGTGCGGCTGCTAAAATCAAAAAACAAGGTATCGGGAGTGAGGGCGATAATATCATGTTCCATATCCCTGTTGGCGTTAATTTGTTTTAGCTGCGAACTAAGCACCACATAGTTTTTTGTATCGAGGGTGTGGAGATCAACTGTAATGGCTTTTTTTTCATCATTCATCCTAAACATCAGCATTTGCCAGCCCGTTCCCTGCACCAGGGCGTTAACCGTATCGGGCTGTAGGGGATGAAAAGCCCTTTTCTGAGGCGCGTTCTTAAAAACTACAACCTGCTTTACGGTAAACTTATATGGGTTAGAAAGCGTGGTAAACATCCACGCTACAATGGCAATAACCAGGCAGGTTATAAAGGCTGATAACCGCCGGCGCTCAATTGCAGATAATTTAATTATTGCCATTTTGTGATGCTTAAAGCAGAAAGCGAAAAGCAGAAGCTGATTATTATCTGCCTTAGCTTTTCGCTTCGTAATATTGAGTTGTAGCTTTAAGCTTTACGCCCTCAGCTTTTAGCTTATTTTGTAACTACCGGCGTGTTCAATGCTTTAGAAGCATCTAATGATACGGCAGATTTATCGAAACGGATACGGCCACCGCCTTCTGTTTCGATAAGAAAAGTTGTATCGGCAACTTCGTAAATTTTACCGTGGATGCCGGCAGTGGTTACAATTTTATCGCCTTTTTTAAGCTCGTCAACATATTTTTTCTGGTCTTTTTGTTTCTTCATTTGCGGGCGGATCATGAAAAAGTAAAACACAACGGCAATTAAACCGAACATGATCAATTGCTGGTAACCTAAGCCTCCGCCGGCCTGTAATAAAACTGTAGCTATCATTTATATAATTATTATTGAATTAGTGATTTACTGTCCCGATAACTATCGGGATATCATATTTATTTAGTTGCTGCTTTTGTTACTTCGCCAATTAAGTGCACCATGCTTTGTGCAGGATTGGTGTTGGCAGTTATGGTAATTTGCTTATCCTGTAAACCCATTTTGTGGGCGCTATCAAAAGTAACTTTTACGGCACCATCAGCACCCGGCTGTATTGGGGTAGCAGGCCACTCCGGCTTGGTACAGCCACAGGTAGCAACGGCATCTTTAATAATTAACGGCGATTTCCCCGTGTTGGTAAACTTAAATGCATAAGTTACCTTTTCGCCCTCTTTAATTTTGCCAAAGTCGTGGGTTTCTTTTTCAAACTTCATAACAGGCGCGTTAGTTGCGCTTGTATTACCATTGTCAGCAACTGCAGCGGTTGCGTTTTGGCCTGTTTGATTACAGGCTGTAAACAGTGTACCTGCAACAATTGCACATAAAAACAGCTTTTTCATTTTGTTATTCTATTAATCCCCTGCCTATTTTTTTGATTTTTTTCTGCTCTTTAAGCTCAAATAAAATCTTGTCTAATATACCGTTTATAAACGAATTACTTTTAGGCGTGCTAAACTCCTTCGAAATTTCAAGGTACTCGTTAATGGTAACCTTTACCGGTATAGATGTAAAGTTAATAAACTCTACAATAGCCATCTTCATTAATAACGTATCCATCATCGCAATACGGTCGGGCTCCCAGTTTTGGGTCTTCTCGGCTATTAGCTCCTGATAGGCTTTATCGTTACGGATGCTTTGCTCAAAAAGGTTTACAACAAACTCCCTATCCTCAACCCAGTTACCGCTAATATCGGCAAGTTTGTTTTCGGCATAATTGTCTGATGAAAAGTTTTTGAAAGTTTTAGCGATCAGCGCCTGCAGCACCTCGCGGTCAACCGGCCAGTAGATAAATTTATCCTCAAAAACCTGCTCGGCTAATGACGATTTAAGGATCACCTTTTTAAAGATGAATTTAATAATGTCTTTATCTGTTTGTAAGGTATCATCCGTTTTTGCAATATATTCGGCATACTCCGGTGAGTTTTTTAACGTGGTGAATAGTGATTTGGCAAGTTCAGGATCGAACGACCACTCAACTTTGTACTTTTTAAGAGCGATGAGGTAATCGCGGTTATCTTTTAACGATACCAGGAAACGGTTGCTCATGATCTTAACGCTGGCGTTAAGGTCTTCTGCAGTTGGTAAATGCTTGTTGGCCCTTTCTGCCGCATCTGTTTCGCTGTAATCAATAACTTCGCTTATGAGCGATAGCATCCAGATGTACATTTCAAAAACCTGGTCGATACTGCCGAGCAGGTTTTTCTCATGCGCTTTAATGTCTCTTGTGTCTGACTGGTGGAACGCGTACAGCGATTGTAACACTTTTACCCTAAGGTGCCTTCTGTTTAACATGTTGTAAGAACGATTAAGCCCACACCGGGGCTATTATTAATTTTAATAGGTTGATTTTACTTTTTTAATATCTGCAATACGTTTTTCGGCAATTTTATTTGCCGCATCTGTAGTAGAAATGTTTTCGAGCTTAGAAAGTTTTAAAACGTTGCGGGTTGCTTCATAAATATTTTCGGTAAGCTGCATGGTACGTTTTTTACTAAAGCCCATCAGTTCCGAGTAACAGTTAATAATACCTCCCGCGTTTATAACGTAATCGGGCGCAAACAGTACGCCTTTCTCCAACAGCATTTCGCCATGTATACGCTCGTCCTGTAACTGGTTATTGGCCGATCCTGCTATGATACCACATTTTATCTTGGCAATAGTTTCGGTATTAATGGTAGCGCCCAATGCACAAGGCGAATAAATATCCGCGTCGATATCAAATATCGAGTTGTTAGACACCGCTTCGGCACCGTATTTTTTTGATACCTGGCGGGTGCGCTCATCATTAATATCGCTGATGTAAACTTTAGCGTTCTCGTCGCGCAGCAGTTTAACCAGGTTTTCGCCAACGTGGCCAATGCCCTGTACTATTACGGCTTTACCTGTAAGGCTGTCGCTGCCAAACTGCTCTTTTACACAGGCTTTTATACCCATATAAACACCTTTAGCCGCAATGGGCGATGGGTCGCCGCTGCCGCCTAAACTCTCAGGTATACCGGTAACATGCTGCGTTTCCATACGGATGTACTCCATATCGCGCGGGTTGGTACCCACATCTTCAGATGTAATAAACTCGCCGTTAAGGTTCTTTATGAATCGGCCAAACTTGCGCATCATGGCCTCGTTCTTATCCTTACGCGAATCGCCTATGATAACCGAGTAGCCGCCGCCCATGTTAAGGCCCGCTATAGCACACTTATACGTCATGCTTTTTGAAAGGCGCAAAACATCTCTCAAAGCCTCCGCTTCGGTTTTGTATGCCCACATGCGGGTACTGCCAAAAGCAGGACCAAGCGTAGTATCGTGTATAGCTATTATAGCCTTTAAGCCTGTATCCGGGTCGCTACAGTACACAACCTTTTTATGTCCGAAGGCATCCAGCTGGTTAAATATACTATCGGTAGGTTGTTGAACAGACATTTTGGGGCGCGAATGGGTATTAGTTATAGTTGGGCAAAAGTAGAGGTTTTTTTTTGTGTGGCAAAGTTAAAGTCTGAAAGTCGCATCAAGAAAGCCAGGAAGTAGAACATTATGGCTTCTTTTTACTTTAGAGTTACTATTAAACATGTACTTTTGAAATACAAGACAGTAGTTTCCCGCCCTTCGGGCTCTTACTGACTTTCGGGATTAAACACGCATGAAAGACCTCGCATACCTAAATAAATTCTTTTATAAATACCGTTGGCGCCTTGTGCCGGGCGTGCTGTTTGTTATTATATCAAACATCTTCGCGGTGCTGCCCGCGCAGGTTATCCGCGTGGCGTTTGACCTAGTTACCGAGAATATTGGCGTTTACCAATTGTTTGATGGTTTTAACAGGCAGGAAGTTATTTACGATATTTTTGGCTCGAGCCTGTTTTTGTTTGGGATACTGGTATTAGTGCTGGCATTGTTGCGTGGTTTGTTCCTGTTTTTTATGCGGCAAACCATCATCCTCATGTCGCGCCATATCGAATATGATCTGAAGAACGAGATCTATGCGCATTACCAGGTATTGTCACTTGCCTTTTATCGCCGCCATAACACCGGCGACTTAATGAACCGCGTCACCGAAGATGTAAGCCGTGTGCGCATGTACCTTGGGCCCGGCATTATGTATACTATTAATACCATTGTGTTATTTGTATTGGTAATCTACGCTATGCTTGCCGTAAACGTGCGGCTGGCAATATTTTCGGTACTGCCACTGCCTATTTTGGCGGTTATCATATTTTATGTAAACACTATTATCGAATACCGCAGCGAGAAGATCCAGCAGCGCTTATCGGCGCTTTCCAGCTTTGTGCAGGAGAATTTTTCGGGCATCAGGGTAATTAAATCATACGTACGCGAAAGCTTCGTTCGCGAAAAATTTGCCGCCGAAAGCGAAGATTACAAGACACAAAGCATGGCTATGGCCAGGGTACAGGCTGTGTTCTTCCCCTCGATGCTGTTGCTGATAGGTTTAAGCAACGTAATAACCATGTATATTGGCGGCGTAGAGGTAATGAAAGGTAACATTACCCCGGGGAATATTGCCGAGTTTATTGTGTACCTAAATATGCTTGCTTTCCCGGTTATTTCGCTGGGCTGGGTAACCTCACTGATCCAACGCGCGGCGGCTTCTCAAAAACGAATTAACGAGTTTTTGCACGAGCAACCCAAGATCATCTCACCAAAAGCGCCCGACCACAAACTTGAAGGAAAAATAGAGTTTAGGAACGTTTCATTCAATTATCCGGACACGGGTATTACAGCGCTAAAGAATGTATCCTTTACCGCTAACCCCGGCGAAATGGTGGCCATTATTGGCCGTACCGGGTCGGGGAAATCTACCATAGCCAACCTGGTTATGCGGATGTATGATACTACAGGTGGCGAGATTTTGATTGACAATAAGCCGCTTACCAAACTTAATCTGGATAATTACCGCTCACAAATAGGATTTGTGCCTCAGGAGGTTTTTCTTTTCTCTGATATTATATCGCATAACATTGCCTTTAGTGCCGATGTATTGGATATGCCAAGGGTGGAGCAGGCCGCCAAAGATGCCGCTGTATACAACAACATTATGGAGCTGGAAAAAGGCTTTGAAACATTGATCGGTGAGCGTGGTGTTACCCTTTCGGGCGGGCAAAAACAACGCGTAAGTATAGCCAGGGCCATAGTAAAGCACCCACAGGTATTGATATTTGATGATTGCCTGTCGGCGGTTGATACCCGCACCGAAGAAGAAATATTAAGCAACCTTGGCCGCATTATGCAGGGCAAAACCAGCGTAATTATATCGCACCGAATCTCAACCATAAAAAATGCCGACAATATTTTGGTGATTGATAACGGCGAAATTGTAGAACAGGGCACACACAACCAGTTAATGGAATATAAAGGCCCTTACTTTGAATTGTATGAAAAACAACTGCTTGAAGAAGAAGAACAGGCCTAAAACGCAACCTTTATTATAAACCGGCGTAAAAGATTGAAATAAAGGCGCATTTATACGCTAAATAATACTTGCAATTAGTTTTTTATATATATTTATGCCACCAAAACTATTTACAATAAAAAATTTATGGGAGATTTTGACAATAGAGAACGTGAAGAAGTGTACTCCAAAAAGATAAGGGCAGGCAAACGCACTTATTTTTTTGATGTAAAAGCAACCAGGTCTAACGATTACTACGTGACTATCACTGAGAGTAAAAAACGTTTAGAGGATGGTGTTTTTGTGAAACATAAAATTTTCCTTTACAAAGAGGACTTCGAAAAATTTGCCGAAGGACTTAAAGACACTGTAGATTATATTAAAGAGCACCAGGAAGTAGTGGAGAAACGCTACGAATTTGGTGAAAACATCGAAACAGCAAAAGCTGATGAAGACTTCTCTTACTAACAATACATAAACAAACCTAAATTAAATAGAAAACCCCGCCTCAAAAAGCGGGGTTTTATGTTTTAAACCTATTTTATTACCTGCCCATCATAGCGGCGGCACCACCAAGGATAGCGATAACCATAAACAGCGCTATAAACGAAAGATATATAATGGTGAATATACCCCATAATTTAAAAAACGATTTTAGTTTGCCTAATGCCTGGGTTATTTCTTCCTGGCTTTTAAACGTAACCCCTTTTTTTATACGATCGCCAAATTGGTAAAGATATAAAGCAAAGAAAAAGCTCACTAATGCTATCAGCAAATACATAACCGTGGCTGCACCGCCCGCACCGGCAGCAGCGCCTGCCATCAGAGGATTCATGGCAGCCATGGTTGTAAAAATAGTGCCAACAAATAATGCCATAATTGCAATAAAGGCTGTACCAATAAAGCCCATTATTCCTAAAAAGTATGCCCACTGCCCGGCTTTTAGCAAATAATACTGTGCTTGTTCGTTTAAAATAATTTGTGGTTCGGGAGATAGCGGTTGTACCGGCGTTTCGTCAATTTCCATTGTGTTAGTTTAGATTGTTAAATTTCTTTTAAAGATAGAAATTCCTAAAACTGAAACAAGAAATAAACTAATTTTTCCTTTAAAGAATATGCACTAATGATTTATACCCGGCATAAATAACACCGCTATGGTAAAATATATGATAAGCCCGGTAACATCTACCAGTGTAGCCACAAACGGGGCTGATGATGTTGCCGGGTCGGCACCCAACTTTTTGAGAAGTAAAGGCAGCATGGATCCGGCTAACGAGCCCCAAAGTACTACCCCGACCAGTGCAATGCCCACTATAAAGCCAACCGTCATCCAATCGGGGCCGTATATATCACTAAAAAGCGTCCAAACGTATATTCGCATAAAGCCAATTATACCCAAAGTTGTACCCAGTAACAGGCCCGATATAATTTCGCGGCGCATAACCCGCCACCAGTCGGCAATAGTTACTTCGCCCAAAGCCATGGCCTGTATAATAAGTGTTGATGCCTGCGAACCGCTGTTGCCACCGCTTGATATAATTAGCGGTACAAACAGTGCCAAAACTACCGCCTTGGCAATGGCATTCTCAAAATGGCCCATGGCGGTAGCTGTAAGCATTTCGCCAAGAAAAAGCACGATCAGCCAGCTTACCCGCTTTTTAACAAGGCGGAAGATGTTAATATCAAGATAAGGTTCATCCAAAGCCTCGGTACCACCAATTTTTTGGATATCCTCTGTATATTCTTCATTCGCTATCCAAAGGATGTCATCTACCGTTACAATACCTAAAAGTATATCGTCATCATCGGTTACCGGTAAAGCGGTACGGTTATTCATCCTGAACACGTTAATGGCTTCCTCCTGCGGGTCGTTAGCACTAAGGGCTATCAGGCGTCCATCCATCAGGTCGCTTATTTTGGTTTCGGGCGCTACCAGTAAGATCTCGCGGATGCGGATATCGTCCAGCAGCTTACCGTTCTCTCCTATTACATATATAACATCGATGGTTTCGGAGTTTTTACCGTAGCGGCGAATGTGCGATAACACACGGGTTACATCCCAGCTTTTTTTAACGGCGATATAATCGGGCGTCATCAAACGGCCAACGCTGTCCTCTTTATAACCTAAAAGAGAAAGCGCCTCTTTGCGGTCGTCAGGCGATAGATGGAGTATCAGTTTTGTAACAGCATCGCCGTGTAATTCGCTAAAAAAGGCAGTACGGTCATCGGGTGGCAGCTCATTTATGATCTCGCTTACCTTTTTGCCCGAAAGTTTTTTGATGATACGCTCCTGCGTAGGAAAATCCAGAATGCGGAACACATTTACCGCGCGGTTAATAGAAAGTATCTCTATAAATTTAGGGCCATGCTCGGGCAGCTCGTCTATAAGCTCCTCAACGTCAGAGATATTAAGATTGTTCAAATATTCCCGCAGCCGTGTGGTATCCTCCTGCTCCAGTAGTAATTCTATTTGCTCAACCATCTCTTCCATAAGCCCCGTTTTTACATGTTATTAAACTATTTTGCTGCCTTTTGTAACGCTGGCAAAAGTCGTTTATTTTTTCAAATTACAAGGCTTTTTTTCTGTTATCTTTGCGGCTTTAAAATCAGTTCATGGTAACTGGTTCATAGTTCATAGCAAAACAGCCTGCCATGATCTATGAACTATGATCTATGAACCCAAAGACAACTAAAAATGGGTTTACAATGTGGTATAGTGGGTTTGCCAAATGTGGGCAAGTCTACACTTTTTAACTGTTTATCAAATGCCAAGGCACAGGCGGCAAATTTTCCGTTCTGTACTATAGAGCCAAACGTGGGGGTAATTACCGTTCCCGATGAACGCCTTGCAAAATTAACAGAGATTGTTAACCCAAAAAACATCGTTCCGAATGTTATTGAGATAGTAGATATTGCCGGCCTTGTTAAAGGCGCCAGCAAAGGCGAAGGCCTGGGTAACCAGTTCCTGGCAAACATCCGCGCTACCAACGCTATTATTCACGTTTTACGTTGTTTTGACAACGATAACGTGATCCACGTAGATGGCTCGGTTAACCCTATCCGCGATAAAGAGATCATTGATACCGAATTGCAGTTGAAAGACCTGGATTCGATAGAGAAAAAGATACAGAAGGTAGAAAAAATGGCTAAAACCGGTGGCGACAAAGAGGCTAAAAAAACCTACGATGTGCTTACCGTTTATAAAAACCATTTACTTGAAGGTAAAAGCGCCCGCACCGCACCTGTTGCCGAAGAGGATAAGGAATATATTGAAGACATTTGGTTGCTTACCGCAAAACCGGTGATGTACGTTTGTAATGTTGATGAAGCTTCGGTTGCTACCGGTAACGCTTACGTAGAAAAAGTAAGGGCCGTAGCAAAAGAAGAAGGCGCTGAGGTTTTAGTAATATCTGCCCAGATAGAAGCTGAGATTGCCGAACTGGAATCGTTTGAAGAGCGCCAGGAGTTTTTGGGCGATTTAGGCCTTACCGAATCTGGTGTTAACAAACTTATTAAAGCGGCTTACAGCCTGCTTAACCTTGCTACCTACTTTACCGCGGGTGTACAGGAAGTGCGCGCGTGGACTATCACCAAAGGCTTTACCGCCCCGCAAGCAGCGGGTGTTATCCATACCGATTTTGAAAAGGGCTTTATCCGTGCCGAGGTGATTAAGTACGATGACTTTGTGAAATTTAACGGATCGGAAGCGGCTATAAAAGAAAACGGCAAAATGGCTGTAGAGGGTAAAACCTACATTGTGCAGGATGGCGACATTATGCACTTTAGGTTTAACGTATAGCCCCAATCTGTAAATAATAACGGATATTCGATATTATAAAATACCTTTGCAGGTATAAGTTCTCGTAGTTCAATGGATAGAATTATGGCCTCCGAAGCCGTCGATATGAGTTCGAATCTCATCGAGAACACCATACAAACCGTCTTAATTAATTTTAAGGCGGTTTTTTGTTTTAAGAGCGCAAAATATCTATGAATATACACGCGTTGATATATTAACGGTAGAATAGTTAGTGTAACCAATTAATTAGGCTACCTTTACCCACACACATGGAAGAAAGAAAATATTTAACAACCTGGAGAAAATACATCCCGGTTATACGCCTGCATCTTAAAAGAAGCTTGACTGAGGATCAAAGTTTTAAACTGAACATCACTGATTTTGAGTCGGCAGGCGACAGGGGCAAATCTGGTTACACGTTTAACATCGCGATGGAAAATGGTAAAGTAACCAACAACATCAGCGGATCGGCTGTAGCACGCGACCTGTACGAAGCCCTGAAAACAGATGAAGTTATCAAGGAGATGATCCAGGATAAAAATGTTAAAATAAGCGTAGGGAAAACCTTTGTGTTAAGCATCAAAACAACCCACGTATCTGCTTATAAATAAGCAAAATTGATATAAAATAAAGAAAGCCGCTTAATAATTTAAGCGGCTTTCTTGTTGGGTTTTAGCGTTCATTCCGTGTTCACGTTCACGACACACAACCAGCAACACCCGTGTAACTAATTAACAATCAAGTGTTCACGTTTTACTAATATTACTGAATCGTGAACATGAACAGCTCGATCTTTCTGAAATTACTTTTGCAACGCTGGCTGAAAGTGCGAGCTAATAGCTATCCTGTTCCACGCGTTAATGGTGATGATGGCTATGATGACTTGCCCTACGTATTTAGCGCCCAGCAGTTCGGTAGCTTTATTATATACCTCGTCAGACACGCCTCCGTTGCTTATCATGGTCACTTGTTCGGTTAAAGCCAGTATCGCTTGCTCTTTTTCGTCAAAGAATGGCGTATCCCTCCAGGCGCTAAGGGTGTAAATACGCTGCTCGGTTTCGCCTAATTTGCGGGCATCCCGGCTGTGCATGTCTAAACAGTACGCGCAACCGTTAATTTGTGATGAACGCAGCTTTATCAATTCTTTGTGAAGAGGTTCTATCTCGCTGCCAATAACGAAGTTCTCTAAAGCCATTATCGCTTTGTAAGCATCAGGCTGTGTGGTTAAAATGTTTGTTCTTTTCATTGTCTCTTTGTGTTTGTTGAGACAAAGTTGCGCACAAATACCCCCTCAAAAAATGAACTGAGGTTAAGAAAGAGCCCCCTGAAGGGGGAACAAAATATCGAATATCGAACACTCAATTTCGAATATCGAACATTAAAACACTTCATTATTTATCATTCAACATTCAGTGTTCGATATTTAAATAAAATGCTATTGCGGCTACCTCCCTTTCTTCGCCCTTATCCTGCTTAGGAACTGCGGGGTAAAGCCAAGGTACGAGGCCAGCATGTATTGGGGTACGCGCTGCACAAAACCGGGGAACAGCGAAGTGAAGTAGCGGTAACGCTCTTCGTCCGTTTGGTTGAACAAAAAGCCTATGCGGCGTTGCGAGGCTATAAAAGCCCTTTGCATGGTTAGCCTAAAGTAAGTATCCAGTTTGGGGACTTGCTCCAACAGCGGGCCTTTATCGCGGTTATGCAGCAGCAATACTTCTGATGGCTCGATGGTTTGGATATAGGTACCTGCGGGCACATTGTTAACAATACTATCATGGTCGGCTATCCACCAGTTCTCCAGGGCAAACTGTACTATTTGTTCGTTCAGCTTGGCGTTAACATAATATTGCCGCAATAAGCCGCTCAATACAAAATACTCACCTTTGCAATGCTGCCCGGGCTCAAGGATGATCTCCTTCTTTTTAAATTTTTTTAGCTCCACGGCATCGCAAAGCATCTGCTCTTCCTGCGGGGTTAGCTGCACCAGGCGTTTAATATGGGCGAGTAATTGCGGATACATCAAGTGCTAATTTAAATAATAGTCTGATATATCCCTTATTGATTATGGCAGCTTAAACTCAAAGCGGTATAAAACCTTTTTGCCGGTTTGGGTTTGGGTATCAACCACTTCGCCATCTACCTTAATGGTGGTTACCAGCTGGCTTGCGGGCGTTGTTTTTGGCAGCTTTACATCAACCGTAAGCTTTACATTCTGGCCCGATGGCAGTTCTACTGTTTTGTTGAAATTACCTTTATGGTGCTCTTCTATATGCCTTACATTATTGATATCCTGGTATGAAATAAGGGCGGTTGTACCGTCGGGTATCTCAGAACTGTACTCCACCTTATAAGTGCTTTTCTTGGCAATAGGCAACTCGCCTTTGCTCATGTCATAAACCGTATAGCTACAGCTGCTGGCAATAAAGGTTATTAAAGAAAGGTAAAGGAATTTTTTCATATGGCGAATGTAAATAATAGTGATAATAAAATGGCGTCTATAAACAAATAGACGCCATTTTTATTCCTTTCGTTACAAATTATTTTAAAGCGTCGGCGGCGTAAGCACGGCAAGCTTTCACCTCTTTCACCGCGTCAGACCCTTCGGGGATGTTATACTCCAGCTCTATCGTAGCCGGAAATTTGTATTTATTCTTTTTCATCAGCGCAAGCACCTCTTTTATAGGCGTATCCCCCTGCCCCCAAACGGCATTCGGCCCGTTGTTGAACTTACGGTCTTTAATGTGCATGCTGGTGATGCGGTCGTGGTATTTCTCAATAAACGGCACGGGGCTGCTGCTTGTACCTGATGCGTAGTGCCCAATATCAAGGTTAATGCCGTTATATTTCGACTGTGCCAAAGCAGCATCCCACAAAGTTGGGGTGGCCTGTGTGTGGGCATGGTAACCTACCATCATTTTATGTTTTGTTGCCAAATCGCCAAGGCGTTTGGTTTGGGCTTCGTCGGGCAGTTCAACCGTTACATGGCTACAGCCTAAAGCCTTGCCGGCGTTAAAGGCGTAATCAATTTCGGCATCGGTATTTTTAGCGCCAAGGGCATTAGGTTTCCAGGCGTAGATGCTTACGCCTGCATCGTTATACATTTTACGCAAGGCTTTAAACTTGTCCATTGGTGCATTTGCACGCCATTCAGCCAGTTTTGGTGCAAAGTCGCTCCAGTTTTGACCCGGTTCGCGTTTTGGTGCGCCCGCGTAGGCCTCGGCCGCATCGCCCATTAGTTCAATGGCGTTAATGTTACAGTCTATACAATACTTTAACAGATCCTCTGCCGTACCCGGCATACTGCGGAACGAATAGGTGATCACCCCTATCTGCACACCGTTTATCAGCGAGTTTGGCTTAGCAAACCCAATTAAAAGCGAATTGGCAAAAGATAGTTTTGAAAGGAATAACATTCCGGTTGCCGCGACAGCACCGGTGGCAATAAACTTGCGCCTGCTTATGGTTTGCTTTGTCATAAATTTAATACGGTTTAATGTATAATTGTTGATCTAAAGTTATCAAATTATCACCTACATCAATTTGTGTATTAAAAGTTTTACTATTCTAAATTAATAAGTATTTTTAGACAACCTAAATTATCATGGATTATACTAAAACTTCTCTAAAGGAAATATATTCCGAAAAATTACCTCTATTTAATAGGGCTTGCATAAATATTAAAGAAGCTTTAAACATTTTTTTAAAAGATGAGGACATTTCATTTTTAACAATTTCATCTAGAGTCAAAGATTTCAAGTCTTTTTATGAAAAGATTGATCGGAAATCTTATGAAAATCCCTTTGAAGAAAATGAGGACTTTTGCGGAATAAGAGTTGTGCTTTATTATTTGAAAGATGTTGAAAAAGTTAATGATATCATTAAAAATGAGTTCAATATTCAAAATGATGAAGACAAAGCAGATAAGTTGGAGGTAAATGAGTTTGGATATCGCTCACATCATTTTATAATTAAAATTAAAGATAAATGGTTAGTTACACCGAATTACCGAGGATTAGGTGATATTAAAATAGAAATTCAAGTTCGAACTGTATTAATGCATGCTTGGGCAGAAATTGAACATAAACTAGGATACAAAAATAAGGATCAGGTCCCAAAATCGCTTAAACGAAAATTATTTGTAATAAGCGCAAAACTGGAAGAAGCCGATGAGCAATTTCAGGATTTAAAAATCAATATAAATAATTATAAAGATGAACTAATTGTTAAGGCTACTAAAAGCGGTAGATTTCATAGTAATGAATTTGATTTGAATGCTTTTCAAGCTCTATTAGATTATTATTTTCCAGATCATGAAAAACATTCAATGATGACCAACGAGCTCTTTAATCAAATAAAAAAAGAGGAATTATCGTTGGAGGAAGTTATTAATTACGCTGAGAAAATAAAGCCAATGTCTCAAGTTATTGACAATATGATTTTTGGAGAGAAATCCAATCTGAAAACTATTCAATCAAATCTTCTACAATACGCAATCGATGCCTTTTATCCCAAAGAAACTCAAAGAAAGCCTTCAGAAGGTAGAAAAAGAATTATTAAAGAAATTCAAAAATTAAGTGGATAATCAGACCTGCTCCTGCGGCAATACCACCTCAAAATTAGCGCCATTATCCGGCTGCGAGTAAATATGCATAGTACCTTTCAGGCTATCTACCAAGTGCTTTACAAGGGCCAGCCCAAAGCCGTAGCCTTGTTCGCCGCTGGTGCCACCGGTAGATTGCGCTTTGCCGCTTAATATGCTATCTATAGCTTGCTGGCTTAAGCCTACCCCGGTATCGGTCACATTTATTTGCAGCAGGTTTTGTGTTTCCTCTATCTTCAGGCTTAGGTCAACCGTTACCTTGCCGCTTAAAGGGGTAAACTTCATGGCATTTGATATGAGGTTACCGGTTATTTGCAGCAACTTATTTTTTGAGAAGGGTATGGTTGATGAGTTTACTGATGTATTTACGGTAAACCCTATCTTTTTATTAACCGCTTGCGGCGTATACAGTTTTTCCAGCTTGTCTTTAAAAACAATGAGGTTAAACTCATCGGCTTTTAGGTCGCGCTGGGCCGGCTTATCGGCTGTCAGGATCTCATCGGCAAGTTCCAGTAACGAGCGGCCACTACGTTGTATCAGGTTAATAAACTCCAGTACCTCTTCTATTTCGTTCTCGTGGCCCTGCTCGCTTATTACCTGGGCCAGGCCAATAATACCACCCAGGGGGCCGCGAATGTCATGAGCTACCTTCTTTTTTGTTTCGTTGGCTTCATGCAGCCTTGTTTTAAGGCCGGTTATTAAGCGGTGCGCATTAAGGCGGTTAACAATTTCGTCGGCTATTATCTTTAACAGCTCTACCTTTTCCGGCGATAGCGTCTTCAGATCTTTATCCAACATACACAAAGCGCCCAGGTTATGCCCTTCGTTGGTTTTTAGCGGGATGCCGTAATAATAGCGCAGGTTTGGTTCATCAACCACATAAAACCTGTCCTTAAAGCGTTCGTCGGCTTTCAGATCGGGCACCTCAAAGTGGTCTGCCGATCCAGCTATGGTGTACTGGCAAACAGATTCCTCGCGGGGCATCTGCTCAATATCTAAACCGTGGTTGGTTATGGTCCACTGGGTAAAAGAATCTATAAGATTGATAAGTGAAATTTCGGTACCGGCAACTTTGGCGGCTAATTTGGCCAGGTCTTTAAAACTATCCTGGAAACTTGTATAATCGAGGTCATAGTCTGACAGACTGATGATCCTCTCCATTTCATTTTCGGGTATCGGCAAACTGTGCATGGTTTTAAATTTAGATCGCACATAAATACGTATTTTCATGCTGATTGGTTGTCTAAGACCCCCGCAGATACTGCAATTACTCCCTATAGTTTTAAAGTATAAATGTTTTATGTAATTTCATACAACAAACAATTCGGGCTTAAATCTATTAGTTAATAAACAATAAGTTATGGTACGCTTAACAATCCTGTTAATAGCATTATTCTTTCAAACCAACGAAAAACGTGTTTTGGCATTATACACCACCAGTGCTGATAATGCTGCCTATACGCAACAGTTGAAAATTTTAAACAGCGATAAACCGGGGCTTAACAGCAGGAATGTTGTTATCCAAACTTATGTTTACAGCGACGAAACGGCTGCAGCATTCGAAAAAAATAAGATAAAAGGCTTTTTTACAGTTACATTGACGGGCAAAGACGGCGGAGAGAAATACCGTAGTTCGCAACCGATAACGCTGCAAAAACTTTACGGAACTATTGATGCGATGCCTATGCGTAAGCAGGAAATGAAACAACGGTAATCACTCGCCCAGCAAACCCTCATTATCCTTCAACGCCACGCCTGACAGTTTGCGCCTGAAACTTTCTTGTACCAGGTAAAAGATCTTATCGGCGGCGCTGTTAAAATCCAGCCCGCCGGGGCGGATGTTGCTGATACAATTACGCGAATTATCCTTTAAACCGGGTTTAGGCCCGTAAGTAAGGTAGGCGCCTATGCTATCGGCAGCACTAAGCCCGGGGCGTTCCCCAATAAGCACTATAGAAAGTTTTGCCTGTAACTCGTTAGCTATATCATCGCCAATGGCTACCCTGCCTTGTTGCACCAAACACAAAGGCGCAATTTTTAAGTTGACGGCCATTAGTTTGGGGATCAGCAAGTGCAAAAGTGGCACTACATTTTCATTTATCGCCATAGCGGATAAGCCGTCGGCAATAATGATGACTACGTCATCTCCGGTTATCTGGTCGGCAAGGCGGTTGAGCGATTCTTCGTTTGGTTTGCGGCCCAGATCTGGCCGTTGCAGGTATTGGGCACGATTATCTGCCGAACTGTGCAACTGCAAAACCGGGCGATGGAACTGCGCCAGTTCCTCTTCTAACGTCACGGTATCCATAACAGAATAAACCGCGTCGCGGGCGTGGGCATGTGCCAGCTTAAATGCTAAAGATTGTTTGGTAGGGATGCTGCTGCCCGTTGCACCAATGGCTATGCGCGCGGCGGTAAACTCTTTTAAAAAACTTAACGGGTCGGGTTGTTCCAGTTTAGTTACTTTATCCATAAACCTCCCGTATCTTTTAATAAACCGGCCGCGGCTGTAGCCGAGCGGTTACCTTGCTCGTCAAATATGCCCTGCTTTATCAGCCATTGTTCAAACTCGGGCGCGGGTTTAAGGCCAAGTACTTTACGCAGGTACAATGCATCGTGGAACGATGTGCTTTGGTAATTCAGCATAATATCATCGCTACCGGGGATGCCCATAATAAAATTACAGCCGGCCACGCCAAGCAGGGTAAGCAGGTTATCCATATCGTCCTGATCGGCCTCAGCATGGTTGGTATAACAAATATCCATCCCCATGGGCAAGCCAAGCAGTTTAGCGCAAAAATGATCTTCGAGCGCTGCGCGGATGATCTGTTTACCATCATATAAATACTCGGGTCCAATAAAACCCACTACCGAGTTCACCAAAAAGGGATCAAACTTTTTAGCCACCGCATAAGCCCTAGCCTCGCAGGTTTGCTGGTCTGCACCATGATGGGCGTTTGCCGATAGCGCGCTGCCCTGCCCGGTTTCGAAATACATAACGTTGTTGCCGACCGTGCCACGGTTGAGCGATAGCGTGGCCTGGTAAGCCTCATCCAGCAGAGCTAAACTTACTCCAAAGCCGGCATTGGCTTTTTGTGTGCCTGCTATGGATTGAAAGCAGAGGTCGACAGGTGCGTTTTTGCTGATGAGTTCCAACGTAGTGGTGATATGGCTTAACACGCAGCTTTGGGTAGGTATTGCAAACTGCTGCCTAAGGTTATCAACCAGGGTAAGGATCTGCATTACGGCCTGCGGACTATCAGTTGCCGGGTTAATGCCAATTACCGCATCGCCGCTGCCATAAAGCAGCCCCTCTATTAAACTGGCGGCAATACCACGTGGGTCATCTGTTGGGTGATTGGGCTGTAAACGGGTAGCGAAATGGCCTTTTAACCCTATGGTATTACGAAACCGGGTTACCACTTCACACTTCTTTGCTACTGCAATAAGGTCCTGGTTGCGCATTATTTTAGATACCGCCGCGGCCATTTCTGGGGTAACAGCGTTCTCAATACGCTTCAAAACGAGGGTATCTGTTTCATGCTTAAGTAGCCAGTCGCGCAATTCGCCAACGGTTAAATGGCTTATGGTTTCAAATGCAACGGCATCATGCCCATCAATAATAAGTCGCGTAACATCATCCTCTTCATACGGGATAACAGCTTCATTCAGGAAAGTCTTAAGGGGTACATCTGCCAGTGCTATCTGGGCGGCAACACGTTCTTCGTAGGTATCAGCACTTAGCCCGGCCAGGGCATCACCCGTGCGAAACGGAGAGGCTTTTGCCAGCAATATCCGCAGGCTATTAAACCTGTAAACCTTACCCTGTACGGTATGCTGATACGGCATATTGCTTTAGTTTTTACTAAGATAAATTCTTCGGCGTAAAAACGGGCAACAGATAGGTATTTTAATAAAAGCTTAACATTAGCTATGCCTTTAGGGAGGTTGAGTAATGAATATAAAAATGAGCACCGCCACGGATAAAAACCCCTAACCAACCCCTAAATGTGGCGGTTGCTCACTATCAATTGATCACAACAATATTATTGAACCACAACAGTAGCGGTTGCCATGGTAGAGTGGATAATACATTTGTAAGTGTAAGTACCTGCAGTTGCAAATGTATGCGAGAAAGTGCCCGATTGGTTTAAGGTGCCACTGTCAAAAGAACCGTTAACATCTGTTGCAGTGTGCGGTGCAGAGTCGGTATTTGTCCACTTAACCGCTTCGCCGGCTTTGATGGTTACGCTTGCAGGAGAAAAGGCAAAACCCGAAATACTTACCGACGCGCCGCTTGTAGCAGGGTTTGACGGGTTGCTTGGGTTTGTGGGGGTGTTAAGTTTTGTAGGCGCCGGATCGCTGCCCGATTTTGAACAAGCTGCAATGCCCATAACAACCACAGCAACCATGAACGATATCCCTAAGATGTACTTTTTCATATTAAATGTTTTTAAGTTTAATATGATTACGCCGGCAATTAAGAGATGGTTGCTTTGGGCCGATAAACTTTTTTTAGATTATTTTTCAGTTGATATAACCCGCTGCTCCAGCGCCTTTTCCATTAGCTCATCATCCATAATTCTTACCTTATGTTTTCCCATCAACATGAATATGATAATTGCGATGGCAAGCCCGCCAAAGAAGATGAGGCTCAGCATAAAGTTGTAATACATAATGGCAAACATGCAAATTACCGATATTACCAACGCAATAGCCGGGAACACGGGGTAAAATATGGCAGTAAAAGGCCGTTCCATACGGGGTTCTTTTTTTCGGAGAATGAACAGGCTTATCATACTCATCATATACATAACCACCGCCCCCATTACCGAAAGGATAATGATCTGCCCCGTTGTACCGGTAAACAGCGCTATAAAACTTATTACACCACCCGCTATAATGGCCCAATGCGGCGTTTTAAATTTCTGATTAACAGATGCCAGCCCCCGCGGCAAATAACCGCTCCTGGCCATGGCAAACACCTGCCTGGATGATGCCAGTATGGTACCATGAATTGATGCGATAAGCCCGAACAAACCTATGCTGGCAAATACCTTGGTTAAGCCATTTGCCTTGCCTAATACAATACCTATGGCCTCTGGCAGGGGGTAATCCAGGTTGCTGAGTTTGCGCCAGTCGGTTAGGCCGCCGGTTAGTATCATTACGCCCAAAGCCAAAAAAACAAGCGTAACCAATGCCGAAATATACCCGCGCGGAATGTTTCGTTTGGGGTCTTTAACTTCTTCGGCAACCATGGCTACACCTTCTATTGCCAGGTAAAACCACACGGCAAAGGGCAGGGCAGCAAATACGCCACTCCAGCCAAAAGGCATTGGGTTAGCCAAATAATTATCCATTTTAAAAGATGGCGCTACTACGCCCATAAAAAGCAGCAACTCGCCCACAGCCAAAATGGTGATGAATACCGAGAACGTTGCCGACTCCTTTACCCCCGATATATTTAATAAAATAAACACCACATTAAAAACCAATGCCGACGGTAAAACGCCTATCTGCGGGTGCAAAAAATGCAGGTATGCGCCTAATGAAAATGCGATAGCCGGTGTAGCGAGTAAAAAATCTATCAGCGTGGCATAACCCGCTATTAAACCGCCAAACGGCCCCATGGCGCGGTAAGCATAAGCGAACGCCCCTCCTGCATGTGGTATGGCGCTGGTTAACTCGGTATAGCTAAAAATAAAGGTGACGTACATTAGCGTAACCACCAATGTAGCAATCAAAAAACCAATAGTGCCCGATACCGCCCAGCCCAGGTTCCAGCCAAAATACTCGCCGGATATGACCAGCCCTACCGCTATAGCCCAAAGGTGTATGGGCTTTAAAACACGCTTAAGTTGTTTGGCGTCGGGAGTTTTCAAAGGTGTTTTATTTATGATTTTTTCAACGCCTTAATATAGCTATTAAAATTATTCAAACAAACCAAACTATATACAACAACTTTAGTAACAATTGTTTATCAACGCCGTCTATTCTAACAAAAATGTAATATTCAGCCAACCCTTAATTAATATTGGGGGTTTTAGTAAATTTGCGCTCCTTTAATTAATGTGTATAGTGTCGGAATTAGGTAAACCTTCTATAAAACAAGCCTGGACTGCTGCCCTGCAATCGCCAAAAAAACGTGATAAATTATTAATAGGTTCCTTTATAATAGCCATCCTGCTATCATCGCTACCCATATACTTTAGCATTATACAAAAACGCCAGGGCGTAGTACTTAATGATTGGGTTTTGGCCCACCTGCCAGCCTACGATGTTTCTGTCCCTATATTCACCATTATCTGGGGAATGGCAACGCTGATATTTATTCGCGCGCTGTATAACCCGGTTATTTACATTAACTACGTGTGGACGTTGATATTCATCAACATCGCCCGTATGCTAACCATCTATTTTGTAGCGCTCGATCCACCTATTGGCCTCATTCACTTGGTAGACCCACTTACCGGTGTGTTTTACGGCAATACGGTTATCACCCGCGATCTGTTCTTCTCCGGCCATACCTCTACCCTGGTGCTCATCTTCTTATGTTTAGAAAAACGTAACGATAAGATCCTGGGCTTTATAGCCATTGCAGCTGTAATGGTATTATTGCTGGTACAACACATTCATTATACTATAGATGTGGTTGCGGCACCCATTTTGGTGTACCTCATCTTCCTGGGTGTACGCAAACTCCTGAAACTGGATACCCTCAAAAACAGCGAGAACTAATCATCCCCTACACTAACAAACGTTTTGCTTTTGCTACGGTAAAAGCCTAAATTTAAGGGCTATGTTATAACCAAATAACACCCCTTATAAATGAAAAAGATCTTTGTAGTTGTAGCCTTACTGCTGTCTACGTTTTTAGCCGGAGCACAGCAAAAAACGCCACGCCAGCTATTTCCCGGTTTGTTCGAATCGGTGCAGTCATCAAATATATTTCCCGATAATAAAACATTTGTAGATTGTACGCCCAAGTACGCCCCATCGCAAATTATGAAGGCCTATAACGAGCAGCTGGGCAAGGCCGGTTTCGACCTTAAAGAGTTTGTTATTGCTAACTTTACGGTACCATCTGGTGTTACCCATGCCTTTCAAACCAATATAGAAGATGGCATCCGCAAGCATATTGATACCCTTTGGCAGGTATTGCAGCGCAAGCCCGATGCTACTTCAAGGCTATCATCGTTAGCGGCATTGCCTAACCCGTATATAGTGCCGGGTGGCCGTTTCCGCGAGGTTTATTACTGGGACAGCTATTTCACCATGCTTGGCCTGCAGGAAAGCAAGCAAACCAAAGTTATCCATAACATGATAGATAATTTTGCTTACCTGATAGATACCTACGGTTTTATCCCCAATGGTAACCGTACATACTATTTAACACGTTCGCAGCCGCCATTTTTTTCGCTTATGGTAAACCTTCTTGCAAAAAGCGAGGGAAACGCCATCCTGAGCAAATATCAGCCACAGTTAATAAAAGAGTACAACTACTGGATGCTGGGTGGCGCAGCATTGGCCAATAACAAAGCAGCGCACCGAGCGGTACGCATGGCCGATGGCACACTGCTTAACCGCTACTGGGACGAAAGCGACGAGCCACGCGAGGAAAGTTATATAAAAGATGTAGACGCCTCTAAAACCACTAAACAACCGTTGCCCGGGTTTTATCACAACATCCGCGCGGCTGCAGCCAGCGGGTGGGATTTTAGCAGCCGCTGGTTTAGCGATGCAGCAACACTTGGCACTATTGAAACTACCAATCTTGTCCCGATAGACCTAAACTGCCTTTTATACAACCTTGAACTAACCATTGCCCGCAGCTATAAAATTAAAGGTAATATCAAACTTTACGCTGCCTACACAGCCAAGGCAAACGCCCGTAAAAAGGCCATTCTCAAATACTTTTGGGATGAAAAAACCGGCTGGTTTGGCGACTATAATTTTGTTACCAGGCAATTTTCGCCTGTACAAACCTTAGCGGCGGTTTTCCCGCTTGAGTTTAAAATAGCTACACCTGCGCAGGCTAACAAAATTGCCCAAGGTTTAAAGGCCAACTTCCTGAAACCGGGCGGCCTGGTTACTACCCTAAACTTTAGCGGCCAGCAATGGGATGCTCCAAACGGCTGGGCTCCCCTGCAATATATGGCCATTGACGGACTGGAAAACTACGGCCACAGCGAACTGGCCAAAGATATTGCCACCCGTTGGCTACAGCTTAACATCCGCGTGTTTAAAAAGACAGGTAAACTGCTCGAAAAATATAATGTGGTTGATACCAGCCTAACCGCTGGCGGCGGAGAATATCCACTACAGGATGGCTTCGGCTGGACCAACGGCGTATTATTGAAGCTAATGAACAAGTATCATTATGATGAGAAGCAGGGAGAATAGCATACATAACCTCGAGAGATAATTATGCTGATTTGTATGATAGGAATATCTCGCACACTTAGTATACTCGTTCCTTCAGTACATTTATTTTAAAATGTCCGAACAAATCAACATTTTTATAAAATGGAAAACTCGAGAAGGAATTTTATAAAGACCACTGCCATAGCATCTGTAGCTGCTGCCGTACCTGCAAAAGGCTTTGCTATACTACATAAAGACAAACAACCCGACGAGCAAACCATTGGCCATAATGGCTTCACTTATAAAGTTGATCAAAACTGGGCAAAAATAAGCGTTACCAGCACCCCGCTGGCTAACTGCCACGAAATGGTTCAGGACAGCAAAGGCCGCCTGATCATGCTTGGCGACCATACCCAAAACAATGTACTGGTATTTGACAGATCGGGCAAGTTGCTGGATCATTGGGGTACTGCCTTGCCGGGTGGGCATGGCCTGACCATCAGCAAAGAAGGCGGCGAGGATTTTCTGCTACTTACCGATTGCGGCTGGGCTTTAGACCGTACCGGAAACACCTATGGCCAGGCAGGCCAGGTACTAAAAACCACTGTGGATGGCAAGCTGATATTTGCCATCGGCCACCCGCGCACCATCGGTATCTATAAAGATAACGAGCCCTTTAAACCTACCGAAACCGCTGTTGCGCCCAACGGCGATATTTATGTTGCCGATGGTTACGGGTCTGATTATATCATTCAATACAACAGCAAAGGGCAATACATCCGTCATTTTGGTGGCCACAATAACAGCAATCCCGATCATAACCTGCGTAATGCCCACGGTGTCGCGGTAGATACACGTGATAAAAACAACCCCACATTGATATGCACCTCGCGCGAGGAAAACTGCTTTAAAGTTTTCACCCTGGATGGTAAATTCATCAAACGGATAGATTTGCCGGGTATGTACGTTTGCCGCGCCGTTATTAACGGCGATAATATTTACGCCGGCGTTTGCTGGTCTAAAAATGCCCAGGGTAAACAGTTTGACAGATCGGGCTTTGTGACTATTTTAGATAAGACCGATAAGGTGATATCTAACCCCGGCGGCGCTGCACCCGTTTACAAGAATGGCGCGCTGCAACAAACCCTGCAAGCCAGCAACCCGGTATTTATGCACGGCCATGATGTTTGTATTGATGAGGACAAAAACGTTTATGTATGCCAGTGGAATGCCAACCATACGGCACCTGTAAAGTTGACTAGGGTATAGTATAGAATATGATTCCCTCCCGTACGCTGGTCTAAGTTTTAAACTTAGACCCCAAATTAGTTAAGCTTTCAGCTTAACTAATTCTTATCCGCAAGCTGAAAGCTTGCTTTGTTTTAGGTCTAAGCTGGAAGCTTAGACCAGTTTGAGAGTATAGTCTTTTTTATTTAAACCACTACCTCATAGGCTTAGGAAATACCGGCAAACTTTCATGCCCTTCGGCATCAACGGCCTGTACTGCAAACAGGTAATTATCTTTTGAATATCCGATATTGGCGGTGGTGCCTGTAACCCAAAACTTCTTTTCCCAATAAGGGCTAATGGTTTCGCGCATTAGCACGTAATAGCCTGCGGGTGTTTTGCCTTTGGGAGCTTCCCATTTCAGTTGCGTTTTGTTGGTTAGTCCGCTGGTGACAATGCCAACATTTTGTGGTGATGCCGGGGCAAGGGCAAGGTTTGCCAATACCGAAAGGTTCATGCGGGCCACTTTTTGGGTATAATCGTAATCGGCAAAATCGGGCAGGTCGCCGTAATCCACGCCATTTTCTTTACGGATATCCTGGTGCTGGCGGTTAAAATCTTCATTCATCTCGGTAATGCGGATGGCGGTATAACCTTGTTGCGAGAACGGCGTATGGTCTCCGCCACGCAGGTAACGGTCGCGGCGATAGATCAACTTAACATCTAATTGCTCAACATATCGCTCGGCAACTTCTTTGGTATATCGCGCCAGCTCACGTGCCGGACTATCGTTCTCCCCGCCTACCGAGTTACGGGTAGCAGCCTGCTTCTCTGTTTCGGCCGCAGGCACCCCTTCGCTAAATACGCGCACGCTACGGTTGTCTTTCAGCCCGGTTTCCATGCCGTAGGTATTACCTACAATGTCGTTGTTGAGCATGGCGTCAATTTGCCAACCCTCGGCTTTGGCACGTCTGGCAACGTTGGTAGAACCATAAAGACCCTGCTCCTCGCCCACCATAGCCATAAAAATGATGGTTGCAGGAAACGATCTTTTAGCCATCACCCTCGCCAGTTCCATAGAAATTGCCGTGCCCGATGCATCATCAACAGCGCCGGGGGCAAAGTCTTTAATGTTCATCACATCCGTCACCCTTGAGTCGTAATGGCCGGATACGATGTAGATGCGTTTATCTGCAGTATCCGTTCCCTTTAATATCGCCAGCACATTTTTCATGGGCGTTGGCTTATCTACCCGGTTGCCCTGGGGCTGTATAAACTCATCGAATTGCACGTTCATTCGCCCATTGGATGCTGCCGCATATTTTTCATATTCGGCCTTGATCCAGTTACGGGCAGCGCCAACGCCTTCGGTTTTGCTTACGGTATCGCTAAGGGTATGGCGGGTTTTAAAACTCACCAGTTTCCGCACAATAGCTTCTATATTTTTGGAAGATACCTCATCAACCATTTGTTTAATGGCGGCATCCTGCTTTACGGTAGTTTGTGCCGATGCGGAGATAGTTATAAGAAAAGTAATAAACAGGCAGATATGCTTCATGACAGCAAGTTATAAAATACAATGGCTGTAAGTAAATGAAATTTGTTATTATCTGCTTATCTTGCTGCCCTTTAAACAGATTGATGAACCTTACCTTAATAGTATTTTCTTGCCTGCTGCTTGTTTTTACCTTACTGCCACTAATAAGAAACGATTACTGGATCTTTAGGGTGTTTGATTATCCGCGCCTTCAAAAACTGTTTTTAAACGTAATTACAATTGCACTTTTAGCCTGGGCCTTCACAGGCGATACCTCTGTTAAACATGGTTTAATGATAGCCCTGGGTATCAATATCGCTTACCTGATATGGCTTATACATCCATTTACACCGCTTGGGCCAAAACAAGTTTTAAAGGCCGCATCAAAAGACGAGCAGCGCAGCATTTGTATAATGATTGCCAATGTTTACCAGTATAATAAAAATGTTAAAGGGTGCTTAAAAGTAATTGCCACGGCTAACCCCGATATCGTAATTTTATTAGAAACCGACAGCCGCTGGGATATAGAAACCCGCGGCATGGAAAAAGATTACCCTAATTTTATAAGGGTGCCTTTAGAAAACACCTACGGCATGCTGCTGTACTCCAAACTCGAGCTTGATGGCGCGCAGGTTAAATATCTAGTAGAAGCGGATATACCATCCATACATACCCGGGTAAAATTAAACAATGGGCAGATGGTGCAGCTATACGCGGTGCATCCAACCCCGCCCGTGCCTTCAGAAAACGTGAGATCGACCGAGCGCGACAAGGAATTGCTGTTAACTGCCGAGTTGGCCAAACAAAGCGATTTGCCGGTAATTGTAGCCGGCGACCTGAACGATGTGGCCTGGAGCCATACTACAGAACTATTCTTAAAAATGAGCGGCTTGCTGGACCCAAGGCGCGGGCGCGGCTTTTTTAACTCTTTCCACGCGCATTACTTTTTTATACGCTTCCCGTTAGACCACGCGTTTATATCCCGCCATTTTAAACTGAATAAAATTAAACGGTTATCCAATTACGGGTCGGACCATTTTCCATTCTTTTTTGATATACAACTGGATGATAATGCTTATCAGCAACAGCAACCCATAGTAGCTGATGAAGATGACATAGAGGAAGCCGAAGAAAAGAAAGAAAAAGAGTAACCGAGCAGAACGCTGTATTACAATTAAGGATATACAAAAAGAGACGCCAAGTACAGCGTCTCTTTTTGCTTTTATTTAACCGTGTAAGTCGCTTTATTAATCCCTACTCCTGTAATTTTTAATGATTTCCAGTTAGCCGGTAGCTTGCTTTTTACCTGGATGATGCCTATAGGCGTAATATCCAACCCGCCAAAACCCATTAGCATGGCCTGTATAATACCACCAGCCCCGGTGGCAAAATACGGGTTTGTACCACCTTTAGTTTCCGCTATCACACGAAATGGTGGGTTCAGGTTTGGCTCATATGCGTCCTTAAACCAATGGTAAGCTTTTTGGCCGTCGCCAAGCCGTGCATAAAGCAGGGCGAATACGCCTTGCGTCATGGCAGGGGTGCCTTCGTTTGGTACGCGGGTTTCGTAATATTCCAGGTCTTTCCTGATCTGTGCCGGGTCGGTTATGGTTTTTAGGGGATATGCCAAAAGGTTTACATCAGCTTGTTTAATTCCCTCGCCTTTGTACTGGGCATGTTCCTGCGTTACGCCGTTAGCCATTTTTAGGATAGGGATGTTATTGGCAACGTTCACCCAATCGGTATCGGCCTGTATGCCTAATATCTGCGCGGCGGCGGTGGCATTCATTAAATTAGCTTTTGCGGCGGCATTGGTGAAGGCGTTATTATCAATATTCTCGGCCCATTCATCAGCAGCAACAACATTCATAATATCGTAATGCCCGTTGCCATTACGCTCTACCCTGCTCGCCCAAAAATCGGCGGTGGCAGATAAGATGGGCCATCCCCTGTCGCGCAGCCATTGCTTATCTTGTGTAACACAATAATATGCCCAGGCCGCGTTGGCTACATCGGCGCTAATATGATGCTCAAACGGGCCACTCAACGCCCAAACGGGTGTCTCCTCTACCCCGCTGTCCGCGCTTTCCCAGGGGAACATAGCGCCTTTATACCCATGCGAAAACGCATTTTTACGCGCGTTCTCCAACCTTTCAAAACGATATTCAACCATCGACTTGGCTATCTCGGGATGCATCACCAGCATAGCAGGGAACATCCAGAGGTCGGTATCCCAAAATACATGTCCGTTATACCCTAAGCCTGATAAACCCATTGGCGATGGCGATAAAGCCGTACCCGCACGCGAGAAAGAATACAGGTGGTACAACATGCTGTGCACATCCTGCTGTGCCTGCGGGTCGCCTTCTATCTGTATATCACTTTTCCAAAGCTCGTCCCAGGCTTTGTTATGAAATTGCACCAGCCTGTCGCGGCCTTCAAGTTTTGCAAAAATGGTAAGGCGTTCTGCTTCGTTTAGCGGATCGGCGTGGTGGGCCGAGGTGATGGATGAACCTGTAACGCCGTATTGATAAGTTTGTCCTGCTGCAACAGCACGGCTAAACTTCATAAGGTGCATGTTATTGTCCCACATTTCGTGGATAACCCTGGGCTCTTTGCCATGCTCCTCGTTAAACAAAAACGAGGTTGAAGCACAAAGCTGCAACTTGCCGGTTGGCGATTTCGCGGTAGAGGTTAACAGGCTAATGGTTACGTGCGGCCTGTCTATCTCGTTATAATAATTTTGCACTTCCTTTAAGGCGTCCGGTGCTTCCATAACGCTGGCAGCGGTGATATTTATCGGCTTTTTAGCGGTAATGGCAACATCCATTAAAACGGTAAAAGGCAGCTGGCGCAGCGAGTAATAGGTGTATTTGATGCTTGCTTTATCGCCATAATCAAACGTGGTTGTCATGGCGGCGTGCTGCATATCAAGTTCCTGCTTCATATTGCTTACCATTTTAGCATCAAGGCGTTTGCCGTCAACCTCCAGGTACATGTTAAGCAGGTTAAAGCTATTCAGAAAATTGCTAACGCGGCCACGACCATAAAGGTCATAAGCCCCTGCAAGCACTACATTCTTCACTTTAAAAGGCTCGGGCGATGATACAATACCTATCATACCATTAGCCGCAGTAATGCCGTAATAATTATTAGGGTCTATTTTATCGGCCTTAATTATCCACGGGCTTTGTGCCGATGCATTATTTGCTATAATTAGGCCTGCCAATGCTAAAAGGGATGATATTTTCTTCATATAGCCCGGTTATTTTATTTTTAGTTGTAATTTTTCATTTACCAGTTCGCCAATTTTACGGCCCGATATACTCCCCGCAGCGCAGGCTCCTTTGTAATGGATACCACCATATACACGCGACATGGCAGCCTCTTGTGCAGCTGCCCTGAATGACGGGAAACTACGGGCAGGGATGTTAAATTCCGTTTCGGATGAATCCGTATAGGTTAGGTTATCACCAAAACTGTTGGTAAGGGTTTCGGCTGCCGCCGCTGATATTACCGCGTGCCCGCTAATATATTCGGGAAATGGCGGGGTTTGAATACGCGGTCGCCAATCAGGATCAATTAGCTTGGTTATTACTGTTTCAGGGCGCACGCTGTTGGCTTTATATTTAACATACCAACAGTTAATAAAGGCATCAAACAATGCTATTGAAGCCTTCGTGTAAGCAGCAACGGTTGTACTAAAATCGGCGTGTTTTATTTTTGAACCGATGCCAGCGATGTTCATCCAGTGGCCGGCGGGGCCAAACTTTTTGGTGGCAAACATAGCGTGGCCTACCACATTCATTTTAAAAGCGTTATCATCCCAAAAATCGGCCATGTGCTTTTGGTCGGCTGTGAGGCTATCGGTCATTGTTTTAACCTCCATTACACTCTTATAAAACACGCTGTTCTTATCTGTCATGTTATAGGGCGGTGGTTCCGGCGCGGGTATCTGCGATGCAGAATCTAATATCATCGGGCGGATCTCGCCCCAGTGTGGTTCAAGCGCCTGGGCATACATTGGCGGCGTTGGTATCCAGCGGCCATCTTTGCGGGTAACCGTATATTTACTGGCCGAACGGGTTTGCGCATAATGGTCTTCTTTACTCCATTTCATGATGTGTTTGGCAACACTGTCCGAATAAGCAACCGAGTTCTCAAACACATCCGACGGCATGCCTGCATCTTTAACTTTTTGCTTCAACTCATCCACATAAACAGACATGCTGCCCTCGGGGAAGGTAACCGCATTCCCAACAAAACAAAATGCCAACAGCGATGCGAAATGGAAATCGATCTCTTTACCCTTCTCCGGCTGCGGTACTTTTGCCAAGTGCTTTATCTGCCCGGCTAACGAGCGGAAATGCGCAGGGTCGCCGGCGGCGATAACCTCGTATGCCGCGATATTGGCATACACATAATTACGCGATGCAATAACCGGCGGAAAGTTATTCTCCAGTACAATATCATTCAATCTTTTTACAGTAGTACGGTAAAGTTCGGGGTCGTGGGTAACTTTTTGGTAGTCGGCTTTCTTGCAGGATGCAAACACTAAAATTGCACCTGCAATCAAAAACAGGAAACGGTTCATATCTATTTAGTTTAATAAAACTGACGGTAAGGAACCGTCAAATCCCTATTGACTTAATTGTATTACGGGCTGATATTTTTTAATCCAAAGTTTATTTCGTTAACATCATCAACTTACCATCATATGTAGTAATTACAAAACTTGTACCCATAGCATTTTTATAATTGAAAATATGTGTTATCTCCTGTGAATTCAGCATACCATTTAGCCAGTACTCCGGTGCCGATAATTGTTTGGTTTGGCGATCGAACCTTGTAGTTACAAGGCCTAATGCATCATATTTACCTTCGTAAGGCGTTACTCCCCAAAAGTTACCATTCAGCAAAATATCGCCTTGCTTGTTATTAAGCGGCATCATTGATATGATTGGCGCTTGCTGATAAAGGTATGGCAATAGTTTAGCCTCTTTTGCATTCAAAACATCGCTTATAAAAATACTGGCAAACTGGTTGGCCTCCAACTTCTCTTTTTCAGAAAGTTTATCTTCAAATATTTGCTCGGTGGTTTTGTCGGCCATTTTCTGGTAGCTCAAAAACTCCTTTTTAATGTAGGGAAGCTCTTGTTCCAAATCGTTTTTGGGGCGGAATGGGTAATAATTTTCCTTATAAAAATAAGATAAGATAAGGTCGTTCTTGCCATCCTTATCTAAATCATCGTTATAGGCATAAAGCGGGTGTTTCGCGTCTACATTATACTTGTTGTTTTCTCCCCAATTACCAGCCAATAAATCGGCTTTGCCATCGCCATCAACATCGGTAACAATTGCAGATTGCCACCATCCTTTCTGATCGTCAAGCAACGGCGACGAAAACTTCACCAGCTTTTTATTCTTGTTCAGGAAGATCTGTACCGGTTGCCATTCGGCGCTTACTATAATGTCGTCGACGCCATTATGGTCGATATCAGCAGTAGAAATATTAGTTATATAACGGATGCTCGTTAGCTCAGCAAATTGATCTTTAGCTGCTAAATTAAAGTTACCATTGGCTTTATTAAGCAATACTACAGATACAGCAGGTTGCGTGTAGTTTGAAAAAGATACGCTATTGCTAAAAAAGAGGTCTTTATTACCATCGCCATCAAAGTCATAAGCCAATATTTTTGATACCTGATTGTTAATTTTTGGCAACGCCTTATATTCAAACTTATAATTCCCCTTATTTATATACAGGCGTGGTTGTATAATTTTATCGGGTCCTGTAAACGGATTATTGGCGCTTAATACTACAAGATCTGGCAGGCCATCGTTATTTATATCTACCCACTGCGCCTCATTATCGCCTTGTTGTTTAAACGAAGCAAAGGCGTCAACCGTAACCTTGTTAAATTTACCATCCTTAGTACCGGCTAAAATATATTTGTCTTCGCCGGTTACCCCTCCCACATAAATGTCATCAATGCCATCATTATTTACATCAGCAACGGCCACAGCAGGATTATGCGGCAGGTAATTATGAGGCAATAAACCGTAATAATTAAAGTCGGGTGTTTCAAATGGCTGCACCGTTGCCAAAACATCTGCCTTAACATCGGTGTAGGTAAATTGCTTATTGCTGCCAATGAAACTGCTTATTAGGCTGGAAACATCAATAGCCTTTTGCGTTTTGTTCTCTGCATAGGTAATAACCGTTTTTTTACCGGGGCTAAAATCTTTTATAATTTGGTAAGAGTTATCGGGCCAAAGTACCAGCAATTCTTCAGGTTTATCACCGGGTAAAAATGTAAAAAGGAGGTTGTTGCCTTGTGTACTTTCATAAGCGGTGCTGGTTTGTATTTCCTGATGGTTTACCTGGCTGGCTGACCGCAGATAAAACTTTGTGCCGATGCCATCCGGATTCGCCTTTGTATATTTTGCACTTAAATTCAAATACGATGGCTTATCCTTTTTATGGTTCTCCATCGTCATGTTTTGATAGATAAAGGCCGGGGCATCCATATTATTGGTTACCAATTCAAGGTCACCATCATTATCTAGATCTACCGCTACCGTACCTGCAGACATAGATGTCTCCTGCATATCGTTACCCTCGGATACATCACTAAACTTAAGATCTTTATCGCCATGATAAAAGTAGTTGTGTACTGCTCCGCTTGGCATCAGGTTTATTTTTTCACTATCAAAAAAACGGCTGGTCTCAAAACCATTAATTGCGTTTGGACCGTTTAGATATTTTAAATAATCAATATCATTAAGGCGCTTTTTTATACCGTTAGAAAAAAACATGTCGTTATAACCGTCCATATCAAAGTCCTGAACGATGGGCGACCACGTCCAATCTGTAGCAGAAACGCCCGAATACAAACTTATGTCGACAAATTTTTGCCCATTACCCACATTTAGCTGAAGGCAATTTTTTGAGTATTGGTAATGAAACCCTGCGTTTACCTCCTGGTTATAAATATCAAGCGGCTTATTGTCTATAGTAGATTTTAACGCTTTAATCTCTTCGGGTAACATGTCAGTACTTATCAGGTCCAGGTGCCCATCCTTGTTTACATCGCTAATAGTATTACCCATTGAGAATAAGCTGGTATGGCCAAAAGCGCTTTTTATATCTTCTTTAAAAGTTCCGTCTTTTTGGTTGATGTAGTAATAGTCCTGCTCAAAAAAATCGTTGCTTACGTAAATATCGTCCCAACCGTCGTTGTTTAAATCGCCAATGCTAACCCCAAGGCCGTATCCTATAACTGATGCATAAATACCGGAGCCCTTGGTAACATCTGTAAACTTTCCACCGTCGTTTCTAAATAGATGATCGCCCGCGTTCTTATCATACACCAGGCGCTGGGCAGCATCCCCGTAAGAATCATTATCATGAACCGATGAAGTGAGCAGGAACATATCCAAATCCCCATCTTTATCATAATCAAAAAAACAGGCTTGTGTCGAAAAACCGTCAAAATCCAAACCATATTTAGCAGCCGACTCTGTAAAAGTTAAGTCGCCATTATTAATATATAATTGGTTTTTACCTGTAAACCCTTTGTAGCCGCTTACTACAGAAACGTAAATATCTTTAAACCCATCACCATTTATATCTACTACAGTAACCCCGGTTTTCCAGCTACCGGAACCTTCCACTTTGGCTTTTTTAGTAATATCTTCAAACTTGAGCCCTCCTTTGTTTATATATAGCTTATTCTCCCCCTCATTAGATACAAAATAAAGATCCTGCAGCCCATCGTTATTAAAATCGGCTGATGCTATACCGGCACCATTATAAAAATAAAGGTAGTCGAGAATATTGAATGACGCGCCATCCGTGTTTTTATTTACAAAGTTCACATTACTATGGCTAACATCCAGGGCTTTAAAGGTGCTGTCTCCGGCTTTTTGAGGCTTACAAGCGTACCAAAAAAACACATTAGACATCAAAAGCAAACAAACAAGAAACGGCTTTTTTTGATGGTTTTTTAACGGCATTTATTGGATTATATATAGATGTTACTTGTATCTGTAGTTAATTTATAGATAATAATATAATTACACATATGGAATGATAAGCTCTAATTCAACCGTGCCATCATTATCGGTTGGCAACTGGTTATCTTTAAATTTTTCAAAGGGTTTTGTTTGTTCGTGTAAATAATGGTCAGCTAAATATAAGCTCATTGCGGCATATAACTTTTCCCTGTCTTTATATTTCCCTTTAAAATAACCTACTAATATTTTACCACTGTGTGTATCCATATATTGAATGCCGGCGCCCTCACCTTGCTTTTTAGCTACGGGGAACCCTACCATAATTTCGGTTGAGTCGTTCATCGAAGTTAAATACTGCAATTGTACCGGACCGGTTATTTTTAATTTATTAATTGATGAAAAATCAAGCAACGATCGTAATGCCGCGCGGTTGCTTTGGCATATATTGTTATTGTTGATTTTTTGCCGCTTCACCATCATGAGCTGTTCTTTTGCCAGCTGCTTGTTTATTACAAAACCATAATATTTCCTTGCATCCTCTAAATAACTTTTAAGATCGTACACAAAGGTTTTGCTTTTAGTATCCTTTATTAACCACCAGATATATTTTAACATATTTGCCTTGCGGCTAACATATAACTTTGTTATGCCCAGTGTATCGCTAGCTGTTACAAAACAAGCATATTGGGTAACATTATAACCATCAGTTACTTCAACATCAAAAGCGCCCAAGCCCTTTTGTTTTAATGCCACTACTGATGATGCATACTGGATTTTAAAGCCCCCCGTGCTATTAATTGCTATACCGGCATCTTTGTTATTAAATGGCGAATACCATTTGGCCCATCCCTTCGCGGTTGTAAGGTTTTGAAATACATTAGAATAGGATGAGTTTATATTTAAATTATAGGTTTGCGTTAACTGTATTAAAGCAAGTAATGCCAACACAATTACTAAGCAAATGGGAATCAGCAATTTTCTCATTCAAAATATCAAATTGCAATATAAAAGGAAACGTGCTATAATTAGTTTAAAACTAACTATAGCACGTTAAATATGTTAAATAATTAATTATTTACCAGGGTATCCAGGGTTCTGAACCAATTTCGTATTGGTAATCAATTGCCTTTGTGGGATCGGGAATATTAGCGTGTGCTTATCGCCCGGGTCCTGACCTTTACCAGGTACCCTTGGGCCGGTAAAATACGGGATATTGTCAGCTACCTCAAACCTGATCAGGTCATTACGGCGCCATCCTTCCCAAGCCATTTCCCTGCCACGTTCTGCAAGCAGATTCGGCAAAGTAAGATCTGCAGTTGTCCATGGCGTTGTTAACCCAGACCTGCTTCTGATAGCGTTAACTAATGTTAGTGCTTCACCTGCATTACCCAAACGTAATAACGCTTCTGCCCTCATTAAATAAGCATCGCCTAATCTAAAAATAACACCATCGTTACTGTTGTTGCCATTTGTACCTGGTTGCGGCGCGTACTTAATACTACGTGCACCCACAAATTTAAACAAGTTAGAAGAGTTACTTAAATCGGTAAAGTTGGGATTTAAGATTACCGGTAATTGTGTATCCTTATCAATTAACGCTGCACCGGCCGAACTATATTGCTGACCAACAGCCCACATTTTCTTCCTGTTATCATTATCAGTAAAGCTATTGTAAAAAGCAGTTGGGGCACAAAACCCGTTGTTAGGCCTGCCTGTTAAATCGTAGGTAAATATATTGTTGTAATTTAACGTAGATGTAACGATACCGTTGCCCGGGATATTAATATTATCAAAGGGAACTACAAAAATATTTTCAGGAGACCCCTCGTTTTGTACTATAAAGTTTGACAATACATCAGACGCTAAACTGTATTTACCAGACTTAATAACCTTATCAGCCGCATCTGCAGCCTTTTGCCATTGGGCAGTACCACTGTAAACCTGTGCATTAAGATATAATTTAGACAAAAGCATATAACCGCCCCATTTGGTCATGTGACCATAAGTAGGCCCTACGCCCGATGTTGCCGGATCAGCAAGCAGTTCAACATTTTCTTCTACCTCTTTAACAAGGAAGTCATACATATCTTTCCTGTTAGATTGTACGATTGTAGTAGGATCCTGATTAAAATCTGTTACCAAAGGTACGTTACCAAACATGTCCATAAACATGAAGTAGTAATATGCCCTTAACACTTTTATTTCGGCAGTTACCTGCGCTGCATTAGCCGGCTTGTTTGACTCGGGCAGCGTTGCCAGCGTAGTTAATACTAAATTGCTTTTTCCAATACCGTTGCTGATATCGCTCCAGGCATTGTTAATGTTATCTATATCAAATTGGAATGTGTGCAACCATATAGATTGCCACTTACCACCGTCATACCAGTCATTTCCCCTGGTTGGTACGATCATCTCATCTGAAGACGCTTCGTTGTTTTGAAAAACTGCGTTAGCCGGGATGTTGGTCATTGGCGTATAAGCCTGGGCCAAAAACGCATTGGTTTGCTGCGGTGTTTTAAAAAAGTCTTCGGGTTGTACCTGGTTATAAACTTTACTATCCAGTTTTGTACAGCCGGATATTATGGCGGCTGCCGCACACAAAGCCGGTAATATATATATTAATTTCTTCTTCATTTTTTTTGAATATTATAGTTCTGTTTATTTAAATGTTACGTTGGCGCCAAGCGTAAACGCTCTTGTTTTAGGATATACTGCTGGTGCTCCAGCACCTGTATTTCCGTCAATGTAATGCGAGCCAGGAGCAAATTCAGGGTCTAACCCTTTGTATTTGGTAATAACAAATATATTATTGCCGGCCATATAAACCCTTAAGTTTGAAAAACCTTTAATTTTTCTAAAAGTGTAACCTAATGAAGCATTATCTAAACGCAGGTATGACGCGTTCTCCAAAAACTTGTCAGAAATACGCACATCCGTGTTACCGCTTGTAAGGGCTTCCTTAGTTACGTTGTTACCCGGTAAACGAGACAGCGTTGTAAATATAAGTCGCGGATTGTTAAACACTTTTTGGCCATATACACCTCTGAAGAAGAAGTTCAAACTCCAGTCTTTATAGTTAAAGGTGTTACCTATACCATAGTTAAATTTAGGGTTCGGGTCAATGTAACGTTTATCATCACTTAACTTAGTGCTACCGTCTGCATTAATCCCTTCAAAATGTTGAAGGTAAAATACATCAATAGGGTAACCTGGTTTAAGATAAGTTAAATCGCTTGAGCTTAAACCACGGCCATTTGCACTACCTGTGATAATCTGCTCAGATGCTAATTCAAAGCCATTGTATGTTCCAGCCAGGCTTGTGATCTTTGTTTTATTGAATGTGATCTGTCCATTTATTGTCCAGTTAAAGTTTTGCCCTTTTATAGCCTGGCCGGTAAGCGCAACCTCTAAACCCTTATTGGTTAATGAGCCCACATTCGCAAATATGGTATTTACGAAAAACGGTGGGGTAGGTACACCATAGGTATAAAGCATTTTATCCGTTTTATCATTATAGTAGTTAATATCACCCGATAAGCGGTTATTGAATAAAGAAAAATCGATACCTATGTTTCTTCCCTTACGTTCTTCCCATTGCAAATCGCGGTTTGGATTTTGTTTGTAAGTATAGCTACTTGGGTATTGATAAGACGAATTACTTCCATCAAAATATTTTTGATCTGCACCATAAAGTGTAACGTTTTGATAAGGGGTTAAAGCACTAGAGTTACCCACTACACCATAACCAGCACGTATTTTGATATCATCTATCCATTCAACATTTTTTAACAGATCTGATTTTAAACGATAAGCAACACTTACAGATGGAAAGGTACCGTACTGGCGGTCGGCACCAAACTTATCTGAACCGTCGCGGCGTATAGAAGCCGTTAAATAAAGCCTGTTATCATAGTTGTAATTGAAACGTGCAAGATATGATATGATTTTATAGTTGTCCTTACCTGAACTGATTTGGTTTCTTGAGGCATCTCCTCCCCCTAAAACGTTATCTAAATTTGCCGGCACTAAATAGTTAAAGCCTTGTGCTGTGAAATTTTCTGTATAAAAGTCATTGTATTCATATACTGCAGTAGCTGATACAGTATGCTTACCAAATGACTTATTGTAGTCGATATGTGCATTGGCCTGGTAAGAGTTGTTATTGTAGCTTTGCTGCCTCGCTGTATTCAGGTTTCCTTCGCCCGTGAAAGAGGGCTGAAAATAATGTGTGAGTGTATTATCATGTATTAATACACCGGTACCGCCAATTCTCAACGACGGAAGCAGGTTGTAGTTTACAGATAAGTTACCTAACGTTTGATAGGTTGTACCATTGCTGTAAGTTTCAAGCAAGTGATACACCGGGTTTGCCAGGTCAAAATCAGTAAAGGTATTATATGAACCGTCCGGATTGTAAATAGGCTTAGTAGGGTTTGCATTAAACACATAGCGGCTAAACGGCTGATTATCCGTAAGTTGGTCGCGATAAACGGTTGTGTTTGATAAATTTAACGATACTATCAACTTATCATCAAACGCTTTTTGATCTGCATTGAATCTGAAGCCCAGTTGTTTTCTGCCATTGTTAAGTATGGTACCTTCTTGCAACGAATAGTTAACCGAACCGCGGTAGCTAAAACCATTTGCCCCGCCAGATAAAGCTATATTATTATTGTGCGTAATAGCTGTACGGGTAATGGCACGTTGCCAGTCTGTATTGGCACCTAATAAAAAAGTTTCCGGATCTAAATTTGGGTCTGTTGCTGCCTTGTCCCGAATTGCCTTTGTAAACTCAGAAGCATTTAACAAGTCATAATATTTTGCCTGGTTGGCAATACCTACAAAACCGCTGTATTCAATTTGAGCACGGCCGGCACGGCCTTTTTTAGTGGTAACCAAAATTACACCGTTTGCACCACGTGAGCCGTAAATAGAAGTTGCAGATGCATCTTTCAAAACGTCATATGACTCGATATCTGCAGGCGAAAGGTTTTGAAATTGTGAATTACCGGTTGTGGCAACACCATCAATTACAAATAAAGGAGATTGGTTACCTGTAATTGAAGTTTGCCCGCGGATAGAGATACCGGCATCTTCGCTGTTTGGGTTACCGCCTTGTTGTGTAATATTTACGCCGGCAACCTTACCTTGTATTTGAGATAAAGGATTAACGATAGCACCCTGATTAAAGTCTTTTGAACTTATGCTTCCCACGGCACCGGTAACATCTTTTTTACGTTGCGAGCCGTAACCTACGCTTACAACTACCACTTCGCTTAGGTTTGTAGAAGATGGTTTTAAAACAACATTTATGGCAGCGCCCCCGGTAGCCGCAACCTCTTGTGTGGTATATCCAACAAAAGAGAATACTAAAGTAGCACCACTTTCAGGCACGGTTAGTTTAAATTGGCCATTCGCGTCGGTATTAGCACCCATTGTGGTGCCTTTAACAACAACCGATACCCCGGGCAGCGTAGAGCCATCCTTTGCATCAGTAACTTTACCTGTAACCGTTTTATTCTGCGCCATTGCAGGCTGAATAAACAGGCAGGATAAAGCAAAAAAACATAATGTAAGTAAGTGTTTAATTTGCATAGTTTGTAGATTAATGATAATTGGTTATATAAAATTTAGTACTGGTTCATATTGCAAAAACGGGCACGCAAATAAATATTCGACATGTCGGTTAGATGGTTCGTGGCAATCTAGTTGCCTCTCAAAAACACTATTAATTGGTACTGTATAAAACTGGTTTATAATCTGCTTTCTAAAGCTGCTTGATGACGTATTAAAAACTTAATAAGTACTCAAAACTTTTCATCGGTATACAAAGATGTATGTCTGCCGCATCATTCCCTACTACTTTAACTCATTCGAAAAAAAATATAGGACTTTTAAAACTTAACAGTATAATTTTCAATACCTTAACTAATAGCAAACCCTAAAAAATATAAGGTTTTTTAGCCTGATTTTATGTGAATACAACAAATCTATCGCCTATATAGTTTTTAAAATATCATTAATGATACCTTTTATATTCACCATTAATCTATGTTTGCAACGGCCTTAATGTCCATTATACACTGTTCAAATTGTTCCGGATTTTTAGCCTTCGCTTTAATCCTCATTTTGTATACATAGATCGTATTTACCGAATATTCCAATATTTTAGCAATCGTTTCATTGTCGTTTATTCCCATCCTTATCAGTGCAAAAATTCGCAGGTCGGTATTAAGCACTTCATTCTCGTGCGGCCATATCTGATCTTTTTCTTCGAACTGGGAATTGAACACCGAAATAAAGTTTGGGAAGATCTTAAGAAAGATATGATCGAAGCTATAATATAATGCCTCGCGTTCTTTCTTAATGTTAATACCATTTACAATTACCCGTATATCATCATACTTTTTTATGGATAGCTTGGTATCTACCGACATTTTCAGCTTTTCCAATTTTAAAATGTAGCCGGATATTATCTTAAAAAACTGGCCAATATATTCCTCTTTAATGTGCGCGTCTTCTTCCAGCTTATGGTTAATGTCTTTTAACTGTAGGTTTTGCTGTTCAATGATGCGTTCTTTGTGCTTAAGCTTACCCAACTGTTTATATATCATCACCAAAAACAAAATCACCAATGATGCCAGGGCGGTTATGGCAAGCAAATATTTTAGAATTGTGCGTTTTTCCTTTTCAGAATGATTTAATTCTTCTGCAGCTACCAATGGTAAAATGGCCCCGATTTGAATTTTTCGTTGCCTTGCCCCATAAAAATCGGCATCGGCTTTAGCCAGCTGAATAAATGTGTAGGCATCCTTAATATTGCCTTTCTTGTATAACTGTTCGGCAACTGTAAAAAGTGCTACTGTTTCTTTTGTTGATGATTTAATATCTGCTATGGCCGACTGAATTAGCATAGCTAAACCTCTTTCCTGCTCATCGCTGTTCAAATAATTGATACCTAATGAACAGCTGATCATGGCACGCAAATGCATGGATATTGGTGCCTGTGGTATTAATAGTTTGTTTAACTCGGCAGACCCATTAATAAAATCGTTCTCTGCTATATGTTTTAGGCCCATATAGTAGGTATGATCTACCGAACCGGGTTTACTAATTTTTATGGCCGAATCAATGTAGGCCTTCCCGGCCTTAAGGTATTCTGGGGTAAAATATTTATCACTATTATATTTAGCAAGGTCGCTGTTACAGCGATACTGTATGAAATAATATTCCACTTTCATAGAATCAGTAAGCAAGTTGGGGTCAACCTTGCGCATACTATCGAATGTTTCTTTAAACATCCCCGATGAAAGCAATATAAAGCCAAGCTTTATTTGGCTGTAATAAGCCCTCGACATATCTTTCATAGATATGCTTAGATCTTTGAGCTTATTTACATAAACATAGGCAGAGTCGTATTGGTATGACTTATACTCGTCATAAAGTTTAAGACACAAGTCGTATTGCCTGGTATAATCTAATTTAAGTGTATTACGTTGCTGCTTCTTTAGGTTGAGTATGCGCGCTTGTTTTGCATTATCGTAGATATCTTTTCTGCTAATTTCTGTTTTTAAGGCATTTATTAAACTATCTGTGCCGGCACCAATAGAAACAGCCGGATACGCAAGTAGCATAGCAAATACAAACCTCAGGAAAAATTTCATAGTAAGATTATAACAGGAATTGAAGTTAAATACTTAAAATTAAAATTTTAAATTTTACCTATTTCTTCCAGTGTAATATTAATAATTATCCCTCAAACTTGCACCTACGGGAATACTTTTAACAAAACGCTAATAAAAAAGCCTGTAGGTTACTAATAACCTACAGGCTGCTGTATCAACAAAAAAGCTTTTCCTAAAAAATCAATATGTTCATCAATCAGGTTTAACTATTGGCAGGGGCCGTTTTTCGTCCATGGGCCGCCGCTAACGGTACCCTCCTGGGCGCATACGGTTGTTGAGCCACCTTTTTCAATATGTTGCTGGCGCACTACCCCGCTGCAATCTGTCCATTGGTAGGTGGTACTAAAACCCTGGTTGGCCGATAGCGTGTGCGTATAGCAAGCCGTTGGTGCGGCAGCTACTTTCTTTTCGGCATTAACAGATGCAAGTGCCGTAACATCTGTTTTTGCTTCTGTTGCAGGTTTAACAACTTTTGCATTTTCTGCCGATACTATCGGTGTTATTTTAGCATTTACAGCTAAAGATTGAGCATTAGTTATGCCCCCTAAACCGCATAACATCACAATAAGAACTAAAAGATTCTTTTTCATAATAATTAGATTTAATTGGTTAATTTACAGGTAAATATAATTAAACTAATTATTAACTATTAAACATAATAATTAATAATTCTTAACAAATGTTCAAACCGGTATGATTTTAACTTTAAGAATTAATAACTAATATTTATTACGTCGTTGCTATTTTTTAATAATATGGTTTTTACCTTTTCACCTTCAACAGGGTTTGAAAAACCGGTTGGGTCGAACCTTGAGATTGGTACCATTAGCGCCTCAAAACTATTATCAACGCTTGTTTGCTTACCATTTAATTTTATAGTAGAGGTCTCGGCAAAGCCATGCATCAGTAATTTAATATTGCTGAACTTTGATTTACCCGAGCCCTCTGCCCTTGCAAACGAGATAATTTTCCTGCCTGCATCATAAGAGATGGTACGTTTGTAAAAATCGCCTTTCTCGTAATTAAAGCTTTCGCCGTCATCCTCGTAGTAAACAAACTTATTATTTACATCGCCCTTGTATATATGCACATATAAGGTATCTGCGGGTTTTTCAACCGTAGTTTGTATCTGCGATTGCATCGGGATAATGCTACTCTCCTTTACATAAACCGGCAACTGTGAAATCCCAAGGTCGAGCCCAACCTTTTGGTTGCCTTGCTGCACCTGTCCATTGTATAAGTTATACCACTTACCAGCCGGGAAATATAGCTTGCCGTAATTGGTTACCCCATCAAACGGAAACACCAGGAATGCCTTACCAAACATATACTGGTTTTCATACTGGCCGTTATAAACGTTTTCATCATGCGTGTAATCAATTGTTAACGAGCGCATAATAGGGCTGCCTGTTTGGGTTGCATCGTAAAAGCTGGAGTACAGGTATGGCAGTAAACGGTAACGCAGGTTAATATAGTTACGGGTTATTTCTAACACCTCCTCGCCATAAGCCCAAGGCTCTGATGCTTTGGAGTTAATGCCCGAGTGGTTACGCATGTATGGGTTAAACGACCCTATCTGCATCCACCGCGCGTATAAGGCAGGCGAAGCACCGCCGGTAAAACCTCCAACATCCATACCTGCAAATGGTACACCGCTTAGGCCAAGGCTATTCATTAACCTAACGCCTAGCAGCATATGGTCGTTCTCAGCACGGTTATCACCCGTCCATATGGCGGCGTAGCGCTGCAAACCTGCATAGCCCGAACGGGTTAAGATGAATGGGCGCTTGTTATCGCGCGCCGCTTTAAAACCTTCGTAACTTGCACGGATCATTTCTAAGCCATACACATTATGTATTTGCGGATGCGATGCCATCTTACCCTCATAGTTAAACAAGATGTTATCCGGCGCCTTTTGGCCCCAGGTGCTAAACTCGTTCATATCGTTCCATATTCCGCTTATACCCTCAGCAGCATATTTTTTCAACTCGGTACCCCACCATGCACGGCCTTTTGGATTGGTAAAATCGGGGAAGTTGCACCAGCCCGGCCAAACCTGGCCTGTGTAGTTGGTACCATCGGAATATTTTGCAAAAATGTCTTCTTTTAAACCCCGTTCGTATACGCCATAGCCCTTTTCTTCTTTTATACCGGGGTCAACAATAAGGGTTACTTTAAAGCCAAGGTTATTCAATTTTTTGGTCATGGCAGCCGGGTCGGGGAAACGGTTAGCATCCCAGGTGAACACTTTGTATTTATCCATGTAATGGATATCTAAAGTGATACCATCCGCAGGGATCTTTTTTTCGCGCAAGGTTTCTGCTATGCGCATTACCTCTGCCTCCGGGTAGTAACTATAGCGGTTTTGCTGGTAGCCAAGGCTCCAAAGCGGTGGCAACTTCATTAAACCGGTAAGTGATGTGTACGATCTAATAATATCGGCAATGTGACTGTTATACACAAAATAGTAATTCATTTCGCCGCCCTTGGCACCAAACGACGAAAACCGGTTATTGCTGGCGCCGAAGTTAAAATCACTTTGCCAGGTGTTATCAAAAAATATCCCATACTGCACATTGTGGTGCACGCCTATATAAAAAGGAATGGTTGAATAAATTGGATCCTGCCCGGTGGTGTAAGCGTAGGTATCGCTGTTCCAATGCGTATAAGCGTTTCCCCTCCTATCCAGCGGACCTGTTTTTTCGCCCAGGCCAATAAAGTGCTCATTCTCCTGCATGTGCTTATAAGTGGTAACGCTTTCATTTATCCATGAGGTAGTTAAGCCCGGCTCATCCTGATTTATTACTTCGCCTGCAAGTGTGCTGAACGTTACCTGATAAGGGCTTTTGCGGATGTTAACCTTCAGCGAGTCGGTAGTAAGGTTTATCTCATCACTATTTTGGGTAATGTTCACTTTTGTTTTAACCGGTTCGCTAATTACCGCGTACGAAAAATCGGCATCCAGTTTTTGCTTGTCCATACGTACACGTATGATGTTGGGACTATATACGGTGAGCTTTACAAAAGCATTTTCGGTAGTAATATCAATGTCCTGGTTGTTTACGGTAACAGCTGTTACCTTGCCAACCTGCTTTATTAGGCTTTGGGCAGATAAGAGTTGGGCACAAGCCATAAAAACTACAGCAAGGGCAATGCAGCGATTTAATTTCATGTTTTATTGAACGTTTTGCAATTGGTTATTAAACAGCTTTAGCCTGTTTAACATTGGCATCGTATTGGTACCGCGGCCAATTATTTGCTGAAATTAAAACACATTTACTGCATGGCGCATCAATATTAACCGGCCAAAATATTTTATAACCTAAAAACCCCCTAATTATTAAGATTAGAGGGTTTTTAAAGATTTGAATGGCCAAAAATATAAGGCCGAATATTAACATGATTGGCCTAAAAATCAATAATCGGCCAGTACAATGATGTTTTCGCTTATTGGGCTTATCTTTTCTATCCCGTTTAAAAAGCTTAAGCCTACTACAAAACTAAAGCCTTCAACAATACCGCCCATATCCTGTATCAGTTCGCTGGTGGCAGTTACAGTACCCCCTGTTGCCAGCAGATCATCATGTATCAGTATACGGTCGCCGGGGTTAAAGGCATCGGTGTGGATCTCGATAGTAGCCGTACCGTACTCCAGTTCGTAAACTTTTTGGTTAACGGTATGGGGCAGCTTACCGGCTTTGCGTACAGGTATAAATGGCACACCTAATTTAGTAGCCAATGATAGGCCAAATAAAAAGCCACGGCTTTCTACCCCTGCTACCGCATCAATTTTCAGGTGTTTTATCTTTTCTAAAAAAGCATCATTTATTTGAGTACAAAGCGCAGGGTCTTTAAGTATCGGGGTAATATCTTTAAAGATAATACCCGGCTTCGGAAAATCATGAATATCGCGGATTGCCGTCTTAATTTGCTGCTCTATCATTTATAAATTAAATAAGGCCCAATTTTACGCAAAATATCGGCATCAATTATGGCAATATTCTGCAAATCTCGGATAGAGGCATAATCTCCATGCTGGTTGCGATATTCTATAATAGCATTTACCTGTTTATAATTAAGATATGGCATTAACCGTAACTTATCAAAAGTAATGGTATTGATATTTATCTTACGGATGCGGTCCGCATCCACTTTAACCTGGCCTTTTATCTCATCATACTTTAAGTCATCAATTCCAAAAACCTCTTTAATTTGCTCTTTAGCTATAAAGCCGCCCAAACGTTCGCGGTAGTAAATAATACGTTTGGCGAATGCGCCTCCTATACCGTCAATGGTTGTAAGCTTTGCAGAATCGGCGGCGTTTAGCTCTACTATCACATTGGGTTTCGCTTTTTCTTCCGGGATGATGATAAAAGGTGAAAGCCTTGCGTAATCAACCTTTGTTAAACCGTAGATCTTTTGCAAGTCATCCGCCTTGCGAAACCTGCCGCCCTTAGCCGTATAATTTTTGATGATGGCTGCCTGCTTTGCGGTAATGCCAAGCCTTTGCCAGTCGGTGGTTGAGACAGTATTCGGATCGAACTTAAAAAGTTCGCTTTGGGGCGTTTTAGATTCGGTTGAAAGTTGAGGATTGGCGTTACTCAGCGCTGCAACATCAGCATTAAACTCGGTAATGTTTATTGTATTATCTTTGTAATACCATTGATAAATATAGGGTGCAATCAGCACAACCGCTATCAATACCAGCAGCACAACCATACCGTTCCATTCTTTTTTGGTAAGGGACATGTAATTTTTGAACTGCGCTTTCATTATCAACAGGCTATTGGGCCGTTAAATTAATATTTATAATACTATTATTGCGTTAATTACAGCATGAAAATTATAACCACCGAAGAGTTTGCCAAAGCCACCAAACTGGATACCCTGAAAATGCCAGGGTTAGCATCTATGTTAATGGAGCTGATGAAAATAAACCAGGTGAATGAACTGTTTGCCCAAGCCCAACCCAAACAGGGTCCCGAATTTGTTGATGCTATTTTAAAAGGTTGCGGAATAGAGATTGAATTTGATGAGCGCGAATTAAGGCACATCCCTAAAGAGGGCGCTTTCATTGCTATAGCAAATCACCCTTATGGCGGTATTGAGGGGTTGATATTGCTTAAAATGTTAACCATGGTAAGGCCCGATGCCAAGCTGATGGCTAACTTTCTGCTTAAAAAAATACCCAACCTGAGTGATTACTTTATTGCCGTAAACCCGTTTGAAAATGTTGAACACTCATCAAGCATAAGCGGATTAAAAAACACGCTCGAATTGTTGAATACCGGCACCCCCATCGGCATATTTCCCGCCGGCGAGGTGTCTACTTTTAAATTAGAAAAACGTGAGGTTACCGACCGCTTGTGGCACCCCGTTGTAGGTAAAATTATCGCCAAGGCTAAAGTACCTGTTGTGCCAATATACTTCCATGGCAACAATGGCCTGCTGTTTAACTTGTTGAGCATGATACACCCTGCCTTGCGCACGGCTAAATTGCCGTCTGAATTATTTAACAAGCAGGGGCATACCATTAAATTGCGTATAGGTAAGCCTATTAAGGTAGAGGACATTCCGGATAACAGGAACAGTGCCAACGTCCTCAACTTCCTTCGTGCCAAAACCTATGCACTTGGCGCAGGCTTAGACGAAGAAAAGAAATTATTCAACCCCCGCAATCTTTTTAAAATAAAGCGCCTGCCGGAGGCCATAGTTAGCGAAACACCTGCTGCAAAACTTGAAAAAGAAGTAGATGGTTTGAGAGAGAATTACAAGGTTTGGACGGAGAAGAATTACGAGGTATACATCACCCCAACCGCCCAGATTCCTACGGTAATACGCGAGATAGGCCGCTTACGCGAGATCACCTTTCGCGAGGTTGGCGAGGGCACCAATAAAGCTACAGACCTTGATGAGTACGATATTTATTACCATCACTTGTTTATATGGGATATAGAAGCCAAGCGTATTGTTGGCGCTTACCGTATAGGCCTTGGCGACGAGATTTTTTACGGCGTTGGTAAAAAAGGCTTTTACGTTAACGAGTTGTTTAAAATAAAGGAGCAGTTTACCCCTGTTTTAAAGAAAAGCCTTGAGCTTGGCCGGTCGTGGATCCGTAAAGAATATCAAACTAAACCCCTGCCCCTGTTCCTGCTGTGGAAAGGCATCCTGAAGTTTGTGATAGATAACCCGCGCTACCGTTACCTTATAGGCCCTGTAAGCATCAGTAACTCGTTCTCGCAGTTTAGCAAATCGCTTATTGTTGAGTACATTAACCGTAACCATTTCGACCACGATATGGCACAATACGTTAAGCCGCGCAAGAAATTTAAGGTAAACTTTGAGAACATTGATACCGACCTGCTAATGTCGGCAGGTGACAGCTTTAAAGGATTGGATAACCTGATATCGGAAGTAGAAACGCATAACATGAAGGTGCCTGTGCTGCTTCGCCAGTACCTTGCCCTAAATGCCCATATCATTAGCTTCAACATCGACCCTAAGTTTGCCGACTGCCTGGATGGTTTCCTGGTGTTAGATCTTGAGAAAGTACCGCAGGATATTTTGGAAAAGTTAGGGAAGAATTTGTAACCAAAACTTTGTCATCCTAAGCATCGCGAAGGATCTATTATTGAACTGTGCACCCGAAGATACATGTCGGCGATTAGATGCTTCGCTATCGCTCAGCATGACAGGTTGTTTTTTGTCCGTCCGTTTTTAAGTGCGACACCTTTGGACAAGAAGTGGACAGGTTATATCATTGCCGTCTGCTTTAGCTGACGGATAACAAGCGTGAATCGTTTGGCTTTAGCCGAAATAACAAATGAGTTTGGCTCAAGCCAGGCTTTTCTATCTTACACGCCGTCAGCTAAAGCAGACAGCAAATAATCAGATTGCAGATACTTAATATTTCAACCCAAACCTTTGCGTAAGCTTGTACATTATCCATAGCGGGGTTATGTGCACCAGTTTGGTATCATCGTTAAACGATTGTTGGTTGCCTTCTATTTTGCCGCCTATGTATTGGCCTGCAAGCGATACCATTAATATTGCTACGCTGATAACGCTTAGCTCTACCCCACCTGTTTTTTCATAAAGTTCCAACTGCATAATGCCGTAGCTAAGGCCAAAAAACAGGAATAAAGCGAAGTAAGATAATAAGGGCGACATTTTTAAGTAGTAATAGATTCCGAACGCGATAATGAAAGACGCCCAGTTAAAGTAGCCGTTATACTTGCCTATAAAACCAATATGCGGGAAAGGGATAGCCCATGCCATACCCAGTATCCCCAGCACCATCAGCGGTACAAAAAAGTAATGCAGTAACTGGTTGGTTGGGTTTTGATGGCTGGCATCTAAACGCTTAAAGTATACGTCTATTTTGCGCTGATCGCCGGGTTTTGCCGGTTGAGGTTTAATGTTTGAATGTTGCTTTCCCATAAAACAAAAAAGCCCTCTCCTATATGAGAGAGGGCCTGTATAAGCTTCTTATTAATTACTTGGCAAATGCTACCGAGCGGGTTTCCCTTATAACGGTAACTTTGATTTGACCAGGGTAGGTCATTTCTGTCTGGATACGGTTGGAGATATCAGCAGCTAAGATCTCTGATTGTGCATCGCTGATCTTTTCGCTTTCTACAACAACACGCAACTCACGACCTGCCTGTATAGCAAATGTTTTTTCGACACCAGGATACGATAATGCAAGCTCCTCAAGCTCTTTTAAGCGCTTGATGTAACTTTCTACCACTTCGCGCCTTGCACCCGGCCTTGCGCCCGAAATGGCGTCACAAACCTGTATTATCGGCGATAGCATCGAGGTCATTTCTACCTCATCGTGGTGGGCGCCAATGGCGTTACACACTTCAGGGTGTTCTTTATATTTTTCGGCAAGCTGCATACCCAAAATAGCGTGTGGCAATTCCGGGTTATCATCTGGCACTTTACCAATATCGTGCAGTAAACCAGCACGTTTTGCAAGCTTAACGTTAAGGCCAAGTTCTGCCGCCATGGTAGCACAGAAGTTTGCCACCTCTCGCGAGTGCTGCAACAGGTTTTGCCCGTATGATGAGCGGTAACGCATACGCCCAACCATCCTGATCAACTCAGGGTGCAGGCCGGTGATACCCAAATCGATAACGGTACGTTCGCCTATCTCAACAATTTCTTCTTCTATCTGCTTTTTGGTTTTGGCAACCACTTCTTCAATACGTGCCGGGTGGATACGTCCGTCCGTCACCAAACGGTGCATAGCCAAACGGGCTATCTCGCGCCTTACCGGGTCAAAGCCCGAAAGGATAATTGCTTCCGGGGTATCATCCACAATAATTTCGATACCGGTTGCTGCTTCCAACGCACGGATGTTACGGCCTTCCCTGCCGATAATACGGCCCTTGATCTCGTCGTTCTCGATATTGAAGATAGATACCGTATTCTCGATAGCGCTCTCTGTAGCGGTACGCTGTATGGTTTGGATAACTATCTTTTTAGCCTCCTTGGTAGCGGTTAGCTTAGCTTCGTCTACAATATCCTTAATTTGAGCCATAGCCTTGCTGCGGGCTTCTTCACGAAGGTTATCTACCAACTGCTCGCGGGCTTCCTCGGCGCTTAGGCCTGCAATGGTTTCTAACTGGGCAACGTGCTGGTTTTTCAGATGTTCTACCTCTTCCTGTTTTTTGATCAGGATGTCGGTTTGGGCTTCCAGCTTTTTACGTGCATTATCCACTTCCGCTTCCTTGCGGTTCATGTTCTCCAGCTTCTGGTTAAAAGATTGCTCTTTTTGTTTAATGCCGTTCTCGCGTTGGTTTAATACGTTGTTTTTAGCGTTTACCTCTTGCTCATGCTCGGCTTTTAACTGTAAAAATTTCTCTTTTGCCTCAAGCTGGCGGTTCTTTTTAAGTATCTCGGCGTTGTTCTCAGCGTCTTTCAGGATCTTTTTTACCTTGTTCTGAGCGTTTATTTCCTGGTCTTTAAAGAGTTTACGAAGCAGGAAACGCCCTATGACTATTCCTGTTGGGATGCCCGCGAGCAACCCAATAATGATGTATAATATGATGTCCATTGGTTATTTAGGTTATAAAATAAAAAAACCGCAACTAAACTTCTAAGTGTTCATGTATTGTTAAAACTTCTTGTCGGATGGAGTGGATCACGGGTTACCGTTAAATACACGATCAACGCATGCCTCTTTGTAATCCGAAGATATTGAAGCGTTAAGTTTTTAATAGTGAAAACTTAAAATTTAACTGCGGTTAAATCTTAATATGGCTCATTTAAGCTAAAAGCTTTTTTAACTAAAAGCTGAAAGACCAAAGCTGTAAGCTTTTTAAAGGCTTATTGCTTTTATCTTTTCGCTTTAAGCTTTTTGCTTTCCGCTTATTTTAAAGAACGTTATTGTTTCGAAAAAAAATCGTTCAGTAAGTGATCAAGTTGATAAACTTTTTCGGCCACCTCGGTATCATCCGTGGTAACTTTTTTATCCGCCTTTAATGACGATGTTGCATAATGCAACACACACATCGAAAGCAAATCCTGTTTATCCCTAACCGCGTAATTTTCCTGGTATTCTTTTATACGGTCGTTGATCAGCTTAGCTGCTCGTCTTATAATTTCCTCTTCTTCCATGTTTACCTTTAAGGGGTAAACTCTGTCAGCAATATTTATTTTTATTGAGATTTCTCCCATT
>JAZKAL010000020.1:0-96803 GCA_040389205.1 Bacteroidota bacterium
AGGGTTAAGAACGGATATGAGCAGTAAAAAACGGCAGCTGAAGAACTATAACCAAAACATTATTCCTGCCCTGCAAAACACTTATAAAACGTCTTTGCAAGCTTACGAGCAAAATACCGGCGATCTGCCATCCGTACTGGACGGGATAAAAAGTTTGCAATCGGCAAGAATGGCGGCGTTGGACCGATTACAGGAATTATTAACCTTACAGGTAGCTTATGAAAGGGAATATGAGAAGTATTAAAGTGCTCATCTTATCGTTAGCTGTAATGTTAGTGGTAAGTGCCTGCGAAAATAAGAAACCTGCATCAGTCGCAACCACCGCTAAAACAGATTTGAAATATACCTGCCCGATGCACCCGCAGATCATGGAAGACCATCCGGGCAGCTGTCCGATATGCGGGATGACATTGGTAAAGAAATCAGGCCAGGCCAGCGAAGGTGCAGGGATCAGTCTGCATACGGTTTTACAACCGGTTAATGGCAACGTTATTTCTTCAATTGGCTCGATTACGCCTGTAGAAAAAGTAACGTCTACCGAAATTTTGGCGGATGGTTATTTAGATTTTGATACCCGTACCTTCAACAATATCGCTTCGCGTTTTTCCGGCCGTATCGAAAAGTTGTATATTAAATACGCTTTTCAGGAAATCCATGCCGGGCAGCGCATTTTAGATATTTATAGCCCTGATCTGGTAACGGCGCAACAGGATCTGATCTATCTGATCACACACTCGGCGCAGGAAATGGAGTTGATCAATGCTGCCCGGCAAAAGCTTTTATTGTTAGGTATGACCTTAACCCAGGTTAACCAGGTGGTTAAAACAGGCAAAGCGTTTTACAGTATCCCGGTCTATAGCGCTTACGAGGGTCATGTGCATGATGTGGCGCATAGCCAAATGCCGGGCGCTGCGACAACAGAAATACCAACCGACTTTACAAATAATTCTCCCTTAGCCATTAAGGAGGGTATGTACGTTACCAAAGGTCAAACACTTTTCAATGTGGTTAACCCGCATCGCTTATGGGCGATCATTAAAGTTAGCCAGTCGCAGGCAGGAACTCTAAAATTAAATCAAGCCGTTCAGCTGACGTTGCCGGACATGCCCGGTATGCCGATAGCGGGAAGAGTGAATTTTATTGAACCTGTTCTTCAGGGCGGTGATAAAACCACCAGCATCCGGGTATATCTCGATAATATGGATCATGAATTGAAAGTAAACGCTTTGGTCAAAGCGAGTATACAAACCGGCACTGTCAAAGCTTTGTGGATACCTAAAACAGCCCTGCTGGATCTCGGCAACACCAAAGTGGTATGGTTAAAGCAGGGTGTATTGTTTAGAGCGCATGAGGTTAATACCGGGCTTATAAGCGGTAAGGACATACAAGTAACCAAAGGATTGTTAGCCGCGGACAGCCTGGCGGTCAATGCCCAATATTTATCAGATAGCGAAAGTTTTATTAAAACTAATGGAAATGAATAAGCTCATTTATATAATAGTGTTGTTCGCCGTTTTCTTTGCGGCTTGCAAGCATAAGCCCAAACCAATTGCTAATCAACCGAGCAAAGCCTATTATACATGTTCCATGCACCCGCAGGTACATGAAGACTATGACGGGAATTGTCCCATCTGCGCCATGAAACTCATTAAAGTGGAATTAACAGATGCCGCAAGCGCCAATACGATAACCCTTAACGATACACAAATACAACTGGCCGGGATACAAACCGACACGATAAGGGAAGAAAACACGGGCAGCGAAAAAACGCTGACCGGCACTGTTACGACTAATGAAAACACCGCGGCGGAGTTCAGCGCCAGGTTAGCCGGGCGGGTACAGCGATTGTTTGTCCGGGCTATTGGCGAAAAGGTAGCGGTAGGTCAGCCGGTCTATTCGCTTTATAGTGAAGATTTACAGGAAGCAGAAAAAGAATACCTGTTATCCAAGCAACAGCAAAAAGTATTACATAACCCAGATGTGGATTACAACCAACTGATAAACGCGGCAGAAAGTAAATTGAAATTATGGGGTTTATCCGCTTCACAGATCACAAACCTGGCAGCAACGCAGAAAGTGTCTGCCACCACAACGATATTGAGTAACGTCGCAGGTACGGTAACTGATATTGCCGTTCATGAGGGCGACTATGTTACGGAAGGTATGACTCTACTAAAAACACAGGGGTTAAATAGCCTTTGGGTGGAAGCCCAGCTTTACTCCAGTGAAACCCGGCTTTACAAAGAGAACGATAAAGTAAATATTTCCCTTCCTGACCTGGGCGGGCAAGCAATCAAAGGCAGAGTCGAATTTATTAACCCTGAACTATCAGGGTCTTCCAAAGTGGCGCTGATCAGGATCAGTATTCCCAACACACAAGGATTGATCAGGCCGGGTATGCTGGCTAATATCGCGATAGCAGGCGGTGACCAACGGGCCTTAGCTGTCCCTGCTTCTGCTATCCTAACCGATAGTATGGGTAGTAAGGTTTGGGTCAAAAACACCAATGGCAGTTTTTCGCCAAGAACGATCAAAGCAGGTCAAGGCAATCTAAATTACGTTTCCATCGTTTCGGGCTTAAATGCAGGCGATATTGTGGTAATCAATGGTGCCTATTTGTTGAACAGTGAATCTATATTTAAAAACGGGAATGAAAATATGGCTGGAATGAAAATGTGAAGTATTAGCTTTAGTTACTTTCCCATATATCGACCCCAATTATCATCTTATATAAAAGTTCCGTGCTTCTCCTGAGAAATTTTATTAAGCAAATTACCCTGCTAATCGTCTTAAATCCTTGATAAAATGGTTCGAGATTATTCCCCTACGGGCTACATTAAAACTGCGAAATCCGCGAAGCTTCACCAAAAGTTCGCGGATTTTGTTTTCAGATACCCCAGCATCGGTAGTGTGGGCACCATTTAACGAGGCAAGGTCAATTTAAAACGGTTGAGATCTCGGAATGGATAATGAAGAATGATCTATCAGGGTTAATTAACAGCGCCGGCGGTGGTAACTTTTACATCACCGGCCCAATTGTCGACCTACATAATTACATAGGTAACTACTCTGTTTATCGCATATAAAGCGGGCCGGTGGTGTTTCCATACCGGCCCGGTTTTATATTACCAGGCCCTCTCTCCATTGTCTTATGGTCAATAATTCAAACAATAACATCGTTTTGCCCTTTTCAATATAGACAAATTCAAACAAGGAATACAATATAACGACCGGAATATTATAGTCTTTACTACTGCAAATGGAAACACAGGAAATTATTTCTATCACAATTGTTTTAGCTGCTTTGTTTGCTTACGTCAATCATCGGGTAATTAAATGGCCGCCAACTATTGGCATAATGGCGCTCTCATTAATTTGCTCGGTTGTACTGGTGGCCATAGGTAACTCGCGTTTTTTATTGTCAAAAAAGGCTATCGAGCTTGCTAATTCTGTCGATTTCCAGGATGTATTAATGAACTTTATGCTTAGCTTCCTGCTATTTGCGGGTGCCATTCATATTAATGCAGCTAAATTAAAAGCCGAACGCTGGCCGATACTGCTGCTGGCTACCATTGGCATTCTCATCTCTACCTTTTTGGTGGGTGGTATGACCTGGGGGTTGTTTAGCTTATTTGGTATACCTATACCCTTTATTTACTGCCTGCTATTTGGCTCGCTAATTTCGCCAACGGACCCTATTGCCGTAATGGGCATATTAAAGCAGGTGAATATACCGGAGTCGCTGGAGGTTAAAATTGCTGGTGAGTCATTATTTAATGACGGCGTAGCGGTGGTCATCTTTATCAGTATTGCACAGATCGCCCGTTCGGCCGACGGTGCATTTTCGGTAGTAGAAATAGGTAAGCTCTTTCTTCAGGAGGCTGTGGGCGGATTGATATTCGGCGCCGTTTTGGGCTACATCGGTTTTCTTGCCTTGCGCTCTATAAACGAATACAAGGTTGAGGTCTTGATCACACTAGCGCTGGTTATGGGTGGTTATACGCTGGCTTCACAATTACATGTATCCGGCCCATTGGCCATGGTTGTTGCAGGAATTATTACTGGCAATAAATCTAAAGAAGAAGGGATGTCAGATGAAACATTAGATTATCTCGATAAATTCTGGCACCTTATTGATGAGATATTAAACGCGGTACTTTTTTTGTTTATCGGGCTGGAAATGCTTATCATCAAAATAAATACGACGGTAATGATCATTGGAGCAATATCTATTGCTCTTGTCTTATTCGCCCGCTGGGTATCTGTAATATTCCCGGTACTGCTCTTAAAGTATAAGATCCGATTCGAAAAGAACGCTGTTGCCATATTGACCTGGGGCGGCTTGCGCGGTGGTATATCAGTAGCGTTGGCGCTGTCCTTAAGTTCCCGCATGTATCGGGATGAATTTGTGCTTATCACATATATGATCGTCGTTTTCTCTATCCTGGTACAAGGGCTTACCATTGGTAAATTCGCCCAAAAGCTGCAATCTAAATCCCAGCCATTATGAGTGGACCATTAAAGCAGCTCCGGTATTTTTTAACGCACCGTTTTAATCTGCAGGAGGATAAAGCAGATGAAAGTGCTATCATATCGTCGATACGGAAGAATGTCGACTTTCGGGGAGCGAATCTCTGGGCATTGATCTTTGCCATCTTTATCGCTTCCATCGGCCTTAATATTAATTCTACAGCGGTGATCACTGGTGCGATGCTTATCTCGCCCATTATGGGCCCCGTTATGGGTATTGGCCTGGGCATTGGTACTAATGATTTGGAGCTGGTTAAGAAGGGCGGCAAGAATTTGCTGGTGGCTACAATTATTGCGGTAATTACCTCAACCATCTACTTTTCCATTACGCCTTTACACGAGGCGCAGTCAGAACTGCTCGCCCGTACATCTCCCTCTATTTGGGATGTATTTATCGCTTTTTTGGGTGGTATGGCAGGCATGGTAGCCGCATCACGAAAAGAAAAAAACAATGTAATACCGGGCGTTGCCATTGCCACCGCCCTTATGCCGCCATTATGTACCGCGGGCTTTGGGCTGGCCATGGGCGACTGGCTATTTTTTTTGGGTGCGGTGTACCTTTACTTTATCAATAGTGTTTTTATTGCCATTGCCACCTTCCTGATGGCGCGTTATTTAAAATTGCAGCGCAGGGCGTTTAAAGATAGTAACGTAGAAAAAAAGGTAACACGCTATGTAATAATTATCGGCGCTATCACAATCATCCCCAGCATTTTTATGGCCTATCGAATTGTTAATAAAAGCATTTTTGAAAGTAATGCCCGTAAATTTGTAGAAGAGCAATTTCGTTTTAACAACACGCAGGTGGTATCCAAATCTTTTGTTTTTACCATGGATACAAAGCGCATCGACCTGCTGCTTATCGGCGCGATATTAGATAAACCGCTGATCGATTCGCTTCGTCATCAAATGAACCGTTACCGTTTAAGAAACGTTAAATTGAATATCAGGCAAGGTATCAATGCAAAACAACAATTAGACCTCTCCCAGATCAAAGCCAGCATACTTGAGGATGTTTTTAGTACCAGGCCAAAGACTGATACTGTTAAGATGCAGGTAAAAAAAGCAATAAACAAGGATAGTTTGGTGTTGACAGAGCTGAAGGTCTTATATCCCGCAGTACGGTCCTTTGGTGTAAGTAAGATAGTGGCCCACAAGCCGGATACCCTTAAAGCAGATACTCAAATCATCGCTTTAACCCGCTTTGTAAAACCACTAAAAAAAGCAGATATTGTTAAGCTGCAACAATGGTTGCGCCAGCGTTATCAATCACCGCAGTTAACTGTGGTTAATCAATAATCTGTTAATTTTAACTCAAAACGAAAACATAACGATTTAATGAAAGATATCTCCACGCCCGAAGCCTGGCTCGACCAGATGTTCCCGCAATTTGAACCGGAGCTGAAAAGATTTTTGCTGGAGCATGCCATAATTAAAAAGGCTGAGGCCGGCGATCCGGTTATGCGCACAGGACAAAATATCCGAATGACGGTTATAGTACTTGATGGAAGGGTAAAGCTTTACCGCGAAGGCGATGACGGGTGTGAGTTCTTTATGTATTATCTGGAACCCGGCGACGCTTGTGCGCTATCGATGATATGTGCAACCAAACAGGAAACGAGCCAGGTGATGGCCAAAGCAATTGAAGATACGTTATTGCTTATGGTGCCCATTGGCCTTATGGACGGCATGATGAGGCAGTTTAAAACCTGGTATTATTTTGTGCTCGAAACCTACCGGGCGCGGTACGAGGAGTTGCTGGTTGTGATCGATCATATCGCGTTTAAGAGCATGGACGAGCGTTTATATTATTATCTGTCGAGTCAATACAATAAATTAAAAACACGTGAACTTCGGGTAACTCATCAGGATATAGCAACGGACCTTAATTCCTCGCGCGAGGTTATTTCCAGGCTACTAAAAAAGATGGAGCAGCGTGGCGACCTGGTTTTACATCGTAATTACATGGAGTGGCTTAAATAACGGAATGGTCATAAAAGCGCGTGCCTGTAATATCTATTTTATTGTTTAATGCACTTTGTTAATGAGGAAGCTTGTGTTTGACTAAGCCGTAAAGGAAAGTACCCGAAAGTGCACCCATTACTACAATGATCATGGAGAAGTAACCATACCCAATGGTAACAAACATTGGCCCGGGGCAGGCGCCGGTCAGGGCCCAGCCCAAGCCGAAAATGAGCCCGCCAATAATATATTTAGTCCATTGTTTGTCCTTGTTATTGATAATAATGGCTTTCCCCTGATAGTCCTTAAGCCGGAAGCGCCGGGTGAAGTAAACCGCTATTATTCCTAACAGTACTGCCGTACCGATTATGCCATACATATGGAATGACTGGAAACGAAACATTTCCTGTATGCGGTACCAGGATACCGCTTCTGATTTTATCATAACAATACCGAAGACTACACCGGCTATTACAAATCTTAGTCCTTTCATAATTAAAATATCAGGGGGAATATAAGATGCGTCATAATTAGCCCTCCCGCAAAAAAACCTATAACGGCAATTAACGAAGGTAACTGCAGGCTGGATAGGCCGCTGATAGCATGCCCTGAGGTACAGCCACCGGCATAGCGTGATCCGAAACCCACCAGCATCCCGCCCAATAACATTAAGGCTGTATTTTTAATAGATAAAGCTTGTATGCCGAAAAGCTGGGTCGGCTCGAGCTGCCCGTCGAAACGGATACCAAGCGTTTTAAGATCGCTGACTGTAGCTGCCGAAAGTTGCAGTGGATGATTGTTTTTAAGCAAAGTAGCCGCTATAACGCCGCCCAATACAGCGCCAAGCAAAAAGAGCAAGTTCCATTGTTGGGTTTTCCAGTCAATGTCGAAAAAGGGCACCCTTTTCCCGGCGCCCGCCAGGCTACAGATGGTGCTCAGATTAGCGGAAAAACCAAACGACTTACCAAAATATAAAAGACTGACCATTATCGCGGCAATGGCAGCGCCGGACGTGTACCAGGGCCATGGTTGTTTCAATAGTTCGAGCATGTTGTTAAACTTACGCTAATGTGCTGGGACAAACATAGTCGCTTATCTGGAACTTTCCCGATTTTTTGATATCGGTGAAACCGCCACTGATATCGGTAAGATTGTGAAAACCTCGTGCCCGCATGATCGAATTGAAGATCATGGAGCGGTAACCGCCGGCACAATGCACATAGTAGGTCTTATTCTTATCTATGGCTGATATGTTGCGATTTATATCGTCCAGAGGCAAATTCTCTGCACCAACCACATGCTCGGCCAAAAACTCGGTTTCTTTTCGAACATCCAGCACAGTCAGGTTTAATCCCGAATCTATTTGCAGGGCAAGCTCTTCCGGGGATATTGAAGCAATATGGTCGGTCTCTTTGCCGGCTCGTAGCCATCCATCCATACCGCCCTTTAAATACCCGGCTGTATGATCAAAGCCAACACGGGCAAGGCGTGTTACGGCCTCTTCTTCACGGCCATCATCAGTAACAAGCAGTATTGGCTGCGTTACATCTGCGATAAGTGCACCGGCCCAGGGGGCAAAATTACCGTCGATGCCTATATTGATCGCATTCGGAATAAATGCAGCTGCAAAATCCCGCGCTTTTCTGGTATCTAATACCAGGGCGTCAAGTTCATTGGCAGCTGCCTCAAACTCTTCGGGAGACAGCGCTTTGGTACCATGGCTAATTACGCTTTCAATGCTTTCATACCCCTCTTTGTTCATCTTAACATTTTGGGGGAAATAAGCGGGGGGTGTATCCAGGCCGCGGGTAACTTCGGCAATAAATTCGTCGCGGGTCATGTTTTCGCGCAGGGCATAGTTATATTTTTTTTGGTTGCCAAGCGTATCGGTAGTCTCCCGGCTCATGTTCTTACCGCAGGCAGAACCCGCGCCATGTGCCGGATATATAATGATATCATTATTTAAAGGCATTATCTTATTACGTAGCGAATCATACAAAGTGCCGGCCAGCTGCTCCATGGTCATACCAGAAGCTTTTTGTGCCAGGTTGGGGCGGCCTACATCACCTATAAAGAGGGTATCACCGGAAAAGAGCGCCCGTTCTTTACCCGATTCGTCTATCAGTAGATAGCAAGCCGATTCCATGGTATGCCCCGGGGTATGTATAACCCTAAGGCGGATATTACCAAGTTTAAGTTCTTCACCATCTTTGGCGATATGCGCCGCAAATCCCGGTACTGCCAACGGGCCGTATACAATGGCTGCGCCGGTCTTATCAGCTAAGTCGATATGGCCGGATACAAAATCAGCATGGAAATGTGTTTCCAATACATATTTGATTTGCGCACCTGCGGCTTTGGCTTTAGCAATATATGGTGCTACTTCCCGCAACGGGTCCACAATAGCGGCCTCGTTTCCCGACTGGATGTAATAAGCGCCCTGCGCCAGGCACCCGGTATAAATTTGTTCAATGATCATAAACGTGTTTTTAAATGCTTAACAAATGTCGATCATCCATAAATAACATATAGTGACCAAAGTCACACAACCTTATTGATTATGTAATTCTTTAATGATAATATAAACGCCCATAACCAATACAAACCAACCGAAGCCTTTTTTTATACTACCCGCGTTAATATGTTTACCCAGCACGCCGCCAATAAAGACACCGGTAATGGCGGTGAATGTAATTTTGGCGAGCAGAAGCCAGTTGATGGCGAAGTGGCCCAGATCTCCCGTAAAGCCAATGAGCGAATTGAGCGCAATAATCAGCAAAGAAGTGCCTATTGCTTTTTTGACCGGCAGCCCCACAATCAGCACGAGGGTGGGTATTAACAAGAAGCCCCCGCCGGCCCCCAATACACCAGTGGCCAGGCCAATAGCTACGCCGTAAATCATCAGCCAAAGCAGATCCGGTTTCTTTTCCGGCTTTATAACTTTTGCTTCATTTGAGGTGTTGCTACGAATCATGGCAGTAGCGGCCGCAATCATAAGCACCGCGAAAAGTACCATGGTCAGGATATTTGCGGTTAAGTCAAAGCCGCCAATCCGGGCCAGGTGCCGGGGGATGGCCGGGATGATAAATTTACGAGTAAGGAATACGGTAGTTATAGAACTTAGCCCAAAAAGCAGCGCCGTTTTGATGTCTACCAGCCCCTTTCGGTAATTATCTACCGCGCCAACCAAACTGGTTGAGCCTACGATGAATAAAGAGTAAGAGGTTGCAAGAAGAGGACTGGTACCAACCAGGTAAACCAATACAGGTACTGTCATGATGGAGCCGCCACCGCCAATGAGACCCAGTGATATACCGATTAAAGCTGAAGCAACGTATGCCAGAATATTCATGTAGTTGTGTTTTCAGCAAAGATCAATATGGCAAAACCTGGTTTTGGTGACCTTAGTCACTTAAGCTATGACAAAAAATTATTGTTTTTAAAATCTGTTAATCGTAATATTGCAATATAATTATGGGCTTAACAAAAACAGAGATATTTACCGACGAACAAAACAGGTTAGCTGTAATGCTGAAAGCGATTGCGCACCCTGCACGTATAGCCATCCTACAGGAAATTATTAAATCAAACACCTGCATTTGTGGCAATCTGGTTGATGAACTGGGCTTAGCGCAGCCAACTATTTCGCAGCATTTAAAAGAGTTAAAAAATGCAGGTTTGATACAGGGAACAATTGAAGGTGTTAGCGTTTGCTATTGTATTGAACCCAAAGCCTGGAATAGCCTGCAAAAAGAGCTGAACACATTATTTGCCTCTTACCAGGAAAATAATAGTTGCTGTTAGTTTTTTTTGCCCATATCAATCGCAATATTGCAATAATAAATACAATGCCATGAATAAAGCAGAAGCACTAAACTGGAAAACCTTTAAAGATACCTTATTACAGCATCCAGATCTTGACTTGCAATTCCAATATGCAGAAGGCAAGCTGGTTGATGCGGCATATCATATTACCGAGATCAAACAAGCGCCGATAACTTCGGTAGATTGCGGTGGAGTTATGAATGCCTGGACAGAGATCATTGTACAACTGTGGGTGCCTGAGGACGCTGAAAAGCAGGAACGCTCCATGAAAGTAAGCAAGGCTTTATCTATTGTAGATATTGTAGAAAAAATGCTGCCCCTTAACCCGAATGGTACCGTGAAGATCGAATTTGGTAATTCGGAGTTTGATACCCGCCAGATGTTCCCGAACGAACTGATGGTTGATGGCAATGCTTTAACCGTAGACCTGCGCCCCGATGCAGTACAGTGCAAAGCGATAGGCCGTGGCGGCAGTTGCGGAACAACCGAAAAAGGAGAAGAGTGCTGTACGCCTGCCGCCCAAAAACCAAAAGTAAAATTAGTTAACCTTGCTGCGCCTGCCGAAGCCTGTTGCACACCGGGTGGTGGCTGCTGTTAATCCTATCAATTTTTTAGAAGCATGAATCAAACAAACATACTGGTGCTGTGCACCGGAAACAGCTGCCGCAGCCAGTTAACGGAAGGCTATCTGCGCTACTTTGCAGGTAATAAAGCCAATATTTACAGTGCGGGGATAGAGACCCATGGCGTTAACCCCCAAGCCATACAGGTAATGGCCGAAGATCATATCGATATCTCCAACCATACCTCTAACCACGTAGATGAATATATGTCAATTCCTTTTGATATGGTTATCACAGTTTGCGATAACGCGAATGAAGCCTGTCCGTTTTTCCCCGGTAAGGTAGAGCGTTTTCATGAAAATTTCCCAGATCCGGCCAAAGCGACCGGCACGCCTGAGGAGGTGATGGCCGAGTTTCGACGGGTGCGGGATATGATAAAGGTATATGCGTTAAACTTTGTAGCCAAAAATCTTAACTAACCTATTATGTCGGCAAACAATTGTGCCCCCGTTGCCGGGCGGAAGAAACTAAGCTTTCTTGACCGTTACTTAACGCTTTGGATTTTCCTGGCGATGGCCGTGGGTGTAAGCGTCGGTTATTTCATCCCCTCGTCATCCGGTTTTATCAATTCGTTTTCCAGTGGTACTACTAACATCCCGTTAGCCATTGGCCTTATCCTGATGATGTACCCGCCGCTGGCCAAGGTAAAATACGAGAACATGGGCGAAGTATTTAAAGACACCAAAGTGTTAAGCGCTTCGCTTATCCTGAACTGGATCATCGGGCCAATACTAATGTTTGTGCTGGCCATTACCCTATTGCGCGACCATCCGGCTTATATGGTTGGCCTGATTCTGATCGGACTGGCCCGTTGTATTGCCATGGTGGTGGTTTGGAATGAACTGGCCGAAGGCAACCGTGAGTATGCCGCCGGGCTCATCGCTTTAAACAGCATCTTCCAGGTATTATTATACAGTGTGTACGCTTACCTGTTTATAACCGTATTGCCGCCGCTATTTGGGATGAAAGGTTTAGCGGTTAACATCACCATTGGCGAAATAGCCAAAAGCGTAGGTATTTACCTGGGTGTCCCGTTTGCTGCCGGTATCATCAGCCGCTATAGCCTCATTAAGCTAAAGGGCGAGGAGTGGTTCCAAACCAGGTATGTACCTTTCGTCTCGCCGGTAACGCTTATAGCTTTATTATTTACCATTGTAGTGATGTTTAGCTTAAAAGGCAACCTGATAGTACAGATACCGTTTGACGTACTACGTATAGCCATACCTTTAGTGATCTACTTTACCATTATGTTTGTGCTGAGTTTTTTTATTGGTAAGTGGTTTGGCGCCGACTATTCCCGGAGTACCTCCATCGCATTTACCGCCACAGGCAACAACTTCGAATTGGCAATAGCCGTTGCTATCGGCGTGTTCGGCATAAACTCGGGCGAAGCATTTGCCGGGGTGATAGGCCCGCTGGTAGAAGTGCCCGCATTGATAGCCTTGGTAAACCTGGCTTTTTACTTCCGTAAGAAATATTATAGTAAGTCTATTAGCACTTAACAAATGAATGGCGTGTGTTACCTAAAATTTCTTCCTTTATAAAATACTTCTTCTTGTTTACCGGCTTGTTGTTCGCCTTTGTTGCCCCCATGGTGTGGCTTGGTAGTTTCATCCGCCCTTGCCATTAAGAACGGCAATTTATCTTCATTCGTTTGGGTTAATCCGCGTAACAGGCTATTGAGATTGAAACATTTGTTAGCTACAACATGGATCACTTCTCCTTCTATCTGCAGTTTGCCCTGCACCATAAATAAACGCGACTGGATTATTTCTTTACGATACTCATCAAACAAGTTTTGCCAAACTACAATATTGGCCGCGCCTGTTTCATCTTCAAGGGTCATAAACAATACGCCTTTAGCTGTGCCGGGGCGTTGCCTAACGGTGATTAAACCTGTTACCCTTACCGGTTCACCATCTTTCATCTCTTTCAAGTCAGCAATCTTAGTGTTGTGCAATAAAGCCAATTTTTCGCGCGCCAAGGCAACCGGGTGATTTTTTAACGATAACCCTGTTGATGAATAATCCTGCACTACATGTTCACCTTCGGTCATTAATGGCAATTGTATCTGCACCTCTTTTAAACTTTCTGATGGCGTATCCTCAAATAAGGCGATTGGCTTATCCCCTAAAGCGGATACTTCCCACAAAGCTTCACGACGATCTAAACCTAATGAACGAAAAGCATCTGCATCGGCCAGTATCTCCAAAGCCGCTTCAGAAACACCGGCTGTGCATATTTGATTAATGTGGGTATATGATGCTTTACGGGCAGCTACAAGTAATAGCATGTCGTCTTCACGCAAGCCTTTAATTTGCCGGAAACCCAGTCTCACTATATAATATTTGCCATTTTTTTCTTCTAAAATATTATCCCAAAAAGAGTAGTTTACATCAACGGATAAAACCTTAACGTTGTGGTCTGTCGCATCACGTACTATTTGTGCCGGCTGATAAAAACCCATAGGCTGGCTATTGAGCAATGCCGCGCAAAATACATCAGGATAATAATATTTTAACCATGATGAGATATATACCAAAAGGGCAAATGAGGCCGCATGACTTTCGGGGAAACCATATCCCTCAAACCCTTGTAGCTGCTTAAATATGCGTTTTGCAAAATCTTCTTCGTACCCCTTCTTTTTCATGCCATCCACCAGCTTTTTTTCGTACAGGCCTAATTTGCCGTTGGCTTTAAAACTGGCCATACTGCGCCTTAATTCATCAGCTTCAGCAGGCGTGAAACCAGCCGCAACAATGGCAATTTCCATGGCTTGTTCCTGAAATAAAGGAACGCCCAACGTGCGCTTTAATACCTCTTCTAACTCTGGTTTGGGATATTCCGGTAGTTCCTCGCCATTTCGCCTACGTAAGTAAGGGTGCACCATGTCACCTTGTATTGGTCCGGGACGAACAATAGCTACTTCGATCACTAAATCATAAAAGCATTGTGGTTTGAGGCGTGGCAACATAGACATTTGCGCCCGGCTTTCAATCTGAAAAACACCAATCGTATCTGCATGGCAGATCATTTCATATACCTTTGGGTCATCCTGGGGCACATTAGCTAAGGTTAAATTTTTGCCATAATGTTGAGATACTAAATCAAAGGCCTTGCGGATCATGGTAAGCATGCCCAGCCCCAGTACATCTACTTTTAGGATGCCTAATGCTTCCAGGTCATCTTTATTCCACTCCAGTTGGGTGCGCTTTTCCATGCGGGCATTCATTACCGGGCATAGGTCTGATAGTTTATTATCCGTTATAACAAACCCACCCGTATGCTGCCCCAATTGCCGGGGAAAACCCATTAGCTGTGTAGTTAATTGCAGCACCTTATGAATAAGCGGATCATGTGGATTTAATCCCTGCTCCCGTAAACGCTTTTCATCAAAGCCTTCTTCACTAAAATCCCAAATAGTAGCACCTACGCGTTTGATAGTATCTTCAGACAAGCCCATGGCTTTACCTGCATCACGAATAGCCCCACGATGGCGTTCTTGTGTTACGGTAGCAACAATGGCAGCATGTTCCCGGCCATAATCTTCATAAATATATTGGATGATCTCCTCGCGTCGTTCATGTTCAAAATCAACATCAATATCCGGCCATTCCTCACGCGCGTCAGACATAAAGCGAGAGAATAATAAGCGGGATTTCATAGGATCAACCGCTGTTATGGATAGGCAATAACATACCGTAGAGTTCGCTGCCGAACCGCGCCCCTGATGCAGGATGCCCAATTCTTCGGCTTTTTGTGTGTATTTATATACCCGCAAAAAATAGGGGGCCAGCTTACGGTTTTCAATAAAGGCGAGTTCGAACTTTATCTGGTCGGCAACCTTGTCAGGTATACCGTCGGCATAACGCTTACTTGCCCCATCCCAGGTATATTTAGTTAGCCGTTCCTGGGGCGTCAGCCCATCAATTATCTTTTCTTCTGGTTCGATGTACTTTAAAGTATCTAAAGAAAACTGACAGGCATCCGCAATTGCCAATGCGTTTTCAATAGCTTCGGGGTAGTCTCTAAACAGGCGGTATATTTCATCTACAGGCTTTATAAACCGCTCGGCATTGGCATGTAATTTAAAACCTGCTGTATGTATGGTGCATTTCTCGCGGATGCAGGTTAAAATATCCTGCAATTCGCGCCGGGCTAACTCATGATAATGTACGTCGCCTACAGCTACCATAGGTATACCTAATTTTGATAATCGCGCTAATCTTTTGGCATCATCACCACTATACGAACGGGTGGCTGCTATGTATAAATTTCCACCAAATTCACTTTTATATTCCTTTACATTCCTTTTAAATCCATCGTCATAATCAAACCTTGTGTTCAATTCATCCGGCGGGATAATGATAAACTTAATGCCTTCCTGGTGGGCATAAACATCTGCTTTATGCAAATGGCACTCTCCCTTTTCTGCCCTTAAATTACCAACCGTTAGTAAGGCCGAAAGCCTACCGTAAGCATCACGGTTAGTAGGATAGGCCAATAAACTTGGGCCATCCAAGAGGTCTAACCTGCAAGCAGGAATAAATTTAAGCTTTAACTTTTTTGCTACCACATGGGCGCGAACAATACCTGCAAGGCTATTGCGATCTACTATGGCGATAGCTTCATAGCCGTATATAGCTGCCTGTTCAACCAATTCTTCGGGATGCGACCCTCCCCGCAGGAAGCTAAAATTTGATGTGGTTTGTAATTCAGCGTATCTCATGGCTATGCAAAAAATCCGTGTAAGTACCATTGCGGGGCATCATCATAATGGCCAGATCTGAACAGCCAGTAACGTTGCCCGTCGGCATCTTCAATCGCATAATAATCGCGGTGCGCACCTTTGTCCTGCCACCATTCGCGCTCAATCCGTTCCGGGCCATCCGCCTTTTCTACTATATGCCGCTTGCCCTTATAAGTAAAAACTTTTGGTGGATAATCGGGTAATAACGCCATTACTTCAACAGGTTCGGGGCTCTGCAATAGGCGTATAGGCCTCGGCCTCTCTGTTCGCCATTTAGTTGTCGGGATTTCTGTTAAGGATGAAGTTTGTTTAATTGCACGCTCGGGCCAGTAATTTTCTGATGGCAAATAACGATATATAGCTGTAGCGCCAATTTTACCGGCTAACTTATCTAATAATTCTGCCAAGGCCGTATCATGTAATCCTGGCTTACCAGCCCAGAGTTTTTCCTGTAGCGGATCAATATCTTCTACTTTGGGTGCTTCCAAAAGAAATAGCTCAATACCTAAAGCCGGTTCTATTTTACTGATCTGTAACTCAAAAAGTTTAAATAAATGTGATACGCTATGTGAACCGCGATTGGTGCTGATCTTTGCATGCACCATTTTTCCATCAATACGATAACATTTTAATATGGCTTTGCGTACGCCCTTGCCCTCAGCTTGCAACCTCGTACACAATTCTTCCAGTAATTTATTGATAGCTATCTCAATAGCTTTAGCCGTCCTTACGGGTTCAAGGCAAGGCAACCTTTCTGCATAAGGCACCGGTGGAATAAGCGGAACAAGGTGCTCGTCTTCAATTCCTAAAGCCTGAGCCATCCTTAATAGAAAGCCGTCACCAAATCGCCTTCTTAATACTGTACGTGGTATTTGCATAAAACTTCTGATAGTAGCAAAACCTAGTTTTTGTTGTTTTTGAAGTACGTTGTTTTCTAACCGTAAAGCTGCAGGAGGTAAATTAAGTAATGCCTGCGCCTGCGTCCCGCTCTCAATAATAGGGGTTGTTTTTCCATAATGGCTAATAGCCCAGGCAGCACCAATAGTATCTGCAATAGCAGCCCTCGCATTATATCCTGCTGACCGTAGTTTGTTTACGATCTCTTTTAAATAACCACGTTCATTACCCCATAAATGCGCACAGCCGGATATATCTAAAATTAAGCCATCAGGCAGATCAACAGCTACAATGGGTGTATATCTGATACACCATAACCCTAACTGCCTTAATAATTTAGCTTCCTTACCTGCTAAATGATCTATAACCTGCAAATTGGTGGTAATAGCTTTGGCATCAGCCGCTGCCATCCCACGGTATATTCCTTGCGCCTCTGCTATTGGGTTAGCAGCGGTAATAATAATACGGTTACGCTCCGGGGCAACAAAAGCAAAGGGTACATCCTTCATCTCCGGCTTACGAAGCGTCAGCCAATCCGTCGTCAAATAACGAAACCATATTACCATGTAACGCTTTTGCATGGCTCATCCTACTTTTTGTATTTGATGTTCTAATAGTTTTTCATCAATTGTTGTAAACCCCCTATCCGACCATTCAACAACCCAATTACCCGGCTTGCCATTGCGTACACGTAACAGCTCAACCTGCCATCGTGGAAAGCCCAATCCCGGCAGATCATCTATTGGTTCACTTGATAAAGGTTTTATCTGCCAACGCGCAGCACAAGCTGTCGACCCCATTTTATTTGATCGGTTGCGTAGAATAAATCCGGTTACACCGCTTTGTTCTACGGCCAATTGTAAACGCCTTGATTGTTTAAAATCAACCTCAGACAATTCTCCTACAACCGCTGTTAACCCGGCACATTTTAAGGCCTCCTCCATAACCCACAACACATCTTTATCTTTGTGAAGGTGTATAAAAATTATCCTGTCGGGCTCAACCTCAAATGATTTTAATGCTACCGGATACATATTGCCCGATAGGCTTATCCATAAGCATACCCCGCCATTCTGCATTAATACAGATAGCAGCCCGCTTATAAAGCCACTTGAAGCAGTAGCCTGTTCTGTATTATCACAAATTAATTCATGTACGGCACGTGTAGGGAATATGCCATTCGGAAAATTCGCCTCTATAGTATTTAAACCGAATAATTTTCTCTCTCCAAGAGAGGGGGGCTTATAGCCCTCCCATTGCAAAATGTTTTTTTGCAATGCGTTGATCAGTTCTCTTTTAGTATCGGCCATGACAAATGTTTACAAAGCAAAGTTATGCTAATATTTTTAGCATTTTGTATTAATAATCACAAAATATTTTCCACTTTTGTTTGATGACAAACAATGCTTATTTGGTTAACGATGCCCGGGCCTGGATTAAACGCATGAACCAGCCTGATGAGGTAGTACGCATTATATTAGATTTAGATAGTAAAGATGCAGCGTTATGTTACCTCTTATACACAGCATATGAAAAAGACCCCGACTACTATGGCAGGATATTATTTGATGCACAGGGATACTGGATCTATGATGGAGATATTTTAACTATAGCAGAGCAGGAACAGGTTGCAAGATTTATTATCAACTATGTAGAAACTGTATAGTACAATGTTTACAAGTAATGATTAACAAAAAAGCCGCTCTACTTTCGTAAAACGGCTTTGTAGCCGTAAGAGATATTGCGCCCTTGCAGCAATCTTAATACTCATTTACAGCGGCATAATTTAAACAGGAAACACATTTCTAGTTGCTTCCTGCCTTTCTTCGCGCCGCGGCTTTATATGCTTTTAAGCTTTATTACCTTAAAGGTGTAAGGCTCAATGGTAAGTTTTATGGTTTTACCATGCACATCAAGCGCACTATCCACAGGGCTTATAGCTGTTGGTTTAGCTAATGAATTTACAATCGTTTTATCTGTATTGCCTAATGAAGTTACAGTGGCATTGCTTTTAACAGCCATTCCTTCAATGTTAAATACTACCGATTGGCTTTTGGCACCACTGTTTACAAACTTAATGATCAGTTCTTTCTTGTTTTTATCCAAACAGGCTGTAGCGTAACAGCCATCTTTGCCGCTAACCATTTCGGCACCATCTAAAAGCGGTACAACATCTGTCCCCTTGTTTAGTGAAAAAAGTTGCTGCACATAATAATTAGGGGTGCCGTACGACCGCAGGTTGTCAAACCATATCAGGTCGGGCGTCCATTGCCATGCTTCTACATGGGCAAATAACGGCGCATACGAGGCCATTGTTACAACATCGGCATTGCGTTCAAGCCCGGTCATAAAAGCAGCCTCGGCAAGGGCGCATTCCAGCGTGTTTTTATTATCAGGGCTACCTGTAGTAACACTTTGTGCAGCATATTCACCGGCAAATATTTTAGGCCCTTTACGGTCATAATTATCATAGCGCTTTGCATTATCTAAAAACCATTTGGGCCCGTTGTAATAATGCTCATCTAAAATGTCGGCATTTAGCTCCCTAAAAGTTTTGTTTAACAAATCAAACTCCTTGCCACCGGCAAAAGGCCCCACGCTTGAAATTATTTTAATATCCGGATACTTGTCTTTTATGGCTTTGGTAAATATCTTCCATCTTTCAATATATTGTTCTCCCCATTGCTCGTTGCCTACACCCAGCATTTTTAAATTAAAAGGCTTTGGATGCCCTAATTCGGCACGCAGCTTGCCCCATTTTGTATTTAAGCCACCGTTTGCAAATTCAATAAGATCAAGCGCATCCTGCACATAAGGATCTAACTTATCCATTGCTACCAATTGCCCTGTATTAAACTGGCAAGCCATACCACAATTCAATATAGGTAAGGGTGTTGCACCTATGTCTTCTGCAGTTAAAAAGTACTCCATAAACCCTAAGCCAAACGTTTGGTAATAATCCGGAGTTGGGCGGTGGTCAAACTCTGTGTTCCACCTATTAATAATGTTCTCACGCTTATCAATGTCACCAATGCTTTTTTTCCACTGATAACGGTTTGCAAGATCGCGGCCTTCTACTATACACCCCCCCGGGAAACGCAAAAAGCCAGGTTTAAGGTCGGCCAGTTTTTGCACCAGGTCTGCCCGTAAGCCGCCCGGTCTGTTTTTCCAGGTATGGCCCGGGAATAGTGATATCATATCCAGGTCTATAGTCCCTTTGCCTTTAAACCAAACAAATAAGGATGCCTTGTTCTCGGTAGCGCTTGCTACAAATTTTACATTATACTTTTTCCAACCTGTTGCCGAAGGCTTTAATTGGGCCTGACCAATAACCTGTCCTTTAGCGTTATGCAACTCAACTGTTATGGTAGCATTGCTTTTTAATGGGTTACGTGCCATAACAGAAAAACTGTATGTTTCGCCCTTTTTAATACCAATGCCACGGAAACCTTCGTTAGATAAACCAAAATACCCAATATTGGATGTCACATCCACTTTAATGGTATGAGGGTTTTCGGGCCGTTCGTCGCTTCTGTTCACTACCGTTATTTTACCTGAACCGCCATTTTTTTGTTGCTGTTGCCAACCTGCCAGTGCCGTATTAAATTCAAAGGAACGGTTCTTCACCAATTCGGCATATACGCCACCATCGGCAGCCATATTAATATCTTCAAAAAATATCCCATACATTGTTGGCGATACCTGCGCCTTTATTTGATTGGCGGCTACAGTATAAACTTTTTCTTGCTGACAAACGGCCGCAAAACAAACAAATGTTAATGCAAACAGTACAATGATCCTTTTCATGGTTATATTAAATTGTAATTGATTTTTCTATTTGTAGTAATATATGTGGTAACGGTATGATTAGCCTTTGCGAGGTTATTATACTTGGTTATTGTAATTGGTTTATATTATTGAAAGAATGAACAGCCTGCTTGCTATTATTAGCCTAATATAGCACTATTATTTTTAAGTGTAAATAAAACAATTAAAACTGATATTTTAGTTTTTAAGCTGCGTATTGCGCTGGTTAGTAAGGCAAAAAACATTAAATTTGTTTATAATGAATAGATACTATAAGCAAAGCCGTGGTCTTAATGCTGTTGATTGTATAATTTTTGGCTTTGACGGAGAAAACTTAAAAATACTTCTTATAAAACGAGGCTTTGAGCCCGAGAAAGGTAAGTGGAGTTTAATGGGCGGATTTGTGCAGGCGAACGAAAATTTGGACCAGGCATCAAACCGTATTTTGAAACAGCTAACCGGGCTAGACGGAATGTATCTTGAACAGTTGCATACTTTTAGCGACCCAGATCGTGACCCCATAGAAAGAACTATTTCTACCGCCTATTTTGCATTAATAGATCTTAACAAATATGAAACGCAAATAAGCGCAGAATATCATCCCGAGTGGTTTGCACTTAAGCGTTTACCCAAGCTGATATTTGACCAGCAGGAAATGGTTGAAATGGCTAAACGACGCCTGAGGTATAAGGCTGCCCTACACCCTATAATGTTTGAATTATTGCCTCCGCGGTTCACTATCCCACAGCTACAAAACCTGTACGAAAGTGTGTACAACACCACTATCGATAAAAGGAATTTTAGTAAAAGGGTACTAGCCACGGGCCTGCTTATAAAACAAGATGAAAAGGATAAGTCGGGGTCTAAACGCGGTGCATTTTATTACCAGCTTAATATGCAAAACTATTACGCAAACTTTCAATCATTCCTGAATTTTATACCTAACCCAACCCACCTCATTTTTTAATACTGAGATGGGTTGGTTCGATAATCATAATTTTCAGATCAATCTATCCATTTACCTACCAGAATTTAACGTAAAGCATAGTAAGCAATAATAAGGTTACTATGATAAGCGCAAGTGTTGAGCGATCAACCTTGAACATGCTTTTAGGGATATCAAAAGCTTTAGGATTAACCTTAGGCCCTGCAAAGCTAACCACTACCATTACTAAAACAGTAAAAAAGAAGGATAGCCCCATGCATATCAGAAAGGGGATTTGCCAGGTGCCTTTAGCATCGCCGGTAGGAAACGCGGTGTACAGCAATGTTTCGTGACCAAATAAAGCCGGTGCAAAATTGTTAAACAATACCGACATGGCAAATCCTGTTAAAATACCTGCAATGGCTGCGGTCCCGGTAGTTCTTTTCCAAAAAAAGCCTAAAATAAATATGGCAAATATACCCGGGCTAATGTAACCGGTATACTTCTGAATGTAAGTAAAACCTCCCTCGCCACTTATGCCTAATAGATCTTTCCAGGTAAGCATTATAGAAAACACCAAAGCCGCCAGGATAACTATTTTACCAACTATAACCATTTTTTTCTCGCTGGCATCCTTGGCTATATGTTTTTTGTAAATATCGAGGGTGAAAATAGTACTTATACTATTGGCTTTCCCTGCAAGTGAAGCAACAATTGCTGCAGTAAGCGCGGCAACAGAAAGCCCCTTAAGCCCTGTTGGCAAAAAGCCCAGTATCGCGGAGTAGGCATTATCTGCATTAAATTTTCCGCCCGAGGCCATTTCCTGTTGAAGCGCCCCATTCTTGTAAAGTACGTAAGCTGCAATACCCGGCAACACTACTATAATAGGCATTGCCAGTTTCATTAACCCCGCAAATAAGATACCTGTGCGGGCCGTTTTAAGATCGGCACCTAAAGCCCTTTGTGTAATGTACTGGTTGCAACCCCAGTAGTTCAAATTAACTATCCACTGGCCGGCAAAATACATGGCAATACCAGGTAAAGCCAAATATTTATTGATCTCTGCTTGTGGTGCACCGGGTTTAGGCTTAGCCATTATCATCTTGAAATGGTCTGGCGCATCCTTAAGCATTGCGGTTAAACCTGCCATGGCATTTTCGCCAAGGCCAAAATGCTTACTTACTAAAGTTAATGCAATGTAAGTTGTGGCCAACCCGCCAACAACTAAAACCAACACCTGTATAACATCGGTAAAACCAATAACTTTCATACCGCCAAGGGTAATAAAGAGGGCAAAAATGGCCAGTGCAATAATTATCTCATGCAAATACCCCCCGCCGGCTAAACTATTAATAGCAAGAGCGCCCAAATACAGTATGGAGGTAAGGTTTACAAGCACATACAACAACAGCCAAAAAATGGCCATAATAAAGCTCACCGTTTCGTTATACCGGTTGTGAAGAAATTGCGGCATCGTGAATATCTTGTTTTTAAGATAAACCGGTATAAACCATACCGCCACAATAATTAGTGCAATAGCAGCAACCCATTCGTATGCAGCAACGGCTAAACCAACCGAAAAACCTTGCCCGCTGGTACCAATAAATTGCTCGGCAGAAATATTTGAAGCGATGAGCGATGCGCCGATGGCCCACCAGGTTAAAGAACCTTCGGCAAGGAAGAAATCCTTACTGTCTGAAACACCTTTAACTTTTTTGCGGCTGTATATCCAGTAGCCGTAGCCAGATACTACGATAAAATAGATCACAAAGATCGTGTAATCTATGCCTGTAAACTTATTCATAATTTAATTTAGGTTAATTGGATTTATAAAACAGGCAGCCTTCTCCCATCCGGCTGCCTGTTTATTGGTATGTTTATTTATAAGCTACTTCGTTCCAGCGTAACTCATTGCGAAACTGTTCTATAGTGGTGCCTTTGCCGATACGCAAAAATTCTATACCGGCCATATCTGCAAAATCCTGCAGTTGCTCAGCTGTTAAATTCTGGCTGTAGGCCGTATGATGTGCCCCGCCTGCATATATCCATGCAGCGCAGCCGGTTTTCATATCCGGCAGGGGTTTCCAAAGCACCCTTGCAACCGGTAGGTTAGGCAGGTCATTTTTTACCTCAACAGCTTCAACCTCGTTAATTAGCAGGCGAAAGCGGTTCCCCATATCAATTAACGACGCGTTAAGCGCATTGCCTGCCGCTACATTAAAAACTAAACGCGCAGGATCGGCTTTGCCGCCAATGCCCAAGGGGTGCACCTCTAACGCAGCTTTGCCGCTGGCTAATGATGCATCTATCTCTAACATATGCGAGCCCAGTACTAATTGGTTATCAGGGTCAAAATGGTAAGTGTAATCCTCCATAAAGGCATTGCCGCCGGCAAGGCCGCTACCCATAACCTTAAAGGCGCGTACCAACGCGGTTGTTTTCCAGTCGCCCTCGCCGGCAAAGCCATAACCATCGGCCATTAGGCGCTGTGCCGCAATACCCGGCAGTTGTACCATCCCGTGCAGGTCCTCAAACGTATCAGTAAACCCTTTAAAACCACCATCCTGCAAAAACTTACGCAAACCCAATTCAATTTTAGCAGCCTCGTAAACCGATGAATAGTTTTCACTCCCTTTTTTAAGCGAAGCATCCATTGTATAGGTAGTTTCATACACATCAGTAAGTGCTGCAACATCGGCCTCGTTAATGTTATTTATAACTTCAACCAAATCGCCAATGCCGTATGTGTTCACCGAAAAGCCAAACTTAGATTCGGCCTCTACTTTATCGCCATCGGTTACAGCTACAAAGCGCATATTATCGCCAAAACGGGCAAATTTTGCACCTTGCCAATCGTGCCAGCCTGCAGCCGCGCGCGTCCAGCCTTCTATCTGGCCTAATACCTCGGTATCTTGCCAGTGCCCAACCACTACCTTGCGGTTTTTGCGCAAGCGCGATACCATAAAACCAAATTCCCTATCACCATGTGCGCTTTGGTTAAGGTTCATGAAATCCATGTCTATCGAGCTCCATGGTATATCGCGATTGTATTGTGTATGCAGGTGCAGCATTGGTTTCTGCAGGATGTTTAATCCCCTTATCCACATTTTGGCCGGCGAAAAGGTATGCATCCAGGTAATAATACCAATACAGTTTGGCATTACATTGGCTTCCTGCAGCGTAGCATAAATCTCATCTGTTGATTTTACCACGGGCTTATATACTACACGAACCGGGATGTTACCGGCAGCGTTTAGCCCTTCGGCAATGTGTTGCGAGTGTATTGCCACCTGTTTAAGGGTTTCCTCGCCATATAAGTTTTGGCTACCTGTAATAAACCATACTTCAAAGGTTTTTAAATTTATCATTATAATATATTGATTAGTGTTTTTTTATTGCGGTGATAGTTTGAGCAGTATAGCGCCGTGCAAATTAATATCCTGGCTGTAGTTTTTCTTAAAACGGCCAACGTCCTGCTTCTTCCACAGATCGCGTACTTTTACATTGCCTTTAAGCCCAAGTGCGGCAAAGTCAACCACTACTTTCTGATTGTTATCGCCAATGTTAAACAGTGCCGCATATACATCTTTGCTACCCGGTATATGAGAATACCAAACCATTGCCCCGTCTTTTTTGTAAAGCTGTTTAGGGTTTTCGCCCTGTTGGTTTACTGCCAGTACTTCGGCATTTGTAAATAGTTTAAGTTCCAGATCGCGGTTTTCGGGCAGGTTGCCGCCAATCATAAGGGGCGAGCGGTAAATACTCCAGAAAGTCATATGGGTGTACTGTTCATCTTCGGTAAAACGGCTGTAGCGCTCCTCACCAACCGGCCCGCGTTTAGAGAGTTTACCTATCTGTATCATATCGCAATCGGGCCAATGCCCCGGGCCGCCAACGCCTTCCCAGCTTTTGGCGTAATCAAACATGTGCAGTATTTCTTTCCAGTTATCCCAAAAATCATCAGCCATGCGCCACATATTGGCATATTTGCTAGCATGAGCAGCCTGTTTTACAGGTGTTTCTCCCGGCGATAGGCTCAATACCATTGGCCGGCCACAATTGGCTATGGCCTTTTGATAGCCTTCAACTTCGGGCGCACTGTAAGGGCGCGAAAGGTCATCAACTTTTATAAAGTCAACTCCCCATGAAGCATAAAGTTCCAGTATAGAATTGAGGTATTCCTGAGCCCCCGGCTTGTTCATGTTTAAGCCATACATGTGGTTCATCCAGGTACATGTCGAATTGGTATCCGCAACCATATCTGCAGTAATGCCATCAGTACCCTTTACCGGCGATTTGGCCCACACGGCCTGGCGTGGAATGCCGCGCATAACGTGAATACCAAATTTTAAGCCTTTGCTATGTACATAATCTGCCAGCGGTTTAAAGCCCTCGCCTTTTAATGCCGAAGGAAATTTATTAGGTTGCGGCATCAATCTGCCCCATTTATCCATTGTAAGCCATGGCACGTAAGCGCCATCACCCAACCGCATCTGAAAAGGATTGCCAATATTACTACCCGGAGGGTTATCATAAGACCATAAAAAATCAACTACAATATATTCCCAGCCATAGGCTTTTAAGTTTTTGGCCATGTAATCGGTATTGGCCTTAACTTCGTCCTCGTGCACTGCCGAGCCAAAGCAGTTATAACTGTTCCAACCCATTGGAGGCTTAGTAGCTATAATGTTTTGTGCAGATGAAACGCTGCCAAAACAAATGCAAATAATTAATGCTGCTAATAATTTCTTCATTTATTGTCCGTAATAAGAGTCGGGGCCATGTTTGCGTTCAAAATGTTTTTTGATGAGGGCATCCTTTAAGCGTGGCGAGTTAGCGTTTATCTGCTCGGTAAGGTATGCCATATGGGCAACATTCTCTAAAACAGCACTATTATAAACAGCCTTATCGGCGGTTTTTCCCCATGTAAACGGGGCATGGTTGCTTACCAGAATCATCTCAACTTCCTCATAACTCAGGCCTAATTCCTTAAAATGATCAATGATCTGGAAACCGGTTTGGTACTCATAATTTCCTTGTATCATTTCATCGCTCATAGGGGGGGCACATGGTACATCAGCCGTGAGATGATCGGCATGGGTAGTGCCAAATATTGGGATGCAGCGCTGCGATTGCGCCCAGGCTGTTGCAAAGGTGGAATGGGTATGTACTATACCCCCAATTTTTGGCCAATTCTTATATAAAACAGCGTGCGTTTGAGTATCTGATGATGGTCGATGGCTTCCTTCTATTGTTTTACCATCAAAGTCTACAATCACCATTTTATCGGGCGATAGTTCATTATAAGGCACACCACTTGGTTTTATAGCAAATACGCCCAAATCTCTGTCTGCAGCGCTTACATTGCCGAAGGTAAAAAGCACCAATTGCAGCTTTGGCAGTTGCATATTGGCCTCATAAGCTTCCTGTTTTAGTTGTGTATATTTACTCATAACTATGCGTTTTGTAGTTGGCTTTGTATTTTTAAAGCCGTTTGCTGCGCGATGTAATCACCAAATTGCTGATACTGCTGATAGCGTTTTTGGTAAACAGCATGCAGTTGCGGGTTGGGTTCGTAGCTTTCTTCAAAACCACGACCCATTGCTTTCATGGCGGCTTCTACATTTGGGTAAATACCAGCTACCACAGCAGCAAACATGGCCGCGCCTAAAGCACAGGTGTGTGTAAATTGATGTATCCGGATAGGCATGCCTAAAACGTCGGACATCATTTGCATAACGTAGGGCGACTTTTTAGCTACGCCACCAATGCCAATAATGCCCTTAACCGGTATACCTTCACTTATAAAACGATCTACAATACTTTTTGCGCCAAAGCAGGTAGCTTCTGCCAAAGCACGGAAAACACGCGGGGCATCGCTGCCCAAATTCAACCCATTTATAGCACCTTTTAACGATTGGTTGGCATCTGGCGTGCGGCGACCATTAAACCAGTCGATAGCCAGTTCGTTATCTTCATCTACAGGTAACAAAGCTGCCTGCCTGCTTAGTTCGGGTATAATTAATGCTGATAATTCTTCTTTTAAAGCTTCGGCTGTAGCCGCATCTATTACGTTGGATTGATGGAGCAGATTGTTTAACGGCCATGATATTAAACTTTTGAACCATGCATAAGTGTCGCCAAAGGCAGACTGCCCCGCCTCAAGCCCGGCCATACCCGGTATAACCGAGCCATTTACCTGCCCGCAAATACCTTTAACCAGCGTGCCATCAATTTCTGCTGATGGTGCAACCAGTATATCACAGGTAGAGGTACCCATTACTTTGCTCAGGAAGTAAGGCTCTATTTGCCCGCCAACAGCACCCATGTGGGCATCAAAAGCGCCAGTACCTACAACAACATCGGTACTTAGCCCTAAACGCGCGGCCCACTCGGCACTTAAATTGCCCGCGGCTTTATCTGCCGTATAGGTTTCGGTATATAGTTTTTCTGTAATCCCTGTTAATAAGGGATCTAGCGAACTAAAAAAGCTATCTGGCGGCAAGCCGCCAAATTCCTCTGCCCAAAGCGCTTTATGCCCTGCAGAACAGCGCCCACGTTTAATATCGGCTGCATTGTTGCCTCCGGTTAATAGAAAGGGGATCCAATCGCAATGCTCTACCCAGGAGTGCATGGCATCTTTAACAACATCATCAACCCTCAAAACATGTAAAAGCTTTGCCCAAAACCACTCGGAAGAGTAAATACCGCCAACGTATTTGAGGTAATTGGTGTCAAATTTTTCGGCATGCGCGTTTATTTCAGCAGCTTCTTTTATAGAGGTGTGATCCTTCCATAAAACAAACATAGCATTAGGGTTAGTTTTAAATTGAGGTAAAAGTGCCAGCGGCGTCCCTGTGGCATCAACCGCTACCGGCGTAGAACCTGTCGTATCTATAGAGATACCGTTAATTAATTTGGCTATATCTGCACCACCGGCAATATTTATGCAATCTTTTATAGTAGCTTCCAGCCCTTCAATGTAGTCTAAAGGGTGCTGCCTGAACTGGTTTAAAGCAGGGTTGCAATATAAACCTTCACGCCAGCGTGGGTAGTAAAAAACAGATGATGCAAGTTCCTCGCCGTTTTGGCCATTAACAATTACTGAGCGTACGGAATCTGACCCGTAGTCAATTCCGAGCAAATAAGCGGTTTCCATAATAGGTTTATAATTATTGTCTAATTAACACTTATTATTTCTTTTTTCAAATAAATACTTGAAAAATATTTTCCACTACCAGTTTAAAGGTTTGTTTCAATAAAGCAAAGCAGGGGGGATGGGGGAGAAAGCGGCCCCTCACTCATTTAGCAAGGTAAAGCAGAAAAATTGAATGTTTAAATTACATTAATAAATACAAGATCTCAGTAGGGTGCCGACCTATGCTAAGTGGAATATATCGATATAAATGCTATTATACTAATAAGTCTTTTAAATAATTGCTCGTATAATCAGATGAGAAATTTACGATATTAGAGAGGTACGAAAACTCTTCGGTTTGATGCGTTGTGGTTAATACAACACATGGCATCTTTGCGTTTGCAGCTGCCTCGGCCCCTTTTGGTGCATCTTCAAAAACCAAACACTTAGTTGGTGGCACCCCAAGTAATTCGGCGGCCTTCAAAAAAGTTTCGGGGTGGGGCTTACTTATTTTAACATCGTCTGCACTTACAATAGCAGAAAAATATTTACGTATATCAAGGGTATCTAATACAAAATCGATATTAAATGGTATAGCGGCAGAGGCAATAGCCATTGGGATATTTTGCAGATAAGCCCTCTCTAAAAATTCGCTTAGGCCTGGCAGTAATTGCAGTTTAGGTAGAAAAGCGCGTTGATAACGACGCTCTTTTTCAATGGAAAGCGCTGCCATCTGGCCCTCAGAAAAATGGTTTTCACCAAACATCCTTACCAAAACCTCACTATTTTTCCCGTACATGTTTTGTTTAACCTGTTCGTAGCTAAAATTCCCACCCAAATCATTGTTCAGTATATCTTTCCACGCGGATGTATGATAAGACATATCATCTATCATAGTTCCATTAAGATCAAATATAAAAGCGCTCATGTGTCCAAACTTACAAAGCATAATTACTAAATAACTATATTTTATTTGTTTTTTTATATATAATTGTGAATAATACAATTATTAATTGCACAGCACCCCAAAGTGTTTAACTGCAGTATGATTGACTAATAATTAAAAGCGCTTAAAAAACCATACAATGATAAATAGTGTAAAAATTAACGGGGTAGCCATTATGCTTTTATTAGCGGTTACCAGCCCGGTGTTAGCCCAAAAAGATTACCCCATACAGCCCGTAGCTTTTACTGCTGTAAACGTACACGACAATTTTTGGGAGCCTAAAATGGAAGTAAATGCTAACATTACCATTCCCTATACACTTCAACAATGTAAAATAAATGGCCGTGTTGATAATTTTTTAAGGGCCGCAGGCAGTTTGCCCGGCGATAAGTTGAGTGAGTTTCCGTTTGACGATACGGATATTTACAAAGTTATTGAGGGGGCGTCATACGCCATGCAGGTAAAAAAGAACCCTAAACTTGATAAGTACATAGATTCGTTGATAACCATTATTGGCGCGGCCCAGGAAAAAGATGGCTACCTGTACACCTTCCGTACGGTTAAAGCAGCAAAACCCCATCCCTGGATAGGAAGCAAGAGGTGGGAAAAAGAAGAAGAGCTGAGCCATGAGTTATATAACTCGGGGCACTTGTTTGAAGCTGCAACAGCGCATTACCAGGCTACCGGTAAACGCACCTTACTAAATATTGCAATTAAAAACGCTGATTTATTGGTACGCGATTTTGGGCCGGGCAAGGTTGAGGAGTACCCGGGCCATCAAATTGTAGAGATAGGCCTTTCAAAAATGTACCGCGTTACGGGTAATAAAAAATATCTTGACCTGGCTAAATTCTTCCTGGATGTTAGGGGGCCAAAAGGCGATGCCTATAATCAGGCAGACAAGCGTGTAGTTGACCAGCATGCTGCTGTTGGCCACGCCGTAAGGGCCGCCTATATGTATACCGGGATGGCCGATATTGCCGCCCTTACCGGCGATGTTAAATACTTAACAGCTATTGATGATATATGGGCAGATGTAGTTACAAAAAAACTGTACATAACAGGCGGCATTGGCGCTACGGGCAATGGTGAGGCTTTTGGAGAAGATTTTCAGCTACCTAACATGTCGGCTTATGCCGAAACCTGCGCCTCTATTGGCAATGTTTACTGGAATAACCGGATGTTTTTATTACATGGCGATGCAAAATACATAGATATACTTGAAAAAACTTTGTACAATGGGCTTCTTTCAGGCGTATCATTATCCGGCAACCGCTTCTTTTACCCAAACCCACTTTCGTCTGTGTTTCAGCATCAGCGTAGCGCATGGTTTAGCTGCGCTTGCTGTATATCTAATATGACCCGGTTTTTACCTTCGGTACCCGGTTACGTATATGCAAAAAACAATAACGACTTATATGTGAACCTGTTTATGACCAATACTGCCCACATACAGCTAAAAGCAGGAAATGTTACTATTGAACAAACTACCGATTACCCGTGGAAAGGTAAGATTGACCTTAAAATTACCCCGGCTAAAAGCAGCAACTTTACTATGCGGGTACGTATCCCGGGCTGGGCGCAACAGCAACCGGTATCCGGCGATCTTTACTCTTTTGACAATAGCCCAAAAATGCCGGTTACTTTAATGATAAATGGCAAGCCCGTATCCTATACTACCGAGAAAGGGTATGCTGTGATAAGCCGTACCTGGAAAAAAGATGACAAGATTACTCTTTTGCTGCCAATGCCTGTACAAAAAGTACTGGCAAACAACCAGGTTAAGGATGACCGCGACCGTTTTGCTTTTCAAAAAGGGCCTATTATTTATTGCCTTGAAGGCCCCGATAATAAAGATAGCCTGGTGCAAAATATTATGATAAACAAAAACGCCGTTGTGAAAACCAGTTATAATGCTAACCTCTTAAATGGGGTTGATGTAATAACTACTACAGGTTTTAGCACAAGGCGCCAGCTTAATTCAGATTCGATAATTAGAACCGAACAGGAAGTTACCGCTATACCTTATTATGCCTGGGCAAACCGCGGACCAAGTGAAATGACAGTTTGGATCCCTTATAACAGCAGTGCTGTAAAACCAAAGCCATCGCCCAGTATAGCCAGCCTTAGTAAGGTTTCGTCATCGCTGAAAAATACAAGAATGTACAACGCAATAAAGGACCAGTACGAGCCGCAAGATTCAAAGGATACCAATTATCCGTACCTGCATTGGTGGCCAAAAAAGAACACCACTGAGTTTGTGCAATATGATTTTGATAAGGAGTACACCATATCATCATCTGGTGTGTATTGGTTTGATGACGGCCCATGGGGTGGCTGTAGAATACCTGCCGGCTATCAGCTATTTTACAAAAAAGGTAATGACTGGGTAGAAGTAAAACACTCATCTGCCTACCCTAACGAAAAGGATAAATTAAATACGGTAACCTTTGAACCTGTAAAAACCACAGCTATTAAGATGGTTTTACAATTACCCGTAGATAACGCTACCGGTATACATGAATGGATAATTAAATAGCAATTGGTCCCTAACAAAAAAATGCCTTTCAACTATCTGAAAGGCATTTTTTGTATCAAGTACTATTGACCGTTATTATAGGTAGGCATTACTTTAATTTTACCGGGCTGATGCCTTGATGCGTAGGTATAACTTGTTCAATAGCACCATCAGCAGTAAATGTAAGCTTATCTATACAAACCTCACGGTTATAACCCGCAGCATCGCCCATGGTAATACCCTTGGGGTAGGTAAAGCGATGATAAACAATATACCATTCATCCTTACCCGGCACCTGTATAACAGAATTATGACCGGTTCCGTAAATGCCGGCTGCTACATTCTTGGTAATTACCGTATTGTTTTTAGGAACGTTAATATTGCCGAGAGGCGAATCTGATGTTCCAAAATGTACGGTGTAATCAGGACTGCGGGTATCGTTTTCCGACCACATAAAATAGTATACACCCTTTCGATAGATAACGTAAGTGCCTTCATTGTAATGTTTATCCGGTGTTAATATTTTAGTTGTATTAGGTTTTAACGATACCATATCTTCATTCAATTCGGCACCTGCCATGTAGCCGTTACCCCAATACAAGTAGTTTTTACCTGTTTTAGGATCGCTAAAAACATCGGCATCAATTTGCTGCCCTCCTTTAATACCTTCCGGAAGTTTATCTATAAGCGGCTTGCCTAAGTCAACAAAAGGCCCTATAGGGCTATCTGCAGTAGCCACACCAATTTTTTGCCCTGCTGCGAAATAGTAAAAATATTTATAGCTGCCGTTTATCTTTTTTTCGATGATACACGGCGCCCAGGCATTCTTTTTTGCCCAGCTTACGTCTTTTGGCAAATCAAGTATCACGCCCTCGTCTTTCCAGCTAACCAAATCAGTAGATGAAAATGCTTTAAAGTAATTGCCAGACCAGCCATCAAAGCCGTCACTTGTGGGGTATAGGTAAAACTTTTGGTCTTTCTCGGCATATAATATTTCAGGATCGGCGTAGTAGCCTTTAACTAATGGGTTATGGGTTTCAAGTGCCGTCACATCATAAACTTGTGGCTTATGGTTACCTATGGTTACCGTGTATTTAACCGGCCCTTTTGTAAAATTCTGTGGAGTATTAAGCATTATCTTTATACCTGCGAATGTGTTAAACCCGGGGTCAAATTTCCTAAGATTGGTACCGGGGATAACCATAAGCTGCAATTTATGAGCAGCTGTATCTAAAACTATGTTGTTATTTTTTATCCGCCTGTTAGATGCAGATAGCATTACATCGCCGGTATTTGCCCATTGCCTGGTTAATGCCGCAGCTTCTTTGGCTGTTATAGGCATTACAGTACCATGCCGCGGATGAAAATCCATGGTAACATCATCATCTATGGTTTTAAAGTTTTCCAGATCATTGCTACGGGTAAACTGGTACTTCCCTTCGGTATAACGGTCATACATCAATATATAATCGGGGCTGTTGTTTAGCTTAAACACACCCGCGCCTTCAACAGGAGATTTTGTTTGCTGTACATATTTATCTATTAATACGTAGCCCCCGGTAAGCTTATCAGACACCGCTATTTTTATCCCGGCCCCTGTACCTTCAGTTTTAAAAAAGAGGTGATATTTTCCGTCTTTATAAATAATATCACCATCTATACAAGCGCCGTTATCGGGTTTAAAAAATAGCTGCTTAGGTACAGTTTCAAGGCCCGAAAAATCTTTATTTGCATAAGCATAGTAGATCTTATCCGGGTCGTTACCAAAACGCATAGACCAATAGATCATGTATTTTTTCACTTTGGGGTCATAAATAGTTTGGGGTGCCCATACGCGGTTAACTCCTGCAAATTCTTTAAATGTTTCGGCAACGTTTACAACATGCGATTGCCAGTGAATTAAATCGGTAGATTTTAAAAGTACCATTCCATAATTAGCCCCCCATCCAAACTTATCGGTATTCATATCGGTAGCAACCATAAAAAAAGTTTTATTGTCGGCACCACGCAGGATATGTGGATCGCGAACACCGCCGGTAGCGCTTATTTGTGCCGAATTTAAAACAGGCTTGTTATGATTAAGCGCCCTAAAAATATACCCGTCATTACTCAACGCAAAGCGGATAGCCTCTCCGGATTTATCGCCTGTGAAATAGGTAAACAAGTAAGCACTATATGGCCCGGTATTAATTGCTTTTTTATTGATAGATTTAGATTGAGCATTCCCTGCCACAGGGCATAAAGTAACAATGGAAATAGCTATTAAAAAAACCCTTATCGTTCGCCAGTTATTCATTTTAGATGTATTAGATATTAATTTTTGTTTATTTTTTGGAGCACCCAGCCCCCTACGTTTTTACCTTGCACCAAACCGTTATCAATAGCATCCTTATAATGTATGCCACCTAAAAAACGCGAAATTGCCGCTTCTTTTGCTGCCTGATCAAAAGAGTTAAACTTCCTTGGCGGTATGCCGTAACTTATTTCGGTACTATCGGTATACTTAAAATAAGGGCCAAAGTAGTATGTAAGTATAGCCGCTGAAGCTGCAGATACTACAGAATGCCCGCTGCTATACTCCGGAAAGGGCGGTGTTTGTAAAAAAGGTTTCCAATGCGGGTCTATATAACTCCTGATGGCTGTTTCGGGTCTAACCCTGTTAGTTTTATATTTATCGGCCCAGCAGCTAATAAACCCATCCATAAGCCCTATTGCCACAGTTGTAGTAACCTCAACCGTTTTAGAAAAGCCCGCCTTTGATTGCTTGCAGGCAATACCTGTAATACCAAGCCAATGCGCACCGGGCGATATCTTTTTTAACCCCATAACCATATGCCCGTCGTTTTGTACTGCAAAGGGGTTGCAGTCCCAAAAATTGGCAATATCTTTTTCGGAAGCCGTAAGCCCGTTTTCGCCCTTAGCATAGTTTAAAAGCAAAAATTTATAAAACGCACTGCTTTTTTCGGTAGAAAAGGGCACGGGCGCAACGGATATAAATTGAAAAGAAGAATCGAGTGTTAGAGGCCTTACCGTATAAAAATAAGGTTCAACCGGTGCCATGTATGAGGGTGGCGTTGGGGTCCAGTTACCTGCCTTGCCTGATGGTGTATAGCGTGGATAGCTACTTATCTTCCTATAACCATCAGTTTTGGCATAAGTTAAAATCTGCTTACTTATGGCGGTAGCGTAGCTTATCGAACTATCTATAACCGCTTCTGAAAAACCTATTAGCCTGCACGAATCTAAAAACTGCTGTTCACTTTTTTTAAGCATAACGCCGGATGGCTGTAGTTGCTGCGCCGTTTTATACATAGCTAATACCGCACTAAGCTGGTAATTAATACCCTCTGTTGCCTTTGCTTTATTAAAAGCCGGATAATTATTTAATATGCCATACATGTTTTTGACATGCCCGTCATGCTGCGAAACAACCTCATACCCGGCCAGGCAGGTATAAGCGAAAAAGCGTGCGGCCAAAGGCGGGTTGGTAACGTCGTGTACCATCACGTTTGTCATTTGAGCTATAACCTTGCTTATGTCATCTCCACGCAGTTCCGGTTGCTTTGCCGGGCCACAACTACTGATCAGTAGCAAAAAGTTAAATAACCACAATATAAAAAGGAGCTTTCTCATTTTAACTTTATTGCCGGTAAGCCTTAACACCTATACCGTTAATACCAAACAAATAGGTGCCGTTTATTTCCATTACCGATCTAACATCTCCTGTTAATTTAAACCCGGATCTCTGCTGCGGGATATAGCTAAACTGCCCCTTGCCATCGCCTTTTAACAGCACCCCATAATTAGCATCGTATTTACCAAACCTAACGCGGGTATGGTCCATATTACCGCACATAAGCAGGTCGTTATTGCCATCTCCATCATAATCCAATAAATTTATAGTGAAAACAGGGGAGTACTGGGCTTCTGCAGGGAACGGGGTTAAAAGCAATCGGCTGCTTTTGCTTGTGCTGATAAAGCAGGCTGTAGCAAGATAATTGGCTGTTAACCGCTCGGCACTTTTCATTTCCTCGGGCGTAAATACCTGGTTTATGGAAGCATCGGCATAGCTGTTATAATCCGGGAAGCGTGACCGCATGATACTCATTTGGTCAAGCAGTTCATCCCGGGTTAAGTAAGGGTAACTTTTGTGTTGAATGTAAAAACAAAGTATAGGGTCAATTGACCCATTGTCGTCAAAATCTTTATAATACATTTCGGCAGGCTCCCGGTCGGTTACCCGGCATTGCGTATTCAGTCCCATATTGCCGGCTACAATATCGGGATGACCGTCATGGTTAATATCTGCAATTGTTAAGCAGTTCCACCAGCCCGAATAGTTTTTATCAAAGTACTTGTTTGTAGCGTTTATCAATTTGCCATTTTTATTTTCAAACACCATTAGTGGCATCCACTCGCCGGCAATTATCAGGTCGGGGGCTTTATCGCCATTCATGTCAGCCCAGGCGGCGCAGCTTACCATTCCAATATGCTTTAATTCAGGGTTAAATATATCTGTCTTATCTGTAAAGCCCCCTTTGCCATCATTTATCAAAATATAACTTTCGGGTGCCTGCGGGTAATTGCCAGGAACTACCCTGCCGCCAACAAACAAATCGGCAAAGCCATCGCCATTTATATCAGCTGCTTTTACACAACTTTTGCTGCTTAACATTTTGGGTAAAGCATTATTGCTTTTTGTAAAATTGCCCCAACCGTTGTTCAGGTAAAGCCTGTCTTGCAACAAGGGGGCGGCGGCGGTATAATCATTATAGCCGCCCGAGCATACATAAAGATCGGGTTTGCCGTCGTTATTGGCATCAAAAAATACAGCTGCTGTGTTAGTGCATTTGCTATCGGCTTCAAAAGCGGGTTGTAGCGATAGCCTGAAGGCCCCGCCTTTTTGCTGCAGATATAAACTACCCGCTTTACCGCTATCACCACCAACATAAATATCTTCAAGGCCATCGCCATTCACATCGGCCTTAACCATACAAGGCCCCGAAAAAGATAAAGGGTTAACCATTAATGGCTGGCGCTTAAAATCGTTTACCGTGCTTTTAGTACCGGCATATTTAAAGGGAGCGGCTACCTGTTTAAATAGGGCCTTCTGCGGAGCAGCTTGTACGTAGTTTACCGTGGCATCCTTTTCATTAAGGGTAACCAGTTTATCTGCATTTATATTGCCAATTACCTGTGTTTTTCCGCTTTGCCATATTACCTGCAACGAATCGGCTTGTGTATCGCTACCTAAACCAAAGTGCAGTACAGTGGTAACCGTAGATTGATAACCGCGTGTAGGCATCTGCTCCAGGTATTGTTTTTTGTTTTTTGAATAGATGATAACCTTTGCTCCTATACCCTGCGTATTTTTACCGGCACCATTTAGCTTTACCAACAGATAATGATTTTTGCTTTGCGCCTGCGAATTGTTTTGATAGATAAACGCCGGTTTATTTATGTTATTCACTACCAGGTCCAGATCGCCATCATTATCAAGATCGGCATATGCCGCGCCATTGCTGTTTGCCGGCTGGCTGATACCCCAGGCAACGCTAACGTTATTAAAGGTTGACTTGCCACTATTCTTAAAAAAATAGCTCTTCACTTCTGACGAGGGCATTTCTTTAACCAGATTTAACAAGTCCTGGCGCATTGCTTTCCTGTTGCGCAAATTATCGCCTACATATTTCAGGAAATCCATGTTAGTATAATCGCGGGTGTAGCCGTTGCTAACAAACAGATCTTTCCAGCCATCATTATCGTAATCTGCAAAAAGTGGCGCCCAGCTCCAGTCGGTATTAGAAATGCCGGCAAGCTGCCCAACTTCACTAAAAGTGTTGTCGCCGTTGTTTTTTTGCAGCATGTTACGCATATACTGGTAATAAAAGCCAACCCGTAAACTAAGGTTAAAGGCCTCATAATTGTCAGATGCAAAAAGCATTTTCTGACGGTGGTTATCTTCGGGCAGCATATCAAGCGAATAAATGTCTGGCAACAGGTCGTTATTAAAATCGGCGATATCGTTTCCCATCGATGAAAAAGAAGTGTGGCCCATTTGCCGCTGCAATTCATCTGTAAATTTGCCTTTGCCGTTATTGATATACAACCTATCGGGTATATTATAATCATTAGATATATAAATGTCGGGGTTTCCATCGCCATTTATATCGGCTATACCAGCAGCCAGCCCGTACGATAATGAGGTGTTAATAATACCGGCGGCTGATGTTACATCCACATAGTAACCGTTATTGTTTTTTAAAAGCCTTAAGCCTGATTCAGGGTCGGTTTTGGCCATTAAATCGGCAACCGATACTTCATCAAGCGTGTTCTCGCGCTTAGGGTTGTGGTTAACCAGTAACAGGTCCAGATCGCCGTCCTTGTCATAATCAAAAAAATAACCCTGTGTGCTAAACGAAGAGAAATTAAGCCCGTAGGTAGCTGCCATTTCTTTAAATAAAGGCACTCCGTTACTATCGTTTCCCTGGTTGATAAATAATTGGTTCCCCCGTTTTTCGGCCCTAAGCTTACCGGAGTAACATACATAAATATCTAATTTACCATCACCATTCACATCGGCAAGGCTAACGCCGGTTTTCCATGGGCCGGGCCGGCCGGCAACACCTGCCACGCTGGTAACCTCGGCAAACTGCAGGCTTCCCTTATTCAGGTAAAGCTTATTATCGGTCATATTACCGGTAAAGTAAAGGTCCTGCAACCCGTCGCCATTCAAATCGCCAACGGCTACCCCGCCACCATTATAAAAATATTCGTACATCAGCACGTTGGTGTTTAAACCTTCGGTTAGCGTATTATTAAAATCAACGTGGGTTTTATCCGCCGGCAATAATGTAAATAGCGTATTTTCCGGTTCAGCATCATTAGATGACGGGGCTGTTTTACAGCTGCCTAATAAGGCAATGCAAATTACAGCTAACGTCAATAGCCTTAATAATACCGGTCTTATTAATTTACCCACAAACCTTAAATACATTATATGCTATTGCAATTTATCAAGGATAGGTTTATCCAATCCGTTCAATTCTTTTATCCCTGGCTTTATCAGCTCCATTACTACAACTTCATTTGTTGTTTTAAGCCACTCCTGGGGTACGTAAACAGTTTGTTGCGGGCCTACCCGCCAGTAACGGCCAAGGTTGTGGCCGTTAACCCATATTACACCTTTACCCCATTTACTCATATCCAAATAAGTATCTGCTATTTCTTTCAACGTGAAGTTGCCTTTCATTAAAACTGGTGAACTGGTTACAGCTTTGTTGCTGTTAATTTTAATAGCGTTAATGTTTTTCATGGGCAGGCTATACATTTTCCAGTTGTTTACCCCTTTTTCGTTAAACGTTACTTGGCCGGTTATCCCTTTTTTGTTTTGCAGTAAGTACTTACCAAAGTTTATACGGCCTAAATTTTCAACCAATATATCAACCGTTACGTTGCCTGCAGGAAGATCGAGAGACAGGCTATCCTGCTTAAGCCGCCTATCTAACACACCAACAGTTTTGCCATTCAGCATAATTATGGCGTAGTCGCGCAGGCCATTAATTTTCAGCATACCATTATTGCCCCCTTTAAGCACCGTGCGGTATAAAACAAAGCCATAATCTTGCGAAAGTTCTTCAAAAGTTAATGGTTTGCTGTTCGCTTTTGGCGCGGGTAATGCATTTAACAAGTTGATGCTTCGCGTTAATTTAATAGCAGGTATATTGATGGCTCTTTTTGGTGCGGGTACAGGCGGTAACTTTTCTCCCGAAGGCATGTTTTTCTGTATTACCTCTCTGAATGCCATAAATTTAGGGGTGGCATTGCCTGCTTCATCAAGCGGGGCATCGTAATCATAACTGCTTATTTGCGGTTCAAACGGGTCTTTATCGTTATAATTTGCCCCATTCATAAAACCACGGGTAGTGCCTCCGTGAAACATATACATATTGATGGAAATGCCTGCCGCTAATACAGAATCAAGCCGGCCTACATACTGTTCTGCCGGAACGGTGTGGTGTTTGGTTCCCCACCAATCAAACCAGGCCGGGTACCATTCCGCTATAAAGAATGGGCCTTTACCGTTATGGTTTTCTTTAATCAGCCTTTTAACTTTGCTCACCTGGTCCACACCGTTAATTGCAGGTAATAAACCAGGCAGATGGCCATCTTTTATAGCGGCTTCTGGGTCGCAGGTATATAAAAGCCCATCAAAACCGGCATCAATAAACATTTTTCGGTTAAGATCAAGATACTCTTTATCGTTTCCGTATGAGCCGTATTCGTTCTCTATCTGCACCATTAAAACATTGCCACCATGGTTAACCTGCAACGATGCCAGCTGCTTTCCAACCTGATTGATGTACTCGCGATATTCTTTGATGTATTGTTGTTCTTTACTCCTAACCTCCAAACCTTTTTCGTTTTGCAGCCAGTATGGGTAGCCCCCAAATTCCCATTCGGCACAAACATAGGGGCTTGGTCTTAATATCACCCATAAACCTTCCTGGCGGGCATCATTTACAAAGGCTGCAATATCATTATTGCCGGTAAAATCATACACGCCTTTTTGCGGTTCGTGTACGTTCCAAAACACATAAGTACCTATGGTGTTAAGCCCCATCGCTTTAGCCATTTTCATTCGCTGACGCCAAGCCTCGCGCGGTACACGGGTATAGTGTATTTCGCCGGCTATGATTTGTAATGGTTTCCCATCCAGTAAAAAGGTGCTATCACCTAAGGCAAAGGTGTGTTTACTATTCTGCGCTTTAAGTTGAACACCCGATAGTAAGGTAAATAAGATGAGTATTTTAAAAAGTTTCATAATTAAATAGAGGAGGGTTGTTTTTTTTAGGCTGCTATTTTACCGTTAACACAATAGTTGAAGTTTTAAGACCCGGTGAACTTACCTGCACGGTAACCTTGCCCGGCTTGCCAATTGCTTGTATATACGCTAATAAACGCCCATGTACGGCTGCCCTTACCGGCGATTGATAACCTTCGTGGCTGCTTGTGCTGCCACTTTCCAGGCCCAATAGTTTAGCGGCACCGGCAACAGATACTGTAACTACGTTTTCCGCATCAAAAACAGGATTTCCGTTCTTGTCTGTAATTTGTATTTCTACCTGACTAAGGCCTTTTGCGTTTTTTGCAAACATGGTCGCATCGGCTGATGCTTTAATATTTGATGCTTCGGTATTGGTTTTAATGGTATAGCTATCGGCTTCTATACCGTTATTATATCCTTTTACTGTTAATTCCCCCGGTTCAAAGCCAACTTCCCAGGAAGGTATTTTGCCTTTTGCTGCGCTTCGTGATAGTTTACCAAGCGATTTGCCATTTAAAAAGAGTTCTGCCTCCTGGCAATTGGTAAAACAATCAACCCGCATTTTACTATTTGCAGGCCAGTTCCAAACCGGCTGTACAGATTTATGACTCCAAATGCCCTTATCCTCCGCTTTTGTAATGTCTCGCACGCCTATATAAACCATAGGTTTATCGGCCCAAATGCTTTGCCTGTAAAAATACTCCGGTTTTTTAAACCCTGCCAGATCTAACAACCCGGCTCCATTGCTGCGTTGTGGCCATTTACCGGCCTCGCCTAAATAATCGATACCAGTCCATAAATACTGGGCCGATATATAATCATTGCTGTCAACAGCGGCCCAGGCTTGCGTGGCCATGCCATTCTCGCTACCATAAATAATTCGGTTAGGGTATTTTTTATGATCTTCCGGATAACGGTATTCCTGGTAATTGTAACCTACTACGTCAAGCTCTTCGGGGAAACCTACTTCGTTAGACATTACCACACCTGCCAGCGCGGCTGTAACCGGGCGTGTTTTATCAACAGCCTTAACCGCTTTAACCAGTTGCCTGGCAATAACTGTTAGCTGGCTGGCAGCAGGATGATCTGGCAGGTAGCCTTTACCATACATTTGCGGGTTTCTGCCTGTGTTTAGTATTTCGTGCGTATAAGGGTCGTTAGGGTAGTCAATTTCGTTACCAATGCTCCACATGATAATGGATGGGTGGTTGCGTGTGCGCATCACCATATCGTTTACATCGCGGTCGGCCCACTCCTTAAAGTATTTATGATATCCGTCTTTTGACGGTGTGCCCACATTCCAGCCTTTAACCCATTTGTTTTTGCCTAGTTCCCACTCATCAAAAGCTTCGTCCATAACCAAAAAACCCATACGATCGCTCAGGTCATACAAATAATCGGCATGTGGGTTATGGCTAAGGCGCAAGGAGTTTACGCCGGCCTCTTTTAGTATTTTAAGACGGCGCACCCATACTTCAGGAGGTACGGCTACACCCAATGCCCCCGCATCATCATGAATACATACACCCTTAAGCTTAGTATTTTTCCCGTTTAAAAAGAAGCCCTTATCCTTATCAAATGCAATACTGCGAATCCCTACCTGCTGGTCAACTACATCAACCGGGCTACCATTACGGGTTAGCTGAACCCGCAATTTATACAGCGATGGATTTTCTACATCCCACAAACGCGGCGAATTTATTTGTCCATCAAATTCCACTTGCTTGCTGCCAGGTTTAACACTTACCTGTTTTTGCAAGGCAGCAACAATTTTACCGTCGTTATCAATCATGTTAACTTTTACACCTATTGCAGCAGTGTTTTTAGTGCTATTGGTGATGTTAACTTTTACGTTTACGTTCGCTTTTTGCGCGGATACCTTTGGCGTAGAAAAAGCAACATCCCACAAACCAACGTATACCGGGTTTTTACCGATGAGGTATACGTTACGGTAGATCCCGGAACCGGTATACCACCTCGAGTCGGCATAATCGCTATGATCAGCCTTTACCTTAATCGTATTTTTACCTTTATAATTTAAATACCGGGAAAGCTCATATTGGAAAGCAATAAATCCATTAGGTCTTTTGCCTAAATAATGCCCGTTTATCCAAACCTCGCTGTTTTTGTAAACCCCGTCAAAATAAATAAACACCTGCTTACCTTGCCAGCGGGCATCAGCAGTAAATGTTTTTTTATACCAACCTATTCCCCCAGGTAAATAACCGGTAGCGCTGGCCCATTCATCGCTAAAAGGTTGTTGTATGCTCCAGTCATGAGGTAGGTCAACAGTTTTCCATTCAACGTTATCACTTTCTTTTTCCGCGCCTGTAATATCACCCAAGTGGAAACTCCAGGCCTGGTTAAATAATACAGGTTTGGCTAAATTTTGTGCATGTAAAAACCCCGGAAATAAAAGGCTTATAAATAAGTAAAAATAATGGTAAGGTGTTCTTTTCATAAGTTGTATTTATTGCAAATATGCTATTGCTGAAGAATTTGCCACTGCTGGTTGGCATCGTTATTTAAAGGCCATTGAATAATAGAAGCGCCCGCAGTGGTTACTGCTCCATTTACATCGAGCATTTTGTTGCTATTGCGGTTGGTAACTTTATATACGCCAGTTTTAACAGCATCAAGCTGCCATTGCTGACTATTACCCCCGCTTAGTTGCTGCTGTATAACACCAGCCCCGTCAGCAGTTGAAGCCGCACTTACATCAAGGGCCAAGTTACTGTTACGATTAGTGATCTTATAATAGCCGCCACCCGTATCTGTAATTATCCATTGTTGGTTATTGCCGCCATTTTGATACCATTGAAGAACACCCGCACCGCTTAAGGTTGATGACCCATTAACATCAAGCGCAAGACCGCTGTTAACATTAATAAAACGGTAAAAAGCTAACGGATAAAAAACATCGGTACCGCCTGTACCTACGCCCCAACCGTACTTAAGCCTGCTAAGGCCCGAGGCATTAGTGTTTGATACGGTAAGATTAGTGCCCGTTCCGTTTAGCTGCTGCATACTGTAGCTATCGCCATTACGGATGCCCGGCCAGTAAACACTACCCATACCATAGGCACGAACCTGGTTGGTTAAGCCCTGCATATAAGCAACTTCCTGATCGGCGGCTATTGGCCCGGTGTAATCTTTAGCGGTGGTCATGGGCACGCCAAACTCCGTTAAAACGGCACGGTTACTATAGCTACCTACATTTGCTTTAAAACGGCTTTCCCATTCAGCAGCTGTTTTAATATTTCCGTTACTAAAAAAGGCATAGTCGTGTATGGATAACAAACAATTAGCGAACCTGCTATCAGCACCAACCCCGGTAATATCCTGTGAATAGGAGGTGCCGCTTATTAATATCCTGCCCTGCTGCACTGTTGGATATTTACTTAACCATTGCGCGCAAATAGCTGTCCAGTCGGTTAAAGAATAACCATGTGGTTCGTTAAATATCTCGAAATAAACCCGAGGGTTTCCGCTGTATTTATTTACAATTGTTTGCCACATGGACCAAAACTCCGCAAGGTTATCAATTTTTCCGTCTTTTGATGATTGGCCTTCCCAACAGCCCAATATTACGTTCATATTTTTACTTACCGCTTTGTCTATAACAGCGGTATAGGCGTTCCACCATAATTGTGATGTTGTAGAATAATTAACAGGCAACCTTAGCGTATTAGCGCCGGTGTTTGCCTGGATTCCGGAAAGAACGGCATCGGCCTTTGCTGCTACTGTTGCGTAATTATCAGATGATGCAAGGCCACTTAGTACCAGGATACCATCGCTAAAATTATCGCCATCGGCAGCCCAGTTTACACCCTTTAATGAGCTTGCGGCATCGGGTGTGCCGGTTGCAACTTCAGGCCCCTTTTCCGGGGGGGTAACAACTGGCAAATTCTTGTTCGCCACATCTTTTTTACAACCCGCGTTCAATACACATAGCGTAGCAAATACAAGAAATACTTTTTTCATAAATAAAAGTTTAAATAACATAAAAAAGGGGGGCAATGGTAATTCTACCAAGCCCCCTAAATCTCAACTCTTATTAGTAACCGCTGTTTTGTTGCAACAGATTATTAGATGCCTGTATTTCTGAACGAGGTATAGGTAACCAATAATGTTTGTCCTTGAAAGAACGACCATCTAAAGCTACCTTTGGTGTATATGAAAAACTACCATCACCATTTTTAGTAATGACTACACCACCTGCAGGTTTATTCTCTGTAACATTAGCTATTTGCCACCTGCGTACATCATAAAAACGATGCTCTTCAAAGGCAAGCTCTACACGGCGCTCGTAACGTACCGCGTCTTGCATTTGCGATTTACTTAAGCCGGAAGCAAGTGGAGGCATATTCACCCCGGCACGGCTTCTTACCATATTTATAGCAGAGCGGGCTGATAGTGTTGAACCTGCAGGTATTACATCAGGCCCATATGCTTCGTTGGCTGCTTCTGCAAAGTTTAATAACACTTCGGCATATCGCATATAAATCCATGGCTGGAAACCGGCGTTACCCCACGGGTTTTGCAACGGATAAGCATCATTCATGAATTTTTTGAGATAATAACCTGTCTTAGTTGTGTTCCAGTTCTCATTGCCATCTCTGCTATCTTTACCTCCCGGGATAAATGTTTCGATTGAGCGCTCGCGGTAAGGGGCTCCGTTATATAAAATGGTAGCAGCAAAACGTGGGTCGCGGTTATCATAAGGATGCGTAGGGTCGTAACCCGAGGTTGGGTCGGTAATGGGTTTTCCGTTATCCATCTCATAATCATCAACCAGGTTTTGTAAAGGCGTGTTACCGGCCCAACCGCCATATCCATTTGGCCCGTTTGCAATTTCAAGATGCACATGGTTGTCATTTTTAGTATACAAACGCTCAAAAATAGCTTCGTTTGTTTCATTGGTTAAAAACAGCTTAGCGTATCCGCCATTATAAATACCATACTTATTAAGATTAATAACATCCTGCGCAGCGGTAACCGCATCTGGCCAGGTGCCTACATTGTATAAAGGGCTGGCAGCATAAAGTGTTAACCTTGATTTTAAAGCCAAAGCTGCGCCTTTTGTAGCACGGCCCAAAAGCCACGATCCATCATTATCAAGCGGTAATTTAGCAGCAGCAGCGGTAAGTTCGCTTACGGCATAATCTATACTCTGTTTAAGTGTAGCACGTGTAAAAAGTGCAGGATCCTGCAAATTGTCCTGTAAATTAACAACCTTATCGCCCATTAAAACTACTGGGCCGTAGTTCCTTATCAGGTCATGATACCTAAAGGCTCTTATAAACCTAAGTTCGCCTTCGATATGTGTTTTGTGAGCTGCGCTAAACGGCAGTTTAGGTAAAATACTTAATGCATAATTACATTCCCTTATACTACGATAGCTTCTGCCCCATAACACGCCCGCGCCTCCAAGGTTTTCGGGCGCTAACTGGCCTCTTTGAATCAGCCATGTGGCATCATCATTATTGTAAATAGACTCATCTGTGAAAGAACTCCACATACTATACTCAAAACCACGGCCAAAGCCAGGGCTTGTGCCTTCGCCCTCTTTATCTTGTAATCTTGCACCTAAATAACGGTTGGTTACATAAGCCTCAAAAATTGATGTGTCCGTTTCTATAGCTGACGTTGCGATCCTATCAGTAGGCTGCACGTTTAAAAAATCCTTTTTGCACGCAGTCATACACATTACGCCAAGTATGGCCGTATATAATTGCTTCCTATATGTTAATTTCATTTTGTTAATTTTTAAAATTTAACGTTTACACCCAAGTTGATAATTCGTTGCTGAGGGTAGAACTGCCCGCTTCCGCTAGTTCCTTCCGGGTCATAGTCTTTAACTTTTGTTATGGTAAACAAGTTAAATCCGCTTGCATAAAGTCGTAAACCCGATATCTTAAGCTTCGATAAAATCTGACTGTTAAAATTATAGCCAACCTGAACGTTTTTCAACCTTAAAAATGAAGCGTCATTAACCCAAAAGGTATTAGGATATTGCCCACCGCTTGTAGCGCTTGAGGCGCGATCCGTAACAAGTGGATAGGTGCCATTAGGGTTTGTAGGGCTATAGCGATTATTTGCCCAGGTGCTATAAAAGTTACCTATTGTACCAGCCTCCGGTAATACATACTGGCTAACTTGAGCCTGGCCTGCAAACAATACAGCAATGTCAAAATTCTTATATGCCGCGTTTAAGGTAAAGCCATAAGTAATTTGTGGTATATTACTGTATTTACTGCGGGTTTGGTCATCGGCGGTTATTTGCTGGTCATTGTTATAATCCAACAGTTTCAAGTCGCCCACTTTTGCACCTGGTACATGCGGGTAGCTATCAAGTTCTTGTTGACTACGGAATATACCTATGGCATTATAAAGCAAGTCGACATTTAGCGGCCTGCCCGTTTTGCGTTGAGAAGCTAAGGTACCGGCAGCCTCGTCTATAAATATTACCTTACTTTTTGCGTAAGTGAAGTTACCGCTAACGCCCCAGCTAAATTCTTTACCACTATTACTGTAACCAAGCGTGCCTTCAAAGCCTGAGCTGTTAACCTTACCTATGTTCTCAGATGGCACAAGCGGATCAGACCCATAAGGGTTTACAATACCTGATGAACCAGGAAGAGAAGCGTTTCTGGCAGTTAAGATATCAGAACGTTTTTGTTGGAAGTATATGGCTTCTAAAGTAAAGTTGTGTAAAAACACTGCATTGATACCAACATCAAGCTTTTTGGAAACCTCCCAGGTTATGTTAGGGTTAGCTAGTTTTACCAGGTTAACGTTTGGCTGAATTACAGGCGACCTGTCTGTCGCTGTAGGGTTTATAGCTACAAAGCCATTACCTACTAAAACATAGTTATCAAAATATTGGAAAGCATTTACATTATCGTTACCCAATGAACCATATGAAGCCCTGATCTTCAGATCGTCAAAAAACTTCACTTTGTCCTTAAACCAACCTTCCTGAGAGATGCGGTAAGCTACTGATGCAGACGGGAAATAACCCCACTGTTTGCCGCTCGGGAATATTGAGCTACCATCGGCACGTAACTGGCCTTCAAAAATGTATTTTTCGTTATAATTGTAACCAATCCTGCTTATTACGCTTCGTCGGGTATAATTTGAACTGTAGCCCGAGTTTAAATAATCTGTGGCTGCGTTACCTCCCTGAGATAATTCGGGAAGGTTTGATGCAAGATAATTGAAACGGGTTGCATCAAAATAATCTAAATGGTTTTTACTTTGCTCATAGCCAACAAATGATTCGATGCTATGTAAACCAAACTTCCGGTTAAAGTTTAACTTGATGTTTGAAGTAATAAGCGACTGGTTTTTCTGAGACTGAAATAAGGTAGCTTTTTGGTTGTTACCACCAACTATTGTACCTTTATAAGTATCGTTTGGCTGGTCGTACGTATATAATACGTATGGCTTTGAGAAATTTTTACTAAAAGCATTTGATTTATCTACAGAAAAGAAACCATCAATAGATAAGCCCTCTACGCCGGGTATAAGGTAACTACCTCTTAATATACCATTATAAACCTGGGTTGGGTTATTTGTGGTACCGCCAATATCTGTTACCTGCACCGCCGGGTTATTATATTCTATACCTGTAGATGGGTAACCGTTAGGATAAAAAGCTATCACATTTGGGTTGGCTCTGTATATAGATCTGAAAACATCACCAGCACCTATAGTTGGGAAATTTCTGTCCTCTTCTCTGCCAGATATAGACAAGCCCACCTTTAATCTTCTATTAATGTTAGCGTCGATATTTGAACGGAAATTATACTGTTTGTACTTAGTTGCTCCATTTTTATATAAACCGTCCTGGTATAGTGTACCTAATGACATATAATATTTAACATCATCGTTACCACCGTTTACCGACAGGCTTTGCTGATTTTGCAATGCGGTTTTTTTAAGTGTTGTATTTATCCAATCGGTATTAGGGTAATTGATCGGGTCAGACCCATCTCTAAACTTCTGTATCTGCGCTTCCGAATAGATCTGGTTAAGCCCTCCCGCCTGACTTGAGTTGTACGCTATCTCGTTTCTCAATTGAGCGTATAAAGCGGCATCTGCCATTTGCGGCAGGCGTGTTGGTGAGCTAAAGCCCTGGTTAAAGCTATAGTTAATGGTTGGCTTGCCGGTTTTGCCTTTTTTAGTGGTTACCAAAATAACGCCGTTTGCAGCGCGGTTACCATAAATAGCAGCCGATGCATCCTTTAATACCGAAAGGCTTTCAATATCGTTAGGATCTAGTCGTTCTAGCCCACCAATTTGGCCGGGCACCCCATCAACTACAATTAGCACGTTGTTGCTACCTGTAGTGGCAAGGCCACGCACGGTTATATTTGAACCATCGTAGCCTGGCTCGCCACTTGTGTTATTGATAACCACACCTGAAAAACGGCCCGCAAGAGAGTTTGAAACATTGGGTTGCGGACTTTTTACAAGCTCGGCACCTTTCACCTGCGATACAGATCCTGCAAGCGTAGCTTTCTTTTGAGTACCGTAACCTACAACTACAACCTCATTTAATGATTTTGAGTCGGCAGTTAACTGTACACTAATGCTGCTTTTGCCGCCAACCGCTATCTCCTGAGGTGTATAACCAATAAAGGTAAAAACCAATATAGCATTTGGGTTAGTAACCGTAATGGTGTACTTACCATTAACATCAGATACTACGCCCTGTGTAGTGCCCTTAACTGCAACAGTAACTCCCGGTAACGGGCTTCCTTTTTCGTCTGTTACTGTTCCTGAAACTGTAACATCAGCTTGTTTTAACTCACTTAAGGTAGGGGTAAATTTCAATGCTGTGGCCTGAGATGCCATAGGTGCGCATAACGGGATAATCCCCGTTAGTAAAATACCTAATGCTTTCCTGGTTCTCCGATGCGGTGAAAACTCATTGAGTAAATTTTTTTTCATGTTTAAAGTTTATTAATTGGTTTGATTGCTGTTAACTATACGCCATGGCGACTTGGCTCAATATTGCTGCAAGCTTGTTGAGTAACTAAATAGCCGTGAAATAATTAAACAGAATTTGGTTTATGAGTGCTAAGTTGAGGTTAAAAAGCTTTCTTTAAGGGTGGTTAATCCTCATAAAAAGGGGGGCAAAAAGGTAATTTTACCTATAATTTAAGCTATAATTAAGAAAACCTCCATTATTTTGAGCCAACTAAAAAAACAATTAAAAGGTTTAAAAAACAAGCATTGCCGACCAGCGTTAAAAAAGTAGATACGAGCTTTAAACTGATTGAAAAATAAGCCCGGTGTAGGATACAAGTTGACCCAGCCTGAGCATATTACGGTACCGGTTACCTTATGGTAACTTTCCGGGCCGCTTTATAATCGTTATTTATAGCTTCGGCCGAAAACACCTTCCTATATTTTTTCATGTATTGGGATGGGTTCATATTAAAAAGTTTCCGGAATTGCTCCCTGAAATATTTAATATCATTTATACCCACCAGATAGGAGGTCTCGAAAATGTTATGATTAGTGTGGATCAGTATTTCGGCGGCCTTTCTTAACCTAATAAACCTGATAAACCCATTAGCCGACAACCCCGAGATAGATTTTATTTTTTTATAGAGGCTTGAATGAGAGATACTAAGCTCGTTGGCCAGTGTTTGTATACTAAAATCGGCATCGGTTAGGTGAAGCTCTACAACACGCATACAATTATCCAAAAACTCTTTATACTCCAGCGGTATTTTATGGGTGTTTTTATTAAGTGTAATTTCGTTATAAAAGTACTTTTGCAGGTTGTTTTTGTTTTTAAGGATGCCCGCCACCCTTGCTTTAAGTATTTCTTTATCAAATGGTTTGCTTATATAATCATCGGCGCCGCCCTCCAAACCCTGCAATTTTACTTCGGTAGATGAACTGGAGGTTAATAAAATTATTGGGGTATGGCTAATATTTATATCCGCCCTTACCATTGCGCATAGGTCAATACCGCTCATGCTCCCCATTACCACATCGCTTATCACCATATCGGGCAAAAGCTCCTTTATTTTTAGAAGGCCTTCTTCGGCACTGCAGGCCTCGTGTATGTTATAATCGGCTTTAAATATTATTTTTAAATATTCCCTAAAATCGCGATTGTCATCAATCAACAAAATCGACTTTAATTCGGCGTGCATTTCCTCTTCTCCGGCATCGGTATCTGATAATTCATCTACATAAATGCCTGAACCAGTTTCCTCTATCAGCTCGTGCAGCAAAACCGACCCTTCCTCAGTATCCTCATGTATAATTTCGGGGTCAAAATGATTCAATCCTTTTAATAAACCAACTTTAAAAAGTGTACCACCTCCGTTACTGCTGGTATAGGTAATATTACCAAAATGATCTTCAACAAAACGCTTCACCAAAAAAAGCCCAATGCCAAAACCACCCTTTGATGAGTTGTTTATACTTTCTTCCTGGAAGAATCGGGTGTAAAGCTTGTCGCCGGTTCCCTGTTTTATACCACAGCCATTATCCTGCACACTAATAGTTATAGATGATACATCCTCCTGTACAGCCATTTTAATATTGCCGCCAAAAGGGGTAAATTTAATTGCGTTTGATAACAGGTTAAACCATATTATTTCAATCTTTTCCCTGTCTGCATATAGTTCTATATATTCCTTTTCGCATAAAAACTCAAAGGTTATTTGCTTGGCCTTAGCCTGATGTATAAAACATAAATATACCTCGTTGGCCAGGTCAACCATGTTTAATCTGGATATTTTCAACTTGCCGGTGCTTGAATCGGCCTTGTGGAACAAGAGCAACTGATCTACCAGGCTTAACAGCCGTTTTGCATTACGGTAAACAATGTTAAGGCTGGTAGCATCATCAGATTTTTGGGCACTTAGCAGTTCTTTTATGGGATTGATTATAAGCGTTAGCGGTGTACGGAATTCATGCGATATATTGGTAAAAAACGATAGCTTCTTTTGATTTAGTTCTTTCTCTTTCTGGCCTTCCAAATGCGCTAACCTTATCTCATATTGTAATTTGGCCTGTCGTTCTTTATATAAAATATAACTGTAAATTATGCCGACTATAATTAGCAGGTACACAGTGTAAGCCCACCATGTTAAATACCAGGGCGGTGTAATAACTATGGTAAGCGTTTTGCCGGTTTTGTTCCAAACACCATCGTTATTAGAGGCTATTACCCTAAAAATATATGTGCCGGGGTCTAAATTGGTATAAGTAGCTTTACGTTGCTGGCCTACCTGGTTCCATTTTTTATCAAAACCTTCCAGCATAAAAGCATATTCATTTTTGGCTGATAAGGTATAGTTAAGCGCAACAAATTCCAGCGAAAAAACATTTTGGTTATAATTTAACGTTATCTGCCGGGCTACATTTAAATTTTGTTTTAGTGGGCCGTTTGCAGATGGGGCTATTGATTTGTTGAATACCTGGAAGTTGGTAATTGCAACAGGTGGGGCCTCTTTATTATAATTAATTGATACCGGATCGAATGAAACAATACCCCGGCTTGCGGCTAGATATATTTTACCCTGGTAATTGTAAATGGTAGAGTTGACATAAAGTCCGTCGGTCTCATCAAAATTCTTAACCACACCCGTAAGCGGGTTAAGCATAGACATTCCCTTTTCGGTGGTTATCCATAAGTTCCCGGCCTTGTCTTCTACAAGATCATTAAATACGTTATCGTTAAACCCGTTAGTTCGCGAATAAACAATAAAAGAGTCACTCTTCCTATCATAACGGTTTAAGCCATCCGGCGTACAGATCCAAATATTCTGCCGCGAATCCATGAAGATCTTCTGAATGGAGTTATTACTTATTCCCTTAGAGGTGCCGGCTTTTAATGTATAGGATTTAAAACGCCGGGTACGTGGGTTGAAACGGTTAACGCCCCCTCCGCTGGTACCTATCCATATGGTATTATCAGCATCTTTTAAAAGGCAATTAACGTGGTTATTGCTAATGCTGTACTTACCGCCATCACTAAAATAATGCGAATAGGTATTTAGCCTGCTGTTATATATTTTAAAGCCGGCATCAGATGCCAGGCCATAAATACCCGGACTGATTTCCAATATATCCCTAAATACATCTTCGTTATACAAAGCGCCAAGTGATGAATGGTGATAATGATGTTTAAAAACGTTGTTTTGTTCGTCAAACTCATCAAACCCAAATTCGGTCATTATCCATATTTTACCATTACTATCCTGATATAGCCGGCTTATCTCATCATTACCAAGGCTATTAATATCATTTGAATGGCGATAGGTTATACTATTGTGCGTTTTTAAGTTATATTTAATAAGCCCTTTACCTGTGCCCAGCCAGGCTGTTTCATTCCTGATCAATATACTTCTTACAGGGTTTAGGCCAGAAAATGCCGAAAACGAAAACTTGATCTGATTAAAATCAAGTTTAGCAACCCCATCTTTGGCGCATATCCATATAATGCCGTTTGCATCCTCATAGATATTGCCATTGGGGTCATTTTTAAACCCATTTATCGGCGTCCAGTTGTTAGTTTGAGTGTTTACCCAATAAAAATTTTCGCTTCCGCCAACAAGTAAAGTATGTTTACCTGCTGCAATCAGATTAAAAACGGCCTTGTTATCAATATCAACCCGGTTAAATGATGTGAACGTTTCTTTTTTAGGATCGAACTTGTAAAGCCCTTTCCAATACGCCCCTATCCATAACATACCGTCTTCATCTTTACAAACCGCCCATACATCATTGGGGTTTTTTTGCCCGGGTATTTGTACTTGTTTATAATTAGTAAAGCGTTTTGTAGTGGTGTTGAATTTATTTAAACCGCTTCCCCAGTTACCCAGCCATAGGTTTTCGCCATCCTCTACAATTGCATTAACAGATTTACCTTTCATTGCAAAAGCACTGCCTGCATCAGGCCTGTAAACTTCAAAATTGTTGGATCCAGGGTTATACTTATTGAAGCCGTCATCGGTACCTATCCATATATTGCCACCCGCATCTTTGAGTAAAGACCATACTTTGTCATTACTCAAAGATGTCTTCTGGTTAGCTTTATGATAAAACCTGGTGAATTTTTCGGTTAAAGGATCAAGCAGGTTCAATCCGTCCATGGTGCCTATCCATAACCTGCCTTGTTTATCTGTAACTATGGCGTTTACAAAATTATTGGATATAGAATTGCTATCCAGCTGATTGTTCTGAAATGTTTTAAAATTATACCCGTCAAATTTACATAAGCCGTTCTGGGTGCCAATCCACATAAAGCCATACTTGTCTTTTATGGCCGTAGTTGTGTTTCTGGAAGGCAACCCTTCGTTTATGGTATAAGTAACCAGGGCAAAGTCTTTTCGTAGGTTTGTAGCCCTGCCAGCTGTGTTATACTGAGCCTTTACAGGTACATTAAAAAAAATGACAAGTAAATACACAAAACGCCACTTCATACTAAACAATGATCTTTCCATTATACTTGCACACGCAAGTGTAGCTTGCTCTGTAGCGCCTATGCAACCTTTCCTGACATTAATCATTAACAACATCGTAATTGTTATAAATTATTAGTACTCCATATCATTATTTCCACCACCACTAATTGCATCTGTAGGTTACTCTTGAAACTAAAGACCGTAAAATTGCCGGCCCTAAAGCATATCCAAAACCTATCCTACAGCTCAATTAAGGCTAGATTGGTATTAAATTCAGTAAAATTTGAACAGTCGGTTTAATATTGTAAAAATCTAATATAGCAAAAATGTTATTAATTGTTAAAAAAACAATTAATAACATTTTGATTGTTTCGGCTATATACAAAGCCCTGCTGTACGAAAGCTTAGCGCTCAGATATGCAAAGCTTATGAATTTAATAAATCCTCCCGATTTTGATAGCGGAGGCCTATTGGTTTATGAGAAGCTTTGATAGTAATGTTTTGCGATTTTAGATTGATCGCTTTTTATAATATTGCTGAGTGATAAAGCCAAAGTATGGCGAATTCTAAAACAAAAAAAGCGCTTAGATAAAATCTAAGCGCTTAATGGAGCCTTTCGGCTCTTCCAGCGGAATGGACGGGACTCGAACCCGCGACCTCCTGCGTGACAGGCAGGCATTCTAACCAGCTGAACTACCACTCCGTTTGGGACTGCAAATATACGCACCTTTTTGTTTTACACAACTCTTTTTTAAAATTTCTCATTTTTATTGTTTTTGCCTTAATTCACGTCATAAGGACACTTTATCAAAAATTACGTTAAATTCGTTTTTTAATACCAATTATTAACGGCTTCCGTAACCTCATAAATCATAAAAAACATGCTGCTATTAGGCATCGATATAGGCACTTCGTCGGTAAAGGTATGCATTGCTAATGCTGAAAACCAAAGCGTTATAGCATCCGCGCAATACCCGGATCAGGAATCGCCCATTATTTCGCACCAAACGGGCTGGGCCGAGCAATCGCCCGATATGTGGTGGCAGCAAACACAGCAGGCGCTGGCTTTATGCATTAAAAAAGGCGGTTTTGATGCTAAAAATATTTCTGCAATTGGCATCGCTTACCAGATGCACGGCCTTGTTTTGGTAGATAAAGATCAAAATTTGCTTCGCGACAGCATCATTTGGTGCGATAGCAGGGCCGTTGAAATTGGCGATAAAGCGTTTGATGAAATAGGTGAGGCCGCCTGTTTATCACATTTACTTAACTCGCCGGGTAATTTCACAGCATCAAAACTGGCGTGGGTAAAGCAAAACGAGCCGGAGGTATATGACAAGATAGACAAGATCATGCTACCCGGCGATTACATAGCTATGAAGCTAACTGGCGAGATCACCACCTCTGCCTCTGCGTTATCTGAAGGCATCTTCTTCGACTTTCAAACCAACGATATTTCAAAAGACATTACAAATTATTTTGGCTTTAGCGACGATCTGTTCCCTATAGTTAAACCGGTATTCTCGGAGCATGGCAGGGTTACGGCTGATGTTGCATCCCTTTTGGGTTTAACAGCCGGCATCCCGGTTACTTACAAAGCCGGCGACCAGCCTAACAATGCTTTGTCGCTAAACGTGCTTAAACCCGGCGAGGTGGCTGCAACGGCGGGCACATCTGGTGTTATATATGGCGTAAGCGACCAATTAGGTTACGATCCGCGATCGCGTGTAAATACATTTGCGCACGTTAATTATACCAGCGAACAGAAACGCCTTGGCGTTTTGCTATGTATTAATGGCACCGGCAGTTTGTACCGCTGGGTTAAAAACACCTTTGGCACAACCTTTACTTACGAGCAAATGAATGCTGAAGCAGCTAAAGCGCCGGTTGGTTGTGATGGCCTTCGCATTCTTCCTTTTGGCAATGGCGCCGAACGGATGCTTAATAACAAGCAAATTGGCGCGCACCTGCATAACATCGATTTGAATTTGCATACCCCTGCACACATTTTTCGTGCGGCGCAGGAAGGGATAGCCTGCGCGTTCCGTTGTGGGTTGGATATTATGCGCGAAAATGGCATGAACCCAACCGTTATACGTGCCGGGAAGACCAATATGTTCCTGAGCGACCTGTTCACCCAAACATTTGTAAATGCTACAGGCGTGCCGGTAGAACTTTATAACAACGACGGCAGCCTGGGCGCGGCTTTAGGTGCAGGTATTGGTGCGGGCATTTTCACCTTTCAGGAAGAGGCCTTTAGCAATGCACAGGGCTACGTAATACCCAATACCGATGCTTTTGAAGCCGTTTACCAGGAATGGAAGCTTGTTCTCGAACAACATCTTGATGAGAATAGGAGTTAATAATCTATCAATAAACCAATATAAAATATACCACTATGAGCATTGTAACGGGCGAAAAAGAATTTTTTAAAGGCATAGGCCAGGTTAGGTACGAAGGGCAACAATCAGACAACCCGCTGGCTTTCCGCTGGTACGATGCGGACAAGGTTGTGGCCGGCAAAACCATGAAGGACCACCTGCGCTTTGCCTGCGCCTACTGGCACTCGTTTAACGGTACCGGTGCCGACCTCTTTGGCGGCGCTACGCACGTTTTCCCGTGGGATGCAAAAGCTGATGCCATTGAGCGCGCCAAAGATAAAATGGACGCCGCGTTTGAGTTCATCACCAAAATGAATTTGCCTTACTACTGTTTCCATGATGTGGATGTGGTAGACTATACCAATGATTTGAATGAGAACGACCGCCGGCTGCAAACAATGGTTGATTATGCCAAACAAAAGCAAGCTGCCAGCGGTGTAAAACTGCTTTGGGGCACTGCAAACGTTTTCAGCCATTCGCGCTATATGAATGGCGCATCAACTAATCCGGATTTTCATGTGCTGGCACATGCGGGCGCGCAGGTAAAGGCGGCTATTGATGCTACCATTGCCCTGGGTGGCGAAAACTACGTTTTTTGGGGAGGACGGGAAGGGTATATGACCCTGCTAAACACCGATATGAAACGCGAGCAGGAGCATCTTGCCAAATTTTTGCATACAGCTAAAGATTATGCCCGTAAGCAAGGCTTTAAAGGCACATTCTTTATAGAACCAAAACCTTGTGAGCCAACCAAACACCAGTACGATTATGACGCGGCTACCGTTTTTGGCTTTTTACAGAAATACGATCTGCTAAACGATTTTAAACTGAACCTGGAAGTTAACCATGCAACCTTGGCGGGCCATACTTTCCAGCACGAATTACAGGTGGCGGCAGATAGCGGCTTGCTGGGCTCTATAGATGCCAACCGTGGCGACGAGCAAAACGGTTGGGATACTGATCAGTTCCCTACCAATGTAGCCGAGGTTACCGAATATATGCTAATTATTTTGCAAGCCGGCGGCTTTGCAGGCGGGGGCATAAACTTCGATGCCAAGATCCGCCGTAACTCTACCGACCCTGCCGATCTGTTCTACGCCCACATTGGCGGTATGGATGTTTTTGCAAGGGCCTTGATAGCTGCCGATAACATCCTCCAAAAATCTGACTATAAGAAGATCCGTGCCGATCGGTATGCATCCTTCGACAACGGCGCGGGTGCAGATTTTGAAGCAGGTAAACTTTCGTTAGAAGACCTGCGCAAATACGCCGGCGAAAATGGCGAGCCTGCCGTTACCAGCGGAAAACAAGAATACCTCGAGAATTTGATTAACCGATATATATAACTAATATTAAGCTCCAATTATAAACCAATTAACATAAGTCCCTAAATGAAGACCCTATCAAACGGCGATTATGTCGTGTTTTTTATCTACTTTATCATCGTATCCTTATATGGGTACTGGATATACAGGCGTAAACATAATGCCGATGCCACCTCTAAAGATTACTTTTTGGCTGAGGGCTCCCTTACCTGGTGGGCAATTGGCGCATCGCTTATAGCATCAAATATATCTGCCGAGCAATTCATTGGTACCAGCGGCTCGGCCTTTAAAATGGGGTTGGCAATTTCTACTTATGAGTGGATGGCAGCGGCTACCTTAATCATTGTAGCGATATTCTTCATCCCGATCTACTTAAAGAACAAGATCTTCACGATGCCGCAGTTCTTGAACCAGCGGTATAACGGTACAGTGGCTATGGTTATGGCTATATTTTGGCTGTTGCTTTACATTGTGGTAAACTTAATGTCTATCCTTTACCTGGGTGCATTAGCAATAAGCGGTATCTCGGGTATCGACATTACTGTTTGTATCACTTTGCTTGCTGTATTCGCGGTTTTTATTACCCTTGGTGGTATGAAGGTTATTGGTTATACCGACGTTATACAAGTATTTGTATTGATACTGGGTGGTTTGGTTGCTACTTATTTAGCCCTAAACCTCATCAGCGAAAAATCGGGCACTACCGGTTTATGGAACGGCCTTACCATTATGCGTACCGAGGCTGCCGACCATTTTCACATGATTTTTGATAAGAGCAACCCTAATTACATGGAGATGCCGGGCCTATCGGTATTAATTGGCGGTATGATCATCGTAAACCTTAACTATTGGGGATGTAATCAATACATTACTCAGCGCGCCCTTGGCGCCGACCTGAAAACCGCCCGTGCGGGTATCCTGTTCGCCGCATTTTTAAAGCTGTTGATGCCTGTTATTGTGGTGTTACCGGGTATTGCTGCGTACCTGCTTTACCAGAAAGGCATGTTCCACGAGGAGATGATGAGTTCAAAAGGCGTTATGGACCCCAATAAGGCTTACCCATCGCTTTTAAACCTGTTGCCAACCTATTTAAAGGGCTTGTCGTTCGCGGCGCTTACAGCTGCTATAGTAGCATCGCTTGCGGGTAAGGCAAACAGTATAGCTACTATTTTTACGTTAGATATTTACAAAAAAGCCATCAACCCAGAGGCTACTGATAAAAACCTGGTTAGGCTTGGCAAATTGTCTGTTGTTGTGGCTATGGCACTAGGCGTTATCATGTCGCTTTTAATTGGTGAACAGTTAATGGGCGAAGGCAAACAAGGCTTCCAGTACATACAAGAATATACGGGCTTTGTATCGCCGGGTATATTTGCCATGTTCATACTTGGTTTCTTCTGGAAAAAGGCTACTTCTAACGGCGCGTTATTCGCCACCATTGGTGGTTTCTGCTTTTCGGTATTCTTTAAATTCTTACCAAGATTTGCCAACCTGGAATGGCTTAACCAATTCGGATTCTCTAAGCTGAACGAAAAAGGTGTTTATGAAATTCCTTTTATTGACAGGATGGGGTTTGTTTTCTTACTTTGTGTTTTGGGCATGTGGATCATCTCTAAAATAGACCTCGCCAGGGGCGTTAAAACCAACGGGCTGGAAATTGATGCCGCTATGTTTAAACCATCGCGCGCGTTTACTGCCGGTGCATTAATTGTAGGGGGTATTATTGTGGCCTTATATTCATTCTTTTGGTAAGTTATTACCATTTATATTATCAAAAGCGGCTTTGTACAAGGCCGCTTTTTTTGTTGCCGGTTCATCCAAACAAGGCTGTAAATTATAGTGTTATATAACAAAACCATACGCCATGCATAACGCCACAGACAATATCCCGCCACAAACAGAAGGTGAACATAACGATTTTATTCACTTTGTTGATTGCGCAACCGTTGATGAAGCGCATCATTTGTTTCTCTTAGCCAAAGACAGGTTAAAGGATATTTCTCAATGGCATATATTAAGCGGACCGCACTCTGCAAAATTTGCAGTTACCGATTCGCAAGGCACCGAGGTTTATAAAATAGCAGAAAAAGGCGACCTCTTTTACATAGACCTACCCCTGCCAACCCCGGGCCCGTTAGCCGGCGACGGAAAAGAATGGGTACGCATTGAGACCATGGAGGAAGCAGGAGATGCTACTACCGAAAGCGAATATATAACCATTACCGCCAGGCCGGTAGCAAACCCCAGGCATCCGGATAAAGCCATAGCGCATTTTTTTGATCATAACTCTACCAATACTTTTATAGTAGAGCGCTATTTAAACCATGTAAGCGCAGCTGCGTATGGCCGTAACGAAATGCCAAATAATAACGATACCGGCTTGTTTGATACTGTGCGCAACACCATTGTAGCTTTAGGTGCACGCAATGGCCTGTCGGGTCCGCAATGGAACTCTCTAATAAAAGGCATTTTAGAAAAGCAATAAAAGCAATTTTATCTTTTTAAGCTAATAGATAAATTTATAATCTATTACAATTATTAAACCCTACTTACTTGCGCAAACTCTTGATAGTTAAAGCTGCTACCAACCCGCCAAAGGTGTACCAGGCTACAGTTAGTGCTTTTGTTGTATTATTGCGTGTTACAGGGGCATCACTTAATCCTATTGGCTTGGTTAGCTTTAAGGCGCCAACGCCTGCCGCTAACCCAAGCCCTAAGCCGGTTATAAGCAAATGTTTCTTTTTAACTGCGCCGATGGCGCTATAGTACATGGCGTTGCTAAGTACATCACCGGCGAGTGTGGTTAAGTAAAGCGCATCACCGGTGGGTGGCTCAATGTCTGCCGCATTTGATATTTTTGTTACAGCTTCTTCGCCTATTAATTCAACCCTTGGTGCGTCATGATAAAGGTGCCTAACGGTTTCATGTAATATATTCAGCGCAACAGCACCGGCAAGGCCACCTGCAAAGTTTTTTAACAGCTTCATAGTTTTATAAGGCGCAGTTAACAATTTTTGTTTTAAAAAGATCAAAACACGAAGGCCGCTCTTTAGAGCGGCCTTCGTGTTACAAAAAGTTAACCAAACTTAGTGGCCTCTGCCATGACCGTTGCCGTTACCATGTCCATTGCCGTGGTTGCCCTTGTTGCCCTTGTATTTAACAACCCTCTTATGTTCTACAACACGGGTTGGGCGTCCGTTACCTTTCCAATGGTTTACGTATTTAACATCGCGGCTATCGCGGATGATGGTTTGCCCGTTATGGCCTTTGTAGTTAGCGTACTTGGTACGGTAAACAGTAGCATTTCTCCATGGTCTTGGTTCGTTTACTACTACCTTATAACCATTATATAAGTTGTAGTTGCTGTACCTCGGCGGTAAACTCGCCCTGCGTACCCAACTGTTATTTTCGAGATACACATATTGATGTGCCGGGACATCATAATAAGTATCGATATCCGGCATGTAGTAATAATCTGCGCGATCGTAACCTACCGGGCCCCACTCGGGCTGGCTACCAATATTAATATTTAAACTGATCTGCGCGTTGGCCGATTTGTATGCTATACAGCTAAAAAATATGGCTGCAGTGATGATTATCTTTTTCATAGTGTTGTTTTTGTTTTTATGCAGGTATGACAGATACAGATTGCTATAGTTTAAGCAAGGGGTGGTTATAACACGGATGTTACAGGAAGAAGGTAAAAGGCTTTAAATAACTAAGGCAATAAAGTTGGCTTTTGCCTATAGCCTTTTAGCTTTCGCCTATTAATCGTTATCCTTATCTTCTTTTTTACCGGCCATGGCTAATACTGGTTTGCCAATGGTTTTGTAATCGCCCACGCCCTTAAGTATAGATGCCAGCTGGGTTTTATCCTGCATAACTTTTACAGCCTCGGCCAGTTCTTTATCATACTTAAAGTTGGCTTCGTAACGGCCTTTTTCATAGGCATAGCGCGATGCTATCTCGTTCTCCAAAACCTGCTTTATCTCGGCTTTATGCAATTGCAGGTCATTTTTCTTACTGGCGGCCATTTTAGCTTTAAGCGCATCATATTCGGCCTGTATCTCGGTAAATTGCTTCTCTTTTGTAGCTTCGGTTTTTAAGCTGCTCAGCATTTTTTCCGATATGGTACTATAGGTATAATTTTTACCTTCAAGGTATTTTGTAAAATCCGCGTACCCCTCATCTGTTAAGGTAAACGACCTTGGATCTATAGGCTGCGGGTGGGTATTACGGTATTTAGTGGCATAATCAAAAACAAATAACTTGCTTACAAGCGTTTGGGTAATATTAGCAAACCTGTCTTGTTTAATAAAAACATCTGGATAAATACCGCTGCCATCATAAACCGAACGGCCGTTACGGGTTTTAAACTCGTGGATTGATGAATCGGCCACTTTAATAACGCTGCCATCATTTTTGCGGTGCGTATAATCAAGCTCCTGTACACACCTGCCCGATGGTACGTAGTACTTGGCAACCGTTACTTTAACCAAACTGTTGTAAGGCAGGTTAAAGGTTTGCTGTACCAGGCCTTTACCATAACTGCGCTGGCCTATAATAATGGCCCTGTCTAAGTCCTGCAAAGCCCCCGCAACAATTTCTGATGCTGATGCCGAGCGGCTGTTTACCAGAACCACCAATGGCAAATTTGGCTCTAACGGGGTTGATACGGTGTTGTAGGTAAAGTTCTTTTCCTTTACTTTTCCGCGTTGCGATACTACCTGCACATCCTTTTGTACAAAAAGGTTCACAATTTTAACGGCTTCCTGTAAAATACCGCCACCGTTAGATCTTAGATCGAGGATGATACCGTTAGGATTATTCTTCTTAAGTGTTATAAGTGCATCTGTAACCTCCTGGGCCGAGTTTTCTAAAAATTTATTCAGCTTTATGTAGCCCATGTTGTTTGCTACCATACCGGTATAAACAACGTTTGGTTGTTTTATTTCGTCGCGGGTTAGGGTTTTTACAACCGGGGCATCCGCGTCTCGTTTCATTAAAAGTTTAATTACCGCGCCTTTAGATCCTTTAAGCAGCTGGCTCACCTGGTCGTTAGTTTTACCGGCAAGTTCAACATCATTTATCTTAAGCATCTGGTCGCCCTGACGGATGTCTGCCTTTTGGGCGGGGAAGCCTGCAAACACATCAGACACATATATTTTGCTATCGCGCAAAAAAATACTGGCGCCTATGCCGCCATATTGGGTGCTTACATAATGCAGTTTATAATCTTCTATTTCAGATTCGGGCACAAACTCGGTATATGGGTCAAGGCCTTCAAGCATGGCATCAACCCCTGTTTTAACCAGTTTGGCCGAGTTTATATCGTCAACATAATTAATGTTAACCTCCTTATATACCGATGCAAACACATCCAGGTTTTTAGATATCTGGAAAAGATCGTCCTGAAAGCTCCATAACCCTACAGCAACTGCAAGCCCGCCAATATACAAAGCGGGTTTTCTGTACTTGCTCAACATCCTTTTTTCCATGCTCCTTAACCTCTTGAATATAAATATATAAAAGCCTAACGGCTTTTTATAATAAACTGTTTTTACAGGCGGTTATTGTCAATATTTACCAGGGCTTTTGTTAGGGTAAACACCACGTATTTGCGATCGCGGTTTACCAGGTCCATGAGGCGGGTAATAAGGCTTTCTTCCTGGCCTTCGGTGTACTGTAATTGCTCGTCGGTAAGGTGGTTATATTTGCGCTGAACCTTAATTTTTATACGCTCCCAATCCTTGTTACTGATCGTAATTTCTGCCATACAATAAAATATTTAAGCAAAAATATAAAAAATACACCGCTGCAAGCGTTTATTATGCTGCAGAGCGTTAAACTTTTAACCATCACGCGCTTCTAAACGTTTTATAAACTAACAAATAGTAGTATTAAACCATCATGAGTTTATTTTAAAACAAAAACACGCATGATATCTTTATATCACTTTAAAAATTACAGCTATGAAAAAATGTTTGTTAAGCCTTGCCATTATATGTATGGCAGTAATAAGTGCTAAAGCACAATTCTCGTTAGGCGCTAAGGCGGGCGTCAATTTTTCGAAGATCAGTACCGATAATGTTAGCGAGTCTACCGTGGCAGGGTACCAGGCGGGGTTATTTGCACGCTTTGGCAGCAGCCTTTATTTACAGCCCGAGCTATATGTAGCCAGCAGTGGCGGTAAGTTCGATTTTAATAATAGCGGTGGCACAGTAACTACTAGCGGTAAAGTACGTTTTACCAGCTTAAACGTGCCATTATTAATTGGTAAGGGTTTTGGTGGCGATAACCTAAACTTTAGGGTGATGGCCGGCCCGGTTTACAGCTACCTGATGGATAAAAACCAAAGCTTTAGCGATAATGTAAACGGTGCATATAACGATTTTGGCGACTATAAAAAAAGCACACTGGGCTACCAGGTAGGTGGCGGCATTGATGTTGGCCATATTACTGCCGACTTACGTTATGAAGGCGGATTAACTAAAATAAATCAAAACTACGGCCAGCGCCAAAACATTTGGGCGTTAAGCGTAGGCTTCAAATTCTTTTAACAAGTGATATAATAAATTCAAACCAATGTGAAGATCCCGGTGAATAGCCGGGATTTTTTTGTGCCTGAATTTTTTGATAATGTGGTGGCACTATAGCGTCAGTAAAAAAATCTCAAATGCCTTATTATGAGTATTTTGCAAAAAGAGTGGCACATGTGCAAACGTGAACGTGAACATAGGGCGTCAGATAAGGGGGGTATTTTGGTCAAATAAAAAAGTCTCTTATACAAGTAAAGCCCCTGATGGGCAGGGGCCTTTACTAACCAATTATAAACCTAAATTATGAGAAGAGCTGTAGGAGAAGGGGTCGAACCTTCAAAGAGTGGTTATTCTTATTGCTAAGAGTTTCCCATTATCTCCGCCACCGCGACAAGGAGGTGTGTCTGCCAAAATTTCACCATCCTACAGGATGTTTAAGCTTTTAGTCTGAAGTTTAATCTTTGTCATGTTGACTTAGGACCTGATACTTTAGACTTAGAACTTAGCTGTTGGGGAAGGGTTCGAACCTTCACAGAGTGGTTAGCCCGCTTCGGGTTTCCCATATTCTCCGCCACCGGGACAAGGAGGTGTGTCTGCCAAAAATTTCACCACCCAACAATGTTTGTTTTTAAAAGAACGATATAGCAATTGTCATTTGCTTTATACAAATCTAACAGAGTTGTTAGTTTCTTGCAAATATTTCAACAAAATATTTTTATTTTTACTTTTATTATAATTATACTTGTATTTGAATATAGATATTTAAAATTATGCCTCACAGGAAACCTCAAAATTTAGAAATTGATAATCTGGATATACAGATTTTATCAATATTGATGAAAAATGCGACCACACCTTACACCGAAATCGCAAAAGAACTGATCGTTTCTGGCGGAACCATACACGTGCGGATGAAAAAGTTAGAGGAGATGGGTGTAATTAAAGGTGCCAGCCTTGAAGTAAACCCGCAAAAACTGGGTTATGATGTAACCGCTTTCCTGGGTATATTCCTGGAAAAAGGTTCGCAGTACAACGATGCCGTAAAACAACTAAAGGCCGTGCCCGAAATAGTTGAGTTGCATTATACAACCGGCAGCTACAGCATTTTTGCGAAAATAGTATGCCACGATACCAACCACCTGCGCGAGGTGTTAAACGAAAACATTCAAAGCGTAAAAGGTATACAACGCACCGAAACGTTTATTTCTCTTGAAGAAAGCATCAAAAGGCAAATAACTTTAGATTAAATTTTACTTAGGTTTCCTGCCAATAGTATTACCGCGTAAATCACACGCGGCAAAGCAATTTCTAAACTATGCGTACTGCACGGGGTAGAAGTTGCTTTGTTGTTTACACCAAATAAACCATTGCTCGCGAGATCTGGTAATCTTCTTACCAAACCCTGCATAACAGCCCCTTCAGATATTCTCCCTCGGGGAAAGACGCCCTAACCGGATGGTCTTCGGGTTGGTGAAATTGGTAAATGAATTGTACCTGCTTGCCTGCATCTAACGCGGCCCAGGCCAATACCTGTTTAAAGGTTTCCATATCCATAGCGCCCGAGCACGAGAAGGTGGCGAGCAAGCCGCCGCTGTTTAACAATTGCATACCTAAACGGTTCAGGTCCTTATAAGCGCGGGACGCCCTATCCAAAGCTGAACGCGATGGGGCATATTTTGGCGGGTCGAGCACAATGATGTCAAACTTAGCACCCTCTTCTTTAAATTTACGCAGCTGCACATTCACGTCAGATTTTATGGCGCTATGTTCCGTTCCCTCAAATTTATTAAGGCGGATATTCTCTTCCAGGGTTTCTAATGCCAATGCCGAGCTATCTACACTTGTAACAGATGCCGCCCCATTTTTTAAAGCATTAAGGGTGAAGCCTCCTGTATAGCTAAAACAATCCAACATTGTTTTGCCTTTAGCATAGCTTGCCAATGCCAGGCGGTTATAGCGCTGGTCGCAGTAAAAGCCCGATTTTTGGCCTTCGGCGATATTGATGCCATAGCTGATGCCATTCTCCTTTACCATCACCAGTTCGGGCGGGTGGGTACCGGCCAATAAGGTGTTTGTAGTTTCTAAGCCCTCGTGCGAGCGGGATGTGGCGTCGCTTTTATCAAAAATACTTTGGGGTTTAAGCAGGGCGTTAAGTTCATCTATAATAACAGGCAAGGCGTTTTGCATACCCGATGTTAGTACCTGTACAGCTAAGTGGCCGGCATACTTATCTACAATGAGGCCCGGCAGGTAGTCCGACTCGCTGAAGATAAGCCTGCAGGTGTCAGTAGTGCCATCAGCCAGGATATGTGCGCGCCCGGCAACGGCTACCTGCACCTTTTCGCGAAACCAGTTATCATCCACAGCAACACTTTCGTCCCACTCCAACAACCTTACAGCCACGCGTGATTGATCGTTGTAGAAACCATATGCCAGGAAATCTTTTTTGCTATCCAGCAGGCGTATTATTTCGCCATTGGCAGGTTTGCCCTTCACATTTTCTATCGCGCCCGAAAATACCCAGGGGTGCTTGTGTAATACGGCTTTCTCTTTACCTTTCTTTAATACAACGTCAATCATATTGCAAAGGTAATAATATCGGCGCCAATGTTATTCCCTGCCGGGGATGGGTGTGTTTTTTAAAGCCTTAGCTACTGCCACTACATTAGCCGCGGCTGCTTTGGCGGTTTCTATCGACCACTCTTTACGGTAATCGCTTTCCAGGTAATTATCGCCGGGTCCGGGGCCATTGTTCCAGTAAGTGTATGATTGTGGCGCTATGGTAAAGCCAACATCCATCAATGCGCCGGCAATTTCAGATACTACATGCCTCGCGCCATCCTCGGCACCCGTTACCACAAAGCCGGCTACCTTATTAAAGGTAACAGGGCGGTTTTGGGCATCGCGTTTTGGATAGAGGCCGTTTATCCTTTCCAAAACCTTTAACGCTTCGCTGCTCATGGTCCCCATCCATGTCGGGGTAGCCATGATGAGTATCTCTGAGGCTAAAAGCTCTTCTAAAATAGCGGGCCACGCATCCCCTGCACCTAAATCAGATTTAATACCAGTGGCAATGTTATAGTCGGCCACCCTTATCAACCTTGTATCAACGCCCAATCTTTTTAACTCGGCAATAAACTCATTGGCTAATGCTTCTGTGTTTGACGTTGAAGGCGAGGCCTTAAGCGTGCAGTTTAATATCAGTGCTTTCATATAGTAATTAAATATCTATAGGTTTAAATTGTTTCAACTATGCTAAGCGGACTAATTGTTAAACAATGCACATAAAAAAAGCGGAGGCTGTGAGGCCTCCGCTTTTTTTATAAGCTTAATAATATTACTGGTTGTTATCTTCGGGCTCGTCTGTAGCCAGGCCCACAACTTTATAAACTTTGTTATTATCATTGTCGCGGGTTTCCTGGAAATAGGTTCCATCGGGTGCAACAAATAGTTTCTCGCCGTTCACTTTAATCTTACGGCTATCCTGTGGCAGCGTAGTTAAAATATCACCTATCTGGTAAGGCTGGCTATATTCGCTGCCATCGCCACCATCAGTTGTATTCAATTCACCATCTTTACCGGCAACTTCGTAAACAACTGTACCATCATCTTTAGTGACAGCACGGTAGTAAACACCGTTGCTTTCGTAGTACTGTTCGCCATTAATAGTAATAGCCTCAGCTTTTGACGGTAGTGAATTTACCTGCGCGCCAACAGGTGGCTCAACCACGGTATATTGGTTATTGTATTGCTGATAGTATAAACCATCGCTATAATAGTATTGGTAATCGCCCCAGTAGAATGGGTAATAACCGTAAGGCAAAACGCCTATGCTAAAACCTATACGTGGCAGGTAATATGAGTTATAATAGCCACGGTAGTTGTAAAAACCGCGGTTAAAATAACGCGGGCCATAGTAACCACGGTTATAGCCATAACCATAACGACCATAGTTACCACCACGGTAAGCGCCTCTATAACCACTATAAGTTCCTCGGTTTCCGCCATAATAGCCACGGCTATATGACGATACATTCCCCCTGCTTGGGAATGATCCCCTTGTTCCGGCTATTGAACTACCCGGGCGGGTAAAACCACCAGATGGGCGACTAAAGCCACTGCTGTTGGGACGGGTAAACCCACCTGAAGGACGGCCTACGCTTGCATCACCCGATGGACGGGTAAAACCACCCGACGGACGGCTGACACCAACACCTGCTGAGGGGCGACTAAAACTGCCGCCGCCACCTGAAGGGCGACTGAAACTGCCGCCGCCGCCGCCTGATGAACGACCGCCACCGCCACCGCCGCCGCTAAAGCCGCCGCCACCACCACCTCTACCACCGCGTTGCGCCTGGGCAGATAGGCCTAAAGACAAGAGCAACACTCCGCTTAAGGCAATACTTAATAATTTTTTATATCCTGTTTTCATCTTGAAATTTATAATCTATCGGCACCTACATCCCGATGTGTATATATGACTACGAAATACATCAACGGTTTAATTGATGTTTAATTATTTTATACAAAAAATGAGCCGCTAAACATTCTGTTTGTCAGTACAGTATCCTAATCAGATCTCTTCTGATATGAATATAAACTCGTCGTCAAAATCAAGGCTTATAAAACCATCGGTAGTTGTTATAAAACTATCATCCCCATTGTGAGTTAATCCCTTGGTTTGTAGGTTTAAATTTAATGATAAGATGCGGATTATTTCGCCCGCCGGCTTCCATTTATTAAAGCCCGGGGTAATGGCATAAATTTTTTGGTTACCGCTATATATTACAATGTTAATTTTTGAAGCGAAGGGGCTAAAGTTATCCAGGTTAACAACATCAGATACGACATTAACCGCTTTGTATTCATTTTGAATAAGATACTTTAACGCGGCCTCTACCTGCGAGGCACCTGCCTGCGGGATGTGTTTTACATCTGACTGCAACGTTTCAGCAAATTCATCAGCTACAATAATATCTATCTTTATTTCATAAGCGTTCATCTGCTCGGCAACAAGCGGAGTAGTAATTACGGTTGGGCTCCATTCCAGCAGCTGGCCTAGTAATTCGTCAGAGAAGCTATTAAGCCCTAGTAAAAGCAGGGCAGGTTCCTGTTTTTCGCGTACAATGTGGTGGGATGACATTATATGATATGCAGTTTGAGTAATTTTGTAAAGGTAAAGTAAATTAAGCCTTTCCAAAGATGCCGGATAGCGAAGTTCAAATAAAGCGTAAGATAATCCATATTGATATGGACGCATTTTACGCGTCGGTTGAGCAGCGCGATTTCCCTGAATACCGCGGCGTTCCGTTGGTAGTAGGTGGCTTGCCCGAGGGGCGGGGCGGCGTTGTTGCTACTGCCAGTTACGAGGCCCGTAAATTTGGCATCCGCTCGGCCATGTCATCCAAACAGGCGCTGCAGCTTTGCCCGTATGCCATATTTGTGAGGCCGAGGTTTGCTGCGTATAAAGAGGTTTCGCAAAAGATCCGCGAGATATTTGGGCGATATACCGATCTGATAGAACCTCTCTCGCTGGATGAGGCATACCTGGATGTTACTAACGATAAGCTGAACATTGGCTCGGCCATAGAGATAGCGCAACAAATAAAACAGGCTATTAAAGATGAATTGAACCTTACAGCCTCTGCAGGTGTATCTATAAATAAATTTGTAGCCAAAATAGCTTCTGATATCAAAAAGCCCGATGGATTAACCTTTATTGGCCCCTCATCCATTGAAAGCTTTATGGAAAACCTGCCGGTAGAAAAATTTTATGGTGTAGGCAAGGTAACCGCCGCGAAGATGAAAAAGCAGGGCCTTTTTACAGGCGCCGACCTGAAGAAATTAAGTGAGGATGATATGATAAGCCGCTTTGGCAAGGCAGGTAGCTTTTACTACAACATAGTGCGTGGAATAGATGACCGCGAGGTACAACCGCATCGCGAAACAAAATCGATGGGTGCCGAGGATACGTTTGCATATGATTTAACTACCGAGGATGAAATGCACACCGAATTGGAGAAGATAGCCAAAACGGTGCATGATAGGTTATTAAAATATCAGCTTAAAGGGCGTACCATCACACTTAAAATAAAATACAGCGACTTTAGGCAAATAACCCGCAGCTTATCGCTCAATAATAATATTGATGATGCTGATACTATATTAAATACCGCAAAAGCGCTGCTTGCCGCTACTGACATTGAAAACAGCAGGATAAGATTGCTTGGTATTACAGTTTCGAATTTTTTGCTGCCTGAGACTAAAACAAAACTCAAAACCCACCAGCTTACGCTTTTTTAGAGTTAATATTCAATAAATCTCTATTGTTTTTCTTAAAGGATCTTAATAACAATCTGTTTATTAAGGTTTATTTTGAAAAATAACCATTAAATACCAAGATGTGTCTTTCTGAAAGCTTGTCTATCTACTATTAAAGATGGATTTTTCATTTTTTTTACTAATTTTTAAATGAATTTATAAAAAAGTATAATTTTTATTGATAATATCATTTTTATATTGTTATTTTAGCATATGCAATTGAAAGAATTGAAACATATTTTAATAATTAGCAATCAAATTAAGTTGTCGATAGGCTTAATTTGCACTCAATTCAAATATTTTTTAAGAATATTAAGTCAATTTGCAGATAAAAAAATTAAAAGAAAGGTCGGAAGTAGAAATTCAACCGAGATTTTTACTTTGAACAGGGCTAAAAACTTTAATAATACGGGCAATCTTTCCTTTTTTGTCAACCCCGCCCCTCAAAAAGCAATAAACACCGCGACAGTTTATATAAATGGTTCTGATTGTGATTTTTTACCACCGGCATCAGCTTACAGGTTGCACCCTGGGCTGATGCTGTTCCCGCGGCACCCGCGGCGAAGAATCGGTGCTCATTCATAACCGCCGCGCTAAACAAGATACTGACCTCTGATAATACTGACTATTAACTAACTAAACTTATCCACTTAAATTAAAACAATGAAAAAAATTGTACCCTTTGGAATTCTTGTTATTGTAGTTATCCTGGCGTTTATGTACCCGGGTGCCACTGCTGCCGCCAAACCGGCAACCTACAATGGCGCCGATGTTGCATGGTTGCTTATATCAACCGCGCTGGTATTATTGATGACACCGGGCCTTGCCTTCTTTTATGGCGGTATGGTGCGCAAAAAGAACGTTATCTCAACCATGTTACAAAGCTTTGTATGTATGGGCCTTATCACTATCATCTGGGTGGTGTTTGGTTTCAGTATGGCTTTTGGCGAGGATGTGGGCGGCTTAGGTATAATTGGTAACCCTAAATCATTCTTTATGATGCAAAACACCTTGGGTGTAGCATGGGGAACTATCCCGGTTATCCTTTTCGCTATGTTCCAGTTAAAATTCGCGGTTATTACACCGGCGCTTATTACAGGCGCATTTGCAGAACGTATCCGTTTCAACTCGTACTTAATTTTTATCACATTATTTATCATTGTAATTTATATCCCGTTAGCACACGCTACCTGGCACCCGGAAGGTATCTTCTTTAAATATGGTGTATTAGACTTTGCGGGTGGTACCGTTGTACACATGTCTGCAGGTTGGGCCGCGCTAGCATCGGCACTATATCTTAAAAAACGTACCGGCGCCGAAGAAGCACACACTCCAGCACGTATCAGCTACGTAATATTAGGTACCGGTTTACTTTGGTTTGGCTGGTTTGGTTTCAACGCCGGTTCTGCATTAGGTTCTGGCGAGCTTGCCGCAACTGCATTGGCTACTACCACTACCGCATCTGCTGCTGCTGCCATGTCATGGATCTTCTTTGATATACTGAGAGGTAAAAAACCATCTGCAATGGGTGCTTGTATTGGCGCGGTTGTAGGTTTGGTTGCTGTAACCCCTGCAGCAGGTTTTGTAACGGTATCAAGCTCGTTAATAATTGGTATAGTTGCCGCGGTTGTAAGTAACCTGGTAGTTATCTGGAGAAGCAAAACTAACATTGATGACACGCTTGACGTATTCCCTTGCCACGGTGTAGGTGGTATGGTAGGTATGTTAATGACCGGCATCTTCGCTACCAAAGCTGTTAACAGCGCGGGTGCCGAAGGTTTAGCTTACGGCGAAACCACTTTATTTATTAAACACGTTGTTGCATTGGTTGCAGTATCGGTATTTGCTTTTGTAGGTGCATTCATCCTGTTAAAAGTTACCGACCTGATAAGCCCGCTGCGTGTAACGCCTGAAGAAGAAATTGCAGGCTTGGACGTAACCCAACACGACGAAGAACTATAAGAACTTAACTATAACTGACTAAACTAACTAACGATGGAAGAGGGATGCGAAAGCGTCCCTTTTTTGGTTTAAAGGCTTTTTTAGGCGATGAATTAACCACAGAGAGGGCGGAGATTTGAAATTTTGTTAGCGCAGAGGGCACAGAGACTTGCTTATCTCCGCGCGCCTCTGTGAAAAACTCTGTGTCCTCTGTGGTTAAGTTTTAAACTTCAATCCCAGCCCCACCTCATTATTCAATACCCATTTACCATTTTCAAAATCCGGCATCTTGTATGGGTTATTAGTAGTAAGCAAGGGCCCGTCCAGATCTGCCCAATCGCATTGGGGCGCAAGGGCGGCAGCGGCGAGTGTGGCGCAGCTGGTTTCGCTCATGCAACCTATCAATATCTTTAAACCAAGCTGGCGAGCTTTATTTATCATTTGCTTAGCCTCATACATCCCTGCCGATTTCATGAGCTTTATGTTGATACCATGGTAAACCCCTTTTGCGGCTTCAACATCGGCCAGGCGCTGTACGGCTTCATCGCCAATAATGGGGATAGGGCTATGCTCGGTTATCCAGGCGTTGCCGTCGATATCTGTTTTGGCCATCGGTTGCTCTATGAGTTGCACGCCTTGTTCTTTCAGCCAGTAGATCAGGTCGAGGCTTTGCTTACGGTCTATCCAGCCCTGGTTGGCATCCACATATAGCGGCACATTGGTAACCGAGCGTATGGTTTGGATCAGTTCCTTATCGCTGTCGCGGCCAAGCTTTACTTTTATTACTTTAAGTCCGGCAGCCTCTTTTACTTTTTGCAGGACAATATCTTTGGTGTCTATCCCGATAGTATAGCTCGTCACCGGCATTTTGTCGGGATCGCTGCCTAGGATTTGCCAGCATGGCTTGTTCTGCAATTTCCCATCCAGATCATGCACGGCTATATCAATCGCGGCTTTAATAGCAGGCTGGCCGGGAGCTATGCTATCCAGGTGATTGATGATAGCTGCAAAATCAAAGGGATATTTAAACTGGGCAACATCAACTTTACTTAAAAATTCTGCTGCGCTCTGGTGGCTTTCGCCCATGTATGGCACCATTGACGCCTCGCCATATCCGGTATACCCCTCGTGCGATAGCTGCACTAACATTAACGGCGTGCTGGTACGCGAAAATTTAGCGATAGTAAACGTGTGCTTTAGCAGTAGCTCGAAGGGTTGGTAAGTAAGCCGCATGTCAATAATACCAAAGCTAAAACTTTAAGTTAAATTCCTGCTTATCTTTGCGGCCATGCCGGCACAAATTTACGCACCGTTCGAACGTTTTAACTTTAGTAACCGCAATTGCTTTTTAACAGGCGCGGCCCTACAAAGCGAGGAAGAAAAGATCCAGGTATTCCCACAGTGGCTCATGAGCCTTTACAACCTGGAAGACCAGCCCTTTAAATTGTTGGACGAAAGCATTGCTACTTATAAAGACCTGAAAATACCATGTTCGGCAGGTGTAAATATTGACTTTTTAGACCCTTTAGAAAATGAAATTGCCGCCGCCTTTGCCCAAGGATATGAAGGTGTAAAAGCATTGGATGAGCTAAAGCTCTTCCAGTGGACCAGCAAGCTTTTATACGGCATTATCTTTAACGAGATCCAATCGGGTATAAAAATGATGCATGCACAAGGCGAGGAGTTCAGCATATCGCAGGCTATCATCCATAAATTTAGCCATCTGCATTTGATGATGCAAAGCATTAACCTGCCTATACATTTTGAGGAGTTTAAACCCTTTAGCCTATTTTTATTTAAGGTAGATAACAAGCCCGAAGAGTTTGGCTATCGCGACGAGATAAACACACAAACATTCGCCCTGCGGATAAAAGATTTTGGATTGGTGATTTGCCTGCAGGATAACAACGCAAACTTCGGCTATCATCACAAAACATACAGCCAGATAAAAGACGACCTGTTGCACCCCATACAGTTTGAGGAATTTAGCGGCAGAGTGTTTTACAGCAATTACCTGTTTAACCGCCTGCCCGAGTATAATATTTTACCTGTGGGCGAGGATGTCTACATTGAAGATATGCCTCTGCGTGGTATTAGCAGCAAACCGCTGTTTGACGAATGGACGAACAAAACCTACGGGCAGGTGCTGGAAAACTTTTGGAAGAACTGGGGATTTTTGTTGTTAGAGATCATCAAGAACCCAAATGAACCCATGAGTTTTTTATTTGATGCCGATGGCAACAAAATAAGCCGCGAAAGTATAGACCTCCCTAATTAAAACTGCTGTATAAACTCGTTAATAATATTGTGGTGCAGCGCAAAAGTTATGATAACCCCGCTAACCGCGCCATAAAAGTGGGCATCGTGGTTAACATTATCGCGGGCATGTTTTGATGCAAAGTGGCAATAAACCAGGTACAATATCCCAAATATCCAAGCCGGGATGGGGATAGGTATAAACATAATACCCATTTGCGAAGTTGGCGAAAACATTATAAAGCTAAATATCACAGCGCTTATGGCCCCCGAAGCACCAAGGCTGTTGTACCATATATCTTCTTTATGTTTTTGGATGGATGGAAGATCGCTTAGTATCAAGCTTAATACATATAGCAACCCAAACTGCCAGTGCCCTAACACGGCTTCTAACTGGAAAGCAAAGAAGTAATACGACAGCATGTTAAAGAACAAGTGGTTCCAGTCCTTATGGATCAATCCGCTGGTTATAACGGTATAAACCTTGTGCCCGCGCGATACATTGTAAGGGTTCAATATAAATTCGCCGTAGATATTCTCGTTAGAGAAAGCCCAAAGCGAGGTAGCCAAAGTAAGTACAAATATAATTGACGCCACAGGGGCCGCCAGTAAGATTTCCATCATTGCAGATCGAGTTTAGTATTGGTTAGCAGCCTGCCTACCGGGTAGCGCAGGTAAGTTTTTTCGAAATAGGGCGAGTTGCGGTAAACCCAGTTTAGCTGTGCCCCTGCGCTTACAGCAAGTTTAGGGTCGGCTGCTTTAGCATCATCCAGTTTCTTACGAAGGCCGGGGTCGTTTTTTAACATTTGGGCGGCAACATCTTCAAACACGTAATCAGAAAAGTACTCCTTTTGCCCAAGCATGCTGTCAAAAAAATTCCAGGAGAAGAAAGAATCTATACCCTGAGGTTCCAGCGTTTCTACTATATAACGGTTTATAGGTTGGTTTACATACACCACATAATCACCCTCGTAAAACTTCACATTGGCATCAACAGGGTTTAACGCAACGTTGGTGTGAATGTAATGCCCTTCGTAGGGTTTTGCCGGGGTTTTATAATCGCCGATATAGTACATCTGCAGGCTCAATGTGGTATCATGCGCCAGGCGGGACATGCTTACTTTATTTAACTTGAAAAGGTCTATCACCTTACCCCATGCCTGCGGAATAATGTAGGCAACAGGTTTATCGGCGGTCGCGCTTGCCTTATAGGTGTTGTAGAACTTTATAAGTTTGGTGTAAGGCGAATTGCGGTCGTAATAAAGTCGTTTAAGGCCGCTTACGTCGCTTGTTTTGTAGCCGGCAGCATAGCCCTTAAAGGTTATGGTATCAACCTTACTCTCATCAAGCTTCCAGTTTAGGGCGAAGGTTTTTTGTTTGCTTACCTCGGCATCGGCACGTTTTTTATTATCGCCCAATACTTTCGCATCCCGCTGACAAATGCTAATTAGGTTTTGCATAAATGCATAAGTCGCCCAAACCCGCTTGTCGAATGGTTTCAACATATGCGTCTCTGTCATGTAACTAATCATGTTGTGCTGCGCGGCAAAGCCGGTAGAAAAGCGGGGGTACTCCATGAAACTAACTATGCCGCTGTCGGGCAGGCCCTGTTCGCCGGCACCATAAGGTATCATTTCAAAACCGCTTTTTTGCATGCCCTTATAAAGGTCGGGCGTAAGTGTTTTATCAGTGTACGCGGCCAGTATGGGGTTTTGCTTGTCTTTTTGCGTTTCTATCAGTGTCATTACATACTGGTAATCCGCGCCGTCGCTGGTATGGTTATCCAGTAACACTTCTGGCTGCCATGCGCTTAATATCTGGGTAAACGCTAAAGCGTTTTTGCTATCAGCCTTTATAAAATCGCGGTTAAGATCAAGGTTGCGATAGTTCCCCCTAAAACCATAAGCACTCGGCCCGTTCTGGTTCACGCGCGATAGCCCGCGGTTCATATTACCATCAATATTATACAGGGCAATAAAGCAAAGCACAACATCTTTTGGTAGCTGGTTCTTTTTTAGCAGATCGCGTGCCAGCATCATACTGGCATCAATCCCCTCGGGCTCGCCAGGGTGGATGCCGTTATTGATCAACAATACGCGTTTATTCTGTTTTTTGATCTGCGCCGGGTCAAAAACTTTATCCTTCGATAAAACTACCAGTGTTAACGGCTTGCCAATATCTGTAGAGCCATAATTAAGCAGGCGCATTTGCGGCTGCGTTTTAGCCAGCGTTTTATAGTAGTTGATGATCTCGGTGTATGTAGCCGTGTAGTTTTTATCCTTACTCTTTTCAAATGGCGTTAACTGGGCGTATCCCTGCAGGCAGCAAAAAAGGGAGATAATTACAAGGAGGTTTCTTTTCATAAATTATTCGCTGTCGGCAATCTCGGCTTGCAACTTTTTAGGCAAACTCGCAAAAACCAAGTCGTAAGAATGATCGATCATCTCGCGGATCTGTTTATTCGTAAGAGAACCATCGGTATGTACGGTGTTCCAATGCTTTTTATTCATGTGGAAACCGGGTTGTACTTCGCTGTATTGCTCACGCAGTTCAACGGCACGTTCGGGATCGCACTTCACATTAAAACTCGGCGAATCCAGTCCGGTAAGCATAAAAACTTTATCGGCTACTTTAAAAACAAGCGTGTCCTCTCCAAACGGGAAACTTTCGGTAACGCCGGGCTTCTCCAGGCAGTAGTCGCGTAGCTCTTCTATGTTCAATTTAGTTCCCCCTGATCTCTTTATCGTATGAATTTTGGCCGCCAAAGTTCACCTTAATACCAACGGTTATTTGCCTGTATTGGTCAAGCGCGTTGTTTTTAAAGTTTGTTGATGGGTCGGCATAACCATCAAGGCCTTCGCCAAAGGTAAGGTTATGCTGGTAACCAATATCCAGGCGGATGTTTGGCTGATCGTATGCATTATAAAACTTAAATTCGTAACCAAAGCGCAAGGGCACAATTAAATTAACGCTGCTATTTGTACCCGGGAAAGTGTACGCCGGATTTAAAACACTGGTACGCTGGGTTTCTACACTGTTTGATATACCACCAATACCGGTACCTGCATAAAAGTTTTTTAATACGTTTAGTATTGTACTGCCCTGGTAGTCCATTAATTCCCCTGCCTGCACATCCATGTGCAGTATAAGCGCTTTATAGTTGTTTGCGTATTGTCGCCCGTCTTTGTCGATCTTTAAATCTGTACTGCTCCCTCCGGATAATTTACCAAACTGAAACTCCAGCCCGATAGGTACATAGGGCGTAAAAAAATAATTAAAAGTAACCGCGTAGGATTTATTATCGTCCTGTTTTTTCAAATCGGCATAGGCCCTGTTTAAACTCGCGCTAACGCCAATACCATAAGTAGCATAGTTTAAACTACCCTGCGCTTTCGAGTTAATAAAAGCCAACGTCAACCCAATAAATAAAAGATACTTTTTCAATTGATTTTATGTTTGATATTTACAAATTAGCTGCCGGTATAAATACCAAACCCGGGCAAACAAATTTTCTACTAATATAGGCTTTCTATGGATTTTAATAAACCGTTTAGTTACACTGCTACTGATAGATTTTTAAGATATGTGCAGATAGATACGCAATCTGACCCGGCATCGCCAACAATACCATCTACCGAAAAGCAGAAAGACCTGGGGCGATTGTTTGTTACCGAACTATTAGAGATAGGTATTAGCGATGCCCACCTGGACGAGTACGGCTATGTTTATGCAACTATTCCTTCGAATACCAATAAACCCAATGTGCCTGTTATATGCTTTTGCTCGCATATGGATACCGCGCCAGATTGCAGCGGGACGGGGGTAAGGCCAATGATCCATAAAAATTATAACGGGGAGGACTTGGTTTTACCCGATGACACTTCACAGGTAATTAAATTAACCGAGCACCCCGACCTGAAGAATCAGCTGGGAAACGATATTGTAACAGCATCGGGTACAACTTTATTAGGGGCTGATAATAAAGCCGGTGTTGCCGAAATTATGGATGCCTGCTACCAGTTAATAAAACATCCCGAAATAAAGCATGGCACTATAAAAATTTTATTTACGCCCGATGAAGAAATTGGCCGCGGTGTAGATAAAGCCGACATTGCCAAAATAGGTGCTTTTGCCTGTTACACCATGGATGGCGAAAGCGCAGGTAATATGGAGAACGAAACCTTTAGCGCCGATGGTGCTAAACTTACCATAAACGGTGTAAGTAGCCACCCGGGCTTTGCGCAGGGTAAAATGGAAAGCGCTATAAAAATTGCAGGAAAAATATTGGCCGCGCTGCCGGATAACTTATCGCCCGAGCATACCTCAGGTATGCGGGGTTTTGTACACCCGGTGGATGTTACCGGCCATGTAGAAACTGCTGTTATAGACTTTATTATCCGCGATTTTGAGGAAGAAAATTTAGTGAAACATGCAGATGTTATCCGAGAGGTAGTGGGCGATATATTGAAAAGTTATCCAAATTCTACCTATGAACTGGAGGTACATGAGCAGTACCGTAATATGAAAAACGTACTGGCCCAACACCCACAAATTGTAGACTATGGAATGGAGGCTATGCGCCGGGCCGGTTTACAGCCAAAGCTTTGCAGCATCCGCGGTGGCACCGATGGGTCGCGGCTATCGTTTATGGGGCTGCCCACACCTAATATATTCGCGGGCGAACATGCTTTTCATAGCAAGCAGGAATGGGTATCGGTACAGGATATGCAAAAAGCCGTAGATACCATTTTGCATTTGTGCATGGTTTGGGAAGAGAAGGCATAAAAAAATTGTCATCCTGAGCGATAGCGAAGGATCCAATAGCGAACTATGCGTACGGTTGCATGGCGGCGAATAGATGCTTCACTACGTTCAGCATGACAAAATTTTAATGCTCTCTCCTTCGGATAGGATTAATATAGTAAATTATCATACGGGTATCGTTCCGTATGTACTTTCTTTACATATTCGTAAAGCAGCTCCCTAAATTCATCAACGTTTTCCTTTTCGGTAGCGGAGATAAATATGGCCGGGCTGTTGTTTTTGGCCATCCAGCTGTGTTTAAAATCATCAAGCGTTAGCGGCCCTTCAGTAACATCAACGTGGTGCTGTTCGGGTACAAAGGCATCTATCTTGTTAAACACGGTTATCATCGTTTTGTCTATAGCACCCAGGTCCTTTAATGTCTCATTAACCGTGCGGATCTGGTCTTCAAAACTTGGGTGTGATACATCAACCACATGGATCAATATATCAGCCTCGCGCACTTCATCCAATGTAGATTTAAAACACTCTACCAAATGGTGAGGCAGCTTGCGGATAAACCCAACCGTATCTGATAGCAGGAACGGCACATTCTCGATCACTACTTTACGCACTGTAGTATCAAGCGTTGCAAACAGCTTGTTCTCGGCAAATACTTCCGATTTCGACAGCATATTCATGATGGTAGATTTACCAACGTTGGTATACCCAACCAATGCCACACGAATAAGCTGCTGGCGGTTTTTGCGCTGCGTTTCGTTCTGGCGGTCTATTAGTTTAAGCCGCTCCTTGAGTAACGAGATCTTGTTCAGGATCAAACGCCTGTCCGTCTCAATCTGCGACTCACCCGGTCCACGCATGCCAATACCACCCTTTTGGCGCTCTAAGTGGGTCCAAAGGCGGGTTAGGCGGGGCAGCAGGTATTGTAGTTGAGCAAGCTCCACCTGTGTTTTAGCCTGCGCCGTTTGCGCGCGACCGGCAAATATATCCAGGATTAAGTTGCTCCTATCTAAGATCTTTACGTTTAGCTCCCGCTCAATATTACGTAGCTGCGATGGTGTAAGCTCATCGTCGAAAACTACGATGTCTATTTCTTCGGCAATTACATATTCCTTTATTTCGTCCAGCTTACCGGTTCCTACAAATGTAGAACGCTCGGGGCGCTGTAATTTTTGGGTAAAGGTTTTCACGGTAAGGCCACCTGCTGTCTCCACCAAAAACTCTAATTCTTCTAAATATTCTTTTTCACGTTCTTCGGTTTCGTTTGGGGTGATCACACCAACTAAAACCACTTTTTCCTGCTTCACAGCAGTATCATAAAATTTCTGTTTCATTCAAAAAATGATTAACATTTAACCATAAAGGTAAATGTAATTTACCTTATTATAACTCACGGGTTAGTGGTTATGTTTACATACATATAAATTTTGTATTAATAAATCGCTTCCATAAATAACGGGAAGCATTAAATAAGGTGAGCGTTGCCAACAGATAAGTTAGCAACAATGGCTTTCGTGCGAGCCATCATCGGCAGGCCATATCGAAAGTCGTGTGAGAGGTATTATATTAGAATCAACATGATGGTACAAAGATAATTGAATTAGGGGCTAATTACAAGCCCTTCACAAACTCGCGCATTGCGGCACCCGGGTCCTGCTGCTTCATAAAATTCTCGCCAATTAAAAAGCCGTTAAAGCCTGCTGCTTTTAGTTGCTTAATGGTGTCGGTATCGCTAATTGCACTTTCAGAGATCTTCATGAAATCATTAGGGATATGCTCTGCCAGTTTAAAGGAGTTCTCTACCGTAACGGTAAAATCGGCCAGGTTGCGGTTGTTTACCCCAATGGCATCCAGGTTAGTATCGATGCTGCGCTCCAGCTCTTCCAGGTTATGTACTTCTAAAAGGACATTCAGCCCCAGGCTTTTGGCGAGCGATGCCAGGTTTTTGATCTCGGCCGGGGTTAGGATGGCCGCTATGAGTAAAATAATATCCGCACCTAACGATTTTGCCTCAATAACCTGGTACTCATCTATCATAAAATCTTTACGGAGGATGGGGATATTGGTAGCCCTGCGCGCGCGGGTAACGTCCATTTTGCGGCCCATAAAAAAGCCGTAATCCGTTAATACCGAACATGCCGAAGCGCCTGCCGCCGCATATTCTTTAGTTACATCTTTTACCAGCGCATCATCGTTAATGATCCCCTTTGACGGCGACTTGCGCTTAAACTCGGCAATAATACCTGTACGGTCTGGTGCCAGCAAAAAATCTTTAAAAGAATAAGTTTCGCGCTGAAAGTATTCCGATTCTTCCAGTTGCGTGTAGGTAGTACGTACCTTATCGCGTTCAACTTCTTTCTTTTTGTGGGCAACTATTTTATCGAGTATGTTCATTTCAATTCCTTGTTGTCTTGCTGAGCGATAGCGAAGCATCTATCGCCAATGCACAGTTCACGATTAGATCCTAAGCGATAGCGAAGGATGACAAATTTACTTATTAAATGTATTATTATACCTTCAACCAGTTCTGCATCATTTCTTTTCCGTGCTCGGTCAGTACCGATTCGGGGTGAAACTGTACGCCACGCACGTTATATTTCCTGTGCCTTAACGCCATAACCGAGCCATCTTCTTCATCAATGGCGGTTATTTCCAATTCAGCAGGCAGGTCTTTTTCTACTACCCACGAGTGATAACGGCCAACTTTAAATATATCGGGCAAGCCTGCAAAAAGCGGTTCGCTGCCATCTGTTACTTTTATAGGTGTTGCAATACCATGCATGGGCTGCGGTAGGTTATAAAGCTTACCGCCAAAAACTTCGGCAATAGCCTGCTGGCCAAGGCATACGCCGAACATGCTTTTTGTTGGGGCATACTCTTCTATCACCTGCAAAAGCAAGCCCGCTTCTGATGGTATGCCGGGACCCGGCGATAAGATGATGTGGCTAAACGCGTCCACATCTTCCAGCTTAAACTGATCGTTTCTCCAAACCTCGCATTGCAAACCTAACTCGTTTACCAGATGCACCAGGTTATAAGTGAAAGAATCGTAATTATCTATTATTAATATTTTCATTTTGTCTTGAACCTTGATTTTTCGGATTAAAGGATTTCCTTGATTCCGTATAACTAACCTCTATTCTCCAATCTCTAACCTCTGTCTATAGTTCTTCCGCTAATTCTATCGCTTTGCGTAAGGCGGCTATCTTGTTATCTACTTCCTTTAATTCACTTTCTGCGACCGAGCCGGCTACGATGCCTGCGCCTGCCTGGTAGTGCAGCGTGTTGTTTTTGCTTAGGAATGAGCGGATCATGATGGCGTGGTTAAAATCACCGTTAAACCCAAAGAAACCAATTGCGCCGCTGTAAAAGCTACGTTTGCTTTTCTCGTTCTCGTCTATAATTTCCATAGCCCGGTATTTTGGGGCACCGCTTAGGGTACCTGCAGGGAATGTATCTGCTACAATTTTAAATGAAGACGTACCGGGTTTTAACTTACCACTAACATGCGATACGAGGTGGATAAGGTGCGAGTAGTACTGCACTTCTTTAAACGCCTTTACACTTACTTGCTCGCAATGGCGGCTCAGGTCGTTGCGGGCAAGGTCAACCAGCATTACGTGCTCGGCAGACTCTTTGGGGTCGGCTTCCAACTGCCGGGCCAGCTCGGCATCTTTCTCGTCATCGCCGCTTCGCTTAAACGTGCCTGCAATAGGGAAAATGCTTGCCACGTTGTTTTTAATGGTGATCTGGGCCTCGGGTGATGAACCGAAGATCCTGAAATCTCCGTAGTCAAAATAAAACAGGTATGGCGATGGATTAATAGAACGCAGCGCACGGTATACGTTAAATTCGTCACCTAAAAACTTACGCGAAAAAGCCCTTGAAGGGACTATCTGGAACACATCGCCGCGGTAAATGTGCTGCTTCATTTTTTCTACAATGGCGATGAACTCCTCGTTGGTAAGGTTAGATTGCTCTGCATCGTTACTTTTAAAACTATACTCGGGGAAGTTTTTGTTTTTGATGAGATCTTCAATTTTCTCCAGTCCGTTGGTTTGCGGTTGGCCTTCTACCTGGTTATGGAAAATATACAGCTCGTTTTTAAAGTGATCTATAGCGATGATATAGCTGTAAATATGATATTGCATCACCGGAATCTTACGTGTAGTGTCCGCGCTTTCTTTTAAGCGGATGGTCTCGAAGTGCTCAACTGCTTCATGCGTAAAGTAGCCAAACAAACCGTTTGAAAGGATCTTTGAATTGTTGGCCTCTACTTCGAAGCGGCTTGTAAAATTGTTTATCTCGTCGGTAATATCAAATTCGCCGGGGTTGCTTACCTCCTCGCTGCCATCAGGGAATTTCTTTTTTAGTGTTTTATTATCTAAAACCAACCCGCTAAAAGGTGCGCAGCATACAAAGCTTAAGCTGTTTTCGCGGCTATGGTAATCCGAGCTTTCCAGCAACAGCGAATTGGGGAACACATCGCGCAGGCGCAGGTAAATACTTACCGGTGTGGTGGTATCTGCAAGCAGCTTTTTATGGGTAGTAGTAATTTTATATGTTTTCATTAGTAATTATCTCAGAGCGCATTGAACAAAAAAACCCGGCGAATTGAGCGTTCGCCGGGTTTCAAATTAGGTTTACATTTGATTAGTACTGCATATCAAAAACTATCCGGACTGCCATGTTTTCACATAGTGCCACCAATTGGTATTAAGATTAGTTTTTTTCATATCGTGGCAACAAATTTATACAAAAAATTGAATTAACAAATTTTTTGTCGACTTTTTTAGTGGGATATGCCAAAAAAGGTGTGGCCCGGTGCATCTTTGGTCATTAAAGCAATGGCTACCACTATAATAACGAAAGCTAACGTGTAAAAAACTGCTATTGCTTTGTGCTTAGCCTCGGGCAATACAGCCTTTTTAGATTTACTATGGCCAATGGTAACCAGTATCATAGCGATGATCATCATGCTGATGTGTTCAACCGTCCAGTAGCGGGCGGTGGCATCTTTCATAACACCTGCACCAAACCTAACGTTGGGGCTTATAAAGTATAACACAAGGCCCAGTAGAATTTGGGTGTGTACCGATATCATGGCAAACAGGTTAAGCTTGCGGTTACCATCGCTATAGGTTTTTTTGCCAAACCAACCGGCAAAGGCGCCTAAAATGGCTATTACAACCAACAAAAATACGATGTACCTGAAACCCGAGTGAAAATACAGGAAAAACTGATAAGCGTTCATGAGCGTAAAATTTTGTTCGAATATAAATATAAAAAGCCTCATCTAAATCCTTTTACAAAAGAGCGGACTTAAAAAAGTTTAGACTTACAGTGGGAAACTAAACTTACCCATTAAAACTTCGGGGTTTTCTCCAATTTTTAACGGTTCCCCACAAAGCGCTTCGTTACCCAGCAAAGCAAATAAAATGGCTTCTTTCGCATCCGGATTAATGCCTAATTCGCTTGTGTCGGCGATAGTTGCATTGGGCAAGGCACTTTTTAGATAGTTAATAATGTAAGGGTTACGGGCCCCGCCGCCGCTTACAAATATCTTAAGATGAGGCAGGTTAAACTTTGCTTTGATAAAATTACTTATCGACCGACCGGTGAAAGCGCTTAAGGTTGTTACCAAGTCGGTTTTATTGATGTTGAACAGTCTCACAGCTTGCTGTGCATCGGCTACAAACTCTAAATTAAACAACTCGGGGCCGGTGGTTTTTGGCGCGGGCTCCCTAAAAAAGGGATGGTCGAGCAGGGCATCTAACAAAAAATTATTCACCGTGCCCGCATTTGCACTCGCCGAATCTTCATCATAAGGCTTGTTAAAATAGATGCGGCAGGCTGCATCTATTAAAGTATTACCCGGGCCAATATCGGTGCATAAAACTTCTGTATCAGCATCCGCAGGCAAAAAAGTAAGGTTGGCTATCCCGCCAATGTTTAACAGCACCCGGTTCTCTCCCGGTTTGCTTCCTAAAAGCACATCCCCATACAACGCTAAAGGCGCACCTTCGCCACCTGCGGCAATGTGCTTTTGGCGAAAATCGCTAATGGTTAAAATTCCTGTTTTAACAGCCAGGTGGTCGGCATCGCCAATTTGCAGGGTAGCATTACCATATACGGTTTGCTTGTGTAAGCGTTTTGGGGCGTGGTAAATAGTTTGGCCATGGCTGGCAATAAAATCAACATCACTTGGGGCTATACCCCATTGTTGTAAAGCTTGCAATACCAGTTCGCCATGAAAGCTGCCTATGTAGGCATTCAGCAAAGTAACCTTTTCCAGGCTTGCCTGCTTTTTAGCAAACACCTCCTGCACCTCGTGCTTAAATTTAGCCTCGTATGGTATGGTGATGAAATTGACTAACTCGAACTCCGTTTGTGTTCCGCTGCCCTTAAATTTACAAAGGGCAATATCCAGCCCGTCAAGCGAAGTTCCCGACATTAAGCCGATACCCAATTTCTCTTCTTTTTGGGCTATGGTAAATAGTTTCTGCAGGTTTTTATTGAGTGCGGGCATGCGCTAATTTACCTGTTTTGCTGGCAGCCACAAAAGATAAATTAAAACCTCCTGTATGTAAATATCCTATATATTTGTTTAGCACCATTTTAAATCAATCACAATCTTAAGCCATGGCCAGATTAAATTTATTAGAAGAAACCCGTTACGAGAAACTGCCCGTTACCGTTTATTCCGACCAAAACGCAGCATCGGTAGCTGTTGCCAAACGCATTGCCGATTTAATAAATAAAAAAGAAGCGGCAGGTGAACAGGCTGTGCTCGGCCTGGCAACGGGTGTTACTCCTATTAAAGTATATGCCGAACTGGTGCGATTACACAAAGAGGAAGGGCTATCTTTCAAAAATGTGATCACCTTTAACCTGGACGAATATTACCCCATGAAGCCCGACGCTGTACAAAGTTACGTTACCTTCATGAACGAGAATTTATTTGACCATGTAGACGTTAAAAAAGCAAATATCCACATTCCCGATGGTACCTTGTCCCAGGATGAAGTTGCGGCCTTTTGTTTGGAATACGAAAGACAGATAGAAGATCTGGGCGGATTAGACCTACAGATATTAGGTATTGGCCGTACAGGCCACATCGGTTTTAACGAGCCGGGCTCCGCACCAAACTCGGGTACACGTTTGGTTACTTTGGATGACCTGACCCGCCGGGATGCATCCCGTGATTTTGGTGGCAAGCAAAATGTGCCAACAAAGGCCATAACCATGGGCGTAGGAACCATCTTTAAAGCCCGCGAAATTATACTAATGGCCTGGAGCGCTAAAAAAGCGCCAATCGTTCGTAAAGCCGTAGAGGGCGAAATTTCGGGCGAGGTACCTGCGACCTTCCTGCAATTATCAGACAATGTTGAATTTGTGCTGGATATAGACGCTGCATCCGGTCTAACCCGCTTTGATACCCCATGGCTGGTTAAAGATTGTGTTTGGGAAAATCAGCTCATCAAGAAAGCCGTAATCTGGTTATCAGATACCGTGGGCAAACCTATACTTAAGCTAACCGAAGAAGATTATAACAGCAATGGCATGGCACAGCTTGCCGTAGAGCAAGGTCCTGTTTACCAGATCAATATTGATATTTTTAACCAGTTACAGCACACTATTACCGGCTGGCCGGGTGGTAAGCCGGGCGCCGATGATAGCCAGCGACCTGAACGCGCCGAGCCTGCGCGTAAACGCTCCATCGTTTTTTCTCCGCATCCCGATGATGATGTAATTTCGATGGGTGGAACGTTCATCCGTTTGGTAGACCAGGGGCATGACGTACACGTGGCCTACCAAACATCCGGCAATACTGCCGTTTGGGATGATGATGTGCTGCGCTTTGTTGAATTTGCTATTGATTTTAAGGAAAGCGTTGGCGAGGACGCCTCAAAAATGAGAGGCATTTATGATGACATGCGTCAGTTTATGGCTGTTAAGCAGCCTAACCAGATCGACTCCTTAGAGATCCGGGATGTTAAGGGGTTCATTCGTAAAACAGAGGCCATTGCAGGCGCGCGTTACGCGGGTGTGCCTGACAGCAATATCCATTTCCAGGCTCTGCCGTTTTACGAAACAGGCAAAACACAAAAAAACTCTGTAGGCGAAGAGGATATAAAGCTAACCATGGAGTTGCTACAAAAAGTAAAGCCACAACAGGTATTTACCGCCGGCGACTTTGCCGATCCGCACGGCACACACGTGGTTTGTTTTAACATCGTTATCGAGTCGTTACGCAGGTTACGTAAAACCGAGGCTTGGGTAAATGATTGCTGGGTGTGGATGTACCGCGGCGCATGGCATGAATTTGCTACCCACGAAATAGAAATGGCCGTGCCACTATCGCCTGCCGAGGTATTACGCAAGCGGAACGCGATATTCAAACATCAATCGCAAAAAGATCGCCCGGTATTCCCCGGTGATGACGCACGCGAGTTTTGGGTACGCGCCGAGGACCGCAACCGCGAAACCGCCCAAAACTACGACCGCTTAGGTATGGCCGAGTACGCAGCTATGGAAGCTTTTGTGAGGTATAAATTTTAAACAAATGTCTTGCATACTCAGAATTATTGGTGAAGATTTCGACGTTGACAGCTTTATTCTTCTAAGCGGTGTAAGTTCTTATTGCGTTTTTTATAAGGACGAACCAAAATCAAAACTTAAACCAGGCGGAGAAAAATATCAATTTTCGGGTTGCGCTGTCGATGTTAGTATAGCCGATTTTGATGATTTTACCGAACAAGAAAAGGATGCTGCCAAGTATTTAGAGTTAAATTACGAAAAGTTAAAACTTATTCCCTCAACCCCTGAAATTCAATTTGCAGTTTTAGATTTTGGTATTGAATATGACAGCTACAAATTTGTTCAATCTAAATACCTTTCAACTGCTCTAATAAAACTCTGTGCCGATTTAGGTATTAGCATAGAACTTTCAATTTACCAGCAAATAACAAAATCATGAAATATAAATTCCTATTCATCGCATTATTAATATGCGGCGCGGTTAAAGCACAAACACCGGCAATTACCCCATCGCATTTAAAAGCAGCTGAAGATGTACTTATTGCATCAGGTGCAGGGGCACAGTTAAAAGAAAACATGTCGGCAATGATTGCCCAGGCGAGCGCCAACGTACCGGCAGATAAAAAGCCAAAATTCGTCGAGATCATGAACACCTTTATGGCCAAATACATGAACTGGGATCTGATGAAAGACCAGATGGCCGCCATTTACGCGCAGGAATTCAGCGAAAAGGAGTTGAAAGATCTTGCCGTTTTCTACCGCTCGCCACTGGGTGTTAAGGTTAATCAAAAACAACCGGCCATCTTTCAAAAGTCGGCGTTACTTGGCCAGCAAGCTGTGCAAAGTCACCAGGCCGAGCTGCAGCAAATGATGCAGGAAGCATTTAAAACACCATAAACAATTTGTAACTAAGATATTCGTTTAGCATCTTAGTGAAATATTCCTCTTTTAATTTAAATATGAACATTAACAGAACTTTATCTGTAGCCGCGCTGGCTTTGCTTATAGCATCGGGCAGCGTAACTGCACAGGTAAAACGTAAGCCAACCCCATCCCCGCGCAACAAACCAACATCGGCAGCAGCGGCACTTGCACCCCCAAATGTATTACCGGTTGATAAAGATGTTATTATAGGTAAATTGCCTAACGGGTTAACCTACTATATTCGCCATAACGAGCAGCCTCAAAAACGTGCCGAATTATACTTGGTTAATAAAGTAGGCTCTATTTTAGAAACTGATGCCCAGCAAGGCCTTGCCCACTTTACCGAGCACATGGCATTTAACGGCACGCGCGATTTCCCTAAGAATGCATTGGTTAACTACCTGCAAAAATCGGGCGTTAAATTTGGTGCCGATCTTAACGCGTATACTTCATTTGATGAAACCGTTTACCAGTTGCCCTTACCTACAGACAGCGCCTCTGTATTTGAGAACGGGTTTAAAATATTAGCCAACTGGGCCGGCTACGTGAGTTTTGATCAGGCAGAGATAGATAAAGAGCGTGGTGTTGTTTTGGAAGAAGCACGCCTGCGTGGTAAAAACGCGCAAGAGCGTTTAAGCCTGCAAACATTGCCTGTATTATTAAACAACTCTAAATACGCTACCCGGTTGCCAATTGGCCAGGAAGCCGTTTTAAAAAACTTTGATGCCGCTACTATTAAAAGCTTCTACAGTGATTGGTACAGGCCCGATCTGCAATCGGTAATTGTGGTGGGCGACTTTGACGTAAAACGGGTTGAGGCCTTGATAAAGGCAAACTTTTCGGGCTTGAAAAATCCGGTAGTTAAAAAGCCCCGTCCGGATTTTAACGTTGCACCAACGCCGGGTACTGTTGTAAAAATAGCAACCGATAAGGAGTTCCCTTATACCCTTGCACAAATAATAGTTAAACACCCGCATAGCGTTGTGCGCACCACTACAGGTTACATGCAAAGCATGCGTATATCACTGTTTAATTTTATGCTAAACCAAAGGCTTGGCGAATTGCAGCAGAAGCCCGAGCCGCCGTTCCTGTATGCACGTACAAGCTACGGCCCGCTAATTGGCAAACAGGATGCATTTTCATCTATTGTGGTATCAAAACCCGATGGCTTAGAAGCTGCTGTTAAAGCCGCCGTTGCCGAAACCGAGCGTGCCCGCAAGTTTGGCTTTACCCTAACCGAGCTGGAGCGCGCCAAACAGCAGGCCCTGGTAGGTATCCAAAACGCCTTTTACGAAAAGGATAAAACCAATTCTGTTAACTATGTAAGGGAATATACCCAGAACTTTTTAACCGGCGAAGCTATGCCGGGTATTGATTTTGAATATAACTTTTATGTAAGCAACATCAGCAAAATTACCCTTGCCGAAATGAACGCCCTTGCAGGCCAGTTCATCAGCGACCAAAACCGCGTAATAATTGTTGAAGGCCCTGAGAAGGACAAAGATAAATTGCCAAATGAAAAAACCATCCTAAACTGGATAGGCGCCGCGGGGAATGGTGTTACCGCTTATGTGGATAACGTTACCAGCAAGCCCTTAATGGAAAAAGAGCCCGAGGGCTCTAAAATAGTATCTGAAGTAAAGGATGATGCTATTGGCACAACTACTTTAACATTTGAGAACGGTCTTAAAGCTATATTAAAACCAACAGAATTTAAGAACGACCAGATACTGATAAACGGTTCGAGCTTTGGCGGCACCTCATTGGCAAGCGACGCCGATTATACATCTGCAAGCTTTGCCGGTTCAATTGTAGGCAGCAGCGGTATTTCCGAATTTAACCAGGGCCAGTTGGATAAGATGCTGGCAGGTAAAGATGTTAATGTATCGCCCTACATTAGCGAATTAACCCAGGGCATCAGGGGCAGTTCATCCCCGCGTGATTTTGTGACCGCTCTACAGCTTATCTACCTTTACTTTACCCAGCCGCGTAAAGATGCAGATATCTGGAAAGGTACCTTGCTGCAAACTAAAGCATTATTAGCTAACCGTGGGTTAGATCCACAAAGTGTTTTCCAGGATACGCTTTCGGCTGTATTAAGCAACAATAATTTCCGTTTTGGCGCTACTAATTTAGAGCGTTTAAATACTGCCGACCTGGATAAATCATTCAATTTTTATAAAGACAGGTTTGCCGATGCAAGCGGCTTTACTTTTGTTATAGTTGGTAATTTTAATGTGGAGCTTATTAAGCCAGTCCTTGCCACTTACCTGGGCGGCCTGCCATCAACCAACAAAAAGGAAACCTTTAAGGACCTTAAGATGTACCCCGCACCGGGACAAATTACCAAAACGGTTTACAAGGGTATTGATGATAAAGCTAACGTGCAAATGATATACAGCGGCCCTTACGTATTTAACGAAGCCAATAACATGCAGTTAGACGCGCTGGAAGAAATACTGAACATTAAACTTGTTGAACGCTTACGCGAGCAGGAAAGCGGTATATACGCGCCGGGCATCAGGGCAAGCTATACTAAAAACCCCGAAGGCCGTTACACCATAACCATCGCGTTTACCTGTGCCGCGGCAAATGTTGACAAACTGATAGCTGCTACGCTTGATGAGATCAGCAAAATAAAGCAAACAGGTGCGTTGCCTGCCGATATTCAGAAATTTGCTGCCGAAGAGGCACGTTCTACCCAGGTACAGCTTAAACAAAATGTAGCCTGGGCGGGCTACCTTGCCGGTGCGGTACAAAACGACCAAAACCCGGATGACATTCTCAGCCATGTTAAAAACCTGGAGAATGTTACCGTACAAAGCACCAAGGAGACAGCCAATAAATATTTAAACAATGCCAACCTGGCTAAAGTTATTTTGATGCCTGAGAAAAAGTAATCACTATTCAAACGGAATAAACAGAGCCCCGCTAATTACGGGGCTCTTCTGTTAATTAAGCTGTTTTAAGCTGGAAAAGAATGGCAAATAAGTTGATGCCGCATCGCGGCCAGGCTCATGAACGGTTATGCCGGTTATAATATCCTTATCATCTACATCAAAAGCGATCCCTGCTTTTACATCATCGTAAAGGCTAAGTGTTTTCCCTTTATTGGTAAAAGTTGCAACTCTTTTTAATTTGTAGGCTTGCTCTACCTTACTAAACGGGGTGCCGGTGTACACTTCACTGCTTATTTTAAACGATGGCGATGTAACCCTGATCTGTTTAACCCGTTTCACCTCGTCATCACCCTGCCCCCGCGAAAAGTACATTTGCGTAACGTAGCCCGTGGTATCGTGGTTGGCATACCATATCGATATGCTCTTACCCATGGCCGCGTCGCCGCCATCGGGTGTGCCTAATTTCTTGTGCACATCTTCGCTGCTTTCATTTATCGCGGTTTGCCCTATGCTTATGCCGGGCACTATTAGTTGCGCTAATGGCACCTGCTTATCGCCGGGCAGATCAACGGTTGATGTGTCCGTCGTTTTTGTGGTATCGGCACCTTTAGTTGTATCGGCTTTAGCAACCGAGTCTGTTGAGTTTGGGGCTTTGCTTTGCTGGCAAGCTGTTATAGCTAATGCGAGTATCGGCACAATAAAATATTTTGGAATGTTCATGGTTGTAACAATTTGTTTAATTTACAGTTGATATATACAACCTGTAAAAGCAGGTTTTGTTGGCAAAAACAATGGCATCCAAGGGGCAAAAGGTAATTCAGGAATGGTACAAACAGAAAAATTGGAAGCAATTCCCCTTTCAAAAAGAAATGGAAGCGGCTTACCTGTCGGGCTTTTCCGGCTTACTGAATGCACCTACAGGCAGCGGTAAAACCTTTGCTTTGTTCCTCCCCTTTCTGGCCGATTTCATAAACAAATATCCCGACACCTATACTACTCAAAAAAATAACGGCCTGCTCATGCTTTGGATAACACCACTGCGAGCCCTCACCAATGATATCCGCAAAGCCATGCAGGAAGTATGCGATGACATTGGCCTGCCCTGGCGCATCATGACCCGTACGGGCGATACCTCCGCAGCCGAAAAGGCCGCCCTTAAACGTAAATTACCCGAAGTACTGCTCACCACTCCCGAAAGCCTGCACCTGATGCTGGCCCAAAAAGAATATGACAAAGTTTTTAAAGGCCTGCAGGTAATGGTTTGCGACGAGTGGCACGAGCTATTGGGAACTAAGCGGGGAGTGCAGGTAGAACTCGGGTTGAGTAGGTTAAAAGCCCTAAGTCAAAAGTCGGAAGTTGAAAGTCAACAAAACTTAAGACGTAAGACTACAGACTTAGGACTTCGGATATGGGGCATCTCGGCCACCATAGGCAACCTGGAACAAGCTGCCGAGGTTTTGTTGGGAAATGATTTTCCGCCGGAACAGATCAAAATGGTAAGGGCCAATATTGATAAGCGGTTGGTGATAGAATCTGTGATACCCGAAAATATTGAGAATTATAGCTGGGCCGGGCATATTGGCGTTAAGCTTTTGCCACAGGTAATGGAAATAGTGGCCAAAAGCAAAACCACGCTGATATTTACCAATACACGGTCGCAAAGCGAGATCTGGTATCATGCCATTATTGATAACTATCCCGAGTATGCAGGTATTATGGCCATGCACCACGGCTCGCTGGACAACGAGCTACGTAACTGGGTTGAACAAGCCTTACATGCCGAGGCTTTAAAGGTAGTGGTGTGTACCTCTAGTTTAGATCTTGGCGTCGATTTTAGGCCCGTAGACACCGTAGTGCAGGTGGGCAGCCCCAAGGGTGTAGCGCGCTTCATGCAACGCGCGGGGCGAAGCGGTCACCATCCCGGAGCGATATCTAAAGCATACTTCGTGCCTACACATTCTTTAGAATTGTTGGAGGGGGCGGCCTTAAAAAGCGCCATTAAAAAAGGTGTGTTCGAGAGCCGCGACCCAATGCTGCTTACTTTTGATGTACTTATCCAATACATGGTTACGCTGGCGGTATCAGACGGGTTTAGGGCCGATGAATTGTTCCGCGAGGTGAAAAGCACTTTCGCCTTTGCAGATATGCGGCGTGATGAGTTTAACCAACTGTTGGAATTTATAACCAACGGCGGTAAAACCCTTGCCCAGTACGATGAATTTTTAAAAGTAGAAGTAGAGAACGGCCTGTTTAAAGTAAATAGCAGGCGGGTAGCCATGCGCCACCGTTTAAGTATTGGCACCATCACCAGCGAGTTAAGCATCCGTGTAAAATGGCTAAGTGGCGGTAGCCTGGGCACTTTAGAAGAAGGTTTTATATCTAAACTAAAACCGGGTAATACTTTCTGGTTTGCCGGGCGCAGTCTGGAGTTTATTAAGGTAAAAGAGATGACGGCCTATGTTAAAAAATCAACTAAAACCAAGGGGCTGATACCAAGCTGGGCAGGTGGGCGAATGCCGTTGTCATCCCAACTATCCGCCGTGTTTAGGGATAAGCTGGATGAGGTTGCCCATGGTATCGAAACCGATATTGAAGTAAAAGCGCTTAAACCATTGTTCGAGTTGCAAGCCAATCTATCACACCTCCCTCAAAGCCACGAGTTTTTGATAGAATCTTTTAAATCGCGCGAGGGCCACCACTTGTTATTTTACCCCTTTGAGGGCCGCCTGGTGCACGAAGGTATGGCGAGTTTATTGGCGTACCGTATCTCTAAAATAAAACCGGCTAGCTTTTCTATCGCAATGAATGATTATGGGTTTGAATTATTAGCCGATGAGGATATCCCCATTGAAGAGGCCCTGGAAGATGCCGATTTCTTTTCCATCAATAACCTGATAGATGATATTCAAAACAGCTTAAATTCAAATGAAATGGCCCGCCGCCGTTTCCGTGATATCGCGCATATTGGGGGCTTGGTGTTTACAGGATATCCCGGCCAACAGGTTAAAAACAAGCACCTGCAAGCCTCAACGTCTTTACTCTTTGAAGTGTTTAACGAGTACGAGCCGGATAATCTCCTGGTACGGCAGGCATACAACGAAGCATTGGCTTTTCAGTTAGAAGAGTTTAGGTTACGGGCCGCTTTGCAGCGCATTCAAACGCAAAGCATCGTTTTAAAAGTGATAGAACGACCAACGCCATTTGCCTTCCCGATATTGGTAGATAGCCTGGGGCGCGAACGCCTTACCACCGAAACCATGGAAGAACGCATCGCCAAAATGGCACGTAGATATGGTGCTGATGAAGTGGCAGACAAGCCCTCGTCCAGAACCAGGAAACCCGGTGTGACGAGGAAGAAGGGGTTTTAGGGGGGATGAATTTATCAAATTGTCATTTCGACGAGGTACGAGGAGAAATCATGCTAGATAAGGCAAGTAGGCGATATGCATGAAATAACAAGATTTCTCCTCGCTATCGATCGTGCGAAATGACAAACTTTTAAGTGCTCTGTTAACAAAAAAAGGACGACTAAATAGCCGTCCTTCTCAATATTAAGTATTTAGTTTTTAAACTAATTTACGTTTTACTTCTACGTTTTCGTATGCTTCTACTATATCACCAACTTCGATGTTGTTGTAGTTAGCGATGTTCAAACCACACTCGTAGTTAGTTCCAACTTCTTTCACGTCGTCTTTGAAACGTTTCAATGAAGCCAGTTCACCGGTATGGATCACCACACCATCACGAACAATGCGGATCTTGCTGTTACGGTTGATTTTACCATCTAACACCATACAACCTGCAATTGTACCAACCTTGCTGATCTTGAAGGTTTCGCGTATTTCTACGTTAGCCACAATTTTCTCTTCAAATGTTGGTGCAAGCATACCTTCCATCGCCGCTTTTATCTCGTTGATAGCGTCGTAGATAATAGAGTATAGCCTGATATCGATTTGCTCTGCCTCGGCCAGTTTACGCGCACTTCCCGAAGGACGTACCTGGAAACCGATAATGATCGCATCTGATGCAGAAGCTAACAGAACATCCGACTCGGAGATCTGACCAACTGCCTTTGATATGATGTTAACCTGGATCTGCTCGGTAGACAGTTTCAATAACGAATCTGATAACGCTTCGATAGAACCATCCACGTCACCCTTAACAATAATATTAAGTTCCTTAAAGTTACCAACTGCCAAACGGCGGCCAATTTCATCAAGTGTAATGTGTTTCTGAGTACGTAAACCTTGTTCGCGTTGTAATTGTAAACGTTTGTTTGCAATCTCACGTGCTTCCGTCTCGCTGTCTAAAACGTTAAACTTATCACCTGCTGTTGGTGCGCCCTGCATACCCAACACCTGTACCGGCGTAGATGGTCCTGCAGATTCAACCCTTTGGCCACGCTCGTTAGTTAAGGCTTTAACACGCCCACTGTAACAACCAGCTAATATCGGGTCGCCCACTTTTAAGCGGCCTGCCTGTACCAATATGGTAGTAACAATACCACGGCCTTTATCTAAGGCTGCTTCAATTACTGTACCCACGGCACGTTTGTTAGGGTTGGCTTTAAGCTCAAGCAATTCTGCCTCAAGCAATACTTTCTCTAACAACAGGTCGATATTTAAACCGGTTTTAGCCGATATTTCTTGTGTTTGGTATTTACCGCCCCACTCTTCAACCAAAATATTCATGGCTGATAGTTGCTCACGCACCTTATCGGC
>JAZKAL010000021.1:0-64313 GCA_040389205.1 Bacteroidota bacterium
TTATGTTTGATACCGAAGACGCGCTGATACAAATTGATATGAGCGAGTACATGGAAAAATTCGCGGTATCACGCTTAGTGGGAGCGCCTCCGGGCTATGTAGGTTACGAAGAAGGCGGACAGCTTACCGAAAAGGTACGCCGTAAACCTTACGCTGTAGTATTATTGGATGAGATAGAAAAAGCCCACCCGGATGTGTTTAACATCTTATTACAGGTATTGGATGAAGGCCAGCTTACGGACTCGTTGGGCCGCAAGGTTGATTTCAGGAACACCATCATCATCATGACATCTAACATTGGCGCACGCCAGTTGAAAGATTTTGGACAAGGTGTAGGTTTCAGTACAGCTGCTAAAACAACACAGGCAGATGCACACTCACGTGGTGTGATAGAAAATGCTTTAAAACGCGCTTTCGCCCCTGAGTTTTTGAACCGTATTGATGATGTGATCGTGTTTAACTCATTAGGTAAAGACGAGATTTTCAAAATTATCGATATCGAACTTGGCTTCCTGTTTGGCCGTGTAAACAGCCTGGGTTACAAAATAGAGCTTACTTTGGCTGCAAAAGAGTTTATTGCCGAGAAAGGTTACGACTCGCAATTTGGTGCAAGGCCGCTTAAACGCGCCATCCAGAAATACCTGGAAGACCCAATTGCCGAAGAGATACTAAAAGGTGAAATGACCGAAGGCGATACCCTAATGGTTGACTACGACAAAGAAGCCGACCAAATAAAGGTGATAGACAAAAAGAACGACGACGTTAAACCTAAAGAAGAGGAAGAACAAAAATAATTCCCCTTCGGATAACGGATAAACTAAGCCCCGCTTGTGAATTACAGGCGGGGCTTTTTATCTTAGAGTAATATACATTTACTTTTCTACGGGCGTATAATCAACCGGCAACATTTCTGCAAAGCGGCTTTTGGCCCAGTTACCTTCAAAATTTGCAGCAGCGGGGTTTATGATAATACCGTTACTGTCAAACAGCGCATAGGGCTCGGCAAAAGATATGATAGACGTTAAATAATTGGGCATCGACAATGATTGATAAGTATTGCTCCCACGGTCATTGTCGCGCTTTTTAGTGTTCATAACATACAGGCAATCGGTGTATTTTAGAGCGTATATACCCCTTTGGTCAGTAAGAGAGGTAAAGTCGGTAACGGCGAGTGGCACGTTAACCAAGGTTTGAAAATACTTATGGTTTAAACCGTTAAAATCCGGATTTGGTTTCCTGATAAGCCTTAATACCTTAAAGCCGTATCGCTCCATATCGTTACCTACTAGTCCGCGTAAAAACTGCATTGAAGAACCTTCATATGCAAGCCGCCTGTTTTTTATCCACCGCTTTTTATCTTTAACCGAGCCTTTCATTTCTTCGAACAAGGCCGATCCTTCAAAATAAAGCATGTTTATTTTACCATCTTTTAAAAATTTATTTAACAGGTACTTTACGTGGTAACCCAGTGCCTTGTTCTCCACCTCTAAAAAATCGTATGATGAGGCTGTTAGTTTGCGGGATGCTTTGTCGTAATGCAGGCTCACTACCTCGGGGTTAAGTATTTTGCATTTAGCTGCCATTTCAGATGGACCCAGGAACTCCATTTTAAAAATATCATAATTACGCGCCCAATCGGGGTCCGGCCGTATACTTACTTCATTTAGGGTAGTGGTTTTAGGGGTGAGATTTATATTTGGCAGGGGAATATTGGTACTGCCAGCCATAACCGTTTGACGGTAGGTTTCGTAACCTATTACAGTGACCACAAGCTCATACTGGCCGGGCTTAACGCCATTTAAAGTAAACGAGCCATCGCTTGCCGATTTGCTGCCCACAGTTGCGTTACTTAAAAATACACTGGCATCTGCCACAGGCGCTTTATCTGTTATACTTATTAACTTACCTGTTATGCGTACTTGTGCAAAACAACAAAGTGGCATCACGAGAAAAATAGCCAGCAACTTTTTCATAAATAAATATATAACTAATTTAATAGTTGACTAAACCTTTTCAAATATTTTTGTTCTTATATATATAATGGCATTGTAAAAACGTTATGATGTGGTTCATAACTCAGTTTTATGATCGAAAAAACAAAATCTTATATGAAAAAATTATTATCTATCCTATGCGTAGCTGTTATTACACTTACGGCTGCCTCTTGTAAAAAAGAAACTATTGTGCAAGGTGGCAACACTAACACAACTGTTTACAAGACAAATGTATCTAACTGGCAGCTGATCCCTGATGGTGGCGGCTCTTATGTTATGGACCTGAATGTGACTGAGTTAGACAAAGCTTACAGCGAAAATGGCGCTGTATTGGTTTACATTGCACAACCAGGAAGCCCGGAATGGGAACAAATCCCTAATGTGTATGCAGGCCGTGCTTATAGCTTTACACATGATGTAGGCCGTGTATCTATCTACTCGCAAAATCCGTCGGGCACAGGTACGCCGGCAGTACCACCTGCTATTGATGTCAAAATTGTTTTGGTTGACTCCAACGTTAATTAAGCCAATTAAAACGTAAAAGCCAAAGGCCTCCGGATATCCGGAGGCCTTTGGCTTTTATAAATGTTTGTTAAATATAACTAACTATATTATTTCTCCATTTGCTCGATAACGGCGGCAGTTACACCTGTGAAAGAGAAACCACCATCGTGGAACAAATTCTGCATGGTAACCATTTTGGTTAGGTCGCTAAATAAGCTTACACAGTAATCAGCGCATTGGTCGGCATCCGCGTTACCAAGCGGGCTCATTTTTTCGGCATAGTTTATAAAACCATCAAAGCCTTTTACACCGTTACCTGCGGTAGTGCGTGTTGGCGATTGCGATACGGTGTTAACGCGTACGTGTTTTTTAACACCGTACTGGTAACCAAAATTGCGGGCAATGCTTTCCAGGTATGCCTTATTATCGGCCATATCGTTATAATCAGGAAATACGCGTTGGGCGGCAATGTAAGTAAGCGCCACAACAGATCCCCACTCGTTAATGGCATCAAGCTTCATAGCTGTTTGCAATACACGGTGAAAGCTAAGTGCAGATATATCGAGCCCTTTATGGGTAAAATCGTAATTATTTTCAGTATAGTGGATGCCTTTGCGTACGTTAACACTCATACCTATCGAGTGTAGCACAAAATCTACACCGCCGCCAAAATGCTCCATGCTTTTAGTGATCAGGTTGGTAACGTCCTCATTGCTGGTAACATCCGCCGGGATAACAGGGGCATTACATTCCTCTGCAAGTTTATTTAATTCGCCCATGCGTAAAGCCAGCGGCGAGTTGGTTAAAACTATTTCGGCACCTTCTTCGTGGCAGCGTTGCGCCACTTTCCAGGCAATAGATTGCTCGTTAAGCGCACCAAAAATAATTCCCTTTTTACCTTTTAATAAATTGTAAGCCATTGTTTTTTGTTTTGTAAGTGAGGCAAAGTTATATTTTTTATTTACGATTGAAGAATTACGATTTTAGATTGAGTTTACATATAAGCAATCGCCTATCTAAAATCGCAAATCTTAAATATTTAACAATTCCCTTGCGTTTTGCAGGGCGCTTTCGCCGGGGTTATCGCCGCTTAGCATTTTAGCAATTTCCAGTACGCGTTCGGTATCGCTAAGCTTTTTAATGCGTGTTTTGGTGACAGATTCGCTGTCGTCTTTATAAACAAAATAGTGGCTTTTGCCTTTGCCTGCAATTTGCGGCAGGTGGGTTATGGTAATTACCTGTAAGTTTTGCGACAGGCGCTCCATCACCTGCCCTACTTTGTTGGCAACTTCGCCGCTTACGCCCGTATCTATCTCATCAAAAATTATGGTTGGCAACGCGGTATATTCAGCAATGATGGATTTGATGCTCAGCATCAGCCTGCTCAGCTCACCACCCGATGCTACCTTGCTCATATCGGCCAGTGCGTGGCCCTTATTTGCCGAAAACATAAAACGGATAGCATCAATACCATTTGGCCCCAGCGCAGCCTGCGCGGTTTGCTGTATTTGCAACACCGAGTTTGGCATGCCCATTTCTGTTAGGTTAGCCAGCACTTTATCCTGTATTACCGGTACAGCCTTTTCACGGTTGGCCGATAGCGTTGTGGCAATACCTTCCAGTTCCAGTTTATCGGCTGCAATTTGTTGTTGCAGTTTCTCTACCGCTTCATCACCAAACACAGCCTGCTGAATTTTGTCCGAAAGATCGTTTTGTATGTCCAGCAACTCCTGGTTGCTGTTAACACGATGTTTTTTCTGCAGGTTATACAACATGCTTAAGCGGGTATTCACCTCTTCGGCGCGGGCCTCGTTGGTAAATGTGCGCTGCTCGATGTTCTCCAGCTCGGCGGCAATGTCTTTAAGTTCTATCAGGGTACTTTTCAGGCGCTCGTGCAGCTCTTCTACCTCGGGGTTATACTTTTCAATGGTAGAGATCTGCTGCCCGGCCTCGCGCAACTGTATAATGGCCGATGTTTCTCCCTCGTGCATTAGGTAATGCGCACCCATCAGGTTGCGTTTTATTTCTTCGGCGTTATTTAATGTAGCCAGTTCTTTTTCCAGCCCCTCCTGCTCATCGCCGGCAATAGCAGCCTTCTCCAGTTCGTCAAACTGAAACTGGTAGTAATCAAGATCGGCTTTGGCTTTATCATTTTGCGCGATTAGTTCATCGAGTTGTTTAAGCGATTTTTTGTAAGCCCGGTACTTGATCTGATAATCGCTTAACAGATCGTGATGGCCGGATACGCCATCAACTACCAAAAGTTGAAACTCGGGGTCGTTAATTTCGTAAGTAGCATGCTGCGAATGGATATCGATCAGCTTTTCGCCAAGCTGTTTTAGCGTAGTAAGATTAACAGGAGTATCGTTTACAAAAGCACGCGATTTACCATCAGCCGAGATCTCGCGGCGCAGCACGGTTTCGCCATCATAATCAAGGTCGTTGTCTTCAAAAAAAGCGTTTAAATGGAAGCCGGCTATTTTAAACGCACCTTCAATCACACATTTTTTTTGCTGATTAAAAAAGTAACGGCTCTCTGCCCGCTGCCCCAAAATGAGCGATAGCGCACCTAAAATAATGGATTTACCCGCGCCGGTCTCCCCGGTTAGGATATTTAACCCCTTATCAAAATTGATCTCAAGGTTATCTATAAGCGCGTAATTTTGTATGGTTAGCCTTTGAAGCATAAAAAAAGTATCCTCTTATTTGAGGATACTAAATTACTAATTTTAATAGGATTTGTATTGGTGAATGGCTGATTAAGTGATTAGGGAGTAGTTATAAATTCATTCTTTACCTCATTATCCAATCAGTTCTGTTCATTCATTTAACCATTCCCCACTCACTTAATCAACCACTCACCATACCCCTTAATTACTTTCGGCCGGCTCCGGCTTCTCAGGTGCTTCCGGTTTTTCAGGAGCTTCTGGTCTTTCGTTGCTATTATTGTTATTGTTCCAGTTATAGTAACTCTCCGGATGCGCTTTCCTGTACTCGGCAATTTTCTTTTTAAACTCAGGCGTTTTAGTATACGCTCTTAGTTTTTCTGATGCTTCGCGCAGCAATTTTTTCTCTTTTTCAATATCGGGGTTACCCGTAAAGCTACGCATTCGTTGGCCTGCTTTGCGCATCTCTTCCTGTTTAAGCTTAATATCGGGGTTGTTAAACGCTTCGCGCATCCTGTCGCTGGCGGCACGCAGTTCCTCGCGTGATTTTTGCACATCAGGATCTTGGGTGTACGAGCGCATTTGTTTGCCCAACTCCTTCATTTTATCCTGCTGCTGCAATACATCTGCCGGGATGTTCTTTTTTAGCTCGTCCTGATATTTACGGTAATTTTCGTTGTGTTCACGTTCGTCGAAGCTAAAAACACCATTTAAGGGTACGCCATATTTCTTAGCGATCTTCGCGTTCATGTCCTTAAACTCTTTCGATTCGTAATACTTGCCCATTACATCGCCCGCTGCCGACATTTGCTTGCCCAACTCTTCTATCTTTCCGCTGCGACCACCCCATTGCTTTTCAAATTCGGCAGCAGCCTTTTCCTGCGCTGCAGTGGCTTGCTTTACTCTGTCGCTATTGTAAAATGCTTCAACATCTTTACCGAGGTTTTCCATTTTATCGCTTTGCGCTTTAAATGCCGGGCTATCGTAGTATTTACCTATAGCATCGCCGTGTTTTTCTACCTCTTTGCTTAAACGCTCTAACTCGGGGTCATTCATGCCGTTATTATAAAAAGTGCCGTAGTTAACCCGCACATTATTGTTTGCGTCGTATTTGGCGATAAACTTAGCATCGGCTTTTGCTTTTTTAGTAGTTGACTTGATGGCCTTAGCCTGGAATTTAACCGCTTTTTTTGCAGGTATGGTATCTGTCAAAATGCTCTTTATTGCTTCCGGTGTTATCTTTTTTACTGATATTTTACCTTGCGCAATCTCGGGGTTAAGCAACGCTAAGCTTCCAACACTTAAGGTTAGTATAAGCATGGCCACTAATGTTGGCCGCACGCTTGGGATTTGTTTTTTTGTTTTCATGATCCTTTCAATTCGGTTTAATAAATGATACTTTTTGCCTGTTACAGCCAGCGCTAACTGTAACTCGTTTTGGCGGTTTTGCTCCAGTTTAAACAGAGCCTTGGCATATATAACAGGGTTTTGCGTGGCATCTACAACCATATCGTCGCAGCTGTTCTCGCGTTCTTCGCCTATTATTTTATTGATGAGTAACACGCACGGATTAAAGAATAACAACGTGGTTACAACTTGCTGCAGCAGGTTTATAAGGTAGTCGTTACGTTTAATATGAGCCAGTTCGTGCATTAATATGGCTTCAATTTCTTCGGACCCAAGGTAGGTTGATAGGGTAAAGGGCAGCAGAATGACCGGTTTAAAATAGCCTACTATACAGGGCACATCCACAAATTGGCTAAAACCAACTTTTACGGTTCTGCTTATATCCATTCTTTTGGCAAAGGCACTTATTTGCTGTTGCAACTGCACACCAAGGCTCATGGTATTTTTAATCGTTTGGATCTTACGGTGCGCAAGCACTACCCGCCCCATATTTAACAATAAGCCTAAAGCATAAATGGCGGTTACATATGGCAGGTAACTTTCGATACTATAATAATAACGGATGCTTTGGTTACCAAACTGCTGTATATTTTGCGGGAAACCTGCAAGCAGCGGCATATTTCTAAGGTCGGCGGGTTTGGCCAGCCAATCGTACAACTGTATCTCAACCATGAGGGTATACGCAAACCACCCGGTTATAGCCAACAGGCTGCTTACTGCAAACAAGTATTTTTTTGACGATGAAAGACCTGATGCCAATAGCAGCACCACCCTCAGCAGGAAATAAATAAGCAGCCCCTGCCATAACGAATGGATGATAGTGATACCCAATACCTGGCTAATGTTGTATAGTATGTTTTCCATAAGTCTTAAAAATTCTAAATGCTAATTCTAAAAGCGAACTCCTAATCTCCGATCACTAATTAACTAATCTCTGATCTCTAATCCCAAACCGCTAATCTCTCTTCTCAAACTGATCCAAAAAGTTTTTTATCGCGTCTATCTCATCTTTTGACGCGCGGTGCTGGCCAAGGGCCTGTATCACCAGGTCGGATGTGGAGCCTTTAAATACCGTTGATATAATTTTGTCCAGCGCACCTTGCTGTGCTTGTTCGCGGCTTATCAGCGCCTTATATAAATGCGTTTTAGCTGCGGTGTCGCGTTCTACCAACCCTTTTTCATGCATTATCTGCATCAATTTTAGGGTTGTGGTGTAGCCCGCATCTTTATTCTTTGCCAGTTCTTCGTGCACATCGCGTACACTGCACTGGCCCTTTTTCCAAATCACCTGTAATATTTCCAGCTCGCTTTCCGTCGGTTTCAAATCCATGTTATAAAAGTTATACGAATTTCTTCGTACAAATATGTACGATAGTTTTCGTATATCAAAATTTTATTTAAAATATTTATTAAAACAGTTTAATAATAGACGTGGCGAGATTTAAAACGTTACATATTAGTCACAAAAACGTCCTTAAATCACCATTATTCGCCTGCTTAAATTTTGTGGATTATATTTGCACAAACATTACATTATGGAAATTTTTGCTTTAGGTGAGGGCTCGTATTCGGTTGATGCTACTAAAAAGTTTATCCCTTTTAACCCCGAAACCGACAGCAAACGCGACCGCCCGGGTTCGTTGTTTATCCACGTAAACCCTTTCCTGATAAAAACGGCCGACGACCTTATCGTTTTAGATGCAGGCCTTGGGTATAAGGATACCCGCGATGAGCTATTACTTCATCAGCATATACGCAACGCAGGCTTCGACCCGGAAGATGTTACGCTGGTATTGATGTCGCACCTTCATTACGATCATTCGGGCGGGTTGGTGGTAGAGCGCAATGGCAAATTAGAGCCAAGCTTCCCGCAGGCTACCCACGTGATACAAAAAGATGAGTTTGAATTTGGGTTGACGGGTAAATCAAGCTCATACCATGTAGAGATATTTGAGGCGTTACAAAATACCGCTAAAATTGATTTTGTTGAAGGTAGTGGTGAATACAAACCTGGTATACGGTATGAACTATCTGGCGGCCACAGTAAATTTCACCAGGTGTTTTGGATAGATATCGAGGGACAAAAGGTATTTTTTGGAGGTGATGAATTACCCGAGCCCGAGCAGCTGATCAGAAAATTTGTAGCCAAGTATGATTATGACGGGCACCGTGCGGCCGAGTTAAGAATTGAATATGGCAAAAAGGCCGCCGCAGAAGGTGACATATGTTTATTTTACCACGCGCGTGCAACGGCAATAGGAACAGTTAACTACCAAAATGAGGCATTTACTGTAACCCCGGTTTAGTTAGACGATACGCCAAAAAGCTCTTTAATTTTTTCTACGTTAAGCGGTTTCGAAATAAAATCCTTAACAAGCGGGTACGATCGGGCTTTATTAATATCGTTACTAAAAACCGATGAAGAGATAATATAGATCTTGCTTTTTCCCAGCGGGTCAAGATTTAGTCGTTTGAATTCATCTAAAAATTCCCAGCCGTTCATAATGGGCATATTAATATCCAGCAATATATAGTCCGGCAATTTTGCAGGGTCTTTCTGTTGAATTTCAGCCAGTTGATCTATCGCGAACTTACCATTCAGGCATGCCATAATATCGGTGTTGGTCAAAGCCTTCTTTATCAACTTTATAGAGATAAAGTTATTTATTTCGTCATCATCAACCAATAAAACACTTACTGTTTTGTCGTTATTAGGGCTCATATCTCACTTATACGGGAATGCAAATAAAAAGGTTATATTCCTTACTGTTGTAACGTTACGCATTTTATTATGTTATAGTAACAAAGCTGTTATAAATCGCTTTCAATCTAACAGTGTTTCTTTAAAACTTAATATGCGGCAAAGGTATATGTACACACATACGTAACGGTTGTGTATGCAGATTGTTACAATTTAATGTATCGGTTTGAGGATATCAAATTTGTTGATAATACTTAGATAAAGTTACCCTCAATTTCACTACACAAAATAAAATCCTGGTCATCATCTGCCAGCTCGTTTGCCTCATCTACCGGATCGAGGCTAATGTAGAAGCCCTTATCCGAGTTAAAAAACTTATATCGCTCTACATAATAAAAACGATGTGTCGCATTCCAACAAAAGCTATAAGCTGATACATCAATAAAACTAATTTTAATTTAGTTTGGGTAATTTTTTGAGATGCAATTGAGGTAAAGTAAATATCAACACATAATTTATGCCCCGGCGTATAAATATCAATTTTAGTAACTGAAGTATCAGGTAAGTACCCTGGGTCAGTGTTAATACTTCTTCATTGCGATAAGTTATATTCATAAAAAAGGCTCCTCAAATAAGGAGCCTCAATTTAATCATTTTATCTGCATCCCGATAGCTATCGGGACTGCTTCGCAAATTATCACGTTCCGTATTCTGGTGTGGTTACTTCACTTTCTTCAAATTCGTATTCGGTAAGTGGCGGGCAAGAGCAAATTAATGTCCTGTCGCCATAGGTATCGTTTACACGACCAACCGACGGCCAGAATTTGAACTGCGCAACATAAGGCAACGGATAAGCCGCTTTTTGGCGGGTGTATGGGTGCTCCCACTCGTTGCCGGTAATTACAGCAGCGGTATGCGGCGCATTCTTTAACGGGTTATCCAACTTATCTGATAAACCATTCTCCACATCCTCAATTTCGCCACGGATAGAGATCATGGCATCGCAGAAACGGTCAAGTTCGTGCTTAGGTTCCGATTCTGTTGGCTCAACCATTACCGTACCCGCAACCGGGAACGATACTGTGGGCGCGTGGAAACCATAATCCATCAAACGTTTTGCAATATCGGTAACCTCAACGCCAAATGTTTTAAACGAACGGCAATCCAAAATCATTTCGTGCGCGCAGCGGCCTTTAGTACCGGTGTACAATACGTTGTAATGGTTTTTTAAGCGCGTTTTAATATAATTGGCATTCAATATAGCGTAACGGGTTGCGTTGGTTAAACCTTCGCCGCCCATCATGGCAATGTACGCGTGTGATATAATTAAGATAGATGCTGAGCCCCATGGCGCGGCAGATACGGCGTGAATGGCTTTGCCATTATCAATATCAACAACAGCGTGGCCCGGTAAGTAAGGCACCAGGTGCTTAGCTACACCAATTGGGCCCATGCCGGGGCCACCGCCACCGTGTGGTATACAAAATGTTTTGTGTAAGTTAAGATGGCAAACATCGGCACCAATATTAGCCGGGCTTGTTAAGCCTACCTGCGCGTTCATGTTAGCCCCATCCATATAAACCTGGCCGCCATTTTGGTGGATAATCTCGCAGATCTCGATGATGCTTTCCTCGAACACACCGTGGGTTGAAGGGTAAGTTACCATTAAGCACGACAGCTCATTTTTGTACTGCTCGGCTTTGGCTTTCATGTCTTCAACATCAATGTTCCCGTTGTCGTCGCATTTCACAACAACTATCTTCATGCCCGCCATTGCTGCCGATGCAGGGTTGGTACCATGTGCCGATGAAGGGATCAAAGCGATATTACGGTGGCTGTCGCCCCTATCGTTATGATAAGCGCGGATAACCATCAAGCCTGCATACTCGCCCTGCGCACCTGCGTTTGGCTGTAAGCTCATGGCCGCAAAACCGGTAATTTCGCTTAACCAGCGGTTCAGTTCATCAAATAATTGCATGTAACCGCCTGTTTGGTCGGTTGGTGCAAAAGGGTGCATCTTGCTAAACTCGGCCCAGGTAACCGGCACCATTTCGGTAGTAGCGTTCAGCTTCATGGTACATGAGCCCAGCGCGATCATGGAATGGCAAAGCGAAAGATCTTTCGCCTCCAGCGATTTAATGTAACGCAGCATTTCGTGCTCGGAGTGGTGCGTGTTAAATAAAGCGTGGGTTAAATATGCTGATGTACGTTGTAAATCAGCCGGGATCACACCTTCAACATTGTTTTTCAATGTTTCGAAGTTTGAATCGGCCAAAGTTTTGCCTTTTACTTTAGCAAAGAAACGTACAATGGTTTTGATATCTTCGGGCGATGTAGTTTCATCAATAGAGATAGTTGCTAAAGTGCCTTTATAGTTAAGGTTAAGCTCGTTGTTTAAAGCCTCAGATTTTATGGGGCCGGCTATAGTACCAAGCTCAACTTTAATAGTATCAAAGTAGGTATCGTTCAATTGCTCGTAACCCAGCTCTTTTAAAGAGTTGGCAAGCAACACGGTTAAACCGTGGATACGCTGTGCAATTAGTTTTAAGCCTTGCGGACCGTGGTATACAGCATACATACCGGCCATAATAGCCAATAATGCCTGCGCGGTACAAATATTTGAGGTTGCTTTATCCCTGCGGATGTGCTGCTCGCGGGTTTGCAAAGCCATACGCAAGGCATAATTGCCTGCGCTGTCAATTGTTACACCAATGATACGGCCGGGGATAGAGCGTTTATATTCTTCTTTTGTGGCAAAAAATGCTGCGTGCGGGCCACCAAAGCCCATTGGTATACCAAAGCGCTGGGTGCTGCCTACTACGATATCTGCTCCCCACTCACCCGGAGGGGTTAAAAGCAACAGGCTCATGATGTCGGCAACAACTGTTAGCTTAATATTTTTTGCATGCAGGGCGTTGGCAAAATCGGTATAGTTGTATACCGCGCCGTTGCCTGCAGGGTATTGCACCATGGCGCCAAACATATCATCGGTAAGTTCGGTAGTGGCGTGGTTACCAATTTGCAGTTTAATACCGTAAGGCTCGCTGCGGGTTTTTAAAATATCAATAGTTTGCGGGAATACCTCTTCAGATACAAAGAAAACGTTAGCAGCGTTGTTTTTTCGCAGGCTGTACTGCATAAACATCGCTTCGGCTGCGGCGGTACCTTCATCCAATAGCGACGCGTTAGCAATTTCCATCCCGGTTAAATCAATAACCATGGTTTGGAAATTCAACAAAGCCTGTAAGCGGCCTTGCGCTATCTCGGCCTGGTAAGGCGTGTACTGGGTATACCATCCCGGGTTCTCCAGGATGTTGCGTTGTATAACGCCTGGCACAATTACATCATAATAACCCTGGCCTATGTACGATTTAAACACCTTGTTTTTTGAAGCTGTTTGCTTAAGCGTGTTCAGATAATCGAACTCGCTTTTTGCAGGCGGCAGGTTCAAAGGTTTCTTCAACCTTATTTTTGCCGGTACGGTTTCATCAATTAACTCATCAAGCGAATTTACACCGATGGTTTTTAGCATTTTTTCGGTATCTGCCTGGTTTGGGGCAATGTGCCTTTGCTGGAATTTTTCCTGGTAATCTATGTTCAGCTTCATTGAAATGGGTATCCCTTAAATTTACGGCAAAGGTACAATTTTAGGCACTGAATAGCAATTGGGTATAAGGTGTTAAAGTGTTTTTACAATAAAATTAACATGCTATGAAATTGATCTGAAATGAATAAATTTCAAATAAATTAAATTGCCATTTTTTTATTTCTCTTTACTACAACTACACTTACATTGCCCTATACATAACACATTAGGTGCATTGCGCAATTAATTAACTCAGTAGAAACCAACTTATATTAACGTTAATGCCGGTTATATCAATTACTAGCGCCATTCTCAATTTCGGAACTTAATAACTAAATAAAATGAAAAAACAACTAACAAGAACTGAAATGAAAAATGTAAGCGGCGGTAAATTACCCCTCCTCCGGGATGCTCTTGCCAGTCCCCGCCGCCATTGTTAACCTATGGCTGCACTTACAAACCAAATACAATACTGCCAAACGGGGCAAGATCTGGTTTGCTGCACCGACCCAAATGTTTAATTAAATAAGCAATCACTTTGGATCTGCAACCTAATACACCTTGCGAACTACTCTCGGGCAGCGTTACCATTATACGCTAAGCCAGTTGGCGCAGATACATTTGTATGGTGTTCTCTAAGCCGTAATACAAAGCATCGCTGATAAGGGCGTGGCCTATGCTTACTTCATCAAGCGCGGGTATGTTTTGCGCAAAGTATTGCAGGTTCTGCAGGTCGAGGTCGTGCCCGGCATTTATACCAAGGTCAAGTTTATGGGCTACCTCGGCAGCCTTTACGTACGGCGCAACAGCAGCCTGTTTGTTCATATGGTATTGGTGGGCATAGACTTCGGTATAAAGCTCTATACGGTCGGTACCGGTAGTGGCGGCGGCTTCTACCATTTCGGTAACCGGGTCAACAAATATAGATACACGGATGCCGGCATCTTTAAACACTTTTATAATATCCTTTAAATAATCCTGGTTCTTTATGGTATCCCAGCCATGGTTTGATGTTATCTGCCCCAATGCATCCGGCACCAGTGTAACCTGTTCCGGTTTGCTGGCCAGTACAAGGTCTACAAACTTTTGCTCCTGGCAATTACCTTCAATATTAAACTCGGTGGTCACTATCTTTTTAAGGTCAAAAACATCCTGGTAGCGAATGTGCCTTTCGTCCGGCCTTGGGTGCACGGTTATGCCCTGCGCGCCAAAACGCTCGCAATCTTTAGCAACGTTTACCAGGTTGGGGTTGTCGCCGCCACGCGAATTACGCAGGGTAGCAATTTTATTGATATTGACGGATAATCGGGCCATGGCTTTACAATATTATGTGGGCAAATATCACTATTACATCATCAACAATAAAAACATATTTATGATTGTGTTTATTTGTACTGATGATGAAAGCCTTTTATACTTTTTTGCTGATGCTATGCTTTGCAGTTACAGCCAACGCGCAGGCCAATTATACCCGCATAACCAATTACGAAGTATTTTTTGGATGGGCCAAACACTACCCACAGGACTGGATGATCATCCGCAGGTTTGAAAACAACGGCAAGCCTTACCTGCTCTTGGTAAACCCGCAAACGTTAGAAACCAAGGTAAACGATGCCGGCTTTTATCAAATAAAACCCATGAGCATGGCCGAAGCACGTAAACTATTTAGCAGTACACCATACCAAAAAGCACTAAGCAAGGCCGAAAGCCAATCCATAGCGATACAGGATGCCGGGATTGAGCGCGGACTACCAAAAGAAACAGGCATCAGCCTTACTGCCGATCTGTGCCCGTCGCATAAACCGCTGGATAGGCGCATCTTTACTGACATCATCACCGGCTTTAAACAGGTGGAGCCACAGGTACCCATCGCCTTATCGGTGAGCGGGTTGTGGATGAAACGCCATCTCCAGGACATAAACTGGTTAAAGCAATTGCAGGCCAATCATGAGATCTACATCACCTGGATAAACCATTCCTACAATCATCGCGTAAGCAAAACCAACCCGCTTACCGAGAATTTTTTACTGGAGCCCGGCACCGATATTAAATACGAGGTTTTAGAAACCGAAAAGCTGATGCTGGCCAACGGCTTGCTGCCATCAGTGTTCTTCAGGTTCCCGGGCTTGGTGTCTGACCAGCAACTGGTCTATAAAATAATCGATTTTGGCTTGATACCCATTGGTACCGATGCCTGGCTAGCCAAAGGCCAGCAACCACAGGCCGGCAGCATTGTACTGATACATGGCAATGGTAACGAACCCGTAGGTGTTAATGATTTTATTAAGCTGCTGCAATCAAAAGCATCGTCAATAGCTAACAAGCAGTGGTTGCTTTACGATCTGCGCGAAACGGTGGAGGAAGAAGCGGAGGTGAAGTAATTTATACAATTTGTCATGCTGAGCGATAGCGAAGCATCTAATCGCCTACAAGCATGTCGAATAGGCATAGTTCGTTAATAGATCCTTCGCTATCGCTCAGGATGACAGGGTGGGGACAGGCTAAAAACAAGAACGCCCCGACAAGTCGGGGCGTTCTAATATAGTAGTAAATCCTATTTAAGCGGCGGGAATTTCGCACCGTCAAATATACTTTTTTCTGCAGCCATTTTCTCAACATCCTGCCATTTTCTTGGGGCATCCAATGATAATATAGTGCCTTTATCTTTACCTATCACTACGTCATCCTCTATACGCACACCAATGTTCCACCATTTTTTATCGCATTTGCTACCGGCAGGGATATAAATGCCAGGCTCAACGGTAATAACCATATTTTCCAGCAGATTGCCCGCGTATGAGCCTTTGTCGTGCACATCCAAACCCATGTGGTGCGATACACCATGCGGGTAATAAGTACGCAATTCTTTAGCGTCTTTTATAATGCCCAGTTTAATAAGCCCTGCTGCCAGCACCTCGCCTGTTTTTGCCTCAAGCGAACTATAAGGCACACCTGCTTTACACAGTTTAAACACTTCTTCCTGTGCTTCGTAAACTACCTGGTAAATGGCCTTTTGCTCTTCGGTAAATTTGCCGCTTGGCGGGATGGTGCGGGTAACATCGGCAGAGTAACCGTGATACTCCGACCCTACATCAAGCAGTACCAACTGGTTGTTTAATACGGTTTCGTTATTCTCTTCGTAATGCAAAATACAGGCATTGGCACCTACGCCAACAATTGGCGGGTAACCTTCATCTTCGGCACCATATTTCTTATGAACATATAGCAGTATACCTTCCAATTCGCGTTCGCTCATGCTTGGTTTTACGGCGCGCATTACTTCGGCATGGGCAATTGACGATAGTTGTACCGATTTGCTGAGCAAAGCTAATTCTTCGGGCTGCTTAACACCGCGCAAGGCTGTTGTGTACTCATCAAAAAGCCCTGCATTGCCATAAGTGGCTTCAATTTTGGCCTTAACGCTGGCTAACGTAACTGAATCCGGTTTAGCCATTAGCTCCTGTATGATAGCGTTGTTTTTATGCGCTTCATCATTAGCGCGGGGCTTTATGTAATTTATTATCTGAGGCAGGTTTGCCGGCCGTGCATATTTACTGATCACATCCAGGTCGGCCTTTAAGCCCTTATCCACCTCAACAACCCCTGCTTTAGTTTTGAACGCGCTGATCAATCTTTTCAGGTCGCCGCTGGCGTCCTCGGTCAAATCATCATAAATAATGGCTTTAAATTTCTTAAAGTCGATGGGGAATTTGGCAAAATCGCTGCTGTTGTAAACGCGTTTAAACCCTAATTGGGTTTTACCGCCCTCTACACCCAACCGGCGGCCGGTCCATTGCTCGCGCTGCGGGTCGCGCTTGCGCACAAACAGCACTTCGTTATAGCTGGTGTCACCACTGCCCTGCAGATCCTTAAAAACAAGCAAAGCGGCATCCGGCTCTTTATACCCCGAGAAATAATACAGGTCGGGGTTTTGATGAAAAACGTAATTTACATCGTTAGAGAAAACCTGCTCGGGGTAAGCAAATATTACCGCTACCGAATTTGCAGGCATTAATTTACGCAATGCCTCGCGCCTGCCGGCATGAAATTCTTTGGTCAGATAATCTTTGGGGATGTTTTGGGTTTCCTGAGAAAAGGCCGTTACCGTACCGAGGCATAAAGCGGCAGCGGCTATAATTTTTTTGTTGATCAGTTTCATTATGATTAGGTGTTAAAAACCGGCATAAGTTACAAATTAACTAAAAATAGCCCCGCATTGGCAATTACTTTTTATTTATGCTCACAGCCTGCATTTTACAAACTAATTATTCGATACATTCGTATAAAGCAATAACAGTATTAATTTGAGCAACTCCCCTAAACCGGCTAATGAGATTGAACGCTTAAAAGCGCTTGAAGACTACGACATATTAGATTCGTTAGGCGAGCACGAGTTTGACCGCCTCACCGAGCTTGCTTCCATCATTTGCGAAGCGCCTATTTCACTTGTTTCATTGCTGGATGAACACCGCCAATGGTTTAAATCGGTAGTTGGCCTGCATGTAAAAGAAACCCCGCGCAATGTTGCCTTTTGCCGGTATACCATTACCGATGCCCAGTTTTTAGAAGTAAAAGACGCCACGCAGGATATAAGGTTTAAACATAACACCCTTGTAACCGGCGACCCTGACATCCGTTTCTACGCCGGCTTTCCGCTTATAGACCCTGAAGGTTATGCCCTGGGTACCCTTTGCGTTATCGACAGAAAACCCCGCACTTTAAATGACCGGCAAAAGCGTGCTTTACAATTGTTGGCTGAAGAGGTTATAGCACTAATTGTAGAGCGCCGCAAAAAACAGGACCTAAAAAACTTTGAAAAGCTTTTCCAGTCATCAAACGACCTGATTTTTGTAGGCGGGATGGATGGCCTTTTTAAACGTGTAAACCCAGCCTTTACCAAAGTTTTAGGCTGGAGCGAAAGTCATATGCTCACCACTCCTTCGTTCGAACTTATCCACCCCGATGACCTTCAAAAAACAGAAGCACAACTAAAAGAAATGATTAGTGGTGGCGATACCACTAATTTTTTGCAGCGGATGAAAACCATTAATGGCGATTATAAAACCATTCAATGGACCTCCACTCCCGAGACTTTAACGGGCAATATTTTTGGTATCGGGCGCGATGTATCTGCCATTGTTTTAAAAGATAAATTACTTGCCGATAGCGAGGAGAAACTACGCGTGTTCTTTGAAAACTCGCAGGGGCTAATGTGTACACATGATGTTGATGGTAAATTTTTATCAGTTAACACTGCCGGTGCAAGCACTTTGGGCTACACGCAGGGCGAGATAGTACAATTAAGCCTGTTTGATATTATACCGGCAGAACGCCACGTTTTTTTAAAAGCTTATTTAAAAGAAATTACAATCAACGGAAAAGCCCGCGGACAAATGATTACCACTCATAAGAATGGTAGCTTAAAGGTTTGGCTTTATAATAACACCCTGCAGCAATCGCCGCGCGAGGGTACTTATATTATAGGCAACGCAATTGATATTACCGAACGCTACCGGCTGGCAAAAGACCTTGAACGCACCAAACAGATGCTTGAGCAAACTAACCAGGTTGCCCGGGTAGGTGGATGGGAGCTTGATTTGCAACAGCAAAAAGTTTATTGGACATCGGTTACCAAGGAGATACATGCTGTACCGGCAGATTATGAACCCTCGTTGGAAACCGGGATTGATTTTTACAAAGAAGGCGAAAGCCGCGACAGGATAAGTGCTGCTATAAACAAGGCAATTACCAATGGCTCAAACTGGAATGAGGAATTACAGATAATTAATGCCGCAGGAAAAGAACTTTGGGTGCGTGCACTGGGTAACGCCGAGTTTAAAGATGGCGTATGCGAAAGGCTATACGGTACGTTTCAGGATATTTCAGAATCAAAATCGGCTGAACTTGCTCTCCAAAAATCGATAGAAACACAGGAGGCACTTAACCTTGCCCTAATAAAACAGGTAGAGCTGGTTAAGGAGCAGGATAAAACTATAGAGAAGATACAAGAGTTTAAATTCCTGGCGGATTCTATCCCGCAGATCATCTGGACATCTAACCCGGATGGCACCATGGACTACTACAACAGGCACTGGTTTGATTATACAGGTTTAAGTTTAGACGATACCACGCTTTATGGATGGGAGCCGGTGATACATCCCGACGATGCACCTAAAGATTATGCAGACTGGCACCACTCCTTAGCCACAGGCGAGCCTTATAAATCCGAAGTGCGTTTCCGCAGAGCGGAGGACGGGGTTTACAAATGGCATAAATCTATGGCGCAGCCCATGCTTGCAGCCGATGGTACGATATTGAAGTGGTTTGGATCGTGCTACGATATCGATGAGTATAAACGCGCGCTGGACCTGGAGAACCGAATTAGCCAATACGAAGATTTTAACCGCATTGTAGCGCATAACCTACGCGGCCCTGCGGGCAGCATCCGCATGATCCTGAACATGATAGGCGACAGTACCGATGAGCACGAACGTGAGGAGTTTTTCCAGATGCTGAACCAAAGCAGCGAAACCCTTAATGAAACGCTTACCGAACTGATGCGTGTGCTGGAAGTACGCAACAGCAAGAATATTGCTTACGATACCTGCGACTTGCAGGAAATGGTGAAGGTTACCGATGCCATGCTAAAGGGGCAAATGATGGAGAAAAAAGCGCAGATCACAACCAACTTCATGGTTACCGGCATGCAGTTCCCGAAAATGTACCTCGAAAGTATATTTTATAACATGGTGAGTAACTCGCTTAAATACAGCAAGCCTGGAGTGCCACCCGTCATCAACATCGCATCCGAATTAGTGAACGGCCACGTTACCCTAACCTTTAGTGATAACGGCCTGGGCATAGATCTGCAACGCCACGGCAAGGATATGTTTAAACTAAACAGCGTTTTCCATGCCGGGCACGATAGTAAAGGCATTGGCCTGTTTATGACCAAAACCCAGATAGAAACCTTTGGCGGTAAAATCAGCGTGGAAAGCGAGCCAAATATTGGCACAAAGTTTACCATAGTATTTTAATGCCATATACCTGCCCCAAATGCGACCGTGAATTAACCCGCGAAAGCCAATGGCACCACTGTGCCCGTATAAACCTGGACGATCTTTTTAAAGGCAGATCGGAGGAGTTGATCCTGACGTTTGATAAACTGCTTGCCGAGGTTGCAGAATGGCCCGATGTATTGGTGGGCGTTACACCTAATTGCATCACCTTTGTGCACAGGCAAACATTTTTTGTTATCCGCCCCATGCAAAAGGTGTTGGATCTTAAGTTTTATTCGGCTACTAAAATAGATGAACCTCCTGTTATCAAATCCACCGCATCAGGCAAAAAACGCTTTGAGAACCACGTAAGGCTAAGTAGTGTGAATGAGTTAAGGCCACAGTTATTTGCATGGATAAGGGAATCGTGGGAGATACTTTAAAAGAGATTGTCACCCTGAACGATAGTGAAGGGTCTGATATACTTCATGCAAGTCGGCGAGGGCTATCTGCGATTAGATGCTTCGCTATCGCTCAGCATGACAAAAAGTAAAATTAAAAAAGGGATACAGCCTAAAGCTATATCCCTTTTTTAATATGTATTGGTGGCGCAACTGTGTCACCAGTTTAAAACCAAAGTTACTGATTACAAGCTATTTGCAAATAACAGGCTGGTTGTGCAAACGTGAACGTGAACATAAAGCGTCATTTTTTGCTTAGTAACGGTAGTATTCCGGCTTAAACGGACCTTCAACCGTAACACCAATGTACTCGGCCTGATCCTGGTCTAAAACTTCCAGTTCTACACCTATTTTTTCTAAGTGTAAACGGGCAACTTTTTCGTCGAGGTGTTTCGGCAAGGTGTAAACTTCGTTTTTGTAAGCCGCGCCGTTTGTCCAAAGTTCAATTTGAGCTAAAGTTTGGTTGGTGAACGAGTTACTCATTACAAAGCTTGGGTGGCCTGTAGCACAACCAAGGTTTACCAAACGGCCTTCTGCTAATACAATAACATCTTTACCGTCAATAGTATATTTATCAACCTGTGGTTTAATTTCAATTTTAGAGCTGCCGTAAGCGCCGTTTAACCAGGCCATGTCAATCTCGTTGTCAAAGTGGCCAATATTACAAACGATGGCTTTATCTTTCAACGCGCGGAAATGCTCTTCGCGAACGATGTTTTTGTTACCTGTAGCAGTAACTACAATATCGGCTTCTTTAATAGCGGTACCTAATTTTTTAACCTCAAAACCTTCCATAGCTGCCTGTAAAGCACAGATAGGGTCGATCTCGGTAACAATTACACGTACGCCCGAGTTACGAAGCGAATCGGCAGAACCTTTACCCACATCACCATAACCACAAACAACAGCAACTTTACCTGCCATCATCACGTCGGTAGCACGGCGTATAGCGTCAACTAAAGATTCGCGGCAACCGTATTTGTTATCAAATTTAGATTTGGTAACAGAATCGTTTACGTTAATAGCAGGCATTGGCAAAGTACCGGCTTTCATACGCTCGTATAAGCGGTGTACACCGGTAGTGGTTTCTTCCGATAAACCTTTTATCTCGCCAATTAATTCAGGGTAACGGTCTAATACCATATTGGTTAAATCGCCGCCATCATCCAATATCATGTTTAATGGTTTGCGGTCTTCGCCAAAGAATAAGGTTTGCTCAATACACCAGTCAAATTCTTCTTCATCCATACCTTTCCAGGCGTAAACAGAAGTACCTGCGGCAGCAATAGCAGCAGCAGCATGGTCCTGGGTTGAGAATATATTACATGACGACCAGGTAACTTCAGCACCCAGTTCAATCAAAGTTTCAATTAAAACAGCAGTTTGTATAGTCATGTGTAAACAACCTGCTATACGAGCGCCCTTTAATATTTGAGACGGCCCGTACTCTTTACGTAAAGCCATCAAACCAGGCATTTCTGCCTCGGCTAATTCAATCTCCTTACGGCCCCACTCGGCCAGTGAAAAATCTTTCACTTTATACTTAACGTATCCAGTTTCTACTGTAGGCATATTATTAGTTTTTTTGAAAGGCAAAAGTAGTGAATATAAATATTTTAAAGAAATTGGATGCAATAACATTACCTTGTAATTGCACAACCACAGGCGATATTTAATTACTTACAGCAGGGTTTAATGCAGCACTTACTAAGTGCTGATCTTTTTTGTAGAGAATTGATCGCTGGCGAAAATTAAAAACAGCACCATTACTGCCATGGCAAATGCCCAAAAAAGGTTAAAGGCAAATAAAAATTGGTCGCTGTTGCTGCGTGCTTCGCCGCCAAAAAACGGGTAAAACATAACACATGCAAATGTAAGGCAGTATACTGCCGTGAAGATTATTAAGTAGCGGATCTTGAAAGATAATTGCCGGTCGTAAAGTACTATCAAAAACCCGGCAATACCTAAATACTGGCAAATATCCTTCAAGTTACTCATTTGGATATAGTACAACCCGTTGTGGGTACCCTGTATTAAAAAATTGTACCCAACACGGGTTAGTATTATCCAAAAACAGAGTATCCCTATTTTCATTTACGCGCAAGGTGTAAAATAACCATCCTTATCGCAATCGCCGCAACGGCCTACGTGGTCAGCTTCGCAGCGTTCTTTCGGGGTTAGGTCTTCTAAGCCCCCTTTTATTTTTTTCATCGATTCGCGAGATAAACGAACGTTTTGACCTTCGTTTGCCAGCTGATTTTTTAGTAGATTTTCCATTTCAGTAAAATTAGATTTGGTTAGCTAATATAAGTATTTATTACTAATACAAAATAATTTACCAAAAGGTTTATTAACAGTTAAAAGATTTATTATAAAAGCTATACAACATTATAAATCATAAACTAAAACCCGTATTACATATTTAAACTTAAATATTGTTTTGGGTTAACCGGATGCCCGTCTTTACGAATTTCGTAGTGCAAATGCGGGCCGGTTGAGCGGCCGGTTGAGCCTACTTTGCCTATCAGATCGCCCACTGTTACGCGCTGACCTTCTTTCACATTAATTTTTGACAGGTGGCCATACCATGTTTCGATATTATTGGCATGGCGTATTTTAATGCAGTTGCCATAACCGCCAGCCTTACCTGCAAATATAACCTTGCCGCTTGCTGTACATTTAACCGGGTCGCCGCGGTGGCCGGAAAAATCGATACCCGGATGAAACTCGCGCCCGCCAAAATCGAAAGGGTTACCGCGTGAGCCAAAGAATGAAGTAAATGAACTTAACCTTGGGTAGCCCATAGGTACGTAGGCAATATTGTTTACCAGCTTATCCAGGTAGTTACTAAAATCCGAATATAACTTGGTGTCGCTTTTGGGCTTTTCGCCAACATTAAGCTTCCGGAACGACAAACCGCGCAAACCACGTTTGCTCATATAGTTGTTTATGGTTTTCAGCTTTGCCTGGATGTCTTGTATATATGATACCGCCTTGCTGCGGTTACCTTCTTTCTCGGCATTTATAAGCAATGCATCCTGAGATTCTTTTTCTATCTGGCCTTGCAACGCAGCTATTTGAGATTGCAACCTGCTGTTTTCCTGCCTTTGCTCTAACGTTTGTGTACTTAAGCGCGCTATAGCCGTCATCAACACCATCACCACAATCAGTACTGCTGCAACGGTTATTTTTAACGAATTAAAGTGCTTTGCTTTTACTTGTACAATACGTGGCTGGGCGTTATTTTTTTTCGTAATAATTCCCATACCTAAATCTTTAATTTTAAGTTCATTCTATAGTTTTAATTAGGGTTAAAACATCAAGTATGCAATATAGCAATCTCTGTTATAAATTCCTACCCACATACCCCCTGCTGCTATTATAACCGAAACGTCAATTATTACGGTTTATTCTGATTAAGGGTTGTTTTTATTTTGAATTTGGTATTTTTGTGTTGAAAATAAGAGAAGTAAAAATTATGTATCCAGAATATTTAGTTGCCCCAATGCGGGAAGAATTAACCAAAGTTGGTTTCGAAGAGTTAAAAGATGCTGATGCAGTTAACGCGGCTATTAAAAGCGAAGGAACTGTATTTGTAATGGTAAATTCGGTTTGTGGTTGTGCCGCTGCTAACGCGCGCCCTGCTGCACGTGCCGCTGCCGCTAACGAAAAGCACCCCGACCGCCTGGTTACTGTTTTTGCCGGCATGGAAACAGAAGCTGTTAACGCGGCCCGTAACCTTATGCTGCCTTACCCTCCGTCATCGCCATCAATGGCTTTGTTTAAAGATGGTAAATTAGTTCACATTATAGAACGCCACCAGATTGAAGGCCGCCCTGCACAAATGATAGCTGATAACCTTATTGGCGCGTTTGAGCAATACTGTTAATTAGAGATTTGTGATCAGAGATTAGTCTTTGATTATTATATAAAAAGGGTTCGATATTAACTATCAAACCCTTTTTTGTTACGCGAAATTTTTACTTCGCATCAGTTATTTTTAAGTTTTTCCAGTCGCCGGGCGACCCGAAGCCAACCCAATAGCCAATTTTGGTGCCTCCTGTGTTTACCAATGGCTCAACTGCCAACATCGGCTTTTGCAACCCGTTCACATAAACGTTCACATTTTTTGTGCTGATGGTGATGCGCACATGAAACCATCCGTTAGGATCGGGCGCGGGGGTAACTGCCTGCTCGTATTTATTCGGAAATTTTTCGCGAAGTATGGGCCAATCGTATTTCGGCGAGGCGATGTATTGTACCCCGTGGCTTCTCCTCACCCCGTCCTCAGCCTTAAAATTAAAGGGCCTAAAGTATACACATTCATAGGTACTGTCATTTAACCCGTGGTACGCTATCCCAACAAAACTGCCTTGTAATTTATCATTGCCCTTAACATCAAACTCTATAATGCCATTTTTGAATTGCCTGTTGTTTATCCATGCGAAACCCGCGTTATCGGCCCCATCAAGATGCAGGCTGCCATCGGTACCAAAACTTAATTGGCGATTAACCATAGTTAGTTCGCCTGCTTTGGGCGCAGTTATTTGCGCAAAACAATTAGTGGCAAATAGTATGGCAATAGCCAAGGAAAATGTTTTTAATATTTTCATAGAGAGAATTTAGTATATATCATTTTACTCTGTTTTTAAACTCTTAACCGGATTTGTAAGCGCAGCCTTTATGCTTTGGTAGCTAACGGTTAAAATGGTTATGCCGATAGCTCCTACTGCGGTCAGCACAAAGATCCACCAGGAAAGCTCGGTGCGGTATTTATAATTTTGCAGCCAGCCGTGCATAAAGTAATACGCGGTGGGGATTGCAATCAACAAAGAAATACTTACCAGGATAATAAAATCTGTCGACATTAAGCGCCACAGGTTAAATACCGATGCTCCCAAAACTTTACGCACGCCTATCTCTTTAATCCGCTGTTCGGCCATAAAGGATGCCATACCGAACAAGCCCATGCAGCTGATAAAAATTGCCAACAGCGTAAAAAATCCGGCAAGTTTACCCACACGTTCTTCGTTTGCAAACTTCTTGTTATACTCGTCATCAGTAAATTTATAATCAAAGGGGCTGCCGGGGTCGTACTGTTTAAATACGGCTTCTATTTTACCTAAGGCTTCACGCGTACTTACTTTAGGATTGATGCGGATATCAACTAAACCTTGTGAATAATTACTTAGCATAAATATAGTTGGCTTAACGGGCTCGTATGGCGATGACATTACCATGTCCTTAACTACACCTACCACCTTGTACTTATCCCCCCAGTCAATTATCTCGCCCGTGGCATGTTTAAAATTCATGAATTTGGCGGCCGATTCATTCAATATCATCCCTGAAGTATCGCTTACAAATGCCCTTGAAAAATCGCGCCCCTCTATTACCTTCCATCCGGCAACTTTACCAAACTCGGGGGTAATGCGTATAATTCCAAAATCGTCCTGCAGGTCCGGTGCTTTGCCACGCCAGTTAAGGCCGCTGCTGTTAGAATATACGCCCGTTAACGGACTGCCAGATTCGGCTATTTCAGTGATAACACCAATTTGCAAAAGATCGTTACGTACGGCGGCAAAGTTTTTATGGATATCGTCTGATTTCATGTTCATTTGCAGCAAGCCGGTACGCTCATAACCCACCGACCTGTTCTTGGTATGCTGCACTTGTAAGAAAACCACAATGGTGCCGATGATCAGCGTTACCGAAACCGTAAATTGTAGTACTACCAGTATCTTGCGTGGCAAAGCCGCAAAGCGACCTGCCTTAAACGTGCCCTTTAATACTTTTACCGGCTGGAATGACGACAGGTAAAACGCCGGATAACTGCCTGCTATGATCCCTGTAAGCAGGCTAAAGCCTAAGCCCATTAACCAGAATACCGGATTTGCCCAAAGCACGCTCATGGTTTTATCGGCCACCTGGTTAAACCACGGTAATACCAGCATTACCAATACAATGGATAACATGAACGCAAACGCCACAATCATTAACGACTCACTGAAAAATTGAGCGATGAGTTGGCTGCGTAACGAGCCTACGGTTTTGCGGATGCCTACTTCCTTGGCGCGTTTCTCTGACCTGGCGGTGCTTAAGTTCATAAAATTGATACAGGCCAGCAACAATACAAATGTGCCGATGATGCCAAACATCCATACAAACTGGATAGCACCGCCGGTATTAACACCATCCTTAAACTCGCTGCGCAGGTGCCATTTATCCATTGGATGCAAAAACACCACAGGTTTAAATGAAGCGCCAACTTTATCGCCTGCCAGCGCAATGTTTTTTTGCTTTATCCCCGCGATGCGGGCATCCACCTTGTTAATATCGGCCTTATCATTCAACTGTGCGTAGATTTGGAAGGAGTTGTTCCCCCACTGTGTTGAAGCACGTTTTAACCAGTCCTGTGTATTCATGTAAAGCTCCCATGGCAGAATAATAGATATTTCGTTAAGGGAAGAGTTACGCGGGATATCCTCGTAAACACCGCTTACTTTAACCAGGTCTTTATTATCAAGCTTAAGGGTTTTGTTCATGGGGTCCTCGCTGCCAAATATCGCCTTCGCTACTTTTTCAGATAACAATACGGATGAGGGGTCGGCCAAGCCTGCTCGAGTGCCTTTCAACATTTTCAGCGAAAGCAGCTCCGGCACTTCAGCCTGCATAAAGTTGCCTTTGGGGATTATTTTTTTGTCGCCATAGGCTAAAATATGTTCTTCGGTCCAGCTGGAGAGTACGGTGTACTTAAAGTCTTTATCCTTGCCTGTATAACCATCCCTCAGCATTTTACCTAACGGAATGGGCATAGCTGTTTGGCTGCTCACCTTGCCGTTAATGGTTTGGTGCTGCCATACCTGCACTATCCTTTTGTGGTTATCAAAGTTTTTATCAAACGATAGTTCGTCCCATATCCAAAGGCCAATAAGCATAGCTACCGCCATACCTACCGATAAACCAGTTACATTTATAAAAGTATGCGCTTTGTTTTTGGTAAGGTTACGCCAGGAGATCTTGAGATAATTTCTGAACATGACAGTTAAGTTTAGTTGGCAAATAGTTTGCAAGCAAGCTTGCTACATAAGTATTCTTATAACATACGTGCCAGTTTTACAACTAACTATTTATCAAATATTTAACAGGATTGAATTTCTAATAACCGTTCGCAAACGGACGGTGTGGTGTTCGGTTACAAACGCTTAAGTAATTGATTATTAAGAACAACATCGTGCACAAAATGCCAAAGAGCACAAAGCTTTTAAGTCTTTGTGCTCTTGCAAGTATATCCGGCTCCGCCTTCTGTCGTACTGCCTTTATTTTAACTCTTTTATTTTCACATTCCTGTAATCCACATCAAAGCCATGATCTTGCAGCAAGATGTGGCCTTGTTTAGCCTCTCCAAAGTCTTTCCAAACTTTGTATTTACTGATGGCTACCAGGTCTCGGTACTCTTTTGACCCACGGTCGTACTCCAGTACCTTCACCCCATTCAGATAATGGGTAACGTGGTTGTTTGGTGATACCACAATGCGGCCAATATTCCAGGCACCTATGGGGTGTACGAACCGGGATTGTTTTTTAGCCGGAATTAGATCGTATAACGACGCTAATGTACGGTTACCATCCCTGCCCAATTTTGCATCAGGGTGTACGGCATCATCTAAAACCTGGTATTCCAACCCTATGGCCGAACCAACGGTTTTTTCAGATAAGGTTACAAAATATTTAACCCCACTGTTAGCACCTTTACTCATCCTAAACTCAAACGACATGTCAAACGCGCTATACTGTCCGTCAGTAATAATATCGCCGCCATTGGTAGCTTCGCCGCCATTCGCGCCAATTACCGATAGCATGCCATTCTCAACCTTCCACCCTTTTTCCGGGAAGGCCATAGCCGAGGCACTGCGCCAGCCATTGTGGGTTTTACCATCAAACAATAGCTTCCAGCCGTTTTGCTTTTCGTATGGAGTGAGCAAGTTAGGCTGCAGGTTCACCACATACACATCCTTAGCAAATGGCTCGGGTATAAGGTTAGTAGTTTTTATCTTGATGTTTTTGAACCAGATCTTTTTGCCTGCCTGTTTCTCGTTATCAATGGCATGCACCTGCAAGCCGATGAAACCCTTTGTATCCACTGTGTCTACTACATAAGCAGTAGCTACGCCGTTTATCCAGGTTTTGGTGGTGTTACCGATGCATTCAATTTTAATATGGTTAAACTCGCCGTTCTTCCAGGCAGATTGTGCCGGGGCGTTCAACTCCATAGGGTATAGCCAGTCGCGGCGGCCTTCATCGTAAATCCCACCGGTCCACTTGCGGTCGCTGGGGTCTATCTCGCATTGGCGGCCATATACCAAACCTTTACCATCATGCCCGGCAGGGTTATAATGGCTGCGCGTTTGTATGCCCGAGTTGGTAAGCGTGCTTTCTGTTTTGGCATCAAGCTCTAATACAAAATCGCCATATTCCTTCTCCGTCACCAAAAAAGTATTGCCGCTGTTAAGTACGGCAGTGCCGGTAATGACGCCATTCTCTACTTTGTACTCGGCTTTGCCGGCCAGTATTTTCCAACCGGTAAGGTCTTTACCGTTGAACATATTTGTATAACCGGCTTTACTTTGTGCCGATGTATGTTGCACACTTGTGGCTATGGCCAGAGCCAGCAGGCAAGTTTTTAAGTTTTTCATAGATTATTTTTAGGCTGATGTATTAAACTTTTAAGTTCCATCCCGGTTCGTACTCACGGCCCCAAAGTTTGGCGGCCTCGGCATCGTGCAGGATGTGTCCGTTTGAGGGGTCGAGGTTTAGCACCCTGCCTACCCTTTGGGCAATGTTACCCAACTGTGGTATCACAGTAGATTTATGGCCGTTGATGATGGTCTGGTTCAATTTCTCATCACCACGTATGGCGTTTATAAAGTTTTGCAAGTGTACACGATCCAGCATCTCGGTAGGGCTAACCTTGTTTGAAGCATCAACCGGGGTTTCGTCCTTTATCTCCTTTACCAGTTTGTTGTCGTAATCAAATACCTGGTAGCCGTTACCGCCGCCGTAGTTAATGGTACCATGGTCGCCGTAAAAAACTACGCCACGCCCAACCCCTTCGGAGTTGAAGCCATTACAGCTGCGGCCTTCCCAGGATAGCGCGGTGTTATTAGGAAAGTTTGCGAGTATAGTTTGCGTATCGGGTGTTTCCCAATCATCCTTAAAAGCAAAACGCCCGCCAGATGAGGTTACCCGGTTCGGAAAATCGACACCCAGTCCCCAACGCATCACGTCAATTTCGTGCGTACCATTATTAAGCGCTTCGCCGGTTCCCCAGTTCCAATGCCAGTGCCAGTTATAATGGATGAGGTTATCTACATAAGGCCTGCGCGGGGCATAGCCTTGCCACAAGTCGTAATTTAAGTTTGCGGGTACAGGCACTTGTTTACCAACGCCAATACTTTTACGGTTGTTTACATACCATCCTCTCGCAAAATACGCGCGGCCTATAATACCGCTATGCAGCTCGTTAACCATTTTCTGCACGTTATCGAAAGAGCGGCGCTGGCTTCCCATTTGTACCAGGCGGTTATATTTTGCTGCGGCCTGTATGGCAAGCTCGCCCTCGTGCGGGTTATGGCTGCAAGGCTTTTCTACATACACATGCTTGCCCGCCTGGCATGCCAGAATGGTTGCAGGCGCATGCCAGTGATCGGGTGCAGCTATTACCAGGGCATCCAAATCTTTCTTCTCCAAAAGCTTGCGTACATCTGTTATACCCTGCGGCTTTTTGCCGGTAATCTTTTCGATTTCGGCAATGCATTTGTTCATGGCATTACTGTCTACATCGCATATATAACCTATCTCCACATCGCCTAAAGCAGCAAACTTTTGGGCAAGGAAAGCGCCACGGCTGTTAACGCCCATAACGCCTAAAACCACCTTTTTAGCGGGCGACCCTTTGTAAATTCCGGCTAAGGCCGCGTTAGACCCTATAAATAAACTGGTGCCTGTAACAGCCATGTTTTGAATAAATCGCCTGCGTTGCATAACAAATAGGTATTTGGTGATGTAAAAGCACTTGTAATTGGTAAAGGCTAATTTAGTAGTTTAATGTTAATACGCCTGTAACATTAATATTATTTAGCCGTCTTAAATCAAATAAAAACTAATATTTTAGCTTTTATTATGCATTCATATCAATCAAATTAAAACTATATGAAAACTCTTTACGCTGCCGTCCTTATCGGTAGTATCAGCGCTTGTGCCCTAAGCACCGCTGTAGCGCAAACCACAGCCCCGGCGCCAGACCCGGCATTAAGTATCTACCGCGAAACCACACCGAAATACAACGACCTGGTGCACACCAAGCTTGATGTACGCTTCGATTACAAGAAACGTTTTATGTACGGTAAAGAGTGGGTTACCTTAAAACCTCACTTTTACCCAACCGATTCACTGCGTTTAGATGCGCAGGGCATGGATATTAAAAATGTATCTATTGTTAAAGCAGGGAAAAACACGCCGCTTAAATTTACTTATGATAGCCTAACTATTGATATTAAGCTTGACAGAACATACCGCAACAACGAGAACTATACCGTTTATATCGATTACACCTCAAAACCAAACCAGCTAAAAGCACAAGGCAGCGCAGCTATTACCGATGCCAAAGGTTTGTACTTTATTAACCCGGACGGCACTGAAAAAGACAAGCCAACGCAGATCTGGACGCAGGGAGAAACCCAAAGTTCATCGGCCTGGTTCCCTACTATTGATAAGCCAAACCAAAAAACTACCGACGAGATCGTAATGACCGTTCCGGCTAAGTATGTTACGCTGTCAAATGGCCGTTTAGCCTCGCAAAAGGTTAATGCCGATGGTACCCGTACCGATACCTGGAAGCAGGAATTACCACATTCGCCCTATTTATTTATGATGGCTGTTGGTGATTTTAAAATAACTAAAGACACCTGGAAAGGTAAAGAAGTTAGCTACTACCTTGAGCCTAAATACGCTCCTTACGCCAAAGATATTTTTGGCTTTACACCAGAGGTAATGGACTTTTATTCACAAACTTTAGGTGTTGATTACCCATGGAATAAATACGCGCAGATAGTAGTTCGCGATTATGTGAGCGGCGCCATGGAAAACACCAGCGCTACCCTGCATGGCGAATATGTACAGGCTACTAAACGCGAACTTATTGATGCTTACTACAACCAGGGCCGCAGCACCATCGTTCACGAATTGTTTCACCAGTGGTTTGGCGATTATGTTACTGCCGAAAGCTGGAGCAACTTAACCGTTAACGAATCATTCGCTGATTTTAGCGAAACCCTTTGGGCCGAGCACAAATATGGTAAAGACGCGGGCGACGCGCACATTAACGACGACAGGCAGAACTACCTGAGTCAGCCAAACCTTAAAACAAAAGACCTGGTTCGTTTCCATTATAAAGACAAAGAGGAAGTATTTGATGCCGTTACTTACCAAAAAGGTGGTAGCATCCTGTACATGCTGCGTAATTACCTGGGCAATGCTGCATTTTACAAAGGCTTAAACATTTACCTTAAAACAAATGCCTTTAAAAACGGCGAAGCACACCAGCTGCGTTTAGCTTTAGAAGAAGCAAGCGGCCGCGACCTGAACTGGTTCTTTAACCAATGGTATTTTGGTGCCGGTCACCCTATATTGAATATTACTTACAAATGGGATGATGCCACTAAAACACAAACCGTTTACATGAACCAAACGCAAGATGGTAACGCTTTCATCTTACCTATTGCTATAGATGTTTACGCTGCCGGTAAAATGGAGCGCAAAAAATTCTGGATCCGTAATAAGGTTGATAGTTTGGTATTCCATTCGGCCACCAAGCCAAACCTGGTAAATGTTGATGGCGATAAAATGCTACTGGTTAAAAAAACCGATAGCAAATCTATTGATGAGTTTACGTTCCAATACTTTAACGCGCCGTTATATTTAGATCGTTTCGAAGCTATTACAGCTGCCGTTAAACAACAAAGCAATGCCGGTGCACGCAAAGTTGTTATAGCTGCTTTAAATGACAAATATTATGAGTTGCAAATTAAGGCGATCCGTGGGGCCGATATGAGCAATGATGATGTGCGTAACGCTGCACAGCCTATCTTGATTAAATTAGCGCAAACCGACCCTAATACCCTGGTAAGGGCTGCTGCAATTACCGTTTTAGGCAAGCTAAAAGCATCAGGCAATACAAACTTGTTTAAAGATGCATTAAAAAGCCAATCATACGCGGTACAGGGCGCTGCTTTAACCGCGCTTGGTTTATTAAACCCTGCCGATGCCTTAACCCTGGCTAAAACCTATGAAAAAGACAGCGAAGGTGCTTTAACACAAGCTATACTTAATGTATATGCAACCAGCGGCAGCGACGAGCAATACGATTACGTTTACAAAGCATTTACCGAAGGTCAACCGCAAACTCAATTCAACATCATGAAAAAGTTTGCTGACTTTACAGGCCGTATTAAAAATAACGAGCAGGCTTTAAAAGGCACAAATGCCATGATTGACTTTGGGATGAAATACAAAAAATATGGTGTTGCCCCGCAAGTGGCCGGCATATTAGCCGAAGTTAAAACCAACCGTGCCAAGCTAAACGATACAGCAACCGTTGCTGCTATTGATAAAGCTACTGTTGAGTTGAACAAAGCTGAATAATTTTATTCGAAACATGCAAACGAAAGGCCCCTCTGGTTCCAGGGCGGCCTTTCGTTTATATGCCACTTAGCACCAAATGTTAAAAAACTTTTTTTAACATTTAATGATTTTATCATAGCCGCATAATTAACTAACTTAGTGTTAACCAAAACTGTTATGAAAAAATCGTTACTATTTATAGCCTTGTTTTTTTGCGCAGGCCAATTAATGGCCCAAAAGGCAACAACACCCGCACCGTTTGACCCTACCTTTGGCGGCAAGCTATTACAGCCGTTTAAAACGGATAGCATCTGGCGCGTTAATCCCCCAACAATAGCTACCGATAAGATTTTTAAGCAAGAAGATATCGATCTGAGTAAACTTAAATATGAGAACCAAAAACCTTTGCTTATAGCAGCGGAAGGCTACAATATGCCTATTCTCAATTTAAATTACACTTCGAAAATGCCGGTTGTTGTATTAGAGGGCAATTCAAAAATGCCTATCGTAGGCAAGGATATAAACAAAGCTAAAAGGGCTACCTTGGCTACACCTGTACCTAATTAAAAATCTTTATTCAGTAATTTTTCCAGTTCGGCAAAGCTGATATCCATTTTTATACGGCCTTGCTTGGCGTACGAGATCTCGCCGGTTTCTTCCGATACGATAATGGCGGTAGCATCATTGGCCTCGGTAACACCAATACCCGCGCGATGGCGTAAGCCAAACTGAGCAGGCAGGTCGGATTTTTCAGTAACGGGCAATATGCAACTGGCCGATTTAATTTTGTTCTCTGCTATTACCACAGCGCCATCATGCAGCGGACTGTTCTTTTGAAAGATGCTTTCCAATACACGTTTAGAGATCCTGGCATCCAACACCTCGCAGCTATTCTGGTAAAACTGCTCGTCATAATATTTAGCGAAAACTATAAGCGCGCCTGTGCGGGTTTGCTTCATGCTTTTGCAGGCATCAATAATGGGTTTTATACGGGCGTAATTGTTTTTTTCCGTTTCGGCTTTGCCAAAAAAGTAGCGCCACCAGGCCTTGTTGCGCTGTAACGAAGCGTTCTTCCCCATCAGCAATAAAAATCTGCGTATCTCTTGCTGAAACAATACAATTACGGCTATAATGCCTACATCAGCCACCTTTTTAAGTATGCCAGCCAGTAAAGGCATTTTACTTTCCGGCACAATAAAATACAGCACATATATAATGGCCAGTCCTATAAAAATATTTGCCGCAATGGTTCCCCTTATCAGGTTATATAGCTGATAAATGATTATTGCCAACAGCAATATATCCAGTATGGCAAATGGCGTTATTTTAAAGCTGCTAAAATCAAACGAAGGCATGTTACGAAGTTAACAAGTTTTAGGAAAGATTTCACCTCTACTAAATCCTCTCCAAGAGAGTATTTTATTTACGATATAAAGTATTATTTTGCTCCCTCTCCTTTGGAGGGGCTGAGGAGAGGTGCCTATTTACTCCTCTCGGTAGTAAAGCGTACCAATTGCTCTAAACCGGTTTTGGCTTCACCATTGGGGAAGGTATTGAGGATGGCAAAGGCCTCATCCTGGTATTTTTTCATTTGCGTTTCGGAGTACTCCAGCCCGCCTTTTTGTTTTACAAAGTTGATAATCTCCTCGATCGTTTTAGGGTCGTCGTTATGGTTTTTAACAAGCTGCACCATGCGCTTCTTTTCGCTACTGTCGCTATTGTTCAGCGCGTAGATCAATGGCAGGGTTACCTTCTTTTCTTTGATATCGATGCCAAGGGGTTTGCCTACATCATCAGTACCAAAATCAAACATATCATCCTTTATCTGGAAGGCGATACCTATTTTCTCGCCAAACAGGCGCATTTTTTCAATGGTTTCTTCATCTGCATTGGCAGATGCAGCGCCACACGCACAACAGGACGCGATAAGCGAAGCTGTTTTTTGGCGGATAACTTCGTAATAAACCGCTTCGCTGATATCCATCCGGCGCACCTTTTCAATCTGCAGCAACTCTCCTTCGCTCATTTGCTTAACAGCTTCAGATACAATTTTAAGCAGTTTAAAATCTCCGTTATCTATAGAAAGTAACAGGCCTTTGCTTAGCAGGTAATCGCCCACTAAAACGGCTATCTTGTTTTTCCAAAGGGCGTTTATTGAGAAAAATCCCCGGCGCTGGTAAGAGTTATCAACCACATCATCATGCACCAGCGTTGCTGTATGCAGCAGCTCTACCAGTGCCGCGCCGCGGTGGGTCGATTCATTAATCCCCCCGCAAATGGTAGCCGAAAAAAATACGAACATGGGCCTGATCTGCTTGCCCTTGCGTTTAACAATGTAATGGGTAATACGATCTAGCAGCGGCACAGAGCTTTGCATAGAGGTTTTGAATTTTCCTTCAAAAACATCAATCTCGGCAGCAATGGGTTTTTTAATTTCGTTGATGTTCAGCATTGAAACAAAACACGCTTTTTATGCAATTGCCTTACCTGACAATCCGCAGCAAACATAAGCTTTAAAAAATATATATGCATAAACCACAAATACTTTTACGCTGATTAAACCATTGCCTTCTTTTATCCTCTATTATAATAGTTAGTAATAACAGCATATAAGTTTAGTTTTTGTGAGTTAAAGTTTTCGTTTTAAGAAGCGGGGCCAAAAGGTTCCGCTTTTTTATTGCAGTTTATTTTTACATTTGCAATCCTTAAAAAAAACGGAGAGGTGTCTGAGTGGTCGAAAGAGCACGCCTGGAAAGTGTGTATACGCCAAAAGTGTATCGAGGGTTCGAATCCCTCCCTCTCCGCCAAGTATATCTTAAATAATTCAAAAACGCCTTAAATGCATCATTTAGGGCTTTTTTGTTTTTAGACTGAACCAAAATATTCAATAAATCGCATTGTTCTGGTGATTGTTTGGTGATCTGAGTGGCACCCGATGCAATAGGTCACCAGAAAACTTATAAGTTGCTATTAATTAGCTGAACATCTTGATTAATAGCATAGGAAAATTAGTCGCCCCGCGCCGAGGCTTGCAGCGGAGTAGAACCCGGAGCGAAGCCCGTGGTGTAATGACGCCTGCGTACCGCAGGTGCTGAACGCAAAAAAAAGAAAGGGGCCAGGTATGGTAAACTTAAAGTTTAACTAGCTTAAAGTCCTATGTCTTTTAAAAGCTGCTCCCGATAATTACTTCCGATAGGAATTTCGGTTTTTTTAATAAAAATACGATTCCCTTCTATATGATCAATTTTGGACTTATTAATCAGAAAGGACCGATGCGTACGCAAAAAAAGTGATTTCGGCAACGACACTTCCAAATTGGAAAAAGCCATTTTGGGCATTAATGAAGTAGCTACGGTTACGATTTTAGTATAGTTGCCCTGTGCTTCCGCATATAGCAAATCAGCAAAAAATATCTTGTATATCTTATTGTCTGCTTTTACAAATACAAAATCCTCCGTTGGCTGATTATTAAAAGCGGGTCTATTAGTTGAGCTTTTTGGGGATTTTAATTTATCCAAAGCCTTATCCATAGCTATTATGAAACGGTCAAATGCAAATGGCTTTAATAAATAATCACAGGCTGCTAAATCAAATGCATCAGCCGCAAACTCCTTATAGGCAGTAGTAAAGATGATTTGGGGTGAATAGCGAAGGGTTTTTGCATATGAGATACCATCAAGTACAGGCATATTAATATCCAAAAACAGGATATCTACTGGTTCTCTTTGCAGGACGTTCTTGGCTTCCAAAGCATTAGCGCAAGAAGCTACAACATTTAACTCACTCAGGTTTTTACAGTAAGCTTCTAAGATATCTCTGGCGATGGGTTCATCGTCCACAATCAGGCAATTTATCTTATCCATTTTTCATTTTCAATTGTAAAGCTACTTTATAGAATACTTCGTCAGTTCCTATTTGTAAATCGTGTGAATTTGGATAAAGAAGTTCCAGTCTTTTTTTAACGTTCTGTAGACCGAACCCACTACTAACATCATCAAATAATTTGTTTGAAGAATCTTCTGCACCGTAAGTATTTTTAACGGAAAATAGGATGTAACTTTCCCATGTTTTTAAACTGATGTGTATAAATATTTCCTCACTGGTAGTATTCTTTGAGTGTTTAAAAGCATTCTCTAAAAATACGATGAGTAGCATCGGCGCTATTTTTATTTCTGCGTCTATCATCTCTTCCAGGTCGGTTGTCAGTACCAATTTGTCGCCTATCCTTATCCGCTCGAATTCAATGTAATTTTTTATATAGGCCATTTCCTTAACCAGAGGTACATAGATTTCGTTGACATCGTATACAGAATATCGTAGCAGATCTGCCAGTTTTAGCAGCAGAGGTGGCAATTTTTGGTGGTCTGTAATAGAAAGGCCGTACATATTATTCAGTGTGTTAAACAAAAAGTGTGGGCTTAGCTGTGATTGTAATAAGTGCAATTCGCTTTTATTTCGCGCTGCTTCACTTTTAGCATTAAGCAACTGATTTTGCGTAACGGCATGCATAACCTTTACTAGTGCCCCGGAGGCAATACCTAAAATAATTAGCGGTACAAAAAATAAAATACCTACGCGATGACCGAAAGAAAAATGTGCATGAAAAAAAAGCCAGGCGCCGGATATGCACACTACGACACCAATATTTATGAGGAATGATTTGGGTGCAGCGCTGAGGTTGTTAGCCCAAACCTGAACAATGTAACGTCCTGCAAAAATTGACAGCATAAAAAAAACACTAACTGCTGTAGCAACAGCTTCATCCTCCTGGATGCCTATTGACACAACATAGGATTCTATCGGCGCAAATAATAACACACCAGCAATGATTGCTAAAATGAGATACAAATTTTTGCCGAAAAAGCTATTTCCCGACAATAGCTTAATGTTTACGATCATATCCAAGCTCTTATGAATGGCAATATTAGCCAAAAGTGCTGAACCCTAAAGCAATTTATATATAAACAATGGCGATCGGTTGATAAACTGCCAATTTTGGGTGTCAAATCTTTTGACACCCTTAAACCATGGTCTAAACCCTTAAAGCCAATATACAACATAAAAATTTACAAAAAATCTCATTGTAGTTAATATTTGATCCAGTAATAATTCAACCGAATAACTACCATGAAAGCTATCCTATTCACGTTATTGATAATTATCATCTGGTTTGACTGCATGGCCCAGCAAAACAGAGGTGCAATCAAAACCACTATTAAAGATTTTCATAATGCGGGCATCCCGGGTGCCACGGTTCGTATATACAAGGTGGGCGATTCTATTGCTGTTAAAGCCGGGAGCAGCGATATAAATGGGCAACTTACATTTGGCAATCTTGATTACGGCAACTATTTTTTAAGAGTTAGCGCCTTAGGCAAAAAAGAATATCAAGGGCCGATCATACAATTGGATAACAGCAATTTGATGTTGCTGCCAATTGTATTAACGCCTGCAAAAAGTATAGTGCTGGCAGAGGTTGTCGTAAGCGCAAAGCGGCCTTTGATCGAAACGGAGATCGATCGAACGATTGTAAATGTTAGTGCCATGATAAGCAGTGCCAGCAGTAATAGTTTGGAAGTCTTGGAAAAAACGCCTGGCGTAACGGTTAATTCTAATGGCGAAATAACATTAAACGGCAGATCGGGTGTGATGGTGCTTATTGACGGAAGGCAAACTTACATGTCTGCTCAAAGCCTGGCTAATTATCTGAAATCATTACCCGGTGGAGTTTTGGATAAGATAGAGCTGATGGAAAACCCTCCTGCAAAATATGATGCCGCCGGCAATGCCATTATTAATCTTAAACTTAAAAAAAACAGAGCGGGCGGTTTTACAGGAAGCTTTCAAACAGGTTACTCACAAGGAAGGTATGCTAAGAATAATAATAGCTTAAACATCAATTATAATCATACTAAACTGAATGTTTTCGGCAACTTTTCTTACAATTTGGAAAAAGCTTACTTATCGGATGATTATGACAGATATTTTTACAATTCTTTGTCTGAGTTAAAATCCAGAATCTTGCTGGACAATAATACCATCAGCAGAATAAACGGATCAAACGCCATTATTGGGCTGGATTATAACATTTCGGAATACACGACTTACGGCGCTCAAATCAATTTTAACAAAAACAACCAAAAAAACAACTACGATTATTATAATCAAACACTCAACCCGTTTATGCTGGACAGTACGGGGTCTGGCAGTACTTTTATTAAAGACGAAGGAAGGAATTGGAGTACAAATATCAATTATACCCATAAGTTTGGGAAAAGCGGGCGCGAAATAACAATGGACGCGAACTATTTAAATTACGATAGTAAAAATAAACAATCGCTGGACAACTTTACGTATACGCCTTTCGGCGAAACGCTAAGCAACAGGAGGTACTTTTATAACGTTCCTTCTTTTATTCATGTTTATAATGCGAAAGCAGATTATGTACATCCATCGAAAGGGAAAGCGAAATTAGAGGCTGGCATAAAAACCAGTTTTGTTAATAACGATAACATTGCTGATTACTATACTATCATTAATCAGGTTGCCACTATAGATACCAATCAGTCGAATCATTTCAAATATTCAGAGAATATCAACGCAGCTTATATCAATGTGCAGAAAAGTTGGAGGTATTTGGGTATCCAGGCTGGTTTACGCGCAGAGAACACACATGTGGAAGGGCGGCAATTGGGCAACACTGTAGTTTCTGAAACGCAGTTCACCAAAAATTATGCACAATTATTTCCAAGCTTGTTTATCAATTACAAGTTAGATACTACAGGCAGGCAGTCTTTTAATTTCAGCATATCGCGCCGGATCAACAGGCCCAATTATCAGCTACTTAATCCCTTTGTATTTATTCGCGATCAGTTTTCTTACACGTCCGGCAATCCACTTTTAACACCTCAGTATCAATATCGTTATGAGGTAAAATATCAGTACCGGCAGGCATTGCGGTTAGGGTTAAGCTATAACAGGTTTACAGATGTGATATTCAGGACGACCTCTGTCACAGATAATGTCTTTACCACTAAGCCACAAAATATTGGCAAGGGCTTTATGTATATTTTAAATATAGGTTCATCGTTGTCGCCCTATACCTGGTGGAATTTTAATTTGGATATGCAAATAGCAAGAATGGGGTTAAACGGACAAGTAGATGGCGTAACGCTGAACCCCAGAAACTCAGTTGTTCGCGGCGGAACACAAAACCAATTTACGATTAGCAAACGGTTAAGCGCGGAAGTTTTCGCTTACTATATCAGCAGCGACCTTAACGGCCAGGCTTACACACAAGCCATGTTCCGTACCAATGCGGCAGTTCAGTTAAAATTTTTGGATGGCAAAGGCAGTATCAGGCTTAATGTTGACGATATTTTTCATTCTTGGGTGTATCATAATTACTCAGTAGATTTAAAACAAGCCAATTACACACAAGTAACCGAATCTGATACACGCCGATTTGGGTTAGGTTTTACGTACCGGTTTGGTAACGATCTGTTTAAGCGCAAAAGGAAATATGATAGTAACGGTTTGGATGATGAAAAAGGAAGACTGCAGCCATAGACAACGCTGTTATTTAAAGCGAGGTAATATTCGCATCCGCACTAAATTCCAGCCTCAGGAAGAATCAAGGATCCTGAAACTGGGCACGAACCAATCTTTGATTAATAAGGAAAGTAGGTGTAACACATTTCACCTACATCATATTTTTCAGTTTGTTGTATGCCAAGTAATGCGGTAACCGCATTATTTGACGATGTGTCTATGTACTGCTCTGTAATTAAGGAGTACGTTTCGCTTGATGGAGTTTTTGAGTAGCCTGTGCGCCTCAATTAGGGGCTTACCATAAAGTTTTTCAAACCGGCCAATACTAAATTTAGAAATTACACCATAGTGTACAACTGACTTGATAGACAACAATGTAACGGTCTTGCCGTAAATTTTTAATTTATCTATCATATTATTGAATGCCAGCAGCATTGCTTCAAATTGACTTAAGACGACATCTATTTGATATGGTGTTACAAACCGGTAGAAAAGCACTGCATCGCCTTCTATTTCAGAGATATTGAAGAATGTGTTGTTAGCAGAAATTATTTCCTGCAAAAGCCTGGATACACTTAAAAGCCCGACTGCGTTTTTTGTTTCTTTAACAAAAGTGGTGTATCCGCTAATATCTACGATATAAATGGTCCCACTCTGATCTGAATCAACATCAGGTAAATTTACCGTATTCTCCTCTGATAATGGTTTCATAAGTTACGGTTTTTTATGTAAACAGTAACTGAAACGTTTAATCCAAATCCTTTAAAAGAATTTTGGCTAAGGCAGGTACATTTATTTGTTACTACACTTATTTTAAGTTTTTCTATTGCCATGTCTTACAATTGTTATTAATTAACTAAGACAAATTTGCGCATATGCGAGCCTTCAAAAAAAATTAAAACAAGTGAACAAATGGTGAAAACAAGGAAACTATCTATCTGCCAAACTATAGATGAGCGTTTTTGATAATAAACACGTATTTTGAATATGGCAGCAAAGATTGGAATCTGCTTTAACTTGCTATTCGGAAATTGCGTTGCTGGTAATGGGTGTTATTATAAAAGTTAAGGCTATACTAATTATTGCTCCCGGTATTGCTTTGGTGAGAAACCAGTATTTTTTTTGAAATACTTGGTAAAGTTTGTTGGATCTTGAAAGGTGAGCCTGTAGGAAATTTCTGAAATAGAACAGGATGTATTTTTAATCAAAGACTGCGCCTCCATAACTGTTCTTTCCTTGATCCATTTAGTAACGGTTCTCCCGGTTTCTTTTTTCACTACGCTTCCTAAATAGTCGGCGCTCACAGCAAGTGCGTCTGCAATCTGATAGCTGTTATAAATGGCTGTCACCTTACCACTAAGTACTTCTCTACCTGAGGGGTTTTTAATTCTTTCAGGACTGCCCAAATAAAATAAAGGTGGTAATAAACTGCTATTTGTTTTCACGATTTCGCGACCATGTGCTTTCACAAAACACTTATACTAACATCCGTTTTAGATACCAATTATTTTGTTTCTGCAACCGGTGCTTCTTCACTATCGGCCCGCTTGCGCAGGTACAACCACGATAGTAAGTAAAGGCAAAGCACGCCCGACAGAAACCCGCCCACAACATCCGTAAACCAATGCGCCCCCAGGTATATGCGCGATACCGGTATGGCGAAAATAAAGAACAAGCAAACGGGGATCACTATCAACTTAAGCGCTTTGGGTACGCGCTCCAATTGCAGCATCAGCAACACTAAAAAGCCGAAGAAAACTACATAAAACAATACATGTCCACTGGGGAAGCTTTGCTGCGCCGTCTCCTTAAATATCCTAACCAGATCACTGGACGGTCTTGGCCTGTTTACAATAGCCTTAATTATGGTACTAACTAAACCTGATAAACCTGTAGCCAGTACAAATAAGGCAGCCTTTTTATATTTAAACAAAAAGAATACAAGACTGGTTCCTAACACCAATATCACCGACTCGGGCATATAACCCGGCGTACTTATAAGGTACATCAGCTGATCAAAGAAAGCATTTTGATGTTCCTGTATCTCTTGCGAAACTTTAACATCAATAGATATGGCAGGGTAAAGCCCCACCAAAAAAGATAGCACAATAAAGCCTACGGTAATAAGTGTTAGTACTAATAGCAGTATATGCTGCCTTCGTATATTCATTAATTTATATCAGGTCTTTTAAATGTTTATAGTTGGCTTTAATGGTATCTACTACCTCATCCATTCTGCCATTTAGCATCAGTTTGGTCATAGATAACGCCATGCCCTTTACCTGCCCAAGTTCCACTTTTGGTGGCATGGCTAAAGCGTTAGGGTCGGTAAATATATTTATTAAAGCCGGGCCTTTATAAATTAATCCCTCAATTATCGCTTGTCGTGCTTCATCAGGGTCTTTAACTGTGATACCTTTTATGCCCATTGCTTTAGCTACCATGGCAAAATCGGGGTTGTGCAGTTCGGTTTGCCAGTCGGGCAGGCCGGCAACTTCCATTTCCAGCTTAACCATCCCTAACGAGCGGTTATTAAACACAATTATCTTTATAGGCAGGTTATATTGTGCAATAGTAGCCAGATCGCCCATTAACATGGATAGGCCGCCATCGCCGCATAAGGCAATAACCTGCCTGCCGGGATAAGCCAAAGCCGCACCTATAGCCTGCGGCATAGCGTTAGCCATAGACCCATGATTGAATGAGCCTATCATCTTACGCTTACCAGTAGCGTTAATGTATCGCGCGCCCCAAACGCATGACATTCCCGTATCTACAGTTAAAATGGCATCATCGGTTGCTAGTTCATCAATTAAGCTCGCTATATATTCGGGGTGGATGTTATCTTTTTTACCGGTATCTTTTACATAGGTGTGCATGTTATCTTTAACATGCCCGTAAAATTCAAGCTGTGTTTTCAGGAAGCTGCCGTCCTCCTGCTGCTCAACCTGTGGCAGCAGCGCTACCAGCGTATCTTTGACAGACCCGCTTAACCCCACATCAACTTTAGCGCGGCGGCCAATTCGTTCCGGCTTGATATCTACCTGCACAATTTTGCAATCGGTAGGCATGAACGGAGTGTAAGGGAAATCAGTACCCAGCAAAATAAGCAAGTCACTCTCATGCATACTATGGTATGCCGATGGCAGGCCAAGCAGCCCAGTCATGCCCACTTCATTAGGGTTATTGTACTGGATATCCATTTTAGAGCGGAAAGAATAGGCTACAGGCGCATTAAGCTTTTGCGATAAGGCAACAACTTCGTCATGCGCGTCGGCGGCCCCTATACCACAAAAAATGGTAATTTTTTTATGCTGATTAACCAAAGCGGCAAGCTTAGCTATATCCTCGTCATTAGGGCGGGTAACCGCTATAGGGTCAAAGTTTTGAGTAGATGTGGTGATCTCCTCGGCATCCATGCTTGTCAGATCGCCGGGCAAGCCTATAACCGATACACCCTTACGATGCAGCGCTGCCTGTATAGCGCCCTGTAACATCCTGGGTAATTGCTTTGGCGTGTTGGCAACCTGGTTATAATGGCTGCAATCATCAAACAGTTTAACGGTATTGGTTTCCTGGAAGTATTCGGTACCATACTCAAAGCTTGGGATGGTTGAAGCGATGGCTATCACCGGCGCGGCGGAGCGGTGCGCGTCATAAAGTCCGTTTATAAGGTGTACATGGCCCGGGCCGCTGCTACCCGCGCAACAGGCTAAGTTACCTGTAAGCTGTGCCTCTGCCCCTGCCGCATATGCCCCTGCCTCCTCGTGCCTAACGTGCACCCATTGGATGCTTCCTTCGCGCCTTACAGCATCGTTCACTTCGTTTAAGCTGTCACCTGTTACCGCGTAAATCCTTTTGATGCCCGCGTTAACCAGCATCTCCACCATTTGGTCTGCTACATTTGCCATAGTACATTTATATTATACTATTTAAACCCAATAAGCGAAGGTGGGTTTTAAATTTCGGCAAAGATTACAAAACAGGTTGCACAAAAAAAGCCTCCCGAATTTCGGGAGGCTTTATATACTTTAAGTTGAATAATTAATTATTCGCCTTTTTCAGCATTTTCTTCCTTATCGTCAGCTGCAGGAGCTTCGGTAGCAGGAGTTTCTTCAACAGTTGGTGCAGCTTCAGCTACAGGGGCAGCAGTTTCAGTTTCGGCAGCAGGAGCAGCTTTAGCTTTAGAAGCACCACCACGACGACGTGTTGATTTTTTCTCAGCTTTAGCGTCAACGTCTTTACCGTAAACAGTGTTGTAATCAACTAACTCAATGATAGCCATTTCAGCGTTATCGCCTAAACGGTTCTCTAATTTAACAATACGTGTATAACCACCCGGGCGGTTAGCAATTTTCTCGGCAATTTCACGGAACAGGATGTTCACAGTGTCTTTGTCTTGCAAATAGCTAAACACTGTACGGCGAGAGTGTGTAGTATCGTTTTTCGATTTAGTTAAAAGTGGCTCAACGTAACCGCGTAATGCTTTTGCTTTTGCCAATGTTGTTGTAATACGCTTGTGTAGAATAAGCGAAGACGCCATGTTAGCCATCATCGCTTTGCGGTGGCTGTCTGTACGCCCTAAGTGATTTACTTTTCTTCCGTGTCTCATTTGTTTGTTAATTTGTGCACGTGCATACCGTCAGGCGAACTTAATCAAGCCATCGGAATTATGCCCTCGCTTATTGTGTTTATTAGATTTGAGATAATAGATGTGGGATTTGAGACGTAAGATTTAAAAATCTCAATACTCCTATCTCACATCTCATATCTACGATTATTCTTCGTCTAACTTAAATTTAGACAAATTCATACCAAAAGATAAACCTTTTGATTTAACCAGGTCCTGAATTTCAGTTAATGATTTTTTACCAAAGTTTCTGAATTTTAACATATCAGCAACATCGTAAGAAACCAAGTCTGCAAGGCTACGGATATCAGCAGCTTTTAAGCAGTTAAGCGCGCGAACTGACAGGTCAAGATCAACCAGTTCGGTTTTAAGGATCTTACGCATATGTAAAATTTCCTCGTCAACTTCTTTAGTTTCTTCTTTAGCCTGTGCCTCAAGCATCATGTTCTCGTCAGAGAACAGCATGAAGTGCTGGATAAGGATCTTAGCAGCTTGCTTCAATGCATCTTCCGGATGGATAGAACCATCTGTAGAGATATCAAGGATCAGTTTCTCGTAATCTGTTTTTTGCTCAACACGATAGTTTTCTAAAGTGTATTTCACATTTTTAATAGGTGTAAAGATAGAGTCGATAGCTATCACACCTACGTTAGCATCAGGATTTTTGTTTTCTTCGTTGCTGATGTAACCACGGCCTTTAGCAACAGTAAGCTCAACTTCAAGCGTTACTGATGAATCCATGTTACAAATAACAAGATCAGGGTTCAATACTGTAAAGTTATTTGAAAACTTAGTAATGTCGCCTGCAGAAAAAGCATCCTGGCCGTTAATGATCACAAATATTTTCTCATTATCGCCCGATTCACCTGTTTTTTTGAAACGTACTTGTTTCAGGTTCAGGATTATCTCGGTTACATCTTCAACCACACCTTTGATGGTCGAAAACTCGTGCATCACGCCAGAAAAACGAACTGATGTAATAGCATAACCTTCTAATGAAGAAAGTAAGATACGACGCAGAGCATTACCAATGGTTACACCGAAGCCTGGTTCTAACGGACGAAACTCAAACGTGCCATCAAAATCATTTGATTTCTGCATGATAACCTTGTCTGGTTTTTGAAATGCTAAAATTGCCATTTATATCTTTTGTTTATTGTTAATTTGATTATAGATCTAAGATGTGAGACTTGAGATATGAGACTTTTGCCGCTATCTCCATCACCCACCTAAAACCCTTTACTTATTTTTGTTTGACCTGAAACCAGAAATGAGACTTGAAAAAAATCTCAAATCTCATATCTTAAATCTCATATCTTATTTAGAGTATAACTCTACGATTAGGTTTTCCTTGATGTTCTCAGGGATCTCATCGCGGTTAGGGTAGTTTAGGAATTTACCTGATAATTCATCAGCGTTCCACTCTAACCAGCTATATTTATTTACTTTACGGCCTGCTACTGAATTAGTAATGCTTTCAAGTGATTTTGATTTTTCGCGCACTGCGATAACGTCGCCAGCTTTTAACTGGTAAGAAGCGATGTTTACAACGCTACCGTTAACAGTGATGTGTTTGTGGCCAACAAGCTGGCGTGCACCAGAACGTGTAGGAGCAATACCTAAACGGTAAACTGCATTATCTAAACGTGCTTCCAAAAACTTCAATAAGTTTTCGCCGGTGATACCTTCTTTTGCAGATGCAGTGTGGAACAAGTTTTCGAACTGACGCTCTAATACACCGTAAGTGTATTTAACTTTTTGTTTTTCCATTAACTGTACCGCGTACTCAGATTGCTTTCCTCTTCTTTTAGAAGCGCCATGCATACCTGGACCGTAGTTTTTTCTTTCCAACGCTTTATCCGGACCGAAGATCGGCTCGCGGAACCTACGCGCAATTTTTGATTTGGGGCCTGTATATCTTGCCATTATTTGTGTGTTTTAAAGTATCAAACAGCCCGCAGCTGCCGAATCTTAGCTTTAAAAAATTAGTGAATTAAACTCTTCTACGTTTAGACGGACGGCAACCATTGTGTGGAAGCGGTGTAATGTCTTTGATGGTAGTTACTTCGATACCTGTTGTTTGCAATGTACGGATAGCAGACTCGCGGCCTGAACCCGGACCTTTAACAAAAACCTCTACTTTGCGCAGACCTAAGTCGTAAGCAACTTTACCGCAATCGGCAGCAGCCTGACCGGCAGCGTATGGGGTGTTCTTTTTAGAACCTTTAAAACCCATTTTACCAGCTGATGACCATGAAATAGCCTGGCCGCTTTTGTTGGTAAGGGTGATAATGATGTTGTTAAAAGTTGCATTGATGTGTGCCTCGCCAACTTGCTCAACAACAACAATACGCTTTTTGGTAACTTTTTTGCTTTTAGCCATTTTCTTAATTATTGAATTAGTGAATTACTGAGTTAGATTATCAACTCGGACCCGCTAATCGTTTGTTATAATTTTATATTCCTGGCAAGCTTAAAGTATTAACTACTCACCGCTTACCAATCAACTATTTATTATTTAGTAGCTTTCTTTTTGTTAGCAACTGTTTTACGTTTTCCTTTACGGGTACGTGAGTTGTTTTTGGTGCGCTGGCCACGTAGAGGTAAACCTTTACGGTGACGGGTACCACGATAGCAACCTATATCCATTAAACGTTTGATGTTAAGCTGAACTTCTGAACGTAGTGAACCTTCAACTTTAATTTTATCGTTGATGATAGTACGGATAGCAGTTAACTGATCATCTGACCAATCCTGAACTTTAGTGTTAAAGTCAATACCTGCTTCAGTTAGAATGTTTTGGGCTGTAGTACGGCCAATACCGTAAATGTAGGTTAAGCCTATCTCGCCTCTTTTGTTTTTTGGTAAATCAATACCTGAGATCCTTGCCATATTGTTTTTTCTGTTTTAAATGATACCGAACGGCGGGCCACCGTTGTACGGCTATCACGATTCTTTAATTATCCCTGACGCTGCTTAAACTTAGGATTCTTTTTGTTTATCACATAAAGTTTCCCGTTACGGCGGATGATCTTGCAATCAACGCTGCGTTTTTTAATGGATGCTCTAACTTTCATCTCGTTTATTATTTATATCTGTAGGTTATTCTTCCTTTTGTTAAATCATACGGGCTCATCTCTAATTTAACCCTGTCGCCAGGTAATATTTTGATGTAGTGCATCCGCATTTTTCCGGATATGTGTGCAATAATCTCGTGGCCGTTTTCAAGTTCAACTCTAAACATAGCATTTGATAATGCTTCGCGAATTGTACCATCTTGCTCAATCGAGGATTGTTTTGCCATATTTTATTGATTATTACTTAATTATCCACCCCAAAACCGGGATGCAAAATTAATAAAAATTATTTACTTTTTATTCTTTTCTTCTAAAACTTTATCAATGTAATCAAACGTCGATAAAACATCGGGTTTTCCCCTCTTTACAGCTACCGTATGCTCGTAATGTGCAGATGCTTTTTTATCAACGGTTGATACCGTCCATCCATCATCCCAAAACTTAACACCGGCCCGGCCTGCATTAATCATCGGCTCAATGGCTATCACCATTCCTTCCTCCAATTTAATACCTGCACCACGTTTGCCATAGTTAGGAACTTCGGGCTTTTCGTGAAGGCGTGTGCCTACACCATGGCCAACCAATTCTTTCACTACTCCAAAGCCGTTCTTCTCTGCATGCTCCTGCACTGCGTAGCCTATGTCGCCAACGCGCATACCCACAACGGCCTTTGCTACTCCCAGGTCTAAACACTCGCGGGTTACGCGCATTAGCTTCTGTGTAGCTTCATCAACCTCGCCAATGGCGAAAGTAAAAGCAGAGTCGCCGTAGTACTTGTTCAGGATAACACCACAATCAACCGATACCAGATCCCCTTCTACCAAAGGTTTGTTAGTAGGGAAACCGTGTACCACCTGGTCGTTAAGCGAAATACATAACGAAAAAGGGAAACCGTTATAGTTCAAAAATGCCGGGACCCCTCCGTTGTCACGGATAAAGGTCTCGGCAAGTTTATTTAATTCTAGAGTAGTGATACCCGGGCCTATAACTTTCGCTATTTCCCCGTGTGTTTTAGAAACAAGTAAAGAACTTTCTCTTATCAGTTCTATTTCTTCAATAGACTTATAGATGATCTTTGACATGTTTATTAGATAACCGGCGGGGTTGCACCAGATGCAGTAGGGATACTTGCACGGCCTTTGATACGCCCTGTCTTCATCAATCCATCATAATGACGCATTAACAAATGGCTTTCAACCTGCTGTAAAGTATCTAACACTACACCCACAAGGATGATCAATGATGTACCGCCAAAGAATCTTGCGAAGATGCTGCTCACCCCCACCAAACTGGCCAAAGCCGGTATAATAGCGATAATGGCCAGGAAAATAGAACCCGGTAAAGTTATTTTAGAAATAACACCGTCGATATAATCGGCTGTAGATTTACCTGGTTTAACACCAGGGATAAAACCACCGTTCTTTTTCATGTCATCAGCCATCTGGTTAGGATTAACTGTGATAGCAGTATAGAAGTAAGTGAATAGTATAATTAATATACCAAACGTTACATTATGCTGCCATGAGTTATAGTTTGATAATGCTATTAACAAACCGTTTGAGCTTGCATTAGGGAAAAACTGAGAAACCGTAGCCGGGATAAACATTAATGCCTGAGCAAAAATGATAGGCATTACACCCGCAGCATTTACCTTTAAAGGAATGTACTGGCGTACGCCACCATACTGTTTGTTACCTACAATACGTTTTGCATACTGCACGGCAATTTTACGTGTTCCCTGCACTATTAATATGGTAAACATTACCACACCAAGCAGTGCAACAATCTCCACAATGAAGGTAATTAAACCACCGGCACCATTGGTACGTGAGTCAAACTCTACAACAACGGCACTAGGTAACTGGGCTATAATACCGGTCATGATGATCAATGAGATACCGTTACCGATACCCTTATCAGTGATCTTCTCGCCCAACCACATTACAAATAAGGTTCCTGCAGTTAATACACAAACGTTAAGTATAGTAAATAACGGGTTAGAGATTGACATAGCATCCGGCTGCACCTGTGATTTAAGGTACCCTATAGCCTGCAGTGCAGTAATTGCTATAGTTAGGTAACGTGTCCACTGGTTAATTTTGTTACGGCCGCTTTCGCCTTCTTTTTGTAATTTAATAAAGTATGGTACCGCGATACCTAATAATTGCACCACAATTGAAGCAGAGATATACGGCATAACACCTAATGCCAAAATAGACGAGCGTGAAAACGATCCTCCGGCAAACATGTTTAACAAGCCTACAAGCCCTTCTTTATTTTGTGTAGCACTAAGTGATGCCGCCTTTACGCCCGGCAAAACAATATACGAACCAACACGATATATCAAAAGAAATAAGAGTGTGTTTATGATACGCACTCTTAGATCTTCAATTTTCCAGATATTGGATAATGTGGTGAAAAATTTCTTCATCGAAATTATAACTTTACAATAGTTCCGCCGGCTGCTTCAATAGCTTTTTGTGCAGTAGCAGTAAATGCGTGTGCTTTAACCTCTAATTTAGCTTTTAATTCGCCACGACCAAGTATTTTTACTAAATCGTTACGAGAAGCTAAACCGTGCTCTTTCAAGATATCGAAATCTACTGTTTCCAGTGAAAATTTCTCAACCAATTGTTGTAACACATCAAGGTTTACACCTGTGTACTCAACACGGTTAGGGTTTTTAAAACCAACCTTAGGCACACGGCGTTGCAATGGCATCTGGCCACCTTCAAAACCTACCTTGGTAGATGTACCTGAACGTGAACCGGCACCTTTATGGCCACGGGTTGATGTACCGCCACGGCCAGAACCTGTACCACGGCCAATTCTTTTTCTATTTTTAGTAGAACCTTCTGCAGGTTTAAGATTACTTAAATTCATGATATTAAATATTTTCTACTGCTACCAGGTGGTTAACTTTACGTACCATACCTATAATAGCCGCAGTGGCTTCAACTTCCACGCTGTGGTTAATTTTCTTAAGACCTAAGGCCTCAACGGTTTTTTTTTGGCGCTCGCTTCTGTCGATAACGCTTTTAATTTGTGTTATTTTAATTTTCGACATGACTGATTATCCGTTAAATACTTTACCTAAACTAATACCGCGTTGTTGGGCTACAGTAACTGCATCACGTAATTGTGATAATGCAGAAACGGTTGCTTTAACCACGTTGTGCGGGTTTGATGATCCTTTTGATTTTGCCAATACATTGTGTATACCGGCACTCTCTAATACCGCACGCATCGCACCACCGGCTATTACACCGGTACCGTTTGCAGCAGGTTTTAAGAATACAAAACCACCGCTGAATTTACCTATTTGCTCATGAGGTATAGTGTTGTTGATAATAGGAACTTTTACCAAGTTCTTTTTAGCATCATCAATACCTTTAGCGATAGCTTCGGTAACCTCTTTTGCTTTACCTAAACCGTAACCTACAACACCGTTCTCATCACCTACTACTACAATAGCAGAAAAGCTGAATGTACGGCCACCTTTGGTTACTTTGGCTACACGTTGTATACTCACCAGGCGATCTTTTAATTCGATCTCGCTGGTTTTTACTCTTTTTATGTTGATTGTTGACATTTCCTGTTTCGATTAAAAGTTTAAACCACCTTCACGTGCACCTTCGGCCAATGATTTGATACGGCCATGATACAGGTAACCATTCCTGTCAAACACTACATCTTTAATACCTGCGGCAATAGCTTTTTCGGCTACTAATTTACCTACAGCTACAGATTGGTCTGATTTGGTTGTACCACTTGCAACAAAATCTTTTGATAATGATGAAGCTGATACAATAGTTTTACCAGTAACATCGTCAATGATTTGTGCGTAGATGCCTTTGTTGCTTCTGAATACAGATAAACGTGGGCGTGCTGTTGATCCTGAAAGGCGTTTTCTGATGCCCTTTTTAATCCTGTCTCTTCTTGATAATTTCATGACGATTATTTTTTAGATGCTGATTTACCTGCTTTTCTTCTCAATATTTCGCCAACAAACTTGATACCTTTACCTTTGTAAGGCTCTGGAGTACGTAACGAGCGTATTTTTGCCGCAACTTGTCCAATCAATTGTTTATCGTTTGATTCCAGGATGATGGTTGGGTTTTTACCCTTCTCAGCAGTGGTTGTAACTTTAATTTCTTCTGGTAATTGAAACACATAGTGGTGAGAATAACCCAACACAAGGTCTAATGTATTGCCGGTGTTAGTTGCGCGGTAACCCACACCTACTAATTCCTGCTCAATTTTGTAACCGGTAGTTACACCAACAACCATGTTGTTTATAAGCGAACGGTATAAACCGTGTAGCGCTTTATGACGTTTTTGGTCTGAAGGGCGTTTTACTAATAATTCGCCACCTTCTTGCTCAATGATGATATCTCTATCAACTGCCTGTTGCAATTCACCTTTTGGGCCTTTAACAGTAACAACATTGTCTGCTGATACGGTAACGGTTACACCGCTGGTTAATGCAATAGGTGCTTTTCCTATTCTTGACATTGCTTAATTTCCTCCTATTAATAAACGTAGCATAAAACTTCGCCACCCACATTTTGTGTACGAGCTTCTTTATCGGTCATTACACCTTTAGAAGTCGATAAGATAGCGATACCTAAACCATTTAAAACGCGTGGCAGGTTATCCATGCCGGCGTATTTCCTCAAACCTGGTTTACTAATACGTGAAATGCTGCGGATTGCAGGGATCTTAGTTATTGGGTGGTATTTCAAAGCAACTTTAATTGTGCCTTGAGGACCATTATCCTCAAACTTGTAATTAGCAATGTAACCTTTTTCGAAAAGCACTTTAGTGATTTCCTTTTTCAGATTTGATGCAGGAATTTCAACAACCCTATGGTTGGCTTTAATAGCATTCCTTACTCTTGTAAGATAATCTGCGATTGGATCTGTATTCATTATTGTTGGTTATGATAGTGGTTTCCTTCCCGGTAACATCCCGGGCGACCTTCTATCGGTTAAATTCATTATAAAATTCGAGCCGCGAAATTACAAAAAAATTCAAAACATATTGTACTATGTTTTGAATTTCAATTCGCTACCGATATTTTGCTTACCAGCTTGCCTTTTTAACACCTGGTATTTTACCAGCTAATGCCATATCACGGAATGTAACACGTGATATACCAAACTGGCGCATATAACCACGAGGGCGGCCGGTTAATTTGCAACGGTTGTGTAATTTAACCGGTGATGCTGCTTTAGGTAATTTATCTAAACCTATGTAATCGCCAGCTGCTTTTAACGCTGCTCTTTTTTCAGCAAATTTTGCTACTAATTTGGCACGTTTTACTTCACGAGCCTTTACGCCTTCTTTAGCCATTGTTAGTTGGTGTTTGATTTTTAAATGGTAAACCAAATTGTTTCAGTAACTCTAATGCTTCAACATCGTTAGTTGCTGAGGTTACAAAGGTAATATCCATACCCTGGATCTTGTTGATCTTGTCAATGTTGATCTCCGGGAAGATAATTTGCTCTGATATACCTAAGGTATAGTTTCCTTTACCGTCAAAACCTTTGTCGTTAATACCTTTAAAGTCACGTATACGTGGCAGGGCAACAGCAATTAAGCGGTCTAAGAACTCATACATGGTGTTATCACGTAAAGTTACACGTACGCCTATTGGCATACCTTTACGTAATTTAAAGTTTGAGATATCTTTTTTAGATTTTGATGCAACAGCTTGCTGGCCGGTAATGGTTGTAAGCTCGGTGATAGTGTTCTCGATAAGTTTTTTATCGGTAGTAGCACCGCCAACACCCTGGTTGATAGCAATTTTTTGCAACTTAGGAACCTGCATTACGCTCTTATAGGCAAATTTGTCTTTAAGCGCGGTGCGGATATCTTCCTTATATTTTGTTTTTAATCTTGGTACGTAAGTCATTACTTAATTTCCTCCCCTGATTTTTTTGATACTCTAACCAATTTGCCGGCATCGTTTAATTTACGGCCTACGCGGGTTGTTTTACCTGTTGAAGGTTCAACCAGTGCCAGGTTAGATATGTGTATAGGAGCTTCCTGCTTTACAATACCACCGTTAGGGTTGGCTGCATTAGGCTTAGTGTGTTTTGATACCATGTTGGCACCTTCAACTATCGCCCTGTTTTTTTCAATGATAACTTCAACTATTTTACCTTGCGATCCTTTTGAATCTCCGGCTATTACCTTAACTAAATCGCCCTTACGGATCTTTAATTTAGCTGGTTTTGTGTTTTTCTTTTCCATATTACAATACCTCCGGTGCTAATGATACAATTTTCATAAATTGTTTTTCACGTAATTCTCTGGCAACAGGGCCAAATATACGTGTGCCCCTTGGCTCATCCTGGTTGTTTAACAAAACTGCTGCGTTATCGTCAAAGCGGATATATGAACCATCTTTCCTGCGTATCTCTTTCTTGGTTCTAACCACTACTGCTTTAGATACAGTACCTTTTTTAACGTTACCTGATGGTAAAGCGCTTTTTACGGTAACTACTATCTTATCGCCAATAGAAGCATATCTTTTACCGGTACCACCTAATACGCGTATTACTAAAACTTCTTTAGCACCGCTGTTATCGGCTACATTTAATCTTGATTCCTGTTGTACCATCTTATTTAGCCCTCTCTAAAATTTGAACTAATCTCCAGTTTTTGTTTTTGCTCAACGGACGGGTTTCCATAATCAATACGGTATCGCCAACACCACAGGTGTTAGTCTCGTCATGAGCCATAAATTTGGTAGTCTTCTTTACGAATTTACCATAGATTGGGTGTTTCACCTTCCGCTCTACAGCAACCACAATAGACTTTTCCATCTTATTGCTTACTACCAGGCCGGTACGTGTTTTTCTTAAATTTCTTTCCATTGTTTTCCGACGCTTAAAAATTAATTCTGTTCAGAAGCTGACGCCGCCTTGCGTTTTGTTAGTTCAGTAGTTAAACGAGCAATATCCTTACGCACTTTAGTAATGCGGGTTGGGTTCTCAATAGCCGAAACCGCGTGTGCAAATTTCAGTTTAGTAAGAGTTGACTTTTCCTCGCTCAGTCTTGCTGACAATTCTTCGGTTGTAAGCTCTAAAATTTCTGAGTTCTTCATGTTCTTTATTGTTGTTGTAATGTTGGAAAGTTTAAATGTTTTAATGTTACCTAATGGCGGCTGCAATAAACTTACAACCTTTCAACACTCACAACTTTCAACCTTAAATTTATGCTTCTACGTAATCCCTACGTGTTACAAATCTTGTTTGCACAGGTAACTTTTGTGCTGCCAGGCGTAAAGCCTCTTTGGCAACGTCTAAAGGCACACCTTCTGCTTCAAATATCATTCTGCCCGGGCGTACAACTGCAACCCAGTATTCTGGTGCACCTTTACCTTTACCCATACGTACCTCTGCCGGTTTTTTGGTTACAGGCTTATCAGGAAATATCCTGATCCACACCTGGCCTTCACGTTTCATGAAACGTGTTACAGCAATACGTGCAGCCTCGATCTGGCGGCTGGTTATCCAGGCGGCTTCGAGTGATTTTATACCGAAAGATCCGAATGAAAGCTCAGTACCACGACTGGCTAAACCTTTCATCCTGCCTTTTTGCATCTTTCTGAACTTCGTTCTTTTTGGCTGTAGCATTTTATTAAGCTTTTATATCCTCACGGATATGTCTTTTCTAATTCTTGTTATCTTCTTCCCGGGCCGCCTGGACGGTTACCACCACCTTGACCTGGACCACCTGGACGGCCACCACCACCTCTACGGTCGTTGTTGCCACCTGGTTTACGATCGCCTCTGCGCTCGCCACCTCTTTCGCCGCCACGTGCATTATCACGTCCGCCAAAACCTGGTGCGCCACCTTCAGGGCGTCCGCCTTTACCGCTTGCGCTGCTTGTACCGCCAATGTTTGGAGATAGGTCGCGTTTGCCGTAAACTTCACCTTTACAGATCCATACTTTAACACCTATTTTACCGTAGGTAGTTAAGGCTTCTGCCAAAGCATAGTCAATATCAGCACGGAAAGTATGCAAAGGAATTCTTCCTTCTTTATATTGTTCGGTACGTGCCATCTCAGCGCCACCTAAACGGCCTGATGTCATCACTTTAATTCCTTCCGCACCCATTCTCATGGTAGAAGCAATTGTAGTTTTCATGGCACGACGGAAAGAGATACGTGCTTCTAGTTGTTTAGCAATACCTTCGGCAACTAACTGGGCATCAAGCTCAGGGCGTTTTATTTCGAAGATGTTGATCTGAACATCTTTTTTTGTTAATTTCTTTAACTCTTCCTTGATCTTATCAACCTCGGCACCGCCTTTACCAATTACAATACCCGGACGGGCAGTGTGTATGGTTACAGTGATGCGTTTTAAAGTACGTTCTATAACTACTTTAGATACACCACCTTTGTTGATACGTGCTGATAAGTATTTGCGGATCTTTTCGTCTTCAACTAATTTGTCGGCATAGTGATTTCCACCGAACCAATTAGAATCCCAACCGCGGATGATCCCTAACCTGTTACCTATTGGATGTGCTTTTTGTCCCATTTCAAATTAGTTGTTATCGTTTTTACTATCCACAATTAGAGTTACATGGTTAGAACGTTTGCGGATACGGAAACCTCTACCTTGTGGTGCAGGGCGTAACCTCTTTAACTGACGGCCACCACCTACTGATACTTCTTTAACAAATAAAGCGCTATCCTCAACACGTTTGCCTTCGTTTTTTGCTTCCCAGTTTTTAATGGCTGATAACAAAAGTTTCTCTACACGTATAGCTGCTTCTTTGTTAGTAAATTTTAAGATGTATAACGCTTTCTCAACGTTTTCACCACGGATCAGATCAACCACCAAACGCATTTTGCGTGGTGAAGTTGGACAGTTCTGTAACTTAGCAACCGAAGAGCCACCCACTACGAGTTTAGCCGCTTCTTTCTGTTGCCTGATCAGTACAGACTTTTTGATTTTAGTTGTTGCTTCCATGCCTTATTTTTTCTTTTCTGCGTGACCGCGGAATGTACGGGTTGGAGCAAATTCTCCCAACTTGTGACCAACCATGTTTTCTGTTACATACACAGGTATAAATTTGTTACCGTTGTGTACCGCGAATGTATGACCAACGAAATCAGGAGAGATCATGGAACGACGTGACCATGTTTTTACAACCGATTTTTTATTTGATTCATTTAAGACCAAGACTTTTCTGTCAAGGTTATGATCAATATAAGGTCCTTTTTTAATTGAACGTGCCATTATTATTTCTTCCTTCTTTCAATGATGTAACGATCTGATCCTTTTTTCTTGTCACGGGTTTTGTAGCCTTTAGCTAATAAACCTTTACGTGAACGTGGGTGACCACCTGATGAACGGCCTTCACCACCACCCATAGGGTGATCTACCGGGTTCATGGCTACACCACGAACGCGAGGGCGACGACCTAACCAACGTTTACGGCCTGCTTTACCCAACACTGCATTTGCTTTCTCTCCGTTAGAAACGGTACCGATAGTTGCCAAACAGGTCGACAATATCATACGTGTTTCGCCAGAAGGCAATTTAATGATGGCGTATTTACCATCACGTGCTGATAGCTGAGCGTAAGTACCGGCGCTGCGGGCAATAATACCACCCTGGCCAGGGTTTAACTCGATGTTGTGGATGATAGAACCTAACGGAATGTTTTTCAAAGGCATGGTGTTACCAACCTCTGGTGCTGCAGTCTCGCCCGATACTACTATCGTTCCAACTGTTAAGCCTTCCGGCGCTATCATGTATCTTTTTTCGCCATCAACAAAATGTAACAGGGCTATACGTGCAGATCTGTTTGGATCGTACTCAATAGTTGCAACTTTTGCAGGGATGTCAAATTTGTTACGTTTAAAATCAACTAACCTGTATGCTTGTTTATGGCCACCACCCAGGTAGCGCATAGTCATTTTACCGCTGTGGTTACGACCACCCGATCTTTTGTTCGCAGCTTCAACCAACGATTTTTCAGGAACGTTTGTTGTAATGTCCGAATTAGATACATCAATTCTGAAGCGGGTACCCGGTGTAACCGGTTTAAATCTCTTTACTGCCATCTCTATATTATATATTGCTGTAAAAATCTATTGTTTCACCATCCTTCAGCGTGATGATGGCTTTCTTATAAGTAGCCGCACGGCCAGACACTGCACCTGCTTTTGTGTTGCGGGTTTTAAGTTTGCCTACATATTTCATTGTGTTAACTGCTGTAACGTTAACACCATACATAGCCTCAATAGCGCCTTTAATCTGAATTTTGTTAGCCCTGTGGTCAACTTTAAACGCGTAGCGGTTAAGTTTCTCAGTTAATTGAGCTACTTTTTCAGTAAGTAAGGGTTTCTTTAAAATTTCCATATTACTTAGCTAATGCTCCCTCCAAAGTTTTAACAGCGCCTGTTGTTAAGATCAATTTACCAGCGTTTAACACATCATAAGTGTTTAACTGCTCAACGGTAATAACCTTAGTTTTTTTCAGGTTCCTGCTTGATAAATAAACGTTGTTATTTTCAACACCTGCTAATACTAATAACGTTTTATCGTTAGTAACATTCAGGTCGGCTTCCATTTGGATGTAAGTTTTGGTTTTGATAGCATCAAAGCTAAAGTCTTCCAAAACCAAAATGTTGTTATCTTTTGCTTTGTATGATAAAGCTGAAGCACGGGCTAATGATTTAAGCTTTTTGTTTAATTTAAAGCTGTAATCACGTGGCTGAGGACCGAAAACACGACCACCACCATTAAACAATGGAGATTTGATGCTACCGGCACGGGCGCCGCCTGTACCTTTTTGTTTATGTAATTTGCGGGTACTACCTGCAATTTCATTACGTTGTTTTGATTTGTGCGTACCCTGGCGTTGGTTAGCTAAGAACTGCTTTACATCTAAGTAAATAGCATGATCGTTAGGCTCTACTCCGAATACGGACTCAGGCAGTTGCACCTTGGCACCTGTTTCTTTACCTGATAGATTTAATACGTTGATTTCCATCTTATTTATCCACTATTACGAATGAACCCTTAGCTCCGGGGATAGAACCTTTAACTACAATTAGGTTTTGCTCTGCAAATACTTTAACTACTTCTAAGTTTTGTACTTTAACGCGAACGTTACCTGTTTGACCCGCCATACGCATGCCTTTAAATACGCGAGATGGCCATGATGAAGCACCCAGTGAACCTGGTGCACGTAAACGATTGTGCTGACCGTGAGTTTGCATACCCACACCACCAAAACCGTGACGCTTTACAACACCCTGAAATCCTTTACCTTTTGAAGTACCTACTACATCAACGTAATCGCCTGCGGCAAAAATCTCAACAGTAACAGTGTCACCAAGAGCTTTTTCATCTTCGAATGTTTTAAATTCAACAAGTTTACGTTTTGGAGTAGTACCGGCTTTTTGGAAATGGCCTTTTAACGGACCTGAGGTGTTTTTTTCCTTCTTCTCGCCATATGCTAACTGTACAGCTGCATAACCGTCTGTTTCAACAGACCTGATCTGGGTTACTACGCAAGGGCCAGCTTCGATTACGGTACAAGGAATGTTTTTCCCTGCTTCATCGAAAATGCTGGTCATTCCTACTTTTTTACCAATAATTCCTGACATTTTCTTTATTTTATTTGTGCCCATCGAAGCAGTAGGGCTTCGTTCAAGGCATATTATTTCCCCCTTAAGGGACGGCAAAGATAGAAACTTTACATTAATTTTCAAATAGTTATCAACTTATTTTTAAATAAATATTAAAAGGCTTTGGAGCAGTTGAGCGTATACATTAATTTGCTCTCAAAAACACTATTAATTATTTTTTTAAAGTGCATAATCAATTGTACATCAGTACGATGAAAAAAACACTAAAAAAAATTATTTTTTAAAATTTGCATTACTATTAATTTTAGTAATTTCAGCTATTAATATATTCACAATTATGAAAAATTCACTACTAATCCTTATCCTATTGTTACCGTTCGTGGTATCGGCACAAAAATTAACTAAGCCTGCTGTTGATAAACTTACGGGTGACACAACATGGTCTACATCTAAAGAAAAGCTCTATTTACACGGAAACTATTTAACCGGCCAGGCTGAAGCTGTGGTTTGCTGGGTTAGATCTTTGAAAGGCGTAAAATCTCTAGTACTCAACCTGCAAACAACAAATCAAAAAAACTTTCCTTCTATGGATAATGGCCGTAAAGCCTACTTTAAGTTTGCTGATAACTCAACTGTAACCCTTACGTGCTCTGCTAACGATTATAGTGTATCAGGAAGTGCTGTCGCCATATCCGGAAGCACCTATGGAGTATATGACGTATCCCCTGAAGATCTCGCAAAATTATCTGCAGGCACACTTACATTTTTAAGGGTTGAAACCACAGCAGGCAATTTTGATTGTGATATTAAACCTAAAAATGCCGAAATGTTTAAAAAACAATTCCCATTAGTTGCAGGTCATTAGCATACTATTTAAAAAGAGCTTATTTTAAAAAAGAAGAAGGCACATGTTTACATGTACCTTCTTCTTTTTTAGATTAGCCGCCTAACTCATCATTAACCTTCTTATCAATTCCGCGCTTTGCTTATTACCTTCTTCTAACCTGCCGGCAAAAAAGGCCTGCACCTCGTTAAAGTGTTTCTTGTAGCCTTCCATATCGCCGTATCCAATAATAGCGCTCCACTCACGCACTGCGGAATGGAACTCCAGATCGTCGCCGCGGATGGTTTTATCGTACAGGGCGGTCTCAATCGACTCTTCTAATAACTCTTCATTCTTAAACAAGTACTCTGCAATACCCAACCGTAAACGGAATGGCGGGGTTTGGCAAATGAGGTTATCATAGGGGTTTACGCCCAGGTGGTACCAGGCATCAACCATGCTTAATATACTCAGGTGCGAGTTTGGCTTTTGGTGCCCTGCATCCCGCGCCAGCGAAAACTCGCGCATTACGGCATCGTTAAACATAATGGGCTTGCGGCTTTCATGAAAAACAAAATCACGCGCGCGGTAAAGGCGGTTCCTAAACTCCTGCTCTTCTTCTTTTATCATCAGCTTAAACAGGTCCGATTCTGATTCGGCGTAGCGTTTAACCTGCTGGCGTGCATATGGGTTAAGGATAGCCAGGCCCGCATAAACGTGGGCCTTATAGCTAAAGATACGCAACGTAGTCAGGATCTTTACATTATCTATACCGCCAATATAAGAGGCATTCTCCCACGGGAAAAACCCTGCAGATTTCCAGGCAGTACCCATGCTCTCGAACCCTACGTGGGTTACCGCTTGTGTATCGGCTACAATTTTATCATGCTCGTGGTAGTCGGGTATTTCTACAATGTCTGTCTCAACGGCGTTAAACAGATCCAGCATGCGCTGATAAGCATCGGCATCGCTGCGATGATTGATGAGGATAAGCTTCTGCCCTTTCGGCTCAAAGCCCGGGCCGTGCATGGCATGAAAGGTGATGATCTGCGCATCTGCAGGCAGGTATTTTTCAAAAATAGCGATCTCGGGATGTTTTACTGATGTTTGCCCGGCAACAATAGCGCCGTACTTGGTCGATGGGCCATACAGCCCCACCACCTGCTCCAATTTATCGGCCTCTACAGAATAGATGATCAGGTCGCTTACGCGCGATACATCTTTCCCATCATCCATCAGGGTAATGCCTAAAGGGTTTAGTTCGTTTTCCAGTCGCTCCCGGTTAAGGGGCATATCGCAGCCGCAAACCGTGTAGCCCGCTTTTGCAAAAGCTTTGGCGTAAAGTTTACCCATATCGCCTAAACCTATAATACCTATCCGCATAGTATAAAATAAAGGCCTAATATATGCTTTTTGCCAATTACAGCTTATTGTAACCAGATAAGTTAATGCGTTTTGTAAAGATGATACGGAATTACCCCATTTGTTTAAACAATATTTATAAACTTTAAATTAATTTGTTACGTTTAACACATAATACAAGCTAACTACTCTTATAATCGATACATAATAAAATATGACCAAGCTTTTGAATTTACGGATAACCTTATTAGCGATACTAATTTTAACCGGCGCAGGCGTTAGTTACGCGCAGGATTCTACAAAAAAGGTAACCGCCGCTAAACCAATTGCCGCTAAACCCAAATACAGTACGTATAACAAACCTGTGGCCACCGCGCAAACACCGGGCACCGCAGTTGCACCAACTGCTGCCACCCGCGTACAACCACGCGCTGTAACTGCACAACAACCAGCCGCACCTGTAGATAAGAGCCTGCGCGGCCAATACCAGTACCTGCTTACCAAGGTTTATAATTACCAGCAGCCCTTAGTTGCCGCCTTGTTTAAAAATTATAACGATACGCTTAGCACCACCCGCAAACAATTAAAAGCGGCACAAGCTACCGTTGCCGAACAGGCAAAAGCTATTGATACGCTAAAAAAAACGTCGGCAAGTAAGGACCAGATAGTAGCCGAGTCGATAGCTAAGGTTGATGAGGTAAGCCTTGTTGGCATCCCGCTTACCAAAAGCACCTATAACTTAATTATGTGGGGATTGGTGATAGGTTTTGGCGCTATAGCTGCCATTGTAATTGCGCGTAGCGGAAGCCACAGCCGCGAGGCCAGTTACCGCATTAAGCTTTATAACGAGCTTGAGGAAGAGTATAAGGCCTACAAAACCAAAGCCAACGAAAAAGAAAAGAAACTTGCCCGCGAACTGCAAACCGAGCGTAATAAAAACGACGAGCTATTAGGCAATGGTTAAACCATTAAATAAAGCATTCCTGTTCGGTTGGAACCCCATGAAGTTTAAGTGGGAAAATATAGATAAAGACATTGCCAAATTAAAAGCAACCGGCGAACTGGTAGATAACTGGAGCGTTGCCAGCCACAGAACCATCGCCATTGGCGACCGCGCCTATCTGGTTCGCTTAGGGGCCGAACCAAGGGGCATTTTTGGTTCGGGGCATATCGTTTCCGAGCCTTACACGGCATCGCGCAACGGGCGCATGCACCACCGTATAAACATTGGTATCGATGCATTGCTCAACCCGGATAAAGAACGCATCCTTACTTTCGACATTCTAAAAACCGGCAACCTTGCCGAACAAACCTGGGCACCGCAAGCATCGGGCATATCCATACGGCCGCAACTGGTAGAAGAGTTGGAGGGCGTTTGGTTGGATTTTCTGTCGGACACCTATTACGGGCAGTTGTAAAAAAGAAAGCCACTCTTTTTCAAGAATGGCTTTCTACAATATTGGGTTTTGCCTATTATCCCCAAAAAAAACTATCACAACTTTTGTATCCTTGATCTTATAAAACAGTGAGCAATTCTTGTGTATAAATGCTTTTCTAATGTTGGGGTCTATTTTTACTGATTGATATACAAACGGATATTTAGATATAATTTCAATCACTTTTAAAGTTCGCCTTTCAAATTCCGCTACAACTTTTGCATCCCATCTTTCAAGTAATTGTGAACAAATAGCATCAAAAGTTTCATTAGCCTTCTTTGTAAATACAACTTCAAATATCATTTGGATATAGAAAGTTTTTTCTTGAATTCATCCAGGGTAATGTACTTTCCCGCGTCAAAATCGTCCATGCCTTGCTGTATACCTTTAACTACGTATTCAGGTAATTCTTCATTTTCATTATCCTTCACAAACGAAATATCTAATGCTTCTAAAAAAGCTTTCACAATTTTTTCTTGCTCCCCTGTTGGGTGTATTACAAATGTGCTCATAAACAAATTTACTAAAAAACCATTAGCAACAAAAAAGCCATTCTTTTTCAAGAATGGCTTTCTTTATAGATCTTCCGGTACAGTTACACTTTGATCTCAACTTCAACACCGCTTGGCAATTCAAGCTTCATTAGCGCATCTACAGTTTTAGAGTTAGAGCTGTAGATATCCAATAAACGTTTGTAAGAACATAATTGGAATTGCTCACGTGCTTTTTTGTTAACGTGTGGAGAACGTAAAACAGTGAAAATTTTCTTTTCGGTTGGTAACGGAAGTGGTCCGCTAACTACAGCGCCTGT
>JAZKAL010000022.1:0-18770 GCA_040389205.1 Bacteroidota bacterium
CTTTAAGGGGTAAACTCTGTCAGCAATATTTATTTTTATTGAGATTTCTCCCATTTGAGCTTTTCACTTTCTGTATTACTTCTTCAGCAATACAATACACTTATCTATTTCCTGCACAAAGTCGTTAATTTTTTGCTTAATGTCAACACTTTTTTCATTTGTTTCTGAAAACGACTTTGCCAGCTTCAATACACGAAGCTTTTCTTCGAGGTCTTTTGTCTTATTTGTACTGGCTTTCAGGGCCACGTTTAATGCTTCACTTTCCAGCTTAAGCAGGTCATTCTCTTCCTGCAACGCAGCACAAAGCTCAATTAACCTTTCGGTTTTTTCTACAACTTTACTTAATTGTTCTGCTACTGACATTTGGTTATTTGTTGATTGGGTTGAATGGTGAGTGGTTTTAAAACCAATTAACTACTCACTAATCAACCACTCACTAATCTCTACTTCCTTATCTCCGCTCCTGCTTCTTTGCCTAAGTTATAAATTAATTTCTGCATCACGGCATCAACTGCTTTATCGGTCAGGGTTTTTTCGGTATCCTGTAATACGAAGCTTAACGCGTACGATTTTTTACCCGCAGGCAGCTTATCGCCCTGGTAAACATCGAATACATTTACTTCTTTCAGTAACTTTTTGTCCGTCCGTCCGGCTATCTGCTTCAACTGTCCGAAGGTAACGGACACATCCACCAGCATACTCAAGTCCCTGCGTACTGCGGGGAACTTTGATACCTCCTGGTAAACAATAACATTCTTGCGCACGGCATTCAACACCAGGTCGAAGTTAAAATCGGCGTAGAATACCTCTTTATCCACATCTACCTTTTTTAACGCGTTTGCGCCTACCTGCCCAAATTTAACCAGTTGCTTGCCGTTAAGCATGTACTGTAAGCCAAAGGCAAGTTTGCTGCAGGTGCTATCTTCAACCACCACATCAGTTATTTTAAGGCGCTTAAGGATGCCATCAACAACAGCCTTTAAATTATAAAATGTAACCGGCTTTTGCTTTTGGTTCCATTGCTCGGCGGTATTAGCACCCGTTATGAATACGCTAAAACGCTGTGTTTCGATATACTTATCTTCTTTAGTGCTGTACACCTTACCAAACTCGTAAAACTTCAAATCGGCAGCACGGCGGTTTTGGTTGTAGGCTATGGCTTCTAAACCCGAGTATAGCAGGGTTTGGCGCATAGCGTCCAGATCGCTGCTTAGGGGGTTCACTATCTTCACAGCAGCCTCGGGGTTATCTGAATAGGCCAGTTTGGTAAGCGAGTTAGCCAGCATCTCGTTAAAGCCGTTCGCGCTAAGCAGATCGGCAATTACGTTTTGCACGGTATCCTTCTCGGGGCGGATGGAGTTATTTAACGATGCCCTGATCTGGGTAGGGATCTCGATATTATTATACCCGTAAATGCGCAGTATCTCCTCCACCACATCCACATCGCGGGTTACGTCCACACGGTATGGGGGTACTAGCAGCGACAGGCCTTCGGCGGTTTCGTTAACTATCTTAATATCCAAAGCGGTTATGATGCTCTTGATGGTATCATTGCCGATTGCCTTGCCTATCAGCCTGTCGATAGTGTTATAGGTGATCTCTACCGGGAACGGCGCTACTGGCTGCGGGTAATGGTCAAATATCTCTGATGTTACCTTACCACCTGCAACCTCCTGTATTAACAGCGCCGCGCGTTTAAGGGCAAACACGGTCATATCCGGGTCGGTACCACGCTCAAAACGGAAAGAGGCATCTGTCTTCAACCCAAACCTTTTTGATGTTTTACGTACCGATACAGCGTTGAAATAAGCGCTCTCTAAAAAGATGCGGGTAGTACTTTCGCTCACGCCGCTTTTAGCACCTCCAAATACACCGGCAATACACATGGCCTCATCGGCATTGCATATCATCAGGTCATCGGCGCTTAGCTTGCGGTCAACATCATCAAGGGTTTTAAATATGGTGCCCTCGGCCACGTTCTTTACAATAACTTTATTGCCTGTTATGGCAGCGGCATCAAAGGCGTGCAGGGGTTGCCCAAGCTCGTGCAGTACGTAGTTGGTAACATCTACCACGTTGTTAATGCTGCGCACGCCAATTACAGCCAAACTCTCTTTTAACCACGCTGGCGACTCGCCCACCTTAACATCAGATAAGGTCAATCCCGAATATCTTGGGGCAGCGGCCTCATTTTCTACCACCACCTCTATAGGGCTGGTATTGCTATCAACCTTAAAAGCGCTTACATCGGGCTTTTTTATGCCCAGTTTTAAAAACGCAGCTATATCCCTTGCCGTACCCAGGTGCGATGCCGCGTCGGCACGGTTTGGGGTAAGGCCAATTTCGTACATGTAATCGTCGTTCAGCTTAAAGTGGTGTTTAGCTAATGTACCTACAGGCACATCGGCATCAAGCACCATAATGCCGGCATGGTCGTGACCGAGGCCAATCTCATCCTCGGCACAGATCATCCCTTCAGAGATCTCGCCCCTTATCTTCGATTTTTTGATGCTAAACGGCTCGCCAACGGTTGGGTAAATAGTTGTGCCTACGGTGGCCACCACTACCTTTTGGCCTGCCGCCACGTTATGCGCGCCGCAAACTATTTGCAGGTCTTCGCCCGTGCCAACATCTACTTTGGTAACATGCAGGTGGTCGGAGTTGGCGTGGTCTACACTTTCTTTAACGTGGCCAATCACCAGGCCTTCTAACCCGCCGGGGATGGCCTGCACCATCTCGAGGCTCTCTACCTCTAAGCCGGTACCGGTAAGTATGGTTGATAATTCCGCAGGGGTTTTATCGGTATCAATAAATTCTTTAAGCCAGTTGTACGATATCTTCATTGTAGGAGAATGATAATCGGCAAAGATAGGATTTGTTTTGATTTGAGATTTCAGATTTACGATTTTAGATTGGTAACCACGTAATAAAAACAACCAAATGTTTGCAAAGCAAGGCTAATGCTGCTATCAACCGCCAGCCCTGCTATCCGCTCATACTGCACGGGCCTTAAGCGCTAAGGCCGGTATCCGCTCCTATCAGGTTTAGGTACAGGTGTCCGTCCGTCCGCACATGCCCTTGCCTGCGGACAGTTGCGGACACATTAGGGCTGTCCGCTTTTTGTCCGTTAATGTCGGTCCCTGCGGACGGACGGACAGACATTCAGTGTCCGCTTCGTGTCCGCCACTGTCGTCACCCGCGGACGGACGGACACCCTTAGCATATCACCCTGAACCAATTTATTTATAAATAACTATTTGTAAATCAAATATTTATGCGTACATTTGTATACATCAAAGCAAACTTACAGGGACCACGTTACACAGCCGTCTGATTTTATATGCCTATATAAATATTAGTAAGGGAGGGGTATTATATAAAACAGGGTTTTATATCTATTTAGCAGTAAAAAATATCAATATGAATAAATGCTGACAACCAATAGCGCTAACATTTATATTGCTATGTTTCTTTTGGCAGTGGATTGTCTCAATAAGATTTTGGCACTGCTAACAAAACGGCTTGTCTGTCCGTCCGTCCGCAAGTACCTTACCTTTCGGACGGACGGGCGGACAAACCTCTTGAAAAGTTTATTGCTGTCTGATATTTACGTAATTATACCGGTAAGGACATGGCATATTACTGCCAACGGATCGGTAAAGGCAGCCTTTTTGGGGAGATATTGCTACCTGTAAACAAAGTGTCCGTCCGTCCGCAAGTGCTCACACCTGCGGACGGACGGACACTTTGTTGTTTAATTATTCGTCGTCGCCGGTGCTGTTGTCATCATCATCCAGGTTAAGGGTGTATGATGGCTCTGCGGCATCGTAAGCCTGTTGAGCCTGCGGCGTTTCGTCTATTTCGCCAATATCTTCGTTGGTATCATCAAAGCCATTGCTGTGTATATCCTGCTGGCTCATCTGATCTTCATTCTCGTTTTGGCTTAGCTGATCGTCCTGTTGTAACTGGTCGTCCTGCTCTTCTGGTTGCTCTATCATATTGATTTTAGATTTTAGAATTACGATTTTAGATTACTATTACAACGTTGCATAAGGCAGGTTGTTTGATGGGGCTTGGATTAAACGGATTTTAAATATAAAAGGGATTTGTCTTGCTTTTGGCAGATGCACAAATCCGAAATCGTATATCTAAAATCGAAAATTACAATAACCCCTCATCCCCAAAGCTAAAGTACCCGCTATCGGTTATTATAAGGTGATCCAGCACGTTAATATCCAGCATGCGGCCAGCATCGGCTATCTTTTTGGTGAGCACCAAATCCTCACGGCTTGGCTTTAGGTTGCCCGATGGATGGTTATGCACCAAAATAATGGCGCTTGCCTGGTGCTGCAAAGCCATATGGAAGATGATCTTCGGATCGGCAACGGTACCGCTTAACCCGCCTTTGCTAACCAACTCCTTACCCAGCACCTTGCTCGACCGGCCTATCAACATCAGCCAAAACTCTTCGTGGTTAAGGTCCATCAAATGGCGGCGCATAATGTTATAACCGTCGCGGCTACTCTTTACCTCGTCCAGTACCTTTATCTCGGTATCGCCCCGCCTACGGCCAATCTCCAGCGCTGCAATAATAGAAATTGCTTTGGCTTCGCCTACGCCTTTAAACTTGCACAGCTCGGCTATGCCGGCCTTGCCAAGCTTGTTAAGGTCGTTCTCGTAATGATGCAGGATGCGCTTGCTAAGTTCCACAGCACTTTCGTCGCGGCTGCCGCTGCCTATCAATATGGCGATCAGTTCGGCATCAGTAAGTGCACGCCTGCCCTGCCCGCTTAGCTTCTCGCGCGGGCGGTCTTCTTCGGCCCAGCTTTTAATACTTATTTTATTGGGGTAATCTTCCACAGGGGTTAGGTTTTGCAGTGACTAAAGTAGAAAATATATCGTATAGTTTACTCACCCCCTGCCCCTATCTGCTTCGCAAAGAGGGGTGAGCTTTATGATTCCCCTTTTTCCTTACCCTCTTTGCGCAGCAGAGAGGGTCGGGCAGCGAAGCGAACCCGGGGTGAGTAAATTCGCCAACAGAAATTTTAGGACACAAAAAAAAGGGATAATGCACAATGCACTATCCCTTTTAAATATTATTGGATTAAGCTATTAGCTTAAAGCGTTTACAAATTTAGTAAGCTTAGATTTGTTGTTAGAAGCTTTGTTTTTGTGAATAACATTCTTTTTAGCCAAACGATCTAACATTGAAATCACTTTCGACAATAAAGGAGTAGCATCAACCTTAGTTGTAGTACCTCTTAATTTCTTGATAGCGTTTCTGGTGGTTTTTGCCTGATACCTGTTACGCAGACGCTTCGCAGCGTTTGACCTGATTCTTTTTATGGATGATTTATGATTTGCCATCGTATAGCTTTGTTATTCTTTTCTTTATTTTGAGGTTGCAAATATAGGTACACATTTTTAAATATGCAAGCGTAATTGAGTTATTTTTAATTTGTGGATAAATAGGCGAATGTTGAATAGTTTAATAGCTCATCGGGCTTGTCCGTTTACCGTCCGTGTATGTCTGGAAAAAAAACGGACGGACAAAGGTAAACATCATGGCGTTCCCTGCGGTCGGGCTATCCGTTCATATGCCTACAGGCATTACGCACCAGCCGTTATCCACTGCTCCCTAACCGCGGAAGAGTCTCGAACCGGGATTAAACAGATCGGTGCGATTGATGTAGCGATGGGTTTTAAACCCATCGCTATTATTACGAGCGGTGGCTTTAACTGACTTTCAAGCTGTAATCAATTTTCTATATTTACGCTTAAATGAAACGCCCACTCCTAACCTTTATCGCCGGTATAGCCATTATTACGCTCTGCTCGTCGTGGGGTTTCTTTGCGCATTACCGCATTAACAGGCTGGCGGTTTTTACGCTCCCTAAGGGCATGGCAGGATTTTATCGGGCCAACATAAACTTCATAACTGAACACGCCGTAAGCGCCGATAAAAAGCGTTACGTAGACAGTACCGAGGCACCCCACCATTTTTTTGATGCCGACCATTACGGCAAGCAGCCATTCCGCGATGTGCCTCAACGATGGATAGATGCCGCAGGCAAATACAGCAGCGATACGCTGAACAAGTACGGCACCGTGCCGTGGGCTATACAATCTAATTACTACTGGCTGGTAAAGGCCTTTAAGGCGAGGGATACGCTGGCGATCCTTATCTCATCGGCCAACCTGGCGCATTACATTGCCGACGCGCATACGCCCCTGCACCTCACCCAAAACCACGATGGGCAGCTTACCAACCAGCAAGGCATCCATTCCCTTTGGGAAAGCCGCCTGCCCGAGCTGTTCAGCAACAGCTATAATTACAACGTGGGCAAGGCAAAGTACGTCAGCAACCCATTGGCCGAGGCATTTAAGATTTGCCGGGCTTCGTTTAAAAGCGTAGATACAGTATTGAGGGTTGAGCGGGCTTTGAACAAAACCTTCCCTGCCACGCAAAAGTATGCTATGGAACAACGGGGCAACAGAAAAGTAAAAGTGTACTCGGTGGCTTACAGCAGGGCCTACCACAGACTGTTAAGGGGCATGGTGCAAAGGCAAATGCGGGCGAGTATCCTTAGTGTGGGCAGCTACTGGTTCTCGGCATGGGTAGATGCCGGCCAACCCGATCTGGACAAACTTATTTTGAAGCCGTTAATGAAAGACGAAAGCTTAAAATTAGATAAAGAGCAGGCTTTATATAAAGCAGGAAAAGTTTATACCGGGCCTTAGTTTTAAGCCGCTTCTTTTTTGCCGAATTTACTTTTCAGGATGGCATATATCGCCGGGATGATAGAAACCAGTATGATGATGATAGCCACCAGCGAGAAGTTCTTGGCGATGAACGGCACTTTACCAAACCAAAACCCGCAGAACAGGAAGATGAGGATCCAGCTTACACCACCCACGATGTTGTAAAGTGTATATCGGGTAAATGGCATGTGCCCTACCCCTGCCACAAATGGCGCTACGGTGCGTATAATTGGCACAAAGCGGCTAAATATTACTGCCTTGCCGCCGTGCTTATCAAAAAAGGCCTTGGTTTGCAGGTAATAACTTAGTTTTAAAACCTTGTTATCTTCTTTAAATACCTTTGCCCCAAAATACTTACCCAGTAAGTAGTTTACGGTATTGCCGCTTATGGCAGCTATGATGAGGATAACGGCAAGCAGGTAAATATCAAGGCCCGATTTACCACCTGCTATCAGCGCGCCTGCAGCAAACAGTAGCGAATCGCCGGGAAGGATTGGCGCAACAACCAAACCGGTCTCAGAAAATATGATGATGAATAAGATCAGGTACGTCCAGCTTTGGTATTCGCTGGTAATTTGCACCAAATGCTTATCAATGTGTAGTATGAAGTCGATTATGCTGTGTATGAATTCCAAGGCTTTAAAATTTTAGCAAAAATATAAAGATAATACAGATAGCCAACCTTTAATATTTAGTACCCACCGGCAACGAGTTCAACAGCACCCCAGCATTATACTTGGCGGTATCGGTGTTATTAGAGAGGCCGTAAAAATAAACGGTGTACAGCTTACCATCTGACACAGTATAGTTAGTTACCGGGGCCAAAACCGTTTTAGGTGCCGATGTTGCAACCACGTTAAAATTATAGCTGCCTGCCGTTACTTGTACATAATTAGTTACGGTTTTGTAAGCAATGTTTTTAAAAGCGGTGGTATCGTTAATGGTTAAATTCATGTTTATAGCCGTTGGCGATGCATTTACAAACCTTACTTTGCCACGGCCGTTTGGCGGTGCAGCGCCTGTATCAACCGTTAGTATCGATGTTAGAGAGCTATCGGCCTTTAAGCCCGTAACAAACCATGTATAGGGTACACCAGGTTTTAAAGAGCCGGGTAACGAGAGCAAATTAGTTGGGTTAATACCGTTTGTGGTTACCGATGTACGGATCTGTAAAGGCGTATCTATGGTGTTTACTAAAAAATACCCCGATGCATTAGGATAGTAATATGCGGCGGTACTTTGCTTAATAAAAAAGGCATACAGGTTAAACGGCTGTACATCCGGGCTTAAATTCACCATTTGCAACCGGGCATTTTGCCCGCTGCTAGTGCTTACACCCGTTTTACTGCACGATGCAAGCATGGGTATAACCATAACCCCCATTATAAATAAACAAAGGCCCAGTAATATGCTGCTTTTATTGTTTTTAGCCATTTTTATTGATTGATAATTAAACCGGTGGATGCGCCCGTAGCCCCTGCATCTGTTAACCCTGTTCTGGTAAATAAGGTATACGCGCGGCCAATTTGTAAAATGCGGTCTTCCTGGCTCAACAGCGTGGTGGTACCGGTTTTATAAACCTGTATAGTTTCCACACCTTCTTTTACGGTTACAAATACCGATGCACTTTTAAAACCCCGGTTGTTTATCCTTACCGCCTTTTTGGCGTCATCTGTTATTACAATATCTACAGCCCCTAATTTAGGTGAGGTATGTACAAATCTTATCGATGAAACCTTATTGGAGAGCGTCGATAGCGTATCTTTAGTAGTGAATGAGTTTTCTATCGTTCTGTCGATAGCGTAAAAGGAATATACGCCGCCCGAATCTAACTTTATAGGCACACTAAATATCACTTCGCTTTGGCCAAATCTTTTAACCTGGTAATTCTGCTCGCCCAATGGCGACTGTATATACCCCGATGAACCCAACGGATAAGTTGATGAAAGTGTGTTTAACCTGCCGCCATTTACATAAAAGTTAAGCGTATCGGCAGATGGGTTTATAAAGTTAAGGTACGTAGTAGGGAGCTTAACAGGTGGGTCGTCAAACTTTTTACAGGCGGTTATAGCCAAAACCACTATCAGAACAATAAAAACCGGTATTTTAAATTTCATCATGTATTGGCAGATGCTATATAACTCAATTAGGGCAAGGTTTGTTATAAAGAGAACAAAAAAGTCCGGCTTAGTGCCGGACTTTTTTGTTGTTAAGTGGTGAATGGTTTAATGGTGAGTAGTTATTTACAAGCGGTAACCACTCTCTACTTAACTATTCACCACTCACTAATTAAGCGTAGCTGTTAAGCATAACCGGCATAACCAGCATCAGTACGTCTTCGTTCTCGTCGCCGCCTTGTGGTAATAAAATACCCGCACGGTTTGGTGTCGACATTTCTAACGATACCTCTTCGCAATTTAAATTCTTTAACATTTCTATCAGGAAACGGGCGTTAAAACCAATTTCCATATCGTCGCCTTCGTACTGGCAGCTTAAACGCTCGTGCGCTTCGTTAGCAAAGTCGATATCTTCTGATGATATGTTCAACTCGCTTCCGTTTATTTTTAACCTTACCTGATGGGTGGTTTTATTGGCGTAAATAGCAACACGGCTAAGCGACCCTAAGAACGCCAAACGATCAATAGCCAGTTTATTAGGGTTTTCTTTAGGGATAACGGCTTCATAATCCGGGTAACGCTCGTCAATTAAACGACAAACCAAATTAATGTTACCAAATTTGAAGAAAGCGCTGGTGCTGTTATATTCTACAGAAACGTTAACATCATCTGCCGGCAAAGCCGATTTTAATAGTGTTAACGCTTTTTTAGGTAATATAAATGATGTGGTGCTATCTGCTTTGGCATCCTTACGGCGGTAACGTACCAGCTTGTGGGCATCGGTAGCTACAAAGGTAAGGTGCTGGCTGCTTAACTGGCAAAATACACCCGTCATGGCGGGGCGCAACTCATCGTTACTAACCGCGAATATGGTTTTATTGATAGCCTCGCCCAGTACAGATGCAGGCAGGTTAACTGATGATGCATTCTCAACAACCGGGATCTTCGGAAAATCCTCACCGTTTTCGCCGCTAAGCTTGTATTTACCGTCGCCGGCGCTTATCTCAATAGCAAAGGTGCTGTCGTCAACAGAAAAGGCTACCGGTTGCTCCGGTAACGACTTTAGGGTATCTAACAATATGCGCGATGGTATGGCAATACGGCCGTTCTCTTTGGCTTCTACAACTAAAGAAGTGGTCATGCTGGTTTGCAGGTCGGTAGCAGAAATGGTTAAGTTCCCTTCTTTTATCTCGAACAAAAAGTTTTCCAGTATGGGCAATACGGTGCTGTTGCTTAAAGCACCGCTTACAGACTGTAATTGCTTAAGTAATGTTGATGTGGAAACAATAAATCTCATAATGTCTAATAACGTTTATCTATCAAAAGTATAAAATTTAATGAGCATACTTTCGCTTACGGATATAATGTTGAAAAATAGCAAATATTAACACTATGGCAATGGGCACAACATTGTTTACAAGCTGCCAAAACAGCTTTTCTTCGCGGATGCGGGCACGGTTCAACAAACGGATCTGGATCTCTTTATTCCGTAACGCTATCAGGCCCGAGTCGTCGGTCATGTAATCGGCAATATTTAGCAGCAGGTTTTTATTGCCATAGGTTTGGTGGCTGTAATGGTCGTACCCCAATGGGTAAGGCGAGCCATCGCTGCCAACCTGGTTGCGTAATATATCACCATCGCTCAGTACGATCATTTTTGTTGGTGTGCCCTGGGGCTGTATCGTCACCTTTTCGGTCAACCCCTCGGGTAAGGGGCGGTTCTTAAAGTCGGATGTGAAGCTGCCCTCTAACAATACCCCGGTAATTTTGGGATTGCTCTGAAAATCTTTAGGCTGTGGTTCGTCCTGCAATGCCTGTAAAGAAAGTATCTTTGGCGCGTTTATTTTTTTATTGTATGGCGATGATGTAAGCAGGATGGTCTTCTCGATGTTCTTAGTATCCAACAGATCAATAGTGCTTGCAAACTGGCTGGTAATGCCATCGAGGTTTTTTACAATAGGGTGCTTAGATAGCGGCAAAAACACCGGGTAATATAACCATTGCAGCATTTGTATTTGCGCCTGGCCACCTGCATTACCTGTGGTTACGGGTATAGGCGAGCAGTTCATATCGGCTATCAAATCGTAATTGATGCGCACGCCGTAGCGGAATAATTGGTCGTCGAGGTTTAGTTGTTTGTTAAATGCCAGTTGCTCGCCGCCGTGGCCGCGCAGGCTATCCAGTTCGGCGCTTACCTGGTCAATTGCCCAAAGCACACGACCGCCATGCATAATGTATTGGTCAACTTTAAATTTCTCCAGTTCGGTAAAAGCTTTGTCGGGCTTGGCAATCACCAGCATGCTTACTTTGGCCAGGCTATCTATCGGGATTCCGGCAAGGTTAATGCGCCCAACCATATACCCATCGCTAAGCGAACGCATGGCATCGTTTAGCTGCAGGTCGGTAAGTTCATTATGGCCTTCGGTAAAGCCAATGTGTTGTTTACCGCCGTAAACCGCCTTTTTTATGGATGATGTAAAAGCGTATTCCAGGTTCTGAATGGAATTATTCAAAACCTCATCTGGCGAGAGGTTCATGTTGCTTTGCGATTGCAGCAATTTTACAGGGATGTTTTTATCGCCGTAAGTAACCAGCGCGTACGGGAATATTACCTTTTGCGATACGCCGTCATCTGTTTTAACACTTAGGTTTTGCGCTTCCACACCCTTTGCAGCAAGGTCTTCGTAGGCCTGGTTTTGCTGCTCGTTAGAGAGGCCCTTTATCGGCTCTACAAATTCGTATTTCAATTGGCCACGGCTGTAGGCCTGCAAGTCGGCCAGCATGTCTTTAACCGATGTTTGCAGCCTCTTCATCCCCCCCGGAAAGTCTTTCCCCTCCAGGTAAACGGTAACGTTAACAGGCTGCTTTAAGCTGTGCATAACGTTGCGGCTCACCTTAGATATGGTAAAACGCTTTTCTTTTGTAAAATCGAACCGGGTGAATAACTTATCCGACGCGATGGTTACCGCAGTTAATGAGAACATGATACCCAACAAGCTTAAAAATACAGTGTTGATAAACTTTTTGCCAGCCTGCCTGTGCAACACAAACAACGTAAGCCACAAGAAAAACATTATCAATACTATGAAGTACATCAGGTCGCGGGTATCCAAAACACCACGACTTATTGATTGGTAATGCTCGTTTATACCCAGCGACTGCAACCCAAGATTTTGCAGGGATAATATAGCGCTAAGTGAGTCGAACCCGCTGTAGAAAAAGAAACAAAGGAATACAGCAATGGTAAAAGCTATCACCTGGTTTTTACTAACCGATGAGGCAAACAAACCAATAGCAGCGAATGAAGCGCCGAGCAAAAACAAACCAATATAAGAGCCGATAACTGCCCCGGTGTCAATATTACCCTGCGGCGTACCCAGGGTATAAACACTAAAGTAATAAACCAGTGTGGGCACTAAGGCAAACAGCACTATTGCTACGCCTGCAAGGTATTTGCCTAATACGATCTGTAAGTTGGTTAAGGGTCGTGTCAGCAATAGCTCAAAGGTACCTTCCCTCCGCTCCTCGGCAAGCGAGCGCATGGTAATAGCGGGCACTAAAAACATAAACAGATAGGGCGCGGTGCTAAACAGGCTTTCTAAGCCTGCGTAACCATATGCCAGGATGCTGGTTTCGGGAAATACCCACAAAAACAAACCTAAAACAAGCAGGAAAACACCAATGGTGATATAAGCCACCAACGAACTTAAGTAGGATGTTATTTCTTTTTTGAGGATAGAAAGCATTGTTAATTGTTATAGTACTGCTGACCGCCGAAAATACGATAATAATAAACCAATGTAAAGTACAGCACACGAAAAGTACAGGCACAAAAAAACCCGGAACCTTGTGGTTTCCGGGTTTTGAAGAAATTTGTTTTTTTGATTAGAAGCTGTAAGCTAAACGCGCAGCCACCTGGCTGATAGTGCCATTTTTAGACCAGCCTTCGTAACGCACACCCAGGTCTACACCACCGCCAAATGCATAACCAATACCCGGTGAGTAAGCAAATGCTGTAGTGTTGCCCTTGTAGCCCATGTATTTTTCTTCTAAAAATGCCGCGCCTAACTGTGCTTCACCATAAAAAGCATCTGCAAAAAAATATTTTACGCCAACTTTTACAGGGATGGCATAAAAGCTATTTCCACTAACTTTAAATTCTGATTTATATAGAAATTTAGTGTAACCAGCCGAACCTGTAAGAAATGTTTTCTCTGCTATAGGGAGATCATATTTTAACGAGCCGCCAATGGTAAGGTTAGAAGTATTCGAAGCGTCGCCTACAGGTATACCTGCTTCAAAGCCGATGCTGAATTTTCCTGATTCTGATGTTGTTTGTGCAAATGAACTGAATGCTGCTCCTGATAACAGGACTAACGCAAGTAAGAATTTTTTCATGTTTTTAAAATTTAAGTTGTTTATATTATTAAAGTTGACAAATTATAAGCAGGTTATAATGTAAAAATATCCACATATTAACATTTAATAAATGATATATATCACTTCCTCCGTTTATAAAATATCTGATCCCATAGACGTTAAAGAATTACCAAACGTTACAGCACACTTTGATAAATATTATAAAATATTGAAAAACAACCTAATTAATTGGTAAGCTCAATAAAAATACGCTCGAGCGAGTCGCCTTTATTATTATTGCGCAGGTTTATTAAAGTATCGTTTGCAACAATTATCCCCTTATTAATAATAATAACCTGGCTGCAAACGGCTTCAACTTCCTGCATGATATGGGTAGACAGTATGATGGTTTTGGTTTTACCCAGATCGGTAATTAACTGGCGGATGCCCACCAGTTGGTTAGGGTCGAGGCCGGAGGTTGGCTCGTCCAGTATCAGTACCTGCGGGTTGTGCAGGATGGCTTGTGCCAGCCCTACCCTTTGGCGGTAGCCTTTTGATAGCTGGCCAATCTTTTTATGCTGCTCGGGGCCAAGGCCGGTTTGTTCAATAACTTCTGCAATGCGTTTAGCAGCATCTTTCATTCCGTGTATACCCGCCACAAAGGCCATCGATTCCTTTACATACATATCCGTATAAAGCGGGTTACTTTCGGGCAGGTAGCCTATATTCTGTTTAACGCTTAACGGATCTTTACCGATATCAAACCCACAAACCGATGCCGTACCTGATGTTGGCGGTATAAAGCAGGTAAGCATTTTCATGGTGGTGCTTTTACCGGCACCGTTTGGCCCTAAAAAACCCAGTACACCCACACCGGCATCAAAGCTGATACCATCTACAGCCTTTTGCTGCCCGTAAACTTTTGTTAACGCATCTACCCGGATACTCATGGGGTAAAAATATATTTTAGATGTGAGATTTGAGATATTAGATTGATAAAAGGTAATAATGAACATCGAATATTGAATTACCAATATCGAAGTATCACCCCTTCATTATTTATCATTTAATATTCAATGTTCTATATTATCACTCCGTCTTTATCCTTTCGTGTCTAAAAACTATCTTTGCCGTATTATGAGCAATTCGAACGACGATCTTTTTAAAAATGTAATATCGCACAGTAAGGAATATGGTTTTGTTTTCCAGAGTAGCGAGATCTATGATGGCTTAAGCGCTGTTTACGATTACGGCCAAAATGGCTCGGAGTTAAAAAACAACATCAAAACCTACTGGTGGAAAGCCATGGTGCAGATGCATGATAACATCGTTGGTATCGATTCGGCCATATTTATGCACCCCACCATCTGGAAAGCAAGCGGCCACGTTGATGGCTTTAGCGACCCGATGATTGATAATAAAGACAGCAACAAACGCTATCGCGCCGACCAGTTACTGGAAGACCGCATTGCTAAACTTGACGAAGAAGGCAAAACCAGCGAAGCTGAGGAACTACAGATTGAAATGGACAACGCCTTAAAGGCCGAAGACCTGCCCCGCCTGCGCGAACTGATCATAGAACAAAATATTAAATGCCCTGTAAGCGGCACCGCCAACTGGACAGAAGTACGCCAGTTTAACCTGATGTTTAGCACACAGGTTGGTGCCATTGCCGATGAATCTGAAACCATATATCTGCGCCCCGAAACTGCACAGGGTATATTTGTAAATTACCTGAACGTACAAAAATCGGGCAGGATGAAGATCCCGTTTGGCATAGCGCAAATTGGTAAAGCTTTCCGTAACGAGGTTATTGCCCGCCAGTTCATCATCCGCATGCGCGAGTTTGAACAAATGGAAATGCAATTCTTCGTTCGCCCCGGCACGCAAAAGGAATGGTTTAACAAGTGGAAAGAAACCCGCCTAAAATGGCACCTTGCCCTGGGTACCGATGCTGCCAAATACCGTTACCACGAACACACCAAACTGGCGCATTATGCTGATGCCGCTTACGATATTGAGTTCGATTTCCCGTTTGGCTTTAAAGAGGTTGAAGGCATCCATAGCCGCACCGATTTTGATTTAAGCCAGCACGAGAAATTCTCGCGCAAAAAAATGCAGTACTTTGACCCTGAACTGGGCGAAGACGGCAAACCTTACGGTAACTACATCCCTTACGTAATTGAAACTTCGATAGGGCTGGACAGGATGTTCCTGTTAACCATGATAAACGCCTACGAGGAAGAAGACCTGAGCACCGAAGAGAAACAGGATAGCCGTACCGTGCTGCGCCTGCACCCTTGCCTTGCACCGGTTAAAGCAGCAATATTCCCGCTTACCAAGAAAGATGGACTGCCAGAGAAAGCCCGCGAGATAATGGATAAGCTGAAACTTGATTTCAATATCCAGTACGAAGAGAAGGATGCTATTGGCAAACGTTACCGCCGCCAGGATGCCATTGGCACACCTTTCTGTATCACGGTAGACCACCAAACGTTAGAAGACAACACCGTAACCATCCGCCATCGCGATAGCATGGCACAGGAACGTGTACCTGCCGACCAACTTGATAAAATAATTGGAGAAAAGGTAAGCTGGAGAAATTTGTTAGGATAATTATTAGTTGGAAAGTCGGACAAGACCGAAAGTCCGCAAAATATAAGCGCTGGTTTTTAACTGGCGCTTTTTTTGTATCTAATATCATGGTAGCAAAAAAACGATACCTTTGAGGTAAACCTTTTCACCCCCCTATATGAATAAAACTATACTTACTTATCTAACAATTTTATTTTTCCCCTTTTTCGCATTAGCACAAAACGAACCGCCGGTTATTGAAGACTTTATTAAAAGTGTAAAAACTTCAAACTCTTTCGCCTTTAATGACCACCTCAACATTATGCAGGTAAGTACCGATGATGAAAATTTTGACCTGATAGCCATTAATGATAAAATGCAGGTTGTATGGCGAACATCACTTGCTGGTTACGGTATAAAAACCGACAAGCTTAAGGGTAAAATAATAGCTCTCGCATCATCTGATCACGGCGACTTTAAAGGTACCAATAACACTTTCATAGCTTACGCGGTAGATCCATCAAACGGTAAAGTATTGGCAAACAAAACGGTTTATAAATCATCTGACGAATATATTGAGTATCCGCAAATGTACACTGGCGAAGGTTCCTTTTTTAAACTGGCAGTGAGGCAAACCGCCTATAAAAGGAAGTTACATTTAGCCGGCCCTACCATGAGTATTTTTAGCACAGGTAGCTTTTACAGAAAAGAATTGAATGACACACGTAGTTTAAAGGTGATAGAATTTGATGACAAACTGGACTCTGTTAAAACATTTAACCCTGTAATATCTGCAGGCACATTCCTTTCTATTGCATGGAACAAACATGCCGATATGTTTATAAGCTGGATGAATGGCCCTAGTATAGAGATATATAAGTATGATGCCGGTAAAACAGCACCGTCAAACCAAATGACTGTTCCCGTAAATTTCAAAACAGAGCGGGGCGCGGTTGTAAGTGAGGAGTTGTTTATGCAACCTGCCGAAAATCCAAACGTGCTTTACTATAGTATGGTTTATAAAAATCTAAATAAAGATCCTGAACTAGGGGTTGGGAAACTGGACTTCTCATCGGGCAAAAAGGCTTATGTAGTGCAGCTACTTGACAATAAAAGCTTAAAAGCGCTCAAAAAGAATTTCGTTCCTTTAAATAAAGACTTGGATTACGTTAGATACGGCTTTGTTAACGCTATATCTGTCAAGTATATGACTGAAACATCTGGTAGGGTGATAATCACTGTAGCTTCTAATTATAAAATGTCAACCGGGAACCCAAATGCAGGAAACTATGACATGTACGAAGATGCCTTATTAGTTAACGGGTTCGACACGGAATTACAATTAAAATATCAGCAGTTTTTACCAGTTAATTACTTTTATCCGAGCACTTGGTTACAAACCGGTTACAACATTAACAGAAACAAACTTTATATTGTAGCTAATATGAGGAAAGGATTCGGAACAATTTTAGGTGTATATGGCGTACTTGATATAAACAGTGGTAAATGGGACAAAATGGAACGCTTATCTAAAAAAAACCTTGACAATAAAGCACACGCCATGGGAACATCCATCCTTTGGTTTGGCGACAATTTTGTTGTTCCTTATTATTCAAGAAAATTCTTTTCCGTAAAAAGCGATCTTTCATTACAATTGAACAATAATTAACAAATGCATTTATAAAAAAGCGCTGTTGCTTTAATTAGCAACAGCGCTTTTTTATTGTAACCCAAACAATTAAACCCTAAACTCCTTTTGTTTGTATATGAAAACACAATTACATGGCCATAAAAATTAAAGATCAGCCTTTTTATATCCAAAGCACGGCGGTGCTTTTTGGGCTTATACTGCTGGTGTATGTAATGATACAACTGGCAGATATATTGGTACCGCTTGCCTTTGCGGCATTTTTAGCAATACTGTTAAACCCATTGGTTAACCGTTTAGAAAGGCGCAAGGTGCCCAAAGTGCTGGCTATTGGCATTGCCATGCTGGTAATGATAATAGCTGTAGCAACGGTATTTTACTTTTTAAGCACCCAGATAGTGCAGTTTGGCGATTCACTCCCCATGCTGCAAAAAAAGTTTGAGTCTATTACAGTCGACCTTAAAAATTGGATCCACCAAACCTTTGGTGTTGAGATAACCAAGCAGGAGAAGATGCTGAAAGATGCGCTTAATAACAGCCAGGCTATGGTTGGTAAAACCGTTAATGGGTTGCTGGGTACTTTAGCCATCATATTTTTGCTACCGGTGTACATCTTTTTAATGCTACTATATAAAACACTTATCTTAAACTTTTTGTACGAGGTCTTTTCTGAAGAGAACTCTAAAAAAGTAAGCGATGTACTGGCCGAAACCAAAGGCGCTATACAAAGTTACATAGTAGGTTTGCTTATAGAGATGATCATCGTGGCCGCCATGAACTCTACCGCGCTCATCTTATTAGGCGTAAAGTATGGCATATTAATAGGCTGTATTGGCGCCATTCTTAACCTTATCCCCTATCTGGGCGGCATCATCGCTATAGCGCTGCCTGTTTTAATGGCCACGGTTACTAAAGATGGCTACTCTACCCAATTGGGTGTTATCATCGCTTATATCGTTATTCAGTTTATTGACAACAACATACTGGTGCCGCGCATTGTATCATCAAAAGTTCAAATAAACGCGCTGATGTCAATCATTGTAGTGCTGCTTGGTAACGCGCTTTGGGGAGTATCGGGCATGTTCTTGTCCATCCCGTTTGTTGCGGTATTAAAAATAGTTTTCGACCGCATAGATGACCTTAAACCATGGGGTAAGCTACTTGGCGACAACATCCCTACTCACCATATGGGCGAGCGTTGGGGAAACAGGAACAGAAAGAAAGCAGTATTACCGAATAAGACAGATGGTTGATGGTTCATAGTTCATAGTTCATAGTTCATAGTTCATAGTTCATAGTTCATAGTTCAT
>JAZKAL010000023.1:0-20406 GCA_040389205.1 Bacteroidota bacterium
GTTACTACAACGGACAAAAAGTTACCCGCACCGAGTTTATTCGACTAAAAAATCTTGAAAAAGCTGTAAGGAATTATAATTTCCTGAACGTTGGCGTGCATAATGGTTTTATGTTTCAGCCATCGGCGATTGCAGTGGCGAATTCCGATAAAACAGATTTTGATTTAACGCTCGGCCATTGGGGATATTTACCGGGAGCGATCAAAACACATGAAGCAGCCCAGGCTTTTGTGCGTTCCTACACGACGATGAATTTCAAATCAGAGAATATGTTCCTGAATGAAAAGGGGCAACGTTCTATGTGGGCCGATGCGGTTAACAAAGGGCGCCGCTGTTTGGTATTATCAACCGGTATTGTAGAGAACCGCCATGTTCAAAAGATCGGTAAAAAAGGTGAACCGTTGAAGGCTACCGATAAGTACCCGTATATCGTAACGATGAAGGATACCGAATACTTTTGGTTCCCTGGACTGTACAATCAAATACTGGACGAGGAAACGGGTGAGCTGATCTACACGTTTGCTTTGGGCACGACCCCGGCCAATGCACTAATGTCGCAAATTCATAACTCGAAAATGCGAATGCCCACGGTGCTGAATGAAGACCAGGCCTATGAGTGGCTGATGACAGATATTTCCAAAGAACGGGCACAAAGCCTGGCCCGTGTACAGGTACCATCAAGTGCGATGGATTTCTGTACAATTACAAAGGAATATTTGTCAGAGCGTGTGGCTAACCCGACAGATTATGATACTTTGCCCCCGATCGATATGGCCTACTTGGATACATCGGAAGAATTGATGTATCCGGCCGCGTAAACCTTCCAAAATTCGGATTGATGCAGTTGTTGCCTGAACAGATAATTATCTTTGAATGGGAATAATTGATCTGCTACCGGATAATCTTTGTCAACATGTCGTCGATTTTTTGCCTCAGTATTTCAGTTGGATCACTGATTTTATGGCGTTCAGCTCTACCCTCGAACAGGGGCCAGCATTTCGCACAAATCTTTATCGGTTAATTAATGATCAGTTTACCCTGCTCCCTCATAGCTCCCTTAGCAGCTATTATTTTATTTCGGCGACACCATTCAGGTCGCCACGTTGAAAAGTAATATCCGCCTCTCTCTTGAAATTTTGCTTTTCTATTAGCTGATTTACTTGTATGGTAAAGTTATGTGCGATAAATATCTGCTGACAGAGGCTTTCAAATTGATAACCAAGTTTTACCCGCTTGTCATTTGGTCGTATTGGCATATGGTGAGGTTTAGTTTATAGAAACCAGATGTGCTTTTAGTCTAACTCTTATGATTTTAAATTGGATTTGATAATTTGCGTATAGAACTGAATTATTTTATTGGGTATGCCCTCAAGTTCCTGAAGTAACACCAATAAATCTTTTTTCTTTAAAAAAAGCTTTTTGATCGCCAGTGCATATAGAAACTCCAGAATAGCTTCCCCTTGTTCCTGTTCATAGTACTTGAAAATGGTAATCAGTATTTCCTTTAACTGTAAAGAAAGTTCATCACTGAGAGCATAATTAAGTTCGTCTTTTTTTGCACTCCTGAGTATTGATGCCTGTATTATGCCGTCGTTGAATCGGTTTAAGTTTTCCGGGGCAATTACATTCCGGACGAACATGGAATGCTTCAAGGTGTGCCCACCGTTAATATACCGGAGGCGATTGATTACATAGGCAATGGTAAAATAAACGTCCGATTGACTTACATTTTTGGCATAATCAGGTTTGCTGAAAAATGCTGAATTGCGGCGTATTTTTAATGGCTCCATGTGCTTCCGTGGGAAAACCCGTGGTAAAAAAATGTCGTTGTTTATACCACGGACATCATCTGAATATCCCGCTTCAATTGTTTTCAGTCGTGTCCGGAGAAAGTTCAGAATATCCTCATCATCAACGTCAGCGATGTTGCTTTTTAAAAATTCAATCTCTGTCTGCCAAGAATTGTCCAACGATAGGTTGGAGCAATGAATTTTTTCCACCTCCACGAGGGAACTATTTTCACTTCCGTACCTGCCATATTTCAGATTAGTTTTTAAGAAACTATAGGTTTCAGGCGTAGGACTCCGGTTAATGCCTATGAAGTAGACGATGCGCAAATCATAATTGCGAAGTGCTCTACTCAGGTAGAGCAGATTTTTTCCATTGGAAATGCATGAGCCGACTACAACAATACTTCCGGCTGCACTTTTGCTGATGGTTTTAAATTCATTCTGACTGATCAGCTTCGGCAATCTGTCGTTTGTATAATTTTCTAAAACAGCGTTATAGATATAGCTGCCAAGTTTTTTTGATGAAGTATCGTTGAGATAGAGAATATATTTCAGGTTACTGGGTACAAACTGATGGATGTAGGAATCTAACCTTGTTTTATATTCCTTCAATCGTTCTTCGCTTATGCAATCTATCACATGACCGTAGTCTATGTAGATCTCATACTTCTTTGATGATTCATCTCCAGTCTCTTTATAATTGACCTTCAAAAATGAAGACTGTGCTTTGACCGACATAAATTGATTTACAAATGGACCGATGGTGGAAAGATCCATGTCCTCAGCCCGAATGCGTATGCTATTCACCTTAGGTTTTTCGAGCAGGAAAACATCCCCGGCCACTTCGACGGCGAATGAATTTTCCTTGCATAAAGTACATAGCTCCGCATCAGGTGTATGGAATGTATCGATACCATTGGGGTTGCCATCGGTCTTTGTTAAATTACAAACCACTTGTTCAAGTGTCGCTACGCTGGGTTTCCTGTTTTCGAGAAAATAGAGGATTACTAAATTATCTTTTTTAATCTCGCCATGTGTGCGAAGGAAATAATCAAGCATACCACCGGAGGTCGATGCCGAAATAATAATGAAGTTATTTGCTTTTAATGAAAGGTTTTTGTTGTTGTATAAACCCTCATAAGACTTAAAGCTGATAATCGGATAGGCTTTTTGATCCTGTCCGTTGCGGAATCTATTGACCAGATCATTGAGTGATAAGGCTACTGAATTGATAGAAGAAGTATCGCAATAAATCTCCTTATACAGTTCCGGATCAAAAAATGGCAAAAGAGAATGGGCCACAAAGAAAATTTCTGAACTGTAGATTAAGACGTTTGCAACACGTAAAAACCTATCACTGTGCTTTCCGGAAGGAAATACGAAGTGGTGATGTTTACCGGCAGCGGTTACTAACCCCTCGTTTTTAATAAAAATCTCTTGCAGCCCCTGATGCAAATATTGTTTTTTAAATATGGCTAAATCGTTATAAGGCTTCGATTGCTCGTGCTGGAGTTCACTGAGTATTCCCTTGCCGTCAAAAGCAAGCACATGCAGGTTCTCGTAAAATGATTCTTCTTCTATTTGCGGTACATGCCGGAAGATGATATCCTTATTATCAAAAACACTTTCAGCCAGGGCTTCCATGTAATTACCGCCGATCACAATCGTTTTCTCTGTCTGATAAAACGACTGATAATAGTCTTTTAATTCTTCCTGCAAAGCATATACATCGAGCCGCAATCCTGGGCAAAAAACGGTTGTCGCGCTAACTTGCCGTCCTTTCGACTTATACGTTAAATTGAAAATGTAGTAGTTTTTCATTTGGTATAAGGCTTTATGGACAAGGGATAGAGGATGCTGATATTACTGCCGGCAGAAAATGGTGTCGTGGTGTAGACCTCTGGATTTTGCGTGTACCAATCGTTCAACTGCACCTGACGAAAATCTTGCTTCTGCAATTCCTGATAGGGTGATTCAATCAGGTTACGGTATAGACAATATTTGTCGGTCTTTATTCTCAGAAATCCCTTTTTGTCCAGGGTGCGAAGTATACGGTCCAGACCAATACCTTTTTTATCTTTAAATACCCCTGTTGCAGAAGTTTGATTTTTTATGAGGCATTTCTTAATGATCTCTATATCGGTTAGTGGCTGTACATCATCGTCCTTGAATTTTCTGATAAATCCTACACCGCTGTCAAAAACCGAAATTTCTATAAAGTAAATCTGGCCGGATTCATTAGTCTGAAGTGTATTTTCGTCCCTGAAATATTGGCTTATAGGTTTATCTTTTTCGTAATCACTTAACAGAACCGCCCGCGTTTTTTTGTAAAAGCGAACATATAGCCCTCTTAGATTTGGAGATAATGGCAATCCATTCTCATCGGTCTTGGCCCATTCGAACGTATTTTTCATTAACTCATAGATGATGGCGGCGATATCATTAAATATCGTTAAAAATTCATTTCGATTCTGGTTGCTGTATTTCAGAACGTTATTAATAATCGGAAGCCGTAAGCTATCCAACAGGCTGATTTCGCTGGTCGGCAATTGATTTTTGGTTTCAAAAAAAGGCAGAATGCCGTTATTATTGGCAAAATGATCCAGGTTAACCAACAGCAGTTTTTCACCTTTTAAAGGAGATATACGCCTCATTTTTAAAATGAATTCATTTTGGTAATCGCGTAATATAGGGCGCATATTTATGCCCTCCGTATTAACGATCTGAATATCATTCCATGCCATTGCGATAATTGGGAAAAAGAACTCTTCCTCGTATATCTTTTGGATAGCTTCAGGTTCGTTGGTCAAGTCGACCAAAAGCTTTCCACAAAAATCGCTACGCATCCAGGTTGCTGTGAATTGGATGAGACTGGAAGTTATTGAAAAAAAACTTTTGCTGATCTGGCTTGGTAATTCTAAATCCAGTTTTTCCGAAGCGCTTCTGAAGGAATTGAGTTCTTCGTAATACCGGTCAAAATCTAAAAATCGGAGGGTTTGCTTAATTTTAATTACTGACATTGATCCAAGGTATTCAAGGGTTAAACTTAATAAAAAATCGATGATTTACGTTATGCTATGAAATTGACTGTTTCCGATTGGCTCCTACCTGAAATTCCTCCCCTTATGGATCACATCCTCCGCCTGCTGGGTTTTCAGCGGTTTTTCCATCGGTATGAACGGCGATGCTTTTTCATCGGCCCGTGATAAGGTGAGTACGGGTTGTTTTTCATTGCGGATAGCGGTCAGGTCGCCCAATAGTTTCGTGATATCAAAAACCCGTCGTACGATAATATGAGTCACTTCGGTTTGTTCTACAACGCCTTCTACCATGAGCAAACGCGCATGTAGTATTTCTTTACGGTATTTGTCAAACAGTTTGGGAAAAACGACCAGGTTGGTGGTGCCGGTTTCATCTTCGAGCGTAATAAAGCAAACGCCTTTGGCAGTACCCGGCCGTTGACGAATAAGGATTAGCCCTGCTGTTTTAATCACCTTTTTATTTTCAGTTTGCAAGGTTTCCTTCGCTGTTTTGATGTGTAGTAATTCCAGTGTATGCCGGATAAAGCTGAGCGGATGGCCTTTGACCGACAGGCCGATGGTAGCATAATCCTGCACCACATGTTCGGAAAGCCTTAACGTCGGCAGATTAACTTCCGGTTCACGAAGGCTTTCTGAGGGCTGGCCCTGCATTAACTGCACTGGACGATCATGCAAGGCAGCAACTTCCCAGAGCGCGCGTCGGCGGTCGAGGGCCATTGAGCGAAAAGCATCGGCGTTGGCTAATTTTTCCATCGCGGCTACGGTGACCCCGGCATCGCAGATCTGATGTGGTTCAGTGTAAGGATTTATCCTGCCGGCGACCAGCTTATCCATTTCTTCCTTGCGAATACCGTTGATCTCTCTGAAGCCCAGACGTATCGTAAAATACTGATCTTGTTTGGGCTCCAGTATGCTGTCCCATTGAGAATGGTTCACATCGGGATGCAGCACTTTAACGCCGTGCTCGCGGGCATTGCGGACGATTTGTGCGGGTTGGTAAAAGCCCATTGGCTGGCTGTTGAGCAATGCCGCGCAGAATATTTCTGGATAGTAAAATTTAAGCCAGCAGGAAACATAAACCAATAAGGCAAAACTGGCCGCATGACTTTCAGGGAAACCATAACTACCGAAGCCTTCGAGCTGCTTAAAAATGCGGCGGGCGTAATCTTCAGTATAACCCCGCGAGGTCATGCCGTTGATCAGCTTATGCTCAAACTTGCTGACCATGCCGTTGAACTTAAAGGTAGCCATCGTACGGCGGAGCAGGTCGGCTTCACCGGGGGTGAATCCGGCGGCCACGATGGCCAGTTCCATCGCTTGTTCCTGAAAAAGCGGTACCCCGAGGGTGCGTTCGAGGATTGAACGAATTTCTTCCGAAGGATAATCCACCGCTTCTTCACCGTTCCTTCTCCGGATATAAGGATGTACCATATCACCCTGTATCGGGCCAGGGCGTACAATAGCTACTTCAATCACCAGGTCATAAAAACAAGTAGGTTTCATGCGCGGCAGCATGGACATTTGCGCTCGGCTTTCGATCTGGAAAACGCCGAGCGTATCAGCGGCAGTGATCATCTCATAAACCTTGGGATCATCCTGTGGAATATTGGCCAGGGTCAGTGTAATACCATAATGGCTTTGCACCAGATCAAAAGCCTTGCGGATACAAGTCAGCATACCCAAAGCCAGCACATCCACTTTCATGAAACCGAGCGCATCGATATCATCTTTGTTCCATTCGATATTGGTGCGGTTCTCCATACGGGCGTGAAAAATCGGGCACAAGTCGCTGAGTTTACCATCGGTAATGACAAAGCCTCCTGTGTGTTGGCCGAGCTGACGGGGAAAGCCGATCAGCAGCGAGGTCAGTTCTATCACTTTAATCAAATGCGGATCTTTATGATTCAGCCCTAAAGCGCCAACCTGCTCGGCAGTAATTTCTTCATCCGACAGATCACCGTAAGCATCCGAAAGCTGTTTAACTACATCGACTGAGAGGCCCATGGCCCGGCCTACATCGTTTACCGCTCCCTTATAGTGCAGCGTAAAAACGGTTGGCAGAATAGCAGCACGATCACGGCCAAAGCGGTTATAAATATACTGGATGACTTCTTCGCGCCGCTCGTGCTCAAAGTCCACATCAATATCCGGTGGTTCGTTGCGTTCTTTCGACAGGAAACGAGCAAAAAGCAAGTTGGATTTATCCGGGGGCACCGAGGTGATACCGAGCACAAAACATACCGCGGAATTGGCGGCAGAGCCACGCCCCTGGCAAAGGATGTTTTGTTTCCGTGCCCAGGTCACATAGTCTTCAACGGTCAGGAAATAATCAGCAACATCCAGTTCTTTAATGATCTTCAGTTCTTCCTTTAAGGCATTAACCACTTTCTCGGGAACGTGATCTATATAGTGAGCGTTCGCCCCCTTCCAGGTCAGGTATTCCAATTGCTGCTGGGGTGACCGACCGTCCGTGGTCAACTCACTGGGATATTTGTATTTCAGTGATTTCAGGTCGAACCGGCAGGCGTCCGCAATGACCCTGGCGTTGGTGATCGCTTCAGGGTAATTGCGAAACAGGCGCTCCATCTCCACTTTTTCCTTCAGGTGGCGTTCGGCATTTTGATGCAGCTTATAACCCGCATTGAAAATGGTGCATTTTTCCCTGATACAGGTCAAAATATCTTGCAGCTCACGCCTGGACACGTGGTGATAATGTACATCGTTGGTGGCAACGAGCGGAATGTTCAACTCCGCTAAAAGAAACAAGCGTTTGGCATCATCGCCCGTATAGTATTTGGTGGCAGCTATATAGACATTGGGCAGATTGGCCTGGTAATCTTTAACGTGGTGGGTGAAAACGAGTTCAAATTCAAAATCCTGCGTGATCTTGTCGGGTGGAATAATGATAAAATAGCTGCCCTTAGCATGGTCGTAGACATCCTTCTTGCTGATATGGCATTTTTCTTTTTCAGCACGGAGGTTGCCCAGCGTAAGCAGCGCGGATAATCGGGCGTAGGCTGCTTTATCCGTTGGGTAGGCCAGCAAACTTGGACCATCGAGCAGGTCAAGGCGCACACCGGGGATCAGTCGGATGTTCCGGTCTTTAGCTACCTGGTAAGCACGTACGACACCAGCAAAAGTATTGCGGTCGGTCAGGGCAATGGCATCATAACCCAGGTCGGCCGCGTGGTCGACAAGTTCTTCCGGATGGCTGCCACCGCGCCGAAAGCTGAAATTGCTGGTCACCTGTAATTCGACGTAACTCATATGAGGTGTTAAGCAAAAAATCCATGTAAATACCAGTGCTGATTGTTTTCCGCGTTATAATGGCCGGAGCGGAAGAGCCAATAACGCCGCCCTGCCTCATCCTCCGCAACATAGTAATCCCGGTGTTCCCCCGGTTCAAGCCACCATTCCCGCTCAATACGCTCAGGGCCGTCGGCACCTACGATCACATGCTGTTCGCCTTTCCAGATAAAAAGCTTGGGCGGGTAGTCAGGAGTCAGTGCCATAGCTTCTATGCGTTCGGGCTGATCCAGTATTTGTATGGGCCGTGGTTTATCCGTTCGCCACTCGCTTTCTGGTGCTTTTTTTATATCGCTATTAGGTTCCGCAGTACGTTCCGGCCAGTAATGTTCACCAGGGAGGTAACGATGAATATGCGTGTTGCCTATCCTGCCTGCCACCCGGTCAAGCAGTTCGGCAACTTCTTCACAGTCAGTCCCGCCTTTGGCTGACCATAGTTCACTTTGTTTATCGCTGGTAGGTTCAGTTTTGAGTGCATCTAAGACAAATAACTCAATACCCAATCCGGGTTCAATGGATTCCAGCTTAATAAAAAAAAGTTTGAACAGATGGTTCACCCGGTTACTGGCATGGTTGGTGCCAATAGTAATATTGCCGTTTTTCCCGTCTACCCGGTACCAGGTCAGCACAGCAGAACGCAGGCCCATTCCTTCCCCGTAAAGCCTTTTACAAAGTTTTTCGAGCAGGCTATTCAGGGCGATTTCAATGGCAGGTCGGGTAATGATAGCTTCAAGGCATTCCATCCGTTCACTGTAAGGTACTGGTTCTTTGAGTGGAAATAAAAATTCCACTTCCTGGCCAAGCGCTTGATGCAAACGCAGTACCATATTTTTCCCAAATCGACGGCGCAAAACCGAGTTAGGCATGTAAACAAAACTGCTGATCTGGTACAATCCCAGGTTACGCAGTTTTAGCAGTACATCGATAGGTAAACGTAGTGCCGAGGGTGGTAAGGGCATAATAGCATTGCGGTGCGCGCCTTCAGGTACGATCAGACCGGATGCCGCGCAGCGGGCTACACCCCATGCAGCGCCGATGGTATCGGCAATCGCAGGCCGAACGTCATAACCTATAGCTTTCAGGCGCGAAACGATTTCCTGTAAATAAGCTTTTTCACCGCCTTTTAAATGCGTACACCCGGTGACATCCAGTAATAACCCGTCTGGCGGGTCCAGTTGCACAAGCGGCGTATAACGCAGGAACCATTCTGCAAGGCCGGTCAGTAATTTGAGGTTACGGTCCGGTTTGCCATCGAACACCTGGAGGTCAGGTGCAATAACCCGCGCATCTGCTACGGTCATGCCTTCCGTTACCCCGTATTTGCGGGCCTCTTCGGTTAATGCGGTAATTAGCATACGGCCATGTTCCGGTTCGGCAAAGACATATGCTTTCCCTTTCAGGCCCTTTTGGCGGATCGCCTTTTGGTCTGTGAGTAAATGCCGGAACCATATGGACGCGAAACGCTTAGGCATACTGACGATTTGGTTCGATAATCCGAGGCACTATTACGGTCTGGAAATTTTGCTTTTTCCATTCTACCGTCCAATTTCCAGGTTTGCCATTCCGTACTTTAAGTAATTCCACCTGCCAGCGCGGATAGCCGACGCCAGGCATACCGGATTTTAACTGGCTGCGCACCGGGCGAATTTTCCAGCGCGTAACACAGGCTGTCGTATTGGCTTTTTTCACATCCTTCCGCAGTACAAAACCGGTTACGTGGCTTTTCTCAACGGCTAATTGTAGACGTTGGGATTCCGTAAAGCTGAGATCTTTTGTTTCGCAGACCACCGTAGCAACGCCTTCGCATTTCAGCGCTTCTTCGGTTACCCAAAGCACATCTTTTTGCAGCGGTACATCCACGAATATAACGCGGTCTGGATCGACCCCGAACAATTTAAGCGCTGGAGGATAGATACGGCGGGTATAGCTGATCCATAAACAGGCTCCGCCGTCACTCAATAGTTTTTGAACCAGACCGGCAATAAAACCACCGCTGGCAGCAGTATCCTCGGGACTGCTGCTGATGAACTCGTGAATTGCGCCAGTTGGAAATACCCCATCTGGAAAGGCGGCAGCAACAACGCCAAGGCCCAAATCATTGTTCCCGCCGGGTTGCGGCGGACGGAAGCCCTCCCAGCGCATCATATCCTGGCGAAGCCTGCTGATAATTTCTTCTTTTGTTTGGAGCATGGTACAGTTTTTAAAAGTCAAAAGCCATCTGATCAAAATTCAGATTGCGACTGCTGTTATATTGCCGGATGGCTGCGGCAATAGCCTTTACCTCATCCAGTGAAAAAACTTCATCTTCACTGAAACCAATAATTTCTTCCATCGGCAGCGGTCCATCCTCGATATTCACATAAATCACCGAATTATCGTTAAATGTCCTGATCTGATACCGCATAAAACCAGCTGTATCAGCGAGTTGATCAAGCTGCTCAGCAGCAATTGTTGTCAGTCTGTTTGCGAGTTCGAGTTGTAAATTAAACGGTACCATATTTGCCAATTTTGAGGACTATAAAGTTATGCTAATATTTTTAGCATTTTCTACTACTTTTTTACAATTTTTTCTTCACATTTGTTTTATTAAAATTCACTGAACATGGATAAGGCATTTTTAAGCGGGCCTCAAACGATTACAATTGATCGTAAACAGGGAGGGCAACTAACCCTAAGGGTAATCCCCGAATTTGATGATGCAACCGAAGCATTAATTTATGGTGGATTGGCCTTTCAATTATTTCGGGAAGATTATGGCATGTTTCAGTTATTTCATGTTGAAGTGTCTGGCTACGAAGCGCCCAAAATGGAATCGTTAGGCAGGCTTTTATTTGACCGCGAGGAAAATTGGATTTACGATGGGGATAAATTAACAATTGATGAACAGGAAGAAGCTGCGGGATTGATTACCGGTCATCGTGGAGCAATGGATAGACTGATCAAAGACATTCTTTAAACATATGCATACGGAATATTTAAAGCGGGTAGTCATATATCTACAGCAGGAGTTGCCGGAGTATCAGGAAATGTTGACTGTGAAAGCTAATCAGATTGTGTTTACCGTACATCCAGGTGCCGTATTTGAACAGTTTTACCAAAAGCTATTCGCTTCTGTATATGCATGTACCGCCCGTATCCGTAACAGAGAAATTGATTTGGAATTTAAAGTGTGGTCACCTACGCAGGAACGCGATTTTAAGGTGCTTAAATAAAATGTGTTATATTTTTCTAAGTCGCGGCGCAGGCCATGGGCCTTCAGCCTGAACCTTCATTTCCTGAAAATAAGGCGGAATCTTATATGCCTGGCCGCACGGAGAGCAAGAAAGAAGTGGTAAATCTTTCCGGTACATAATTTTCTTAGTAAAATCATTAACTTTCACTATGAGTAGAAACCGAAATGTTATTTTATTTGGCGCTGGTGCAGTAATTGATTGGGGCGGTCCCAAAACTCCCGATCTTACTAAACTCGTCCGAGAAAGCGGTTTCTACATTAATGATGGAAAGACTCACATTACGGAATTTATTTACAAAAAACTTCTTGAAGCGCCGGGATATACTGAAGCCGATATCAACTTTGAAACCATCATTAATGTGATTGAGGAAATGATAGTTCATTATGCCAATCATGGATTGCGTAAAAAAGTACCGGCTCTAATGAAACCGTTTTTCAATATCAATTTCGCAAATGAAATATTAAATTTTTCTGTTATCGGCGGGGAGGCTAAACAGTTCTATAAATTGCATATCCCGGGTAAGGATGACGAGTGGGCAATAATGAATCATGGTCAGGAAACCCCTGAACAATTTTTTTTACAACAACTTCTTGCACATTTACTTACTGCTATTACTATTGAGATAGAGCATTATTCATATCATACAGCAAGCAAATCCAATGTGCTTACTGAGAAAAATGGTGAGATTAATAAACTCTTTCAAGACTGGATAGACTATATAAATGGAAGTGATATACTTCGGATGTACACTTTGAATTATGATAGAAACTTCAAAATAATACTTGCTAAGTCAACCTACAACTATGAGATTTTTGAAGGCTTCGATACCAGCGATGTAGTTGGTTATACAGAAAAGTTGAAGCCGCAGGCTCGCCGTATTTTGGAAGATCAGGAATCACATACACATTATAATCTTCATGGCAGCGTTTTTTGGCGAGTTAAAGCATTGAACCAATACCAATTGGAACTGCCCGAGTTTTTTTTAGCCTGTGGCGCGTACCTGGAACAGAATACTGATGAGTTTCCTACCTTTCAAAGCGAAAAAGGTAAAACAGTATTCTTAACAAATTTTATTACTGGTTATCAAAAAACCCAAAGGGCAATCTTCTCGCCATTTAGACAAATGCAAGCCGCATTTGACAGGGATTGCATTTTCGGTGATAAGCTTTTTATTGTCGGTTATTCCTTTGGAGACGAACATATAAATTCAAGCATTCGGACGGCATTACAGGAGAATAAAAATCTTAAAATTGAAATAATAGATCCTTCCTTTAAACAAAATGAATTTGATATAATGGTTATGTTAAAAATTTTCTCTGCTTCTGACAAGATGTATTCTGGTTTTCCAACCAACATATCTGAGAATGTTCATGGTTTCCTAAACGGAACTGTAACAGTACATGCAAAGACGTTTAAGCAATACATGATAGATACTTTAAGGGTGAAATTATAATATGTCAAAAAGGGAAATAAAAAACCTTGATTTAAAAGTCAAGTACACTAAAGAGTATTTAGATAATGGCGGGTACAAGAAAATTTATTTTATTGAATTGTTAAAGGGTTTAATGAATGTAAAAGTTGACGATGAAGGTAAAGTTGATGCAGACACCGTAAGCCCAAGTGTTAATGCCTTTATGATGGTCTTATTGCAGCAACATCTTGAACCACCTTTTTTTTCTGAAAATCATTCATCGGAATACATATCTACATTACAAAAGTCACTGTTTTTTGACCAAGACAATATCGATACACCCGAGCAATTTGATAAAATTTATGAAGAGTATAAAAACACTAAAGATATTTTGTTTAGAGGCCAACGGGAGGCAAAATGGCGTTTATACAGCAAGCTACAACGCTTTTGGATAAGCGACAAATTGAGAGAGAAATATCAATTTGCTGATTTTCTTAAAATCATGGTTAAAGCTGGCCTGGAAAATTACTCGAAGAACATTCGCGAATTGCTTAAAGAAGTTCATGATGATTCCGAAAATGATATTGCCGTCATGGGTTTTCTTCAACATCATGGCTGCCCAACACCATTGCTCGATTGGACTTTTGATTTTAAAAATGGTTTATATTTCGGGTTAGATGGATTGCAGCCGAAACAAAACCAAACGGAGATAGAGGACTATTTTAGTGTTTACTATATAGAAGAAAAGCATTTTGAAGGTGCAAGCATGAGAGAGCTGATGCTTAGTAGTTTAGAAAAAATTAGCGCTATGCAACTCGAAGCAATGATTAACGCTATCGCAGGTAATGATGAAAAAAAGAAAGCAGAAATGACTGAAAAATTTAAAGGGGGTAGCGTCTTTGATAAATCGCGTTTTGCTGGTTCTGGCATGATAACATATATGACAGCCATCGAACGGATGGTGACATTTCCTATTACCTATTTTAGTGATCGTGATCGAGAGTCAGGTATCATTTTTTCCTTAAATAACAGTCAAAACATCTTGAATCAAGCTGGGGTTTTTACTTGGAACGCTGAAACATATAAGCCTTTGGAAATGGTGGGCAATGAACAACAATATAGTAGCGATAAACCCGAAGAAGACAAAGGCGATTATCGATTTTGTCAGTGTTTCAATATTAACAAAAAGTTGTCAGATTATATTAGAGAAAGGCTCGAAGGGGACGGCATTACAAAAGACTTCATTTATCCGACCGTTGAGATCAATACCTATGAAATATTTAATTCTTGCCTGAATAACATATAAATCATTATAGATAATAATGTAATCTTAATCAAAGATACTTTGTAATTTTTAACCGTATTTGTTAAATCTATACTCCGTCACGATATCACCGTCTTAGCGTTAATGAAAAAATAAATTTGCTATTGATTTCCAGAAAAAATCAAATTACTTTTGGATGTGCTTGTTGGTAAGCCTGCTCGTTCGTGCAAAGATCTCATCGTCCAACATTTAGATAATATAAACTTATACCAGGCTTATTATCGAACCACAGATTACGGACGCAAATTTTTAGATAATCGGCTTGGTTAACATAAGGATATATTATGAACCACAACGATTTTTTCAAGCTTCAAGCAAAAAATCTCTACCGAGATTACAAAACCAAAAAAACTGTTTTAAATGAGGACGGCGAATCATATTCGGAATATGACCCCAAATTCTTCGACATTGATGCCATTTTCGATGACTACGAAATCGACCTTCAAGGTTTCAGCCTGATGAATGCGCAACACCTCGTAGCAAAAATGCTTCGATTTAACAAATGGTCGGATTTAATAAATGCCACTAAGCCTGAGTTGGAATTATCCAGGCTTCGATTTATCAATCAAAATAAAATTCCTTTAGTGGAATGGGATATTCAAGTAGCGGGTGTCGAGCGCGAACATGATATGGTTTTCGACCCTGAAGATGAATTGGATTACTACAAACATTGCCTTAGTCATTACGATGAATCTGTCATATTTTATCCCACTTATCTTTTAGAAAAAAGTTTAGAGGAAATGGCTGGCAATGAAAGCGACGAAGCGCCGATAATCTATGAACCAGAAACAAGCGTAAAAATCACATCACTACCATTAAGTGATGATGATCGAGCCGAATTTACCGAGGTGGCGAACAGTGTCTTTGATTACGTCATAGATCGAATGGAACCACTCAATCCCGAGGAAACCCGCAAACTTTGGGATGCAGAAGATTTCTTGGATAATCTTTTGAATGAGGAAATGCTCCCAATTGATCGAGAGCAATTATGGACAATGTTCGAACATTTTTTAATTGGGCACGTCGCAGATTTGGCTACACAAGCAGACGAAAGGATTACCCGGATGAATTAGCGCAAGCAATTCGTTTCTTTTCTGATAAGAAAAAATTAAAGAGTCCCTGACATCATGCTGATGGTCAGGGGCTCTTTTTATTTAAAGTTCCATTGCCGATGTAATGTGCATACCGATCAGCCGGGAACCTGAATACTTATAGGCTTATCTTTAATTGCTGTTCGTCGGTTACGATAATTTCAGGTTTTCCCTTGTAGTCGATTACCTTTCCCGTTACAGTGATAACTTTACCTTCCAGATCTTTGAATTTATCCTTAGCACCCTCTCTTAATACCAGGGTCAGCAACTGATCAGGATAGGCAGCGCCAAGATTAACCAGGGTCATTTCACCCATTGTTCTCGCGCTGTAGGCTTTTGCCGTTAGCGACACCCATTCATTCAAATGTGAAGCAGCATCTTTAATATCGATCACTTTAGGCACGTTGGCTGCCATCGGTGTGCCGATATGCGTTACAACTTTACCCGTAACCGGGTACGCGCCAAATATTTTATTAAGTTCACCGGCTAAACGGATACCCGCCATCTCGATGCGCTGCTGCACTACCGGGATGTTGGCCTGGTAATAGGCATCGTCCAGTTTGTTGTTCTTTTCGACATCGCCATAGATCTTCGTGCTGAACTGGTAGCTTTCCCATAGCCATTGCATCGGGTCGGAATTTTGCCATTTGGAAATATCAGCAGGCTTGGCAGTATCATAATCTTTGGCCATCTGGTCAAACGTTTTGCCTTCACGGCCGATCAGCCCGCTATCCCAAAGGCTATGGAGGTTACTGCCTTTGCCGTTAAATTGTACCTGTATGGAATTTCCGCCTTTATCTTCTGCACGGCTGACGTGCATGGGTTGGTGACAGTCACCGATAAAATGTACCAGGAATTTCAGCGCAATTGTTTTTTCCTCATTAGTCGTGTTATTGCTTTTCAACTGTTCTTCGCAGTGCCTTATTGCGCCATAAACATTATCCGCTCCCTGTTTTTTTACTTCCCCCGAAAACTGCTCAAAGGAATAACCCAAAGGCAGATCTACATAATGCCAAGGTCCGGTATTTTTATATTCCGGCGTATTCCTTACTTCATCTGCCCAGGATGCAATATCGCCAATGGTTTGATCGCCGAGCAAGGCCTTAATCGAGTTTTTTGCAACCGGGCTAAGATGAGCCTCTGCAATCGTGGCCACCGTCTTATGGCCTACACTTCCCCACGAAATCAATATCACAGCAACAGTGACCATCAAAATGGTCAATACATTTTTCTTCATGGCCCAAAGATAAACAGCCAAAGGTTAACATACTATTAACATCCTATGGTGGGTTCAAACGCTGAGATTTTCCAATCCATTCTCCCTCTAATTTTTATTAAAAACAATGGCATCCCCTTCGGGCCGTGCTTTCCGCTATATCTTCTACGAAGGATGCCGCTGCAATCCCTGATGCGAAAAGTGAATGGTGTTTTCTTTTTTCTGAAAGCCGCCGAGGCGTATTGATCCGGTGTTGAATATTCTTTTTTCCTATTCGCTGGAGGTTTCTTATCGCTACGCTCCAATGGCATTTTTTTATTTAATCAATGAATATTTTTAGGCGAAACGGGTAAAAAGCGCAGCTAAAATCAAGACCGGATTTGTCGTGTGGTTTGCAAAAGACTACGGCATAAACGGTTTCCTCCCCAGAGGGTCCCCTCCAATTATTCCGTTTCCTTTTGCCCCCCTGCCGGTCTTTACGATTTGCTTTCTTTTTTCCCTTTTTCTTTTAAAAATAATCAATCAGGGCAGACGGGCGAAAGGAAAAGCAAACAACAAATTATTCATCATTTAAACAAAAAAGTATGCTATTCACAGGAAGATTAACCGCAAACGCAGAGCTTAAAGCGGTCAAAGGGGACAAAACGGTCATCAATTTTACCGTAGCCATTAACCAAAAATGGAAAAACAAAGCGGGCGAAAAACAGGAAAAGACCGCATTCGTTGATTGCGCCTACTGGCGCAATTCAGGCGTTGCAGAATACCTGACCAAAGGCGCAGTAGTTGAAATTTCGGGATGGATGGAGGCGCAAGCCTACCAAAGCAAAAAAGACGGCCTAAAAGGGAGATTGGTTTGCACCTGCGATACCATCAAGCTGTTTTCGCTTGTCGCCAAAGCTGAAACTAAAGCCGAACCCGCAACCGCACCCTATACCACAGGCGCAGGGGCTGACGATGATTTGCCTTTCTAATCCATTAACCGACACGATTTAAAAACCATTCAAAATTTAAATATCATGGCACACAATATCAATTTCAACGAGCAAACAGGACAGCACAGTTTTTTTAGCGTAAAGGAAAAGGCATGGCACGGGTTAGGGCAGATAGTCGAAGAATACCCCACCAGTAAAGAAGCATTGCAATTCGCAGGGCTTGATTTCAATGTAGTTAAAATGCCGAATATCCACCGCCTGCAGGATGGCACAGAAACCATATCCAAAAATTCATTTTTTACATACCGTACCGATAACGGCGCAATATTAGGCGATAAAGTAGGCACAGATTACAGCATCGTTCAGAACCGGGATGCATTCAGTTTCTTTGACGCTATCGTTGGCGGGGACGGGATGCAATACGAAACCGCAGGGGCTTTAGGCAACGGCGAAAAGATTTTTATCACCGCCAAACTGCCCGGCTATATCAAAGTAGGTAACGATGATTATATCGAAAAATACCTTTTCCTGACCACTTCGCACGATGGCTCAGGCAGTATCACCGCAGCTTTTACCCCGATAAGAATTGTCTGCCAGAATACGCTAAGTGCTGCATTGCGTAACAGCTCCAATACGATTAAGATACGCCACACCGCCAGTGCGGAGGAACGGCTGAAAGTTGCACACAAGGTCATGGGCATATCAAACAGTATGGCCGATGAACTTGACGGCATCTTTAACCAATGGGCTAAAGTGCGCATCACCGATAAGGACGTGATGAAGCTTATCCAACAAGCAATGGCGCCAAGCAGGGAAGTCATCAAAAGCCTGCAAATTGGCGAGGAATTGTCGACCGTATTCAAGAACATCTGCGATAACGCATTTATGTACGCAATGGCAAGCCCCACCCAACAGACCGAAACCACCAAAGGCACTTTGTTCGGCGCATACAACGCCATCACGGGGTACTTCCAAAATGTCAAGGAATACAAGGACGATGAAGCCAAAGTAAAATCCATCATAGGCGGTACGGGACAGCTACGCACACAGGCGGCATTTGATTTATGCCTCGGCTATGCCAAGAACGGCGCAGAAGTATTAGCACTCAATTAATCACCAAAAGGGGGAGCAATCCCCCAATTTAAAACAAAAAATGATGACACGTTCAAATCTTTATATCACCCTGTCCAACGGCGAAGCGGTTATTTGCGTTGCCGACAGCAGTAGCGCACCCGAGCAAGGCTACATCGTAGAAAACCTGTTACTCCCGCTTTTATCCCTTAACGATGCAGAAGCGGAACGGACTTTATTAGCAGAACATTGCGCTATGGGTGAACTGCGCACCAATGCAACCTATCGCTATGAAATCAATCTCCAAACCAAAGCAGTAGCGTTTTTTGACGAGATATATTTCTATAAGACAGACATTTTTCGCAAAGGCGAAAATCTCACCCGCAGGTACACCGCCTACTTATCAGCAATAGCAAATAAAACCCTTTGAAGCCATGAAACAGATAACATTAAAACTGTACAGTTTCAACGAACTGGATAAGGAAGCCAAAGGTAAAGCCCTGACAACCTACCGTGATTTGAATGTGAATTTTGACTGGTGGGACGATGAATTTGAGGACTTTATAGAACTGTGTTCCTATATGGGCATAGCAGTCATCAAAGAAAAAATTTACTTCAGGGGATTTTATTCGCAGGGCGATGGTAGCTGTTTCACGGCTAACGTGGATATGCTCAAATTGATTACCGCCGTTGCCAATCAATCATGGAAAGACTATGCCCCAATGCAGGAATTTCCCTTTATCGCCACCGACACAGACCGCAGGGTATTGCAGCTATTGGCAAAAGGCATATTACCAAATGAACCGCAGATCATAGGCCGGCACAGACAATACGGTGTTGTGGTGGATTTAGGGGTATATGTCATTAATGAAAACAGACAGCATGATAATGTATTTGAGCAACTCGACAAACTCGAAGATTGGCTACGCAATATAGCCGAGGTGCTGAACCGCTATCTGTACAACACGCTTGAAAAGCAATACGAATTTCTATCAAGTGAAACCGCCGTCAAAGAGAGCATTTTAAATAATGAATATCTCTTTACTGCCGATGGCAGGTCTGCAAATCATCTGGAGCAATTAACAAAAAGGAAAACCAACTAACATCCAACATCATGACAACGAACTTTTTTCAAAATATCATCGCCTTAAACGTTCCCGGCCATTGGAATATCAGCATTACCACCGATGAACAGGGCAAAGTAAAAATCATCGGTATGTATAACATTCCGAAGAACGGCACACAGGCAAGCAAAGTTGTACCGCCCTTTGTGATGGGTGGAACTGCCGAAGAAATCGACAACCAGTTTTTCGACACCATCGAAAAGCCTGTACAGGAAACCGCAGGGTTTTTCAATAACATGGAAGATTACCGCAAGGGCTTGGAAAAAGCAAAGGCCGTTGCCAGTGCAAAAACAGCAACTACAGCTAAACCCGCAACGGCAACCGTAGCCAAAACGCCCGACCAAGAAATGCCCGACCCAAAAGCCGAGAAGAAAAAGGCCTATGATACAGCCCTCAAAACCATCAATGATTTACAAGCTGATTGCAAGTACGAGGAAGCCATAGCCCTGATACCTGCGATAGAGGAATATCCCGACAAGGAAAAGGAACTGAAAAACCTGCGGAGCGACCTTAACCGCAAAAAAGAACAAATGGCACAATTTAGATTATTATAACCTTAAACGATACGACCATGTACAGCGAATTATTACCGAGGGTATTTATCCATAAGGAAAACGGTCAGGAAATCAGGCTGACTGACCCCGACAGCAACCTCAGTCCCGAAGAAGTATGCGACAGCTATTCTGCGCTTTACGCCATACTGGCTACTGCCAAAATCGTCGGGCCGGAATTTAAGAACGACACCGCAGAATACCAGTTTGTAACCACATTAGGCACAAAAGGATAATATGAAACCATTAACACAGGCAGGCTTTATCAGCCTGCCTAAATCAAAAAGACAATGCAAACTCTATCAGCAATTAGGAA
>JAZKAL010000024.1:0-9135 GCA_040389205.1 Bacteroidota bacterium
GTTTTCGCTGCCTTGTCAACGTTAAAATCAAATAGCAAATCGTTGTTCATTATTTATTGATTAGTTAATTATTTATTTTTCTTTAGCATCAATGCTACTCCGTGGTCTGTGTTTTAATTGTTGTTAATAAATGGTCGAGCTGGTTAAATTGAGTTTCCCAGTTTTGCCTGAATTGGGCTAACCAATGGTCAAACTCCTGCATTTTTTTGGCGTTAAAGTGATAATAGATCTCTCGGCCACTCTGCTCGGGTTTAATTAATTCGCATTCGTGTAACACTTTAATATGTTTTGATACGGCCTGCCTGGTCATGTCAAATTTTTCGGCCATTACATTTGGCGTTAAAGCCTGGATGGCCAGTAACGTTAAAATACCCCGGCGTGTAGGGTCGGCTATGGCCTGGAATATATCTTGTTTCATTTTTAGTATTTAATTGCGCAACCCGTGAGTTGCAAATATATATGCAACTTTTGAGTTGCGCAAATTTATTTGCATTTTTTTTATCGAGGTATAATGACGGGGAGGTTAGTGGTAGTATTCGTTACAATAAAAACCAAACCGTATCTTACTTTACACTTGTAAAATGAAAATTATTTACCAATTTTCATTAACTTCAATTTTAATCGTATTTATTTACACCTTACCTTATGTTCAGAACTTTAGCATTTACAAATTTATTGATTTTCAGCGTTTTATTTTGCAACGCACAAAAGCTGCCCGGTGTACAAAAGGCGAGTGTATTTGCCACTGAAAAAGTGAACATTGACGGTAGGGTTACAGAATGGGGAGAGCAATTGCAAGCGCATAATAACGCTACAAATATCTCTTATACTATATCGAATGATAATAACAACTTGTATTTATTAACTCAAGTAACCGACCAAGATGCGATTAATAAAATTTTACGAGTTGGTTTAACGTTTGAAATTAGAAAAAATGACAAAAAAAATAATAATGGTGCGGTGTCTGTCACTTATCCTGTTGTTGATACGCCAATTTACGTTTCTTGCATCCTTATTACAGAGGGGGATTCGACACTACTGCGCAAACTACTAAAGCCTTAATCCAACAAAGTAATGGATATATTTTCCGGAGGATAAAATCTATTCGTGTTACGGGTATTAGTGGAGTTGATTCTTTAATATCTATATATAATGAAGATGGAATTAAAGCCGCTTGCATGTTTGACGATAAAAAAGTTTACACTTTGGAGTTATGCTTACCACTTAAATTTCTTAAAATTTCGGCTGACGCAGAGCCCTTGTTAGCATATCACATCATAATAAATGGCTATAAAAGTGGACCGACTTTCGGCCAGTTAACAAACACCGATGGTACTCCTGCTACCAGTACTGCTGCACAAAGGCTTTCAGACTATTTTGCACGAAAGGATGCTGACAAAACAGTTCAAACAGATTTTTGGGGCGAATACACATTAGCCCAAAAACCATAACTTTTGACATTCCCCCACTAGCTGGTTCGCATTCGCGGGAAATGGAGGTTTCAGCGCGTTGACCGTCAACAGTGATCCGCATGTACACCGGCATTGGGCCGGATTTGTAATTTCTTGGCTTTTTAAGGTAAAAAAGCACATTAAAAGATGTTTTCATAAAACTCACTAAAATGTTAAACAAAATTAAGTTTGCGACCCATATTTAACAAGATGTTCATTTTTTTAACTCGTTGTAATTCAGTTGATTAACCCCTTTCTGGTGAGTTAATCGATTGATTAAATTGACTCACCGAATTACTCACCAGAATTACCTCAATTCCTGTATAAAGCAGCTCATAATCCTAAAAAACAAAAGCCTGCAATCATTTGATTTGCAGGCTTTTAGTGTTATTCAGTATGAAAATCAGCGGAGAGGGAGGGATTCGAACCCTCGATACACTTTTGGCGTATACACACTTTCCAGGCGTGCTCTTTCGACCACTCAGACACCTCTCCGTAATGGGATTGCAAAAGTAACACAATCCTGCTTTTATCCAATAAAAAAGCGCAGCCTGTTGGGGCCACGCTTAAACCAAAAACTTTTCGTACAATAATTACCATTTGTAAAGGCCAAAAAACCAAAATTGGCCTGCATAATTTCTTGTATATGGTCAGATAGCGAAATGCCTTAATGGTTTAATCGTCAAAAAAATATTTTGCTCAAATGCAGATCGGTTTTTTTAACTTATGTTTGTTGCAATTACTTAATCACCGAGAAAACAAACTTGCTGCCTTTGCCCAATGCTGAGCATTAACGAGATCAAGAAACCCATAGCTGCCGACATTGATGTTTTTGAGGACAGGTTTAAAGCCTCTATGCAAAGTTCGGTGCCGCTGCTGGATCGTATTACCCATTATATTGTAAAGCGCAAAGGCAAGCAAATCAGGCCCATGTTTGTATTCTTCTCGGCCAGTATGTGCGGGGGGATAACCGAGGCTACCCATCGCGGCGCCGCTTTGGTCGAACTGCTGCATACCGCTACCCTGGTGCATGACGATGTGGTGGATAACTCGTACCAGCGCCGTGGCTTTTTCTCTATCAACGCCCTTTGGAAAAATAAGATAGCCGTTTTAGTGGGCGATTACCTGCTCTCAAAAGGCCTGTTGCTCTCTATCGATAATGGCGACTTTAACCTTTTAAAAATAGTATCCGAAGCTGTTAAGCAAATGAGCGAGGGCGAACTACTGCAGGTAGAAAAGGTGCGCCGCATGGATATAGACGAACCGGTGTATTACGAGGTGATCCGTCAAAAAACGGCTTCGCTGATAGCTTCCTGCTGCGCATGTGGGGCCGCATCGGCCGGGGCCGACGATGTTACCATTGAGAAAATGCGTTTGTTTGGCGAGAAGATCGGTATCGCTTTCCAGATCAAAGATGATATGTTTGATTTTGGCACCGATGATGTAGGTAAACCCCTGGGGATTGATATTAAGGAAAAAAAGGTAACGCTTCCGCTGATCTACGCGTTGAAAAATTGCACCTCGCCCGAGAAAAAGCATATCATTAACCTGGTGAAAAACCATAACGACGACGCGAAGAAGATTGCCGAGATCATTAAATTTGTTAACGATGCCGGCGGACTGGCCTATGCGGAAACGCAGATGACGAAGTACCAGGACGAAGCCTTTGAGATATTAAATACCTTTCCACCCGGCGATGCCCGTACCGGGCTCGAACAACTGGTACGTTTTACCACTGAAAGGAATAAATAATGCCGAACGAATTGATTTTTATTCTGGGGTTTTTAGTCTTTGTTTTTTTAATGATGGCGATAGACCTGGGTTTGTTTGGCAAATCGGATGCGCCGGTATCTATTAAGCAAGCCGGTATCATGAGCGGGGTTTGGGTGCTGCTGGCGCTTGGCTTTTATGTGCTGATTTATAACTACGGCGATTGGCTGCACCATGTAGATAGCTTTGCCACCCTGCAACAAATCAATATCGATCATCTGCACCGTTTAAAATTCAATCCCGATGATTTTGCAGGGAGTTTGCAGCTATATCGTAAAAACCTGGCGTTGGAGTTTATTACCGGCTATGTGATAGAGTACGCCCTTTCGGTTGATAATATATTTGTGATCGTGCTTATTTTTACGGCCTTCGCGGTTAACCCTAAGCACTATCATAAGGTATTACTATGGGGTATTATTGGCGCGGTGGTTATGCGTTTCCTGTTCATATTTGTGGGTGCATCGTTAATTACGCACTTCCATTGGGTAATGTATATTTTCGGCGCCTTTTTGGTTTATACCGGGGTAATGATGTTTGTGAACCGCAATAACGAGGACGAGATTGATCCCGAAAACCATAAGGTAGTTAAATTCGCATCCAAGTATTTCGCCGTTCATCCCAAGTTTGAGGGTGGTAAGTTCTTTATTAAAATTGATGGCAAAAAGCTGATCACCCCGTTATTCCTGGTGTTGCTGATTATTGAGGTGACTGATTTGGTTTTCGCTGTCGATTCCATCCCCGCCATATTTTCGGTAACTAAAGATCCTTATATCGTATTCTTCTCCAACATCTTCGCCATACTGGGCTTGCGCTCCATGTTCTTTTTGCTGGTGAATATTATTGATAAGTTCCACTACCTGAAAACCGGCCTGGCCATCCTGCTGGCCTTTATCGGCGTAAAAATGTTAGCCGGCGAATATGCCGAAGAGGTAGGCCTAACCACCATGCGCTCGCTCTTAATTATATTGGCTATACTGATGGTCAGCGTGGTTGCCTCGCTGGTGTTCCCAAAAAAGGAGCCAGTGATTAAAGATTAGTTAATTAGAGATAAGGAAACCTAAAGCAACACAAACAAAAAATCTCTGTGCCCTTTGTGTTTCTCCCTTTGTGGCCTCTGTGGTTAAATCGCCATTACTACAAACCTTTCGCCTTTTACCTTTCGCCTTAAAACCTTATTTTTGTAAACTTATGAGTATTTCTAAAACGTATCAGCCTAAAGAAGCCGAAGACAAGTGGTATAGTTATTGGTTAAATAATGGATTTTTTAAGTCGGTGCCCGACGAGCGCGAGCCTTATACCATTGTAATACCCCCGCCAAATGTTACCGGTGTGCTGCACATGGGCCACATGCTGAATAATACCATCCAGGATGTACTGATACGCCGTGCCCGTATGAAAGGCAAAAACGCCTGCTGGGTACCGGGAACCGACCACGCCAGTATTGCTACCGAAGCCAAGGTAGTAGCCATGCTTAAAGAACGCGGTATCAATAAAAAAGACCTGACCCGCCCCGAGTTTTTGGCTTATGCCTGGGAATGGAAAGAGAAATACGGCGGCATTATATTAGAACAGTTGAAAAAATTAGGCGCAAGCTGCGATTGGGACCGTACCAAATTTACGATGGACGATGACCTGAGCGATGCCGTTATAGATACCTTTATCCATCTGCACAAAAAAGGCCTGATATACCGCGGCGTACGCATGGTAAACTGGGACCCGCAGGGAAAAACTGCCGTAAGCGACGAGGAAGTTATCCGTAAAGAGGTAAACCAAAAGCTGTACTACATCCGCTACTTTTTAAGTCCTGAGTCGGGAGTCCAAAGTCAAAAGTCAGAAGCGACTTCAGACTTAGAACTTCAGACTAACGACTACCTTGTTATCGCTACTACCCGGCCCGAAACCATTATGGCCGACGCGGCTATCTGTATCAACCCTAACGATGAGCGGTATACGCATTTGCATGGTAAAAAGGTGTTGATCCCGTTGATAGGCCGCGAGATACCGGTAATACTGGACGAGTACGTGACCATGGATTTTGGTACCGGCTGTTTAAAGGTTACCCCTGCGCACGATCTGAATGACTATGAGCTTGGCCAGAAACACAACCTGCCCGTTATTGATATTTTAAACGACGATGGTACACTAAACGAAAACGCGCAAATACTGGTAGGCGAAGACCGTTTTGCCGCACGTAAAAAAATAGCCCTGCTGCTGGAAACCGCCGGCGCGTTGGAAAAGGTAGAGGATTATAAATCGCAAATTGGTTTTTCGGAACGTACCGATGCCGTGATTGAGCCCAAACTATCTATGCAATGGTTTTGCAAAATGGACGAGATGGCCAAGCCAGCGCTTGACTATGTGCTGAAAGGCGATATTAAACTCATCCCCGAAAAATTCACTAACACCTACCGCCATTGGATGGAGAACGTGAAGGATTGGTGCATCAGCCGACAACTGTGGTGGGGGCAGCAGATCCCGGCCTGGTATTTACCAAACGGTCAATTTGTAATTGCTAAAACAGCTGAGGATGCGTTGGCGCAAGTCTTAAGTTCTAAGTCTGAAGTCTTAAAAAAGAATTTGCCTTCGGACTTAGAACTTACAACTGCGGACTTAAAGCAGGACGAAGACGTACTGGATACCTGGTTTTCCAGCTGGTTGTGGCCTATATCGGTTTTTGATGGTTTTAAGGACCCTAATAATGCCGATATTAATTACTACTACCCAACTAACGATTTGGTTACCGCGCCCGAGATCCTTTTCTTTTGGGTAGCGCGTATGATTATGGCCGGGCACGAGTTTAGGGGCCAGGTGCCATTCAAGAATGTATACCTTACCGGTATTGTAAGGGATAAGTTGGGGCGTAAAATGTCTAAATCGTTAGGCAACTCACCCGATCCGATTGATCTGATGGACCAGTTTGGTGCCGATGGTGTGCGCGTGGGTATGCTGTTATGCTCGCCGGCGGGTAACGATTTGATGTTTGACGAAAGCTATTGCAAGCAAGGCAGCGCTTTTGCCAACAAAGTTTGGAACGCCTTTAACCTGCTTAAAGGTTGGGAAATAGATGATAGCCTGCCTGCAACCAACCAGGTAGCTATAGCATGGTTTAAAAGCCGCTTTAGCCAGGCCCTGGCCGAGATTGAGGATAACTTTGCGCAATACCGCCTGTCGGAAGCCTTAATGGCTACCTATAAGCTGGTATGGGATGATTTTTGCGCCTGGTACCTGGAAATGGTAAAACCGGCCTATCAGCCTGGTGTAGAAAAGCAAAAGGTTGACAGAGAAACCTACGAGACCACCATTGCCCTGTTTGCCGATATTTTTAAAATACTGCACCCCTTTATGCCTTTCATTACCGAAGAACTTTGGCATGATGAACTATTTGGTGAACGCAACGTTAACGATTGCTGTATTGTAGCATTATTGCCCGCCATTGGGGAAATTAATGCACAGCTAACCGCCGAAATAGAAGTTGTTAAACAATTGATAACTGATATCCGCAATACACGCAGCAGTAAGGGTATGTCGCCAAAAGAGAGTTTGGCTTTAATGATAAAGGTTAATTCGGGGATTGATTACAATCCGTACCAGGCGGTTATTACCAAACTGGGCAACATTAGCCAAATAACTTTTGTTAACGATACGGTAGCCGGTGCATCCAGCTTTTTAGTAGGTACAGATGAGTTTTATATCCCCCTGGGCAATAATATTGATGTAGCGGCCGAATGTGAACGCCTGCAAAAGGAGATCGAATATCAGCAGGGATTTTTAAAATCGGTGACGGCTAAGCTATCAAACGAGCGCTTTGTACAAAACGCAAAACCCGAAGTTGTGGACAATGAAATGAAGAAGAAAGCCGACGCGGAAGCAAAAATTAAAAGCCTAACAGATAATTTAAACGGGCTGGCAAACTAATTGCATTAGGTGCAGGTACATACAACAGGTATGGTTTTTAATCATATATTTAAAGATTGTTGTTGGGCCTGTAAATGAGTAAAAAGCCGAATTTTTTAAATATTACGCTTAGGCATATCCTGTCTCCCGAGCAATCCATGCTTGATGAGGCCCGCATACGCCTGCTCTATTACGGCTTATTTTTAGCGGCAGTGGCTTTGGCCACATTGTGCATCAATGTATTCTTACAACACCAGGTTATATTCACATCTATCGCGCTTATTTTATTGATAAGTGTGGTGGTGCTGTTTAAATATCTTACCTGGATCCCTAATTGGCGGTTTATATCGCATGCCTTGCTTATACTGGCACTGGTGGTGAATTTGCTCGATGTATTTATCATCATCCAATCGGTTGATATTATATCCATACAGGTTATTATCCTGTCGGTATTATTCAGCTTTTATATGCTGGGGCAGCGCTGGGGCTTATTTTATTCGTTAGCCAATTTAGTACCGGTGCTTGCCTTTATGGTGTTTGAATACAGCAACAGCTACTTTATTGCCCTAAAGCCCGAAAAGGTTGATCAGTCTACCATTATCATTAGCATCCTGGCTAATTTTATCATGATCATTTATATCCACAGTCACTTTTACAATGCCTTTATCAATAACATCAGGAAGCTGAATGCGACCAGCGAGGAACAAGGCAGATTAAACGCGGCTTACGAAAAATCGATAGAAAAGGCCGAAAAGTCATCGCATGCCAAATCCGAGTTCCTGAGTACCATGTCGCACGAGATCCGTACGCCGCTTAACGCGGTAATTGGTATGAGCAATTTACTGCTGATGAGCAACCCGCGGGCCGATCAGTTAGACAACCTGGATATCCTGAAGTTTTCGGCCAATAACCTGCTATCTATTGTAAACGACGTGTTAGACTTTAACAAGATAGAATCGGGCAAGGTAGAGTTTGAAAAGATCCGCTTTAACCTGATCGAACTGATGAACAACATTTGCGGCGGGCAGATTATCAAGGCCGATGAAAAGGGCCTGAAGTTTTACCTGGATGTAGATTCGCGCTTAAAGAACAAGCTTATTTTTGGCGACCCGACCCGGATAACCCAAATTATTTTTAACCTGGTAAGCAATGCGATTAAATTTACCCAAAACGGCAGCGTGTGGCTGCGCGTAACATCGTTGGGCGATAGGCATAACACGCTTACCATTAACTTCACGGTAAAGGATACCGGTATTGGTATTGAAGAAGCTAACCTGGAGGCTATATTTGAACCCTTTACGCAGGAATCTATCACCACCACGCGCCAGTACGGCGGTACCGGTTTGGGCCTGGCCATTGTTAAGCGTTTGCTGGAATTGCAAAACGTACAAATGCACGTAACCAGCAAAGTTGGCGTGGGATCGGAATTTTCGTTTAATATGGAGTTTCCGGTATCGACAGAAAAGGTGGCTACCGAGGCTGAAATTGCCGAACCAACTCAATACGCCGACCCGATTGGCGGCTTGCAGGTGCTGATTGCCGAAGATAACCCGGTTAACGTAATGCTAATGAAAAAGCTGTTTAGCAAGTGGGATATTGTGCCCACCTTTGCCGAAAATGGCGAACGCGCGGTTGAGCTGGTGCAATACGGTAACTTCAACATTATATTAATGGACCTGCAAATGCCCATTATGAACGGTTTTGATGCCGCTATAGAGATCCGCAAAATGGCCGATCCTAAAAAATCCAATATACCCATTATTGCCCTTACGGCATCGGCCCTGTTTGATATCAAGGAAAAGGTATACGATTCGGGCATGAACGATTATGTATCCAAACCATTCAAGCCGGACGAGTTGAAGGATAAGATCTACGCGCTGGTGGAGACGGTGTAGTCATTAGTCATTTCGCTGCGCTGTCATTAGTCATTGGTGAGTTTGTGGCTTAAACAAAATGCCGCAGGCATTTTGACTAATGACTAATGACTAATGACTAATGACTAATGACTAATGACTAATGA
>JAZKAL010000025.1:0-19240 GCA_040389205.1 Bacteroidota bacterium
GTATTAGGCCTGCCGCTAGCGTTCATCCTGAGCCAGGATCAAACTCTCCATTGTATAATGTGTTGTTCAAATCCAGACCCTATTAACTCAATCAATAGAAATCTGTAAAAAAAATATTCTCTTACATTATCCACCCTCAAGTCTCGCTTTAATAACTAATCAACTTCATCTTGCGAATCCACTGCTGTTACGCTGCATAATTTATTCTCTATCTCTTTTAAGAACTGTGTCGGTCGTCTGTCTCAGACTTCCTATATGTTTTCGCATTTTACAATGCTTAACTCTTCAATTTCATAACTAAGAATCGCTCTTAGTTTGGTAACGTTATTTTCAAAATCGTTTCCGATTTTTTCTCCCTCGTTTTGGGATTGCAAAGGTAGAAACCTTTTCTGAATTTGCAAACTTTATTTTATAATTTTTGTTTGCTTTTTTCAACGTACAAACCGCAAATCGTTTCCTCTTTAGCGGGCTGCAAAGGTAACAACCTTTGTTGAATTTGCAAACTTTATTTTTAATTATTTTAAAGCTGCTTTTTCAATGTACAACCGCAATTTTGTTTCCTCATTTGCGGGCTGCAAAGGTATTAACCTTTGTTGATTTTGCAAACTTTATTTTTAAATAAATGTTTTGCTATACTTTCAGAGAACGTCCCGCTATTTCGTTTGCGGGCTGCAAAGGTACGCACAAAAATTACTTATGCAAATGGTTTTATGCTTTTGTTCATAGTGTATTTTTAACACCCTGAAAATGAAGCACAAAAAATGCATATATATTAAGGGATACTATGCATTTGTATGCATTGATAAGGATTTAACATTTTTACCCCTGCAATAATCTATTGAGATAACTATTACATGGCATTGGGAACAGTCATATCATAGCTATTTATTACTTATATATACATTGAAACGTTCACATTGATTAACAAAAGAGCTCTAAGCATAATAAGGCGCACTGCCGACAAAACATGAAGATCGCCACGTTTCTATGATGACACGTACAAAAGGATATGATTATGTTAGCGATAAAAGCGGATAGTCCGGGCCGCAGGGCAACACTATAAGTACTTTATATAAAATAACGCTACAATGCGCATCGTATATATATACTATATAACGCTGCATGGTGAAGGATATAATACTATATGATATAGACTTTAAAACGTATACATATATAATGTGTAAAAGGCTTACCATATATATAGTATACATATATGCTTTTGTTATAGCTTACAAACTCTGGGTTATAACCTCACCCCCTTCCCACAACGTTAAAAGATGTTAAATACTTACCTTATATATATAAGGTGCGATTTTGTCGTTATATATTCGTCCTCTAAATAAATAATTGATTGATTTATAATATTCAACTATCTTTGCAAAATGTTTAAAAAACAACTACTCATATTTTCGGGCGTAATGTTCCTGCTTATAGTTACGCTTGGCAGTTGTAAAAGCAAATACGAAAAGTTAAAAGCAAGTAACGATAACGCTAAGAAATACCAGGAAGCGGTTAAGTTTTACAATAAAAAGGATTATACCAAAGCGCTTGGCTTATTTGAAGACCTTGTAACACGTTACCGCGGCCGTGCCGAAGCGGAGGACCTGTTTTACTATTACGCTTATACTAATTATAAACTTAAAGACTATACATCGGCAAGGTTCCACTTCAAAACGTTTGCAGATACCTATCCATCCAGCCCGCGTGCCGAGGAGTGCCGCTTTATTGCAGCTTATTGCTATTACCTTGATTCGCCTATCTATTCGTTAGATCAAGAGAACACTACTAAGGCAATAGAGTCGTTGCAGTTATTTATTAACCTTTACCCTAAAAGCGACCGTGTTACCGAGGCAAGCAAACTGATACAAAACTTACGCGATAAGCTCGAGCAAAAATCATACGCTAACTCTAAGTTATATTTAACTATTGGTGATTACCAGTCGGCAGTTATTGCGTTTGGCAATACCCTGCGCGATTACCCAGATACCAAGTATGCCGAGGAGCTTGAGTTTTTAACCATACGTGCACAATACGAGTTTGCAAAAGTAAGCTTTGAGCGTAAACAGCCGGAGCGCTATGAATCGGCTATTAATTATGCCGACCAGTTTATTGAAAAATACCCTACAAGCAAGTTTTTGTCTGACGCAAATAATTACAAGAAAAACAGCTTGCAAGGTATAGAGCGTGCTAAGCGTGTATTGGCAGAAGCAGCTTTAAATTCAAAAGCTGCCGAAAAGCTTGCTAAGAAAGATACCACTACTAATACGGGCCAACCGCCATCAATTAAGGATAGAGATAATCAGAAAATACCATATTAATAATAGATATATAAAAGACATGAACGTTAACAACCCAACTAACAAGCCAGCTGTAGCCAGCAGCACAGTTACCCGTGACCTGCGTGAACTGGATGTGAAAACCGACAATATATACGAGTCGTTGGTAATTATGTCAAAAAGGGCAAACCAGATATCAAATAACATAAAAGAAGAGTTACACCAAAAACTTTCTGAATTTGCATCGGCTAATGATAACCTTGAAGAGGTATTTGAAAACCGCGAGCAAATTGAGATATCTAAATACTATGAGAAATTACCTAAACCAACTTTGGTAGCTGTACAGGAGTTTTTAGACAACAAAATTTACTACCGCAACCCGGCTAAAGAAGCCAGGGATATTTAAGCGCTCCGCTTAATTCAAAAGTTTAAAGTCAAAATTCAAAAGCCTGGGCTATCCCTTCTTTTGAATTTTGACTTTTTATTTTTTACTTTAACACGATGCTTGAAGGTAAAAAGATAATTTTAGGTGTTTGCGGGAGTATTGCCGCTTACAAATCGGCAACGCTGATAAGGCTGCTGGTTAAGGCCGGCGCACGGGTGCAGGTAGTAATGACACCCGATGCTACTAACTTTATTACCCCGCTAACGCTATCTACCCTATCTAAACGCCCGGTGTATTCTGACTATTTTAAGCCAGATACAGGTGAGTGGAACAACCACGTAGAACTTGGCCTTTGGGGCGATGCCATGATCATAGCCCCGGCAAGCGCCAACACCATGGCCAAAATGGCAACTGGTTTGGTTGATAATTTGCTTACTGCCGTATATCTATCAGCCAAATGCCCGGTATACTTCGCCCCAGCTATGGACCTGGATATGTGGAAGCACCATGCTACACAAGATAATATTAACCAACTGCAAGGCTTTGGCAACATACTGATCCCACCCGGCAGCGGCGAACTAGCGAGCGGCCTGCATGGCGAAGGCCGGATGGCCGAGCCTGAAGAAATAGTAGCATTTATCACCGGCGACATCAAAAGCAAACTCCCATTATTTGGCAAGCAGATATTAGTTACTGCAGGGCCTACTTATGAGGCTATAGATCCGGTACGTTTTATTGGCAACCACTCATCGGGCAAAATGGGTTTTGCATTGGCCGATGAACTGGCTTCGCTAGGGGCTGATGTTACTTTAATTGCCGGGCCAACCGCGCAGCTCAGCAAATACCAAAGCATAAAACGTATAAATGTAACCAGTGCAGCAGATATGCTACAGGAGTGCCTATCATATTTCCCGACAACCGATGCCTGTGTAATGTGTGCAGCAGTAGCCGATTATACACCCGTTTCTGTTGCAGAGCAAAAGATAAAAAAACAGGATGGTGGCCTAAACATCGAACTAAAGAAAACTACAGACATATTAAAAACACTCGGTACCAAAAAGCGCGACGGGCAGATCTTAGTTGGCTTTGCTTTAGAGACCGAAAATGAAGAAGAGTACGCCATTGGTAAGCTGCAAAAAAAGAACCTGGATCTGATTGTGCTAAATTCATTAAATGATGCAGGTGCAGGCTTTAAAAACGATACTAATAAAGTAACTTTGATAGACCGCCAATTGCAAAAAACCACTTATGCCCTTAAAACCAAAACCGAGGTGGCGCGCGATATTTGTATTAAGCTTACACAACTGCTAAAAAAATGAAGAGATATATAACTTTTGCCGTGTTATTTTTTACCTGTTGCGCTGCACAGGCCCAGGATTTAAATGCACGTGTAAAAGTTGTAGCCCCAAAAATACAGGTAACCAACAAGCGTGCACTGCAAACGCTGGAAACTGCTATGAAGAATTTCCTGAACGGCCGTAAATGGAGTGCCGATAATATTGCCCCGCAGGAGCGCATAGATTGCAATTTTGTGTTGAACATTACCGCCTGGGATGGCAGCAGCAACTTTAGCGGCGAACTGCAGGTACAATCATCAAGGCCGGTATTTAACTCAACTTACACTACTACCTTGCTTAATATTAATGATAAGGATTTTGATTTTACCTATACCGAAGGCCAAACCATTGACTACAGCGATCAAAATTTTCAAAGCAACCTAAGCTCGGTTATGGCGTTTTACGCGTATATTATTGTGGGGATGGATTATGATTCGTTCTCTAAATATGGTGGTACACCTTACTTTGCCAATGCGCAAACCATATCTATTAACGCGCAAACCACTTCGTTTAAAGGATGGAAAGCGTTTGACAACAACCTTAACCGCTATTGGTTAGTTGAGAACCTTAACAACAAACTATACAACAACCTGCGCGAGTTTATTTATAACTACCACCGCAACGGCTTAGACATTATGGCCGAAAATGCCACAAAGGGCCGAAAATACATTGGAAGTATATTACCGGTGTTAAGCCAGGTAGATCGTAAACGTTTGGGATCATACTTCCCGCTGGCTTTTTTTACTGCTAAAAATGCCGAATTAGTATCCATATTTAGCAATGCCTCACCACAAGACCGTACACAGGCCATGAATATCCTCTCCCTTGCCGACCCGGCAAACGGCGGCAAATATCAAACTTTAAAGGGAAGATAATTCGTACTTCCAATATCTTAAATCGCTTTGGTATTTCTCAGTATTTTCCTGTCGATGTAAAATGTGCCGAAGGGAATAATGCAAGCAAGCAGCACTTTACCCGTTGTATTCCAATTCCATTTTTGCTCCACCCCTACGCTAATTGTATTTACAATAAACAGCAGAAACAACGCGCCATGCACCGGCCCCATCGCTTTTACCATCGATGGATCATGCGCCAGGTATTTTATCGGTACGGCAATAAATATTAGCAGTAATAAAGAGATCCCTTCCAAAAACGCGATAATACGTAAGCGCCCGATGTTTGTTGATAATAATTGTTTCATAATTATTAATTGAATTTTATTGTTCAGAAAACCGAGGTTCAATGTAGATAAGGCCTTTGCGCCAGTGGCGAAAACGGCCAGGGTATAGCTATTAATATTACAAGTAGCGCAATGCCAAACCATATCAGCATCGTCTTAAACTTCTTTGCATCGGTGAGTTTACGCTTAGCCATAGCCGAGCCGAGGGTGATAATCACTATTGCCGATATCATCAATATTAAATGCAATACACCGAAGAAGAAGGGTTGCGTAATATGCCCATTTGGCCCCAGCACATTAAAAGAAAATTTAGCGTTAGTGCTTTGGGTATAAACTAAAATACCAATCATTAACTGGATGTGTGCTGTAGTAGCCGTCCAATGGCGAAGCTTGTCGTCACTCTTAGCGAAAACCTTGTTGTTGCTATAACCGTCATATGCTCTATAAATAGCATATATCAGCGTAGCTAACACAGCCCAGCGCATTAAAGAATGAAAAAACAGGAGTTGATCAAACATATCAAGCTATTTAAACATACCAATTAGTATGTTATCGTTCAAAAAAAAATCAATTTAATTGCTTTAAATAATTTTTCAATTCTTGCAGGTAAACGTTATAGCAAGATGATCCCATAGCTTTGCCCATATTACGGATGCCGCTATACCCTGCAATTACAAAACAAGCTACATATTCGGGGTTAACATCCTTGCGGATGCGGTTTAAGGCTTTACCCTGGGTAATACTTTCTTTAATAGCATCCTGCCATTGGTTGGTAAGTTTTAAAAGGCCTTGTTTAAAAGCCTCATTAAGCGGCGACATTTCTTCAATTAAATTTACGGCGGGGCAGCCATATTTAGCACGCAAGAACGGAACCTTCAATAATACAACTCGCATCATTTCGTGTATGTCATTTATAGGATCTTTGGCATCAAGCAATGGCTTTACTAATGATGCATACATCCCCGGATAAATGATCTCGTTGATCATCGCCAACCCCATCTCATCCTTATTTTTGAAATGATAAAAAAAAGCGCCCTTGGTAACCTTGGTAGTCACTAAAATGTTATCGATACTCGTAGCCTGATACCCCTGCTTATAAATAAGCTCGAAAGACTTGGTCAGGATCATGGTACGTGTATTGGCCGCTTTAGACATTTAAATACTACTTAGTATGTAATACAAACATACCGTATAGTTCGGTAGCTTCCTAATTTATTTAATTCCATTAAAATTTATAGCTTGCATCTGCGTTTTATCATCCATTAGCTATCTTTACTCTTTTTTAAGCGACAGATTATTTATGACGAAACGTTGGGTGTTAAAAGATGTGGCAGATGCGGGTAAAGTAGAGGAACTTGCTGCCGCGCTTAATATAAGCCCTATTTTATCATCGTTATTAGTACAGCGCGGCATAAACAATTTCGAGGAAGCCAAATATTTCTTTCGCCCTACCGATCTGCACCTGCACGATCCATTCCTGATGCAGGATATGGAGAAAGCTATTGACCGAATTGAACAGGCTATAGCTAAAAACGAGAAGATCCTGATCTACGGTGATTACGATGTGGATGGCACCACCGCCGTAGCACTTACGTATAGCTTTTTTGAGAAGCTTCATAAGAACATAGAATATTATATACCTGATAGGTATAAAGAAGGCTACGGCATATCTACCCTGGGTATTGATTATGCTGCCGCACATGGCTTCGGTTTGATTATAGCACTGGATTGTGGAATAAAATCTGTCGATAAAATTGCTTATGCCAATACGTTGGGAGTAGATTTTATTATCTGCGACCACCATTTGCCAGGCCCGGAATTACCTGCCGCGGTAGCAGTACTAGATCCAAAACGTGCAGATTGTGGCTATCCATATAAAGAACTCTCGGGTGCGGGTATCGGATTCAAACTGATCCAGGCCTGGGCAGAGGTGCATGATATGCCTTTTGAGGAAATTGCGCAATACCTGGACCTGGTAGCCATTAGTATTGCCTGCGATATTGTGCATCTTACCGGCGAGAACCGCGTGCTTGCTCATTTAGGCTTAAAAAAAATTAACGAGAACCCATGCATAGGTGTAAAAACCCTGATGGAGGTTGCAGGCCGTGGCAGCACCTATACCATTAGCGATGTAGTATTTTTGTTAGGCCCACGTATAAACGCTGCCGGAAGAATTGATGATGCCAAGCATGCTGTTGAATTGCTGATTGCCTGCCATGCAGATGCCGCCAAAGAAAAAGGCGACATGATCAACATCCGCAATACCGAACGCAAAGGCCACGACCAGCAAATTACCGACGAGGCGCTTAGCATGATTGATAATGATGAAGTGATGATAGCCCGAAAATCTACCGTGGTTTTTAATGAAGCATGGCATAAGGGGGTTATTGGCATCGTGGCATCGCGCCTTACCGAAAAATATTACCGCCCAACCGTGGTGCTTACCCGCTCAAACGGGCATGTAGCCGGTTCGGCCCGTTCTGTTTTTGGATATGACCTTTACGAGGCGCTTTGCGGATGCAGCGATCTGCTTATCCAATTTGGCGGCCATAAGTATGCTGCCGGTTTAACCATGCATCCCGAAAATGTGCCCGCCTTTATTCAAAAGTTCGAAGAAGTAGTCGGATCTACCATAACGGATGAGCAACTGATACAGCAGGTAAGTATAGATGCCGAGATAGAATTAAAGGATATCGATTCAAAATTTTTCAGAATACTGAGCCAGTTTGCCCCCTTCGGGCCGGAGAACATGTCGCCGGTATTCCTCACCAAAAATGTGTATGTTAGCGGTAACGCGGGTTTAGTTGGCGGCGCGCATATTAAAATGTTTGTGATGCAGCCCGGCTCGGCAGCGTTTAGCAGCATTGCCTTTAACCAGGGCGAATTGCTGCCCCAATTAAAACCGGGCGTACCTTTTGATATTTGTTACAGCATTGAAGAAAACGTATGGCGCGAACAACGTACCATACAGTTAAATATAAAAGCTATCAGGTTGGTGAATGGTGAGTAGAGAGCGGTGAATTGTTTCTTATTGTGAGGAACAAGCACTCTCCAAACCATACAATTTTAAATTATGATCCTTAGAGCAGAGAATTTAATAAAAAAATATAAACAGCGTGCTGTTGTAAACGATGTAACGTTTAATGTTGCACAGGGCGAAATTGTAGGTTTGCTTGGGCCTAACGGCGCGGGTAAAACCACATCATTTTATATGATTGTTGGGTTGATAAAACCTAACGAGGGCAAGATATTTTTAGATGACCAGGATATAACTACCGACCCGATGTACCGCCGTGCGCAAAAAGGCATTGGCTACCTTGCTCAGGAGGCTTCGGTTTTTCGCAAGCTTTCGGTAGAAGATAACATTAAGGCGGTGCTTGAAATGGGCAAAATGCCTAAAGACAAGCAGCAGGACAAGTTAGAGGAACTGATTGATGAGTTTAGCTTACATAAAGTACGCCGTAACCGTGGCGACCTGCTTTCTGGTGGCGAGCGTCGCCGTACCGAGATTGCCCGGGCACTGGCAGCCGAGCCAAACTTTATTCTCCTGGATGAACCCTTTGCCGGGGTTGACCCTATAGCGGTTGAAGAGATACAGGCTATGGTTGCTAAGTTGAGGCACCGAAATATCGGCATCCTGATAACCGACCACAATGTTCAGGAAACGCTATCTATTACTGACCGTGCTTATTTGTTATTTGAAGGAAAAATATTAGAATCGGGTGTACCGGAGGTATTAGCCGAAAATGAAATGGTGCGTAAAGTTTACCTCGGTGCAAACTTTGTATTGAAAAGAAAAACATTCCCGCAGTAAATTCTTATTTTTAGATGTTCATGGATCATGGTTGATAGTTCATGGTTAAACCAGACACAATTCACTATGAACTATAAACCATCAACTATAAACTAATCTATGACCATTTTTAACTCCGTATTTACCTGGTTCATGAAAAAGCGTATCCACCAGATAGAGCTTTTTATGAAATACCCTAACGAGGTGCAGGAGGAATGGTTTGAGCAGCTCATAGCCGGTGCCGAAAATACCGAATGGGGTAAGCAATACGGTTATAAAAGCATCGAAAACCTGGCGCAGTTTAAAGAGCGCGTCCCCATCCAAAATTACGATACCTTAAAGCCCTACATCGAGCGCATGCTCAAAGGCGAACAAAATGTGCTTTGGCCATCAGAAATCCGTTGGTTTGCAAAATCATCGGGTACAACAAGCGACAGGAGTAAATTTATCCCGGTTAGTGAGGAGTCGTTAGAGGAATGCCACTTTAAAGGTGGCAAGGATATGCTTACGCTGTATTTCAACAACCGCCCCAATGCCCGCATATTTACAGGTAAAAGCTTAACGCTGGGCGGCAGCCATCAAATTGGCCAATTAAATTCTGATACCTTTTTTGGCGATCTGTCGGCAGTTATTATGAAAAATCTGCCTCTTTGGGCCGAATTTTACCGCACACCACATCTGGATATTGCCCTGCTTGAAAACTTTGAGGAAAAAATAGAGAAGATGGCTTATGCCACCAAAGATGTAAATGTTACCAGCATCAGCGGTGTACCTACCTGGAATATATTGCTGTTTAAACGCATCCTTGAAATTACCGGTAAAAATAACCTGCTGGAGGTTTGGCCAAACCTGGAGCTTTACTTTCATGGAGCGGTAAACTTTACGCCCTACCGCGAACAATTCAGAAAATTGATCCCGAATGATGATATGTATTACCTGGAAACCTATAATGCATCCGAGGGTTTCTTTGGCATACAGGATCTGGAAGAACCCGGCGATTTATTGCTGATGCTTGATTATGGCATATTCTATGAATTTTTACCAATAGAAGACCTACACCGGGAAAACCCCGACACGCTAACGCTTGATGAGGTTGAACTAGACAAAAATTACGCGCTTATCATCACTACAAATGCCGGCCTGTGGCGGTATATGATCGGCGATACGGTTCGTTTCACATCGCTCTCACCCTTCCGCATCCAGATAACCGGCCGTACCAAACATTTTATAAACGCTTTTGGCGAGGAACTAATTATAGATAATGCCGAACGCGCGCTTGCCGAAGCATGCTCACAAACCGGTGCCATCATTCGTGAGTATACCGCTGCCCCTATCTATTTTAATGATAACGAATGCGGCGCACACGAATGGCTTATAGAATTTGAGAAACAGCCTGCCGAATTTGAACGCTTTGTTGACCTGCTTGATGAAACCCTCCGCCGCGTAAACTCTGACTATGATGCCAAGCGCTTTAAAGATATGGCACTCCGCCGCCCACAGGTAAAGGTTATGGCCCCAAACACTTTCTTTAACTGGATGAAAGAGAAGGGAAAAATTGGTGGACAGCACAAGGTACCACGCCTTGCTAACAACCGCGAATACGTAGATTCTATTTTAAAGAACACAGCCTTTATTAGCAATTAGCCACACATTTATTTAACAAAAGCTTTACTATCATTTAACATGCCTGCTGTTTCAATGCCAACCAGCCTGCCGTAATAGTTATATATAACTAAACTACAAAAAATGAAAAAAGCTTTATTAATGCTGGCGTTTATCGCATGTTTGGCATCCTGTAAAAAGGATTACCCGGATTTCCCTACGCTTAACGGCACCTGGGAATTAAATTCTGTATTAGGAGGCTTTGGCCCAGCCGTTGTAGTGCCTGATGATAAAAAGGACAGGTATGTAATAACAATAAATAGCAGATATGTTAAAACAGATGCTGATAAAACTGAAACAAAAGGAAACTTTACTGTAAAGTTTACCGAAGAGCATAATGGTTACCGCTATGGTAGCATAACATTCACCAACCCAGCTTATACCGATGCATTTGCTTTTAAAGCCGATACCATTATTATTGGCAGTTCTGCAGCAGATGGGCCATCATATAAATACATCAGGATAAAGAAGTAACGGCAGTATAAATTTTAACAGCCTCAACAGCTTCCTCAACATCATGTACGCGTAATATATCCGCGCCCTTTATAAGCGCAATAGTATTTAACGCGGTGGTGCCGTTTAGCGCGTGTTCGGCAGTGGTATCCAGCAACCCATAGATCATTTTTTTGCGCGATATACCGGCAAGAACGGGTAGTTGCAGGTTATCAAACTCGTTCATCCTGTTCATCAGTGCATAACTATGCTCAGCTTTTTTAGCGAAACCAAAGCCAGGGTCAAGGATAATATCGTGCATGCCTAACTGCTTTAATCGAAATATCTTCTGTACAAAGTAATCGTATACCTCGGCAAATACATCATCATAAAGGGCCAGCTGTTGCATAGTTTGCGGGTTACCTTTCATGTGCATCAAAACATAGGGCACCTGCAGGCGGGCCACAGTGGCAAACATATTTTCATCAAGGCTGCCGCCAGATATATCGTTAATAATATGAGCGCCAGCTTTAATAGCGGCTTCGGCAACACTTGCGCGAAAAGTATCTATAGAAATAACTGCTTCCGGATATTTTGACACGATAGCTTCCACAGCCGGTAACAAACGATCTGTTTCCTCCTGTACTGAAATATCTGCTGCACCGGGACGGGAGGAGTATGCGCCAATATCAAGAAAAGTAGCACCCTCCATTAACATTTTTCCGGCTTGTAAAAGCACATCTGCAACATCCGCCTTCCTGCTTTCGGCGTAAAAAGAATCGGGCGTGATATTGATGATGCCCATAACTTTCGGGGTAGACAGCTCTATCAATTTACCACCCGCATTTACGGTTACTTTTTTCTGAAAAAATGTATCTTTAGCCACTTTGTTTTGTTGAAACGTTGAAAGGTTTGAATGTTGTAAAGTTAACGCAACTTTATACAAATCTTAGACATTTATGCGACACCTTTCTCAAAGGAGCAAAAGGGTAATCACTCGCCCCGCAACCGCATATATAACATTACAACTTTGTAACATTTAAACATTACAACATCTTGAGCAACACAGCAGCAGAATACGAAGCGGTAATAAATATATGCAAAGGTCTTTTCATAAAAAAAACCCGCGATTACGGCACTGCGTGGCGCATCCTCCGGCCCGAATCTATAACCGATCAGATCTTTATTAAGGCACAGCGCATTCGTACCCTCGAAGAAAAAAAGGTTTCTAAAATTGACGAGGACATTACCAGCGAATACATCGGCATTGTAAATTATTGCGTTATTGCCATGATGCAGCTTGATTGCGGCCCCGAAACCCCTACAGAACTGGATGCGGCCGAGGTAGAAAAGATCTTTGATACTAAAGTAAGCGAAACCCGCGACCTGATGTTTGCCAAAAACCACGATTACGGTGAGGCCTGGCGCGATATGCGTATCAGCTCGTTAACAGACCTGATATTGATGAAAATATTACGCGTTAAACAAATAGAAGATAACAAGGGCCAAACCCTGGCATCAGAAGGTGTAAAGGCCAATTACCAGGATATGCTAAACTACGCGGTATTCGCGCTGATAAAACTGGGCGTACAATGAAAAACAACTTAATTTGGTTTTGCAGATTAGCCGTTGGCTTATTATTTATCTTTTCGGGCCTGATAAAGGCAAATGACCCGCTTGGTTTCTCCTATAAACTAGAAGAATACTTTGAAGTATTCCACACAACGTGGCTTAACGGGTTTGCTTTAAGCTTGTCCATTTTACTTTGCGCGCTCGAAATGATACTGGGTTTTGCATTACTGGTTGGCACGCGTGCCGTACAAGTGATATGGGGCCTACTTTTGCTGATCATCTTTTTCGCTTTCCTCACCTTTTACTCGGCCTATTTTAAAGTAGTGCAAACCTGCGGCTGCTTTGGCGATGCTATCCCGCTTACGCCATGGCAATCTTTTACTAAAGACCTTATCTTACTGCTTTTGGTGTTGGTGTTATTTGTTAATCGCAAAGCAGTTAAACCGTTAACCAACGCTAAAACCGGCGACAAGCTTCTAATTGGCGCTACCATAGTGTCCATTGGATTTGGCCTGTACACCTACAACTTTTTACCCGTGATGGATTTTTTGCCTTACAAAGTTGGCGCAAACATTTTACAGGAAATGAAAACCCCGCCCGGAGCCCCGGCAGATGAATATGAGGTAACCTACGTGCTAAAAAATAAAAACACACAGGCTACCAAAACCATGTCAGACAAGGAGTATCTTAAATCGGGCATTTGGAAGGATACAAATTGGGCAGTAAAAGGCAACCCGGAAAGTAAATTGATCAAGAAAGGTTTTGAGCCAAAGATCCGCGACTTGAATATACAGGATGCACAGGGCAATAATTATAACGAAGAATTGCTTTCGAGCCCGTTCTATAGCCTTTGGATAGTGGCGTATAATTTGGATGATACCAACCCGGAAGCGGTTAACCGGATTAATGCGCTGGCTGCAAACCTAACGCAAAATTATAATACACGCACAATTTTCCTAACTTCTAACGCGCCTGAAGGTGCCCAGAAATTTGCCAAAGAGCATAAATTAGTCAGCGAGTTATTTTATGCCGATGGCGTCCCGTTAAAAAGCATGGTTAGGGCCAACCCTGGTATTATGCTGATAAAAAACGGCACTGTTATTAATAAATGGCATTTTCATAATATGCCCAAATATGACGACCTTGTTAAAACCTACCTGAGCAAGCAATAATGGGACTGATATTTTTAGTGGGATTTATGGGCTGTGGTAAAACATCCTGGGGCCGCAAACTGGCTACAGGACTCGGTTATGATTTTATTGACCTTGACCATACGCTCGAAGCTAAAGTTGGCTCGACAGTAGCCGAATATTTTGCAACGCACGGCGAAGACTCATTCCGTAAGTTGGAATCTCAGATCTTGAAAACAACTCCTTATTCCGCAAATACTGTAGTATCAACCGGTGGTGGCTTGCCCTGCTTTTTTGATAATATGGATTGGATGAACAATAATGGGCAAACCCTTTACATTCAGCTATCGCCCAAAGCATTAAGTAACCGTTTAGAGAACGCCAAGACCCAACGCCCTGTACTGCAAGGAAAAAAAGGCGATGAACTTGTGGAATTTATAGAACACAAATTAGCAGAACGCGAAGCTTTTTATCTGAAAGCAACCCACACTGTTAGTGGGATTGATATGAGTGTTGAAAAGCTGATAGAAGTAGTGGGGTTATAAGAAACGTGCCATTTCAGTTGGGAAATTAATCTATCTCAAATAAACAGCATCTTCCTGGCCGTCAACGTCAAGCACAACATCAACATGTTCTTTTATAACGGTAGAAAGGGCAACGCCTGCAAAATCTGTAGTTACAGGAAAGTTTTTATGGTTACGGTCAATTAATACAACTGTACGCAGTTTTTTAAGCGGCACATCTAAAAAAACACCGAAACCATACGCAAGGGTTTTGCCGCTGTTTAATACATCATCAACCAAAACAATAACCTTATCATTACACTCCTGTACATCAAAGTTGGTTTTCGCATGCAGCTGGCTACTTTGTTTATCCAGTTCAATAGTTAATAAACGACTGGTAAAAGGGGCTATTTTATCTAATACCGTTTTCAGCCTTTGCGCTACGTGATTGCCGCGAGGAAGTATACCGGCTATCAGTATCTCTTTCTCATCAAAATTATCTTCTAATATCTGGTAAGCAATACGGTCAATTTTTTGCTGTATTTGCTGCTGGTTTAATATCAGGATTTTTTTATCAGGCATGGTCTCAGGGATATTTATGCACCAAATATAGCATTATTGATAATTACAGGTCTTAATTTTTGCTGTTTATGATATTAATAGCTGCCTGTAATATGGTATCCTTATTATTTAAAACATCGGCGGCCAGGGGATGTATCACCGTATCAAGCCTAACACCTTTACGTTGTGCATAGGTACCATTGGGATAAAAAATGGCATTACCGGTAAAATTGAACTCATATCCGCCGGGCAGCGTCATCATCTTCTCGTCGCCATCTGCACCAGCCGATGTTTCTCCAATGGTTATGGCATCGGGGAATATGCCTTGCAGGTACATGGTCTGAAACTCACTTAGGCTTAATGTTTCGCCATCAACAATTATTACCACTTTACCTTTATATAAATGATGCCCGGGGTATATGCCCGGCCTACGATAGGTTGATGAATCTGTTGCCAAAATATATCTGCCGAAACTATCAAAATCTTGTTTATAATAATGCGCAAAGAACTTATTGTCCTGGCCAAACCTCTGATAAACGAAATTTAAAAAGCCACCCCATTGCGGATAACCACGCATATCAAAAATGAGCCCCTTGCTTTTAGACACAATATTAAAAACAGAATCCATTCCCTCTTTAAACCTCCCTTCTGGTAAACTATTGCTATACCTTATTATCTCTCCTATTTTAAACCTTACAATATCCGGGCTTACATAATCCGTTTCAGAGCCCTCGTAATCGGGCTTCATTTTCTTTTTAAGATAGTCTATAATAGTAGGTAATTCGTTCTGCCCGGCCCATTGCAATATTGCAGATTTTGATACTCCGTTACGCTGATAGGTAATTCTGCTTTGCAGGCTATCGGTAGTAAAAAGCAGGTTATTCGTATAAATACTTAAGTTATGCAATAAAGTACTGCGGTTTGATGCAGATATAAGTCCTGCCAACTCGTTTACTCGTTCCTGTACACTATACTTTCCAAAACCTGTTATAATATCCCCGGCTTTTATATCTGTTTTTTGGCATAACTCGGGCACCAATACTTTGGTGACCAGTATTTGCTTATCATTCAGCAACTTAAAATCGAACGGAGGGAAAAGGTTGGTTTGCAGTATCGTTTTAGCGTTCTTCATCTGTTTATAAAAACGGAATGAATGGGTATCATTAATAAGGGCACTCAATTTAAGCAGTAACCTTTCGTGTTCAATTCGCGTGCTGGCATTAACAAATAACGGGATAAACTCTTTCACATCTTTATCCCAATTGCTATCCATTAAGTATTTATGCGGATACAGATAATCGATAGTTGCCGCCATTTTGGCAAGCGTAAGCATACGATAAGCGTAGGGAATATTCACACTATCTGCAAAAGCATAAGGTTTTTCATGAGGAATATCGGTACCGTAACTCTTCTCGGTGTAGTAATATGGCAGTGCACCGGCAAAGCGGTTCTGATGTATAAATTGTAGAGTTTGACAGATGGCCTTTGATAAATACTTATCCTTTATAAACCAGCTTTGATCTATATTTTTGGTGAGGACTTTCGCAGTTGGTTGCTTTATGGGTGCGGGTCGCTTTTTAACAATTCCCAATTGCTGAAGCATGTTTGAAACTGCGTTATTAAATTCAGTATTGTTCTTTGCTGCCTCTATAGCCGGCAAATGGCTCAAAAAAACGCTGTCGGCATCCATCTTTCCGGATGCTATGGCAGGATGGTTGTATTTTAAAAAGCCCCAAACCTTAAAAAAATAATATTTTTTTTGGCTGTCGCTATTTGTTTGTGCCGATACAGGCTTAACAGATAATACCGAATAAAGAATTGCAATAAGGATGCAGGTTGTAAGCTTCATAATAGGCTGTGGGTGTTATAACAACATGACGCAGGGTTATTGAAAACCGCTACAATCTATACCTTATTTTGATATTTATCCCTTGATATACGGATAATACACAAAATTGGCCCCTTCAGGTACTACCACAAACAGGCACATAAAATCATTAGGGTTTTTATAAGTGGATAGAAAACGCTCCTTTAATTCGGTTTTGATGATGCCGCGCTCTACAAATTCTTCTATAGTTGACGCGTGGATGCTCCATTCGGTGTTTAGTTCTATCCTGTCCAGTATCAGTTCGCCCAATTTGATCTCATGCTGATGGGCGATAAATATCGGGTGTAACGACAGGCCTTCTACCATAATCTCAACAGCAACCTCGCGGATAGATTCATTAAAGAATTTAAGGTCGCGCTCTAAACTAACCAGCGGGCTATCCTTTTTCGGCTGCTCTTTTCCACCGGCTCTTTCGTTTAATAATTCTTCGGCATCCATATCTGTACTATTATATTATTCTTCGGGTGGTGTTTGTGGTTTGGTGGTTTTTGCATTAAACCTGGGCTTAAAGCCTACTTTGGGCGTAGCGGCCGGTTCTTCGGCAGTTGGCTTTTCCGGTTTCTCGGGCTTAGTTTCTGCAACGGGCTGTTCGGTTGCATTCGCTTCGCTTTCAGTAGATTTAGGTGCAACCATCTTCATGTTAAAGCGCGGCTTAAAGCCGGGTTTGGCTGCCTGTGTATCGGGAGCAGGTGCAGGTTCCATATCCGTTGGCTTATCTTCTGCAACCGTACTAGTATCATCTTTTTCTTCGGCAGGCTTTGGCGCCATTGCCTTCATGTTAAACCGCGGCTTAAAACCAGGTTTTGGCGTCGTATTTTCCGCTACAGGCATCGATCCTATCTTTTCAACTGCCTGCTCAGGTTCCGTCTCTATTTCAAAATCTTTTGTTTGAGGGCCATCACCTTTGGTCATCTTCATATTAAAACGCGGTTTAAAACCGGGCTTGGGTGCTGTCGGCTCCGTTTTAGGGTCTCCGTTATCAGTTATGCGTGGCGTGCTATCGGCAATTTCCTGCATAGCGGCTTTCTCTTGCTGGAAAGGCGGGTCCTGATCCTTATTAGCGGCTGCTTTGTTAACTTCGGGTGTAGATGTTGAACTCTCGCTAAATGGCAGGTCTTTTATATCACTTGTTGATGCCTGCTTATTCGCCATACCAGGTTTAAACCTTGGTTTAAAGCCGGTGGTTGGTGCAGGGGGATTATCCGTTAACGCTTCAACAACGGTTTGTTCGGCCAGTTGGTTCTCCTGGCGCATTTTCTCCGGCTTTTGCTCAGGCGTTAGGTGATATTGCAACCTTAATTTATTGAACCAATATTTTTTGGTGTGATCAAAACTTTTTTCGCCCATTTGGGCAAAGTGTTTTTCAAACTCAGCAAACAGGCCGGGCTCTGCTGCCTTTAAGGCAGCCAGGTCTATCCGCTTCTTGTTAAAAAACTCTTCAAAAGTCATTCTATTTTAGATTTGAGATATGAGATTTTAGATGTTAGACCAAGCCTTTTTCTCTCAAATCTAATATCTGATGTCTCACATCTATAATGCAACATCTACATCCAGTGCATTAAAATGGATGCCTGTTGCGGTTTGTTTCCAATCCTCACGTTCCTCTTCGGTAGCGTTCATCAGTTTAGGGAACCACTCCAGCGGGAATGCCTGCTGCTTACCATCTGCACGTTCCACAAAAAGCAAACCATTAGCAAAGGTTACCTTAACTTTTTTTTCCTGCTTGCTTGATGAGAATAAAGGCATATTTTGAAAATCTAAATTCTAAACGCTAAATTCCAAATTAACTTAAGTGTAAATCCGAAATTAAACTACTCCGCCATGTTATGGTAAACGGCTTGTACATCGTCATCTTCCTCCAAACGGTCGATGATCTTAAAAACATCTACAGACTGCTCTTCGGTTACCGCGGTGGTCGACTGTGCTATACGCTCTAACTTGGCCGATTTGGTTTCGATACCTAATTCTTCCAATGCTTTCTGCATCTTACCAAAATCTTCGTATGCGGTATGCAATACAGCAATATCATTTCCTTCTTCGTCGGCCTCTACAAAAAGGTCTTCTAACCCGGCGTCAATTAATTCAAATTCCAGTTCTTCCAGATCTCGGTCGCCAGGGTCAAAAGTAAAAACTGATTTACGGCTGAAGATAAAATCAAGCGAGCCGGTTTTACCCAGCGTACCGCCATATTTAGTGAAGTAGCTGCGCACATTAGCAACTGTACGGTTAAGGTTATCGGTAGCGGTTTCTACCAAAATAGCCACACCATGCTGCGCGTACCCTTCATAAACTATTTCTTCGTAATCTTTCTCATCGCGGCTTGTAGCGCGTTTAATAGCAGCCTCTACCCTATCTTTCGGCATATTAACAGCCTTTGAGTTTTGGATAGCAGTACGCAGGCGCGAGTTTGAGTTAGGGTCGCTGCCACCGGCTTTAACAGCCATCACAATCTCTTTACCTAAACGTGTAAACTGTACGGCCATTTTGGCCCAACGCTTAAATTTTCTTTCTTTACGGAATT
>JAZKAL010000026.1:0-29295 GCA_040389205.1 Bacteroidota bacterium
ATCTTTACTTTAAAAATATTCATTTTGGCAAAAGTAACAAAATTACTTATCCCCGTTGCGGGTGTTTTGGTTTTTGATAATATCCTGACTTAAACGTGTATAAATTTCCTGCAAATCGGGCTTATCGTTAAGCATTTGCAAATGGCTTTGCATGGTTAACTCATCGTTACGAATGGCCGGGCCGGTTTGAACGCTTGCCGGAGAATGCCCTTTAATTTTATCGGCAGTTTCGGCGATCAGCGGGCGCAACATATCAAAACTCATATCACTGCCGGTTAAAAGCTGTTCGCCAATACTATATAGGTGGTTGGTAAAGTTACAAGCAAACACGGCAGCCAGGTGTAACACTTTACGCTGCGCGGAATTTACACGGTATACATTATTACTTATATCGCGGGCAAGTCCTTCCAGTGTTTTAGTAATAGTTTCGTCGGCACCCTCAATACAAAGCGGTACTTCCCTAAAATTTACCTCTTTGGTTTTACTAAAGGTTTGCAGCGGATAAAATACACCCGCGTTGGGGGTAATTTTAGCTATTTCATTCAGATCTACCGCGCCCGAGGTATGTGCTATAGGTTTATTATATGAAGATAATTCAGGCACAAATGACGCAATGGCGTCGTCTTTAATAGCTAATATAAAAATATCCGTATCGGGGCTAATGTCTTCAGATTTATCGACAGCCACGGCGCCTACGTGGTAAGCTAACAACGAGGCATTATGCAAATTACGGCTGTAAACCTGCACTATACGATGGCCCGCATTTTTTAATGCTGCCGCCAAATGTGTGGCAACATTGCCCGAACCAATGATGGTGATACGCATAACATGTTAAATAGATAGCGCTAAATTAAATATTTAAAGTATTTTTAATGGCTAAATCAATCACCCTAATTGATATGAAATTTTTGAAGAAACTCTTCGGGTTCATCCTGATCCTGTTGATATTTGGAGCCGCCGCAGCCTACATTATTTACAACCACTACAACGTAGAGAAAAAAGAACTGACTTACGAACTCCGCAAAAACACTAACGGCAGCTATATAGAGCTTACCAACGGTGTTACCCATTACGAACTCGACGGCCCCGACACCGGTAAGGTTGTGGTGCTGATACATGGTTTTAGCGTACCCTACTACATTTGGAATGGCACATATGAGTATTTAGCCGAGCATGGTTTCCGCGTGTTGCGGTACGATCAGTTTGGCCGCGGCTTTTCCGACAGACCAAACGTAATTTATAATAAGCAGCTTTATTTTGAACAGTTAAATGAGCTCCTTGATAAACTCCATCTTAAAAAGCCGGTAAGCCTGGTTGGCGTATCATTTGGCGGCGAAGTGGCAACCGATTTTACAGCCGCTTACCCCGATGCGGTAAATAAAGTGGTGCTGATAGACCCTGGATATGAAGATAGTAAACCAAACTACCCCTGGTTCGTGATGGATTTTTACCAAGCTACCCATGCCGAAGAACGCGCCCTTGGCCAGATGACCGATTTTAAATACCCAACCCGCCACCCAAGCTGGGTTGAACAATACCAGCCGCAAATGGAATACAAAGGTTTCCGCAGGGCGCTGATCTCTACCGTGTATAACTACAATTATAAAGCCCGCGAGGCAAATACTGCCCTGAATGATAAACACAAACCCGTGCTGCTTATTTGGGGGAAAGAGGATAATACCGTACCGTTCAGGTACAGCGATTCGGTACGAAGTGTGCTTAAAACGGAGTTCTTACCTGTAGAAGATGCAGGCCACCTGCCTTATATTGAACAGCCAGATATTGTTAACCCGGTTTTGGTAACATTTTTGAAGAAGTAGTATCTAAACGTTAACAAAACACTAACTAAACTATTATGGACATTTCGTTAATTACTACCAGCACCGGGTTAGACGGTTATAAAGTTGTTAAACATTTAGGCGTTGTACGCGGCATTACCGTGCGTAGCCGCAGCGTTGTAGGCAACTTTGCCGGCGGCATCCAATCGTTGTTTGGCGGCAGGCTTTCTGTTTATGTTGAGCTTTGCGAGAACGCCCGCGAAGAAGCTTACCACCTGCTTATCCAACACGCGCAGGCATTGGGCGCGAATGCCATTATTGGTATGCGTTATGATGCCAACGAAGTGATGCAGGGTATTACCGAAGTGTTGGCTTATGGTACTGCTGTTGTAGTTGAAAAAGTAGCGGAGTAATCTATTATATGTCGGAAAACGGTGAACGTGAAAACGTTTATAAGATCTATGATGTGACAGCACAATGGTTTTCCAAAAACCGTGATACCGTTCTGATGGAAAAAAATTACCTGGACAAACTCATATCATTTATCCCTGCCAACGCTTCGTTATTGGATATAGGTTGTGGAACGGGTGAACCAATCCTAAAATATCTAATTGGTAAAAACCTGCAGGTTACGGGGCTTGATGCCAGCAGTGCAATGCTTGATATAGCAAGGGTCAATTTCCCGTCGGCTAGTTTCATTTTGCAGGATATGCGGCTTATCAATTTAAACAGAACGTTTGATGCCATAATTGCATGGCATAGCTTTTTCCATTTACCAGCTAGCGACCAGCCCGCTATGTTCAGGATTTTTAAGAACCATATTAATCCCGGCGGCATTCTGCTCTTTACATCAGGCACGGAAAATGGAGAGACTTGGGGGATTATCGGCAGCAACAATTTATTTCATGCATCCTTAAATAAAAAAGAATACGAAGACCTTTTAAAGCAAAATGGTTTTGAGGTTTTACAGTATATTGAAAACGACCCCGATTGTGGTTATGCTACAATTTGGATGGCAAAATTGGTTTAATAACAAAAATACAATAAACTTCTATCTTTGCTTCAAATTACAATTCCTATGCAAGTAATAAAGCAATATATAGAAGATAACAAGCAACGTTTGCTCGACGAATTATTTGAGCTGCTGCGCTTTCCATCCGTTAGCGCTGACCCTAAATACGCGGCTGATGTATTAAACGCTGCCGATTATGTAGCTAAAAAACTAACTGATGCGGGTGCCGATAATGTGGAAGTTTGCCAAACTGCCGGCTATCCTATTGTTTACGGCGATAAAATTATCGACCCCTCCCTGCCTACCGTTTTGGTTTACGGCCACTATGATGTGCAACCACCAGATCCTTTAGAGCTTTGGCATACCCCTCCTTTTGAGCCAACCGTACGCGATGGTAAAATTTATGCCCGCGGCGCATGTGATGATAAAGGCCAGTTTTATATGCATGTAAAAGCCTTTGAGCTGATGATGCAAACCAACACCCTGCCATGCAATATCAAATTTATGATAGAGGGCGAGGAAGAAGTAGGTTCAAACAACCTGGGCATATTTGTGAAAGCCAATAAAGAGCGCCTTAAAGCCGATGTGGTATTGATCTCTGACACCTCAATGATCAGCATGGAACATCCATCTTTAGAGACCGGTTTGCGTGGCCTGTCGTACCTCGAAGTGGAAGTAACTGGCCCCAACCGTGATTTGCATTCGGGTGTTTATGGTGGCGCTGTAGCTAACCCGGCTACAATTTTGGCTAAGATGATAGCCTCTTTGCATGATGATGATAACCACATCACCATCCCCGGTTTTTATGATGATGTTACCGAACTTACCCCTGCCGAACGTGCCGAGTTAAACGCCGCGCCGTACAATGAGGAAGAATACAAAAAAGACCTTGATATAGCCGAAACCTGGGGCGAGAAAGGCTATACCACCTTTGAACGCACCGGTACCCGCCCAACCCTGGAGGTGAACGGCATTTGGGGTGGCTATATTGGCGAAGGCGCTAAAACGGTATTACCGTCAAAAGCTAGTGCGAAAATTTCAATGCGATTGGTACCAAATCAAACATCAGAGAAGATCACCCAATTGTTTACAAATCATTTCCTGAAGATAGCGCCCAAATATGTTAAGGTAAAAGTTACCCCGCACCATGGTGGCGAACCCGTGGTTACCCCTACCGACAGCGTTGCCTACCGCGCCGCACAAAAAGCCATTGCCGAGGCGTTTGGCAAGCAACCTATCCCAACTCGTGGCGGCGGCAGCATCCCTATTGTAGCCCTTTTTGAGGCGGAATTAGGCTTAAAAACGGTGCTTATGGGCTTTGGTTTAGATAGCGATGCACTGCACTCACCAAACGAGAAATATGATATATTCAATTATTACAAAGGGATAGAGACCATTCCCTTATTCCATAAATATTTTGCGGAGTTGAGTAAGTAATTACTCATTCCAGCACGCGTCATTGTGAGGTACGAAGCAATATCTTTGCTTTACAAAGCGGCTCTGCCTATGCAGAGATTGCTTCATACTTCGCAATGACGTTTTTTATTAGACGGTAATCTTCTCACACCTTTTCAAAAACTCCTCATCAGCATTGGCACCTATTCCAATAGCATCGCTGATGTTTAGTTTGTAGCCATCGTAGGTTACGCCGCCAATGCATGGGTCTACAAGGTGGCCAAGCATGCAGGTATCCATGTCAAAAAAATGAATATTGGAGCTGGCGTACACAAAATGCAGTTTGGCGCTTAGGGCTATGTGGCTTTCCAGCATACCGCCCATCATACAAGGGATGCCACGTTCGGCTGCGGTATCATGGATCTTTTTAGCCTCTAAAATTCCACCCGATTTTGCCATTTTAATATTAATGTAATGGCACGAACCGCTGTTGATCTGTTTGCGGGCGTCGTGATGGTTATACACGCTTTCGTCAGCCATGATTTTCACGGGCGATAGCTTCATTAGCTCGGGCAGGCGGTCGTCATGCCAGGTACGCATGGGTTGTTCACAAAACTCAATATCATATGCGCCAATCGCCTGTAGCGCAAAAACCGCGTCATCAAAACTCCAGCCCTGGTTGGCGTCAATCCTTATCTTCATTTCGGGGCCAACCGCTTCGCGGATCTTTTTAATGCGCTCTACGTCGGTTTCGATGCCCTTGCCCAGCTTCACTTTTAAGATATTCGCGCCTGATGCTTTAAAATCCAGGGCCTTTTGAGCCATAATTGTAGGTGTACCAATGCCAATAGTGATATCGCTTTCTACCACACGCTTCTGCCCACCTAAAAACTGATACAGCGGCAAACCGGCATTCTTGGCAGCAATATCATAAAGGGCCATGTCAAAAGCGCTCTTAATAGTAGTGTTACCCGCAGCGGCATCATGCAGTTGCTGCATACGGGCGGGTATATCCAATGCATCCTTACCTTTCCAAAGCCCGGCAAAGTACTTAGCCATAACCAAACAGGTATCCTGCGTTTCACCTACGATCATCGGGAAGGCCGAGCATTCGCCCACGCCATAAAAGCCTTTATCAGTACGAACACGAATAAATACGTTTTGAGCATGGTCCATGGTACCGGTTGCAATGGTAAATGGCTCCATAGGAATGCTGAAACGGTAAATATCGATGGAGGTGATGGTTACTGACATTGTTATATTGCTTAATTGCTAAAATACATAAATAACGTGCTCAATATCTAAAATTTGCACATTAACACATTTACCTTATATTTGCGTTAGTACTTCTTACTATTTCATTTCGGCTCTCCGGTTTCTGCCCTCTGTTCTAAGAAACTGTCCATGCGCCGGGAAACATTTTCAAGACAATCTTATTTATTAAAAAAAATACATGGCATTAACAAATTTGCCTGGTCCGTTTGACTATAACTCAACCAGGAATAAACTTTTATTAACCGAATACGGCCGTAACGTACAAAACATGGTGAAATACATTGTGGCGTTACCAACTAAAGACGAGCGCAACAAATACGCGCAGGTAGTAATAGACCTTATGGGCTTCTTAAATCCGCATCTACGCGATGTAGCCGATTTTAAACACAAGCTTTGGGATCACCTGCATATTATATCCGATTTTCAGTTGGATGTTGATTCACCGTATCCAAAGCCAAGCCCCGAGGCTATTCACCTAAAGCCCGAGCCGCTTAAATACCCTCACCAGCGCATCAGGTACAAACACTATGGCAAAACCATCGAAATGATGATAGAAAAAGCCAAAGCCATTGAAGAGCCCGAGCGCAAGCGCCATATGGTACAATCTATAGCCAATTTCATGAAGATGGCTTATGTACAGTGGAACAAGGATTCGGTTGCTGATGAAACTATTCTGTCAGATCTTTACGCTTTATCGGGCGGTACTTTAAAACTGGAGGAAAATGTAAACCTTAACCGTGTTGAGTTCCGTGCTAATCCGTACCAAAACAGCCAGAACAATAACAACAACCGCGGGCGTACCAATAACAATCAAAACAACCGTGGCGGCGGTAGTGGCGGCGGCGGTGGCCGAACCAATAATAATAACCCACGCAATAACAATAATCAAAACAACCGTAATCGTAATACGGGAGGGGCTAAGAAATATTAATTGATCATTAGCTCATAGTTGATGGTTTATAGTTCGTAGAAAGAATTAGGCTGGGGTACAATTATTTTATAATCTTTGTGCCATAAGCATGATCTAACTGTATGAATTAGGCCATGAACTATGAACCATCAACCATCGACTAAAAATGAGAAACGCATTCGAGATACAGGGCGGTAAAAAGCTTAAGGGCGAAATCATCCCCCAGGGCGCTAAAAACGAAGCATTACAAATTATATCTGCCGTGTTATTAACCGGCGAAAAAATGACCATCAGTAACATTCCCGACATTCAGGATGTAAACAAGCTGATAGAATTACTGGGCGATATGGGTGTTGAGGTTAACCGCATATCGCGCGATACCTGCACCTTTGAAGCTAAAGAAATAGACCAGGATTTTTTCAATTCTGAAGCATTTAAAACCAAGGGCGGCGGTTTACGCGGCTCTATCATGATACTTGGCCCACTATTGGCGCGTTTCGGCAAGGCATCTATCCCAAAACCGGGTGGCGATAAAATTGGCCGTCGCAGGTTAGATACCCATTTCCTGGGTTTCGAGAAACTGGGCGCACGCTTTGATTACAACCCGGAGAATGGCTTTTATAACGTAGATGCATCAAACCTGCAGGGTACTTACATTCTGCTTGATGAAGCTTCGGTAACCGGTACAGCTAACATTGTTATGGCAGCGGTACTGGCAAAAGGTACAACCACCATTTACAACGCCGCCTGCGAACCATATTTGCAGCAGCTTTGTAAAATGTTAAACCGTATGGGTGCCAAGATCAGTGGCATTGCATCAAACTTACTTACTATTGAAGGCGTGAGCGAACTTAGCGGTACAGACCACCGCATGCTGCCTGATATGATAGAGATAGGATCGTTCATTGGCCTTGCTGCCATGACGGGTTCTGAGATCACCATCAAAGATGTACACTACGATGAATTGGGCATGATACCAGATGTGTTTAAGCGCCTTGGTATAAAGCTTGAGCGCCGTGGCGATGATATTTACATCCCATCGCAAGACCATTACGAGATAGATACTTTTATTGACGGGTCGTTATTAACCGTTGCCGATTCACCATGGCCGGGCTTTACTCCCGACTTGCTGAGCATTGTACTGGTAGTAGCCACACAGGCAAAAGGATCGGTATTAATTCACCAAAAAATGTTTGAGAGCCGTTTATTCTTTGTGGATAAATTGCTGGATATGGGCGCAAATATCATCCTGTGCGACCCTCACCGCGCTACCGTTATCGGGTTAGATAAAATGGTGCAGTTACGGGGTATCTCCATGACATCGCCGGATATTCGTGCAGGCGTATCATTGCTTATTGCGGCATTGTCGGCACAGGGACAATCTACCATTTACAATATCGAACAAATAGAACGCGGCTACCAGAATATTGATGAGCGCCTTAAAGCGCTTGGCGCCGATATAAAAAGGGTTTAAATCTAAAAAGCAGAAAGCTAAAAGCAGAAAGTCCAAAGCTTTTTGTTTTTAGCTTTTTTATTTAGCTTTACGCTTTGTGCTTTTGGCTTTACGCTAAAAGAATAACCAACCAAACTTATAATGCCTTATAAAAACCGGAGGTCATCGTATTCTACCTTTATACTGATCTTTGTTGCTTTAAAAATAATTCTAAACCTATTTGCCACCAGCAATTTTGGTTTCCACCGGGATGAGTTGCTGCACCTGGTTTTAGGCGACCACCTGGATTGGGGTTATAAGGAAGTACCACCCTTTATTGCGCTGCTGGCGAAAATAACCCTCAACGTTTTCGGCGACTCCGTTTTTGCAGCACGTATTTTTAGCACCATAGCAAGCGGGCTTATTATTTGGCTTACCGGGCAAATAACTGTTGAATTGGGCGGGCGCAGATATGCTATTACCATTGCCTGTTTAGCGTTGATCTTCTCCCCCGCCTTCGCGGCAAGCGGCTACCTTTTTCAACCCGTTGTGTTCGATCAGCTTTGGTGGGTGGTAACTGTATGGCTTTTTGTGCGGTATCTCAACACCGCCAACGTAAAGTACCTGTACTGGCTTGGCGTAGCTGTGGGGGTGGGTATGCTTACCAAGTACACCATGGCGTTCTTCACCGCATCGCTTATTGTTGGGATACTGATCAGCAGGGAGCGGAAATTACTTTTTAACAGACACGTTATATTTTCGGCACTTATAGCCATATTAATATTCCTGCCAAACATCATCTGGCAATTTGCACATCACCTGCCTGTTATACACCACATGCGCGAATTGCGCGAAACCCAGCTCGATTATGTAAAGCCCATGGATTTTGTAAAGCAGCAGTTATTAGTAAACGGTGTAGCCCTGTTTGTTTGGTTTACCGGGTTTTGCTATTTACTATTCTCTTTTAAATTACGAAGGTTCAGATACTTATCTATTGCATACATCTTAATATTTTTGTTTTTACTAGAGATGAATGGCAAAAGCTATTATCTTTTTGGCGCCTATCCAATGCTTTTTGCCGCTGGTGGCTTCGCTTTAGAGCGGATGCTTAAACGTACTTATTATGTGCCTCGTACGGTTGCAGTATTACTGTTTGTTGTGCCAAACCTGCTCCTGTTGCCGTTGGTATTACCCATACTTCCGCTGGAACGCACAGTTACATTTATTAAAAACACTAAACATCGACTTCCCTTTCTCGACTTTTTGACAAAATGGGAAGACCAGAGGCAGCACCCACTTACACAAGACTATGCAGATATGCTGGGTTGGGAAGAAATAGCAAAAAAGGCAGGCGATACCTACCATAGCTTAACACCCGAGCAGCAAAAAAACACCCAGTTATTTGCCGATAATTATGGCGAAGCAGGTGCATTGCATCATTACAGGCATAAGTACAACCTGCCCCCGGTTGTTAGCCTTAATAGCAGTTTTCAGCTTTGGGCCGCCGATAGCCTTAACGCCCATTACATTATTTATATAGATGATGATGATAACGTAGAGCGCCGACTAAGACCGCTTGTAGAGAGCTACCGCGAAACCGGCAAAGTGCTTAACCCGCTTGCAGTTGAACATAATACGAGGGTATATCTCATTACCAATCCGTCTCCCAAGCTTAATGAAATTTATAAAGCGGAGCTGGCAAAGAAGCGGTTGCAATAGTATTTGAATACAGGCGTTTAAACAATGTTTTAAATAGGCTCAACAAATAGCTTTGCCATAAAACTATTAATTCCATACGCTGTTAATCCTCAATCAATAAATTCCGATACAGACCATGCGAGGCGCAAAAACCATTCTCTTTCTCACTATATCTAACATGTTTATGACGTTTGCCTGGTATGGGCACCTTAAATTTAAGGAGTACGACTGGGGCAAAAACCTTGGATTGTTTGCCATTATACTTATAAGCTGGGGGCTGGCATTTTTTGAATACCTTTTCCAGGTACCGGCAAATCGTGCGGGCTTTAAGGAAGATGGCGGGCCATTTACCTTAGTGCAGCTAAAAACTATACAAGAGGCTATTACGCTTACACTGTTTATGGTATTTACCATTGTATTCTTCAAAACCGAAAAACTTGGCTGGAATCATTTGGTAGGCTTTGGTTTGATTGTACTGGCGGTGTTTGTGATATTTAAGAAGTGGTGAATTACAGGGCGATCAAAGAGAACGTCTTTCTGCTATAACCACCCATTAGACCACCAGAATTGTTGGTTATTAATTCGCCATCATAACTTATCCATCTGCCTTTTTTAACAGAGAATTTAGCTGTTGCTTTATGCGTCATCTTCATAAACATCTTTTCGCCTTCTTTTCCGCTGCCAAACATTTTTCCTGCAAATCCAAAATCGCCTGTTATATATTCCTCTATATCATATTTAACGGTTACAATTCTATCTGTATCAATATCATCAATTGCAGTTACTGATACGGTATTTCTCTTGTAAGCACTATCGCACTTAAAATTTTGATCCATTGAAATAAGGTTTGTGCTAATCTGCCAGCTATCACCAATCTTTACTGGTTTTGAAGGCAACTGAAAAAATAGCGCTATTAAATTTTTCTGATCGTTTCTAAGATAAAAGCTTTGAATATCGCCTTTTTCATATACAGCGCCACGCAGTACTATCCCACCGTTAAGCGAGCTCATCATTTGATATAACCCACCGAGCTTTGATGTATCTTTTTCGCTGTTGTTTTTTTTCGGCAGCAACATTTCAATACCTATTATACCACCATTACGCCTTTTAAGTGTAGTTACGTAATGATCAGGCTCCATTTTCCGAAGCTCGTCCATCTCTTTCTGAAGGTCAAAACCACTATTTTTACTATCTTTTATTTTTTTATTTATTGCCGGGACCTGTACTTTATTATTAGAATCCCTCTGGGCTTTCATGATAGTTTTATATATGATAGAATCTCCGATCTTTATTTTCCATTGTAAAGTTTCGGCACTTTGCCCGTAGCAGGCAAATGAGAAACTAACAATTAACCAAGTGCAGAATAATTTGTTGAACATGTGATAAAGTTTGCATCTAATATAGCACCTTATAAACAAAAAGAGACGCGAAATTCGCGTCTCTACAATATAGGTATACTATCTAAAATTAAGCGGATATCGCGTTTATGATATCGTACTGGGTAATGATCTCTATCTTGCCGTTATCGTCTTCTACCAGCACTGCAATGTTATCTTTGTTTATCATGCCCGAAATTTTATCGATAGAAGTATTCAGGTCGATAAAAGGGAATGGGGCGGTTGAGATATTTTTAACCGGCTGCGATTTAATGCCCGGATTTTCTATTAGCGAATCCAGTATGTCGCTCTCCGTTATCTTGCCTATCACCATACCTTTTTGCGTAACCGGTATCTGGCTTATGTTAAGCGATTTAATTGTGTTTATGGCTTCTAAAACGGTCTTTTCGCAATCTATAGTCACAATCTCCTGGTTTTCTTTTTTGCTGATGATATGGCGGGCAGTAAGTTTTTCTTCTTTTATAAAGCCGCGGTCGCGCAACCAGTCGTCGTTGTACATTTTGCCCAGGTAGCGGGTACCATGGTCGGGGAATATGATAACCACCACATCGCCTACTTTAAACCTGTCTTTCATCTGCAGCAAACCTGCAACAGCAGAACCGGTTGAGTTGCCTGCAAAGATGCCTTCTTTACGAGCTATCTCGCGGGTCATTAAAGCGGCGTCTTTATCGCTTACTTTCTCAAAATGGTCTATCAGGCTAAAATCAACATTTTGCGGAAGAAAATCTTCGCCAATACCTTCAGTAATGTAGGGGTAAATTTCATTCTTATCAAACTCGCCGGTTTCCTTGTATTTTTTAAACACCGAGCCATAAGTATCAATTCCTAAAACCTGTATGTTAGGGTTCTTCTCTTTTAAATAACGCGCTGTACCGCTAATGGTACCACCGGTACCAACGCCTACTATAAGGTGCGTTATTTTACCTTCAGTTTGCTCCCAAATCTCCGGACCGGTGCTTTCGTAATGCGCCTGCGAGTTACTCAGGTTATCATACTGGTTGGGTTTCCATGAATTAGGTACCTCGCGCTCTAAACGAGACGATACCGAATAATACGATCGGGGGTCTTCGGGCTCAACATTGGTTGGGCACACAATTACTTCGGCGCCAAAAGCACGCAGGGCGTCAAATTTTTCTTTGGATTGTTTATCAGTACTGGTAAAAATACATTTGTAGCCTTTTATAACAGCAGCTATAGCCAAGCCCATACCTGTATTGCCGGATGTACCTTCAATAATGATACCGCCCGGTTTAAGTTTACCGCTTTTCTCGGCATCCTCAATCATTTTAAGCGCCATACGGTCCTTAATCGAGTTACCTGGGTTGGTTGTTTCTATTTTGGCTAAAACTGTAGCAGGAATGTCCTTTGCTATCTTATTAAGCTTAACCATTGGCGTATCGCCTATGGTTTCGAGTATATTATTGTACCACATATTATAAAATCTACTAATCCTGTAGGTTTCACAGAATAGATGCCAAAATTAGCAAATATTCTGTCAGAACCTGAATTAATAGAATTTAAGAAATGTCAAAATATGTTTAACAGCGATGCAATTACCTAAGTAATTACTTACGGCTAATGAATATGTCGACCTACTCACCAATTACTTAATCAACTACTCACCAATTAAAATTTCAGGTGTTTAACTGTTAAGCCTCCGTTAATGAGTTGTTTTAACGACTCAATACCTACCCGCAGGTGGGTTTCCACATATTGGTTGGTTACATTGCTGTCGCTTTCGGCGGTTTTAACACCTTCCGGTATCATTGGCTGATCTGACACCAGCAACAAGGCGCCTGTAGGGATCTTATTGGCAAAACCGGTTGTAAAAATGGTTGCGGTCTCCATATCTACTGCCATGGCGCGAAGCTCTTTCAAATATTTCTTAAATTCTTTATCATGCTCCCAAACGCGGCGGTTAGTTGTGTAACAGGTACCTGTCCAGTAATCGCGCGACTGGTCGCGAATGGTGGTCGAAATGGCCTTTTGCAATGCGAACGCGGGTAGCGCGGGCACTTCGGCAGGCAGGTAATCGTTTGATGTTCCCTCGCCTCGTATCGCAGCTATCGGGAGTATCAGGTCGCCTACGTTATTCTTCTTTTTTAAGCCGCCGCACTTGCCTAAAAAAATCACCGCTTTAGGATGTATAGCTGTTAATAAATCCATCACTGTTGCCGCCACCGAGCTACCCATACCAAAGTTAATAATGGTAATGCCGTTTGCGGTTACACTTTGCATGGGTTTATCAAGCCCCATTATCGGCGCGTTATCATTCCATTCAGAAAACAGCTGCAGGTATTTAGAGAAATTTGTTAGTATAATATATTCGCCAAATGCATCAAGCGGGCGGCCTGTGTAACGCGGCAGCCAGTTTGCCACAATGGCTTCTTTAGTTTTTAGACCAGATTTTACCGGTGTAGAAACCTCTTTAACTTTTTTTCCAAGATTTGTGTGGTCATCTTTCTTTACGTCTAGTTCTTCGTTCATCTTTTTTTCCTCTTTTTGTGTATATCTATTTGTAATGTACGGTTATAAAACCTTTTTATACAGCAAACCCCGGTGTGTATGCACCAGGGTTAGTGTGTAATATACGAAAATAATTTTATACTATCAAATAATTGTTAAGCCACCTTTAATTTTTTAAGGTCGCTTTTCTCAAATTTTTCAAGCGCATACTCTAAAGTCACGGTCAAACGCTTCGCATCTTTTTTAGACGGGAACTCGAACATAGCATCAATCATAATAGCTTCGCATATCGAGCGTAAGCCACGCGCGCCAAGCTTAAATTCCATTGCCTTGTCAACAATAAAATCAAGCACATCCGCATCAAACTCCAGTTTTACACCTTCGTACTCAAATAGTTTTTTGTACTGCTTAAGCAATGAATTTTTTGGCTCGGTCAATATATTTTGCAAAGCCTCGCGATCAAGCGGGTTCAGGTATGTTAATACCGGTAAACGGCCAATCAGCTCGGGTATCAAGCCAAACGATTTAAGATCCTGCGGAGTGATGTACTTATACAGGTTCTTCATATCTATCTCGCTATCGTCGCGTTTCATTTTGTAACCCACGGTTTGGGTGCGCAGGCGGTTAGCTATCTTCTTCTCGATGCTGTCAAAAGCGCCCCCGCAGATAAACAGGATGTTGCTGGTGTTAACCGTTATCATCTTTTGATCCGGGTGTTTACGGCCACCTTGTGGTGGTACATTAACCATAGTACCTTCTAAGATCTTCAACAGCGCCTGTTGAACACCTTCGCCGCTTACATCACGGGTGATAGAGGCATTATCGCTTTTGCGGGCAATTTTATCAACCTCGTCAATATAAACTATGCCACGCTCGGCGGTGTTCACATCATAATCGGCAGATTGCAGCAAACGGGTAAGAATGCTCTCCACATCTTCGCCCACGTATCCTGCTTCTGTCAATACAGTAGCATCACAAATACAAAACGGAACGTTAAGGATCTTGGCAAGCGTTTTTGCAAGAAGCGTTTTACCTGTACCAGTTTCGCCCACCATAATGATGTTCGATTTTTCTATCTCCACTTCATCCTTATCAACACGCTGGTTTAACCTTTTGTAGTGGTTGTACACAGCAACCGATAATACCTTTTTGGCATCGTCCTGGCCAATAATGTATTGGTCGAGGTGTGATTTTATTTCGGCAGGTTTAAGCACAGAAGGGATAGCAGGCGCGGCTTTTACTTTACGCACCTTTAATTCTTCTGCCAGTATCTCGTTAGCCTGGTCAACACATTTATCACAAATGTGCGCGTCCAAACCGGCTATCAGCATCAGGGAGTCCTGCTTGCCGGCACCACAAAACGAGCACCTGATCTCCTTGCTGTTTTTATTCATCCTTTTAGGTTTTATCAAAAATAAACATTTGGTAAGTTTTTACAAAGCCCGCAACTGTTAGCGAGCTTTGTAAAATAAATGCTATGTTATTTACTTGTACTTGCTCTTAAAATCTCGTCAACCATACCAAATTCTTTTGCTTCTTCAGCAATCATCCAGTGGTCACGGTCTGATGCGTCCCAAACGGTTTGGTAATCTGTACCGCTGTGTTCTGCAATGATCTGGTAAAGTTCTTTTTTCAGCTTTGTGATCTCGTGATAGGTGATCTCGATATCAGACTGCTGGCCTTGTGCGCCACCCGATGGCTGGTGTATCATCACCCTTGAGTGAGGAAGCGCGGCGCGTTTACCTTTAGTACCGGCTACCAATAGCACAGCACCCATTGATGCTGCCATACCTGTACAGATGGTTGCCACATCGTTTGATATGAACTGCATGGTATCATATATACCTAAACCTGCATAAACCGAACCACCCGGTGAGTTAATATAGATCTGGATATCGCGTTTGGCATCTGCAGATTGAAGGAACAATAGCTGCGCCTGTATAATGTTTGCGTTTTGATCGTAAATAGCATCACCCAGGAAGATGATACGGTCCATCATCAAACGGCTGAAAACATCCATGGCCTGTACGTTCAATTGCCTTTCTTCAAGTATGTACGGCGTCATGCCAGTAATGCCGGGGCCGGTAACAATACCAGACGGCGCTGTGCTGCGGTTTACACCACCAATAAATTTATCTACATAGGTGCTGCTAATGCGGTGATGCTTAACGGCATATTTACGGAACTCGTTTTTATCAATATTGCTACTCATGATATTTGTTTGTTATAGTATAATAGTTTAATTAGGTAACTGCAATAAATATAGTTTATAGTTGAATATATTTTACGGCATAAAGTTTTTTTAAAGTAATAATATTTAGTGCCCCCTTGCAAATTGCAACCCTTTTATAACGCAAAAGCACCTGCCGGTGGGCAAATGCTTTTGGTAAAATATGTTATCTGAACTTACTGTTTATGCAGCAAGCTTGTTAAAATCAGAGAACAGAATCTCTTTTTTATCAAGCGTAACAACACTCTTAATGTAATCAAACACCTTAAGCGCTTTTACTTGCTCAAATACTTTATTAGCATTTTCTTTGTCCTGAAGGTATTGTACAGTGTACTGGCCTAACTGCTCCTCGGTTAAAGCCTGCGGGCTGTACATACGGAACTGTTGGTCTAAACTGCCTTTTGCAAATTCAAACACCTCTTCGTATTTAATATCGATGTTGTTATCCTTCATCAATTTATTTTCGATAAGTGTCCATTTAAGGTTTTTTGCAAAATCAGCGTAGCCACCTTCCAACTCTTCGTCGGTAAGCTTTTCGTTTGTAGCTTTTAACCAGCGTTTTAAAAATGCGTCAGGTAGTTCAAAATCTACTTTACCAATGCTGTAGTTGTAAATTTCGTCCTGCAGTTTGCGCTCGGCATCCTGGGTCATCATCATTTCTAATTCTTCGGTAATCTTAGCTTTAAAACCAGCTTCGTCGGTAACTACACCTTCACCAAATATTTTATCAAAGAACTCCTGGTTTAAGTCGCCTTCTTCTAAACGGTTAATGTTCTTAACAGTTAGTTTGAAGTTCGATTTTAAATCAGCCGCTTCATCTTCTTCAATTTTTAATAAACCGGCAACTTTAGCCGCGTCGTTATCAAAAGCCGCGTTGATGTCAAATACCAGCTCGTCGCCTTTTTTCAAACCAATCAGAGATTTTTTGATCTCCTCGTTTTTGACCTGATCTAAACGTACAGATGCGGTATTGCTTATGCCTCCTTCAAAAACAGAACCATCCGGAGAAAGTTGTGCTAATTCAGAGTAAAGCACGTCATCATCTGCCGATACGTCAGGATTTGTCATTTTGCCATAGCTCCGGCGGATATTTTTGATACGAGATGCTAAGGTTTCGTCATCAACTTTTATCACGTATTGGGTAAGCGTATCTTTTGATGAAAAATCTATATCAAACTGCGGCGCTAAACCAACTTCGTAGTTAAACTCAAAGTTATCGGCAAAATCCCAGTTGTATTCTTTACGGTCGTCAACTTTTGGTAAGGGCTGGCCTAATACTTCCAGTTTCTCGTCGTCTAAATATTTATTTAAAGTATCAGATAGCATGTTGTTGATCTCATCAACCAAAATGCTTTTACCGTACATTTTTTTAATGTGGCCAACCGGAACCATACCCGGGCGGAAGCCTGGTAGTTTCGCTTTCTTAGCCTGGTCTTTCATGGCTTTTTCAACACGCGGCTGGTAATCTTCCGGGTTGATGTTGATCTTAACAACTGTATTCAGGTTATCAATTTTTTCCTGTGATATATTCATCTTTTTACCTGGTATTAATTTAATCTTTTTGAAAGTACAACCTCCCGACTGTACAAAATTCGAGGCGCAAAAGTATGAATTTATTTTGAAATTAGTTATGCCTTTGGCTTGCTTTCAAATTTAACCACCCTGTTGTTTACAGGTTTAACCGTTCTTAGGTAGGCATATATCGCACCAAGGTCTTTTTCGTTCATGCCGCTATATCTCCACCATGGCATTACCGTTTGAAACTTGCCCGCTTTTACTCCTTGTGGTTTGGCTTGATCACCGCTAAACTGTTTAAATTTTGTGAACGATGATATTCAGCGGGAAATCAAGCCTGCGCGCCGGGAAATTAGTTTCATGCGGTTTTAAAGTACGCACGTAAGCAATAATGCTGTAAATATCCTCCGGGTCCATTTTACCATATGAGCCGTAGGGCATAATAGGAAATATTGCCGAACCATCCTTTTTTACACCCGTGGTAATGGCGCGGTAAATTTCTCCGTCCGTCCAGCTCTTTAAATTTGTTGGGGTGATGTTAGGCACGTATACATCGCCCGGGAAACCAACATTCGCGTCGAAATGCTCACCGCCCGCCCCTATTACAGTTGTTTCGATAGGCGCTGCAAAATAATTCCATTTACGGGTGCTGTGGCAATCGATACAAACGGCTACGTGATTGGCGAGATATTTACCACGTGCAATACGCTGGGGTGTAAGGTCTACTTTAAGGGCTCGGGGTTGGCCAACGTTTGGCAGCGCAAGTGTAATGTATGATATAATTACAACAATAATGAGCGCTATTGAAATGGCTATATATGCCATCCATTTTTTTAATTTTTTCATGATAAGGTTGGTTAAAACTAAATGCTTTTAAAATAACAATGACGGCTTGCGGCCGTCATTTGTTACAGTGAAATATTAAAAATTTTATTTTTTAGTCTATCTTTTTTACAGACGAAGCGCCTGATTGATCGTTGTTTACCTTTGAAGGGTTACCTCGGTACTGAATGTCGCTGGAACCGCTGGTGTGCACATCCAATTCGTTAAGTACATTTATTTTACATTCGCTCGCGCCCGATGTACTGATCTTATATTTACCAACCACAAAGTCAAGCGCCTCTACCTTACCTGATCCGCTCATGTCAACGTCATGCGATGCTGCCTGCCCTTTTAAATAGATCTCGCTTGAACCGCTTGCCCCTGTACGAACTTTACCGGCGCTAAGGTCAAGATCAATTTTGGTTGAGCCCGATAGGTCGATACTCAGGTCCTTAACATTTAAGCGCCCATCAGATTTAATATCAACAGCGCCAGATGCACCAATTTCTTCAAGATTTTTAACACCAATAACCAATACGCTTTCGCCGCTTGGGCAAATATTACGACGGCTGTGTACTTTTAAAGTGCCGCCTTCAACCGTGGTTTCTACATACTTAAACAGGTTATCATCTATTGTAATAGAGATTGATTCGCTGCTATCCTGTTTCAAAGTAACCTTGTAGCCTCCCGATACGTCTATTTTTGTGAAGCCGGTCATCTTACGGGTTTCGGTACGTTGGTTGCCAGTACCTTTTATACACCTGAACCTGCGGCACGATGAAAATAAGGTTATAGAAACAGCTGCGACAAGCAGCACTATTTTAAAGTTTAAGTTTTTCATTTTTTATCAGTTTAGTTTTTTGACGATTGTTTAGGGGTTGAAGTTACACTAAATGTAAAAAAAGCCGTTCATTAATATAACGGCTTTTTAATTATGATAGGCTTTTGCAAGGTATGGTGTTAATTACAAGCCAGCTATTTCGCTTTGTTTGGCTTTTGCTATTGTTACACCTGTGGTTTGCGCGGTGGTGGTTACGGCTACAAAGTTTTTGTGATTAACGTTTGCAGGCTGGCTGCAGGTTAAGCTATAATCGTTTACATTACCAGTTAAGTTTACTTTAGCATCATCGTTAACGTTTACTGTTGCTTTGTAGGCTTCAACGTTTAAGTCGGCAGTTGCATTATTGTATAAGTTAACTTCAAGGTCTAATTTTTCTAGTTTACCAAATGATTTAACTTCGGCATTGTCATAAGCGTTTATAGCTTGTAAGTCTGCGGCAGTTACCCAAACCACTAATTTTTCGTTTTTGTAAGATGAGATCCTTAAAACACCGTTTTTGCTTTGTACCAAAGCGCTTTCTGAGTAATATTTATTGTAAACCTTAACCTGGTCGGCAGCGCCGTCAGATACGTAAAGCTCAACATTTCCGTGGATCTCGATCTTGTTGATCTTGCTTACGTTGGTTAATAATGTTGCTGCTTCTTCGTTATTATTATTAACGTTTGCATAGGTGTTTGTTGTGGTTACCACTGCCATAATCATTACGGCTACCATGGTGAAGATTGTTGTTTTCATTTTATTAATATTTTGATTATGAATACTATAAGTTGTGTTTTGTAACTAAATACACCTATATGACGAACGTGCGAAAGAAACGTTACAGCCATTTCGGGTGTATTAGATACAGTGGGGGTTTATGTCGGTAAATGGTAGAAATGTGTCGGTGAAAGGGAAAAGAAAGTTTGATCTGAAACGTCGGGAAGTGGGGGGAAAGACAATAATCGCGGTGTTATCCTATGCTTATAATTGACTTGTCGCTTTGTGAGTTTACTCACCACTGCCCCTCTCTGCTGCGCAAAGAGGGGGTGTTATAGTGTTTATATATATCTTCTATCCCTCGTTCTGTCTTTTAACCCCTCTTCCGCGCAGTGAAGAGAGGGTGGTCGAGCGAAGCAATGTCCCGATAGCTATCGGGAGGGTGAGTAAACTGTGCTGCTGCTGAGCTTATTTAAAGCACAAAAAAAGCCACCGCTTTTGGCGATGGCTGATGAAATATATGTTGAACTTTTGCAAAAGTAATGCTTACAGAATAGCTAATTCAGATACCTCAGCCTTAACAAATTTGTTTGTTACTGTTTTGCTACGATTAACAGCAGCCAGGTTAGTGTGGTTTACAGTTGCAGACTGGTCTTGTATAAGGTTATAGTCGGTAACAGTACCGCTGATGTTTGCTTTAGCACGGTCGTTTACGTTGATGCTTGCTTTGTAAGCGTCGAGGTTTAAATCGGCAGATGAGTTATTGTTAAGCGTTACATCTAAATTCAGTTTATCAAGGCTACCGAATGATTTTACAGTTGAGTTGTCGTTAGCAACAATTGTTTGCAGGTCCGCTGCTTTTACCCAAACAACTAATTTTTTATCGGTGTATGATGAGATACGTAACGTACCGTTCTGGCTTTGCACCAAAGCGCTTTCTGCATAGTACTTGTTGTAAACTTTCACCTCGTCGGCGCTGCCGTCAGACACGTATAGTTCAACGTTTCCGTGTAATTCTATTTTGTTGATCTTGCTAACATTTGTAAGTACTGTACTTACTTCTTCGTTGTTATTATTTGTAACAGATGCAAAGGTTGATGTTACTGTACCTAACGCTAATGTGAAGATGGTTGCTATGGTTAAAACTGAAGTTTTCATTTTATTATTATTTGATTGTGAGTGTGTTATTTTTCTTGTTTTTAAATACACCAATATGACGCCCCCACTTACAAAACGTTACAGCCATTTCGGAGAGAATAGATGTACAGGCCTTTTATATCGGTAAACGCCAGATTTATGACGGTGAAATGGCAAGTTTTTTTGAAAGGGAAAGGGTAACAGCTGCGTAGACAGAGTTATTTTAGTGATAGTTGTGGTGCTGGAACAATAGCTAAGAATTAATTTCCGACATGCATTTTTAAAGCACAGCTTAATAATAGATCCTTCAGGATGACAAAGTGAAAGAAACTGCCTTTGTAATTTTACAATGGGATCCCTACAAATAATAATTCCCGCCATCGGTTTTCACCTTACCGGCATCAAGCAGCAGACGGATGGTTTCGATGCGCTCTTTTTCCGTACCGAGTTTTAGAGAAGTTATGAGTTCATCAATACTATAAGTATCTGTGCTTAATAGTTGAACTATCTCGTTGGTGATGTCATCAAAGATCTCATCGGCATTTTTTTGGCGGCGCTCTTCCAGGCAAACATCGCAAACCCCACATTTAGGGGCGTTGGTTTCATCAAAATAATTCAGCAGCATCTGGCTGCGGCAGTGCTTATGTTCGGCATATGCAAAAACAGCTATCATCTTTTTGCGATGGGTCTCTTTGCGCTGCTCTATAAACACCTTATTGATATGTAAGTTGTTAGCGTGTTGCCTTGGCTTAAGCCAGGTTATTTGCGGTTTATCTGTTTGGGGTAAATAGCTTAGCAGATTAAAATCCTGCAACTGTTTTAGGCCGTCTATTACCTGTTGGGTATTCATGCCGGTACGTTTGGCAATGTCGTATTCTTTAACACGCACATAATTCTCAAACGAACCTCCGTACGAGCGCAGCAGGGTCTTCACAAATGGGTCCCACCCGGGGTTTTGGATCTGGAAGTTGTAAAGTTCCTCATTCAACACCTCAAACTTAAATCGAGAGGGCAGAAAAACACTCTCGTTAAAGGCAAGGTATTCGTCCTGCTCTAAAAACTTTAAGGCGTTAATGGTTTTAATAGCATCCAATTGAAAGCGGCTGCAAAACTCTCCCAGATCGAGATCGAAACTCGCGCCCTCCCCTGCATCATAGGCTATCTGGCAATAATTGGCTAAAAAATGATAGATCTGTTTTATTTCCTCTATTGAAGGAAAATTCTGGACAAAGCGCTTCTCCTGCCTTAACCTATCGGTAGGGTTGTACAATAATATACCGTAGGCGCGTTTTTCATCACGCCCACCCCTGCCCGCTTCCTGGTAATACGCTTCCAGGCTCTCGGGCATATCTTTGTGTATCACAAAACGTACGTCGGGCTTATCAATCCCCATCCCAAAGGCGTTAGTAGCTACTATAATGCGTGTGCGGTTATTTTTCCAGGCTTCCTGCTTTGCAGAACGTTCCTCGGTTGGCAAACCCGCGTGGTAGTAATCGGCACTGATATTATGCTGGTTATAGTGCTTGGCTATTTCGAAGGTTTCCTTACGGCTACGTACATACACTATACCGCTGCCACTAATGCCGTGGGCAACATCAAGTAACTTACGCAGTTTATCCTCGGTATTTTGAACCACGTAGCGCAGGTTCCTGCGCTCAAAACTTTGCTGATAAACAATACCGTTCTTAAATTGAAGTTTATCCTGTATATCATCGCGCACTTCGGCAGTCGCGGTAGCTGTCAGGGCAAGTACTGGTACTTCAGGATGCAATTCCCGCAGATCGGACAGATGCAGATACGACGGCCTGAAATCATACCCCCATTGCGAGATACAGTGCGCCTCATCAACCGCGAAGAGATTTACCTTCATGTACTTTATTCGCTCTCGTACCAGTTCAGAAAGTAAACGCTCGGGCGAGAGGTATAAAAACTTTACCGGGCCGTAAATGCAGTTATCCAAAGCAATATCAACCTCGCGCCTTCCCATTCCCGATACTATGGCCATGGCCTCTATGCCTTTGGCTTTCAGGTTCTCTACCTGGTCTTTCATCAGCGCTATAAGGGGCGACACCACAATACATATCCCCTCCGTAGCCAGCGCCGGTACCTGGAAACATACCGACTTACCACCACCCGTGGGCAATAAAGCCAGTGTATCCCTACCCTGCAATACAGATGTGATGATCTCCTCCTGCAAAGGCCGGAAGCTATCATGTCCCCAATATTGTTTAAGTATTTCGCGTGGTGTCATGGTTCTACAAAAAAAGCCCGTCGTTCGGCGGGCTTTAAATTATGTAAATTTTTCTTATCTGCGGGTTAGTTTACTCACCCGGTCTTTGCTTCGCTCGACCACCCTCTCTGCTGCGCAAAGAGGGTTAAAATTTTCTTCTTACCCTCTTTCCGCTTGCGGAGAGAGGGGCGACCAGCGTAGCGTTCCCGATAGCTATCGGGTCGGGGTGAGTTATCTCTGCGATATGCTACCTGCTCTTAATATCTGTATAATCTTTGTTCGTTTCACCAACGTAGATCTGGCGTGGGCGGCCAATTGGCTCCTTATTTGCTTTCATTTCTTTCCACTGGGCAATCCATCCCGGCAGGCGGCCTAAGGCAAACAGCACGGTGAACATTTCTGTAGGGAAGCCAAGCGCAGTGTAAATGATACCCGAGTAAAAATCTACGTTAGGGTAAAGTTTACGCTCAACAAAGTAAGGATCGCTTAACGCAACTTCTTCCAGCTTTTTAGCTATCTCTAAAGTTTCGTCATTGATGCCTAATTTCTCGAGGATATCATCGCAGGCCTTTTTAATGATTTTGGCGCGTGGGTCGAAGTTTTTGTACACTCGGTGGCCAAAGCCCATTAAACGGAACGGATCGTTCTTATCTTTTGCTTTAGCAACCCACTTGTCTACATCGCCGCCATCTTCTTTAATTTTCTGAAGCATTTCTATCACCGCCTGGTTTGCACCGCCATGCAGCGGGCCCCATAGTGCAGATATTCCTGCAGATATGGAAGCATACAGGTTAGCATCCGACGAACCTACGATACGCACAGTTGATGTAGAGCAATTTTGCTCATGATCTGCATGCAGTATCAGCAGTTTATTCATAGCGCTAACTACAACCGGGTCTATCTCCACATCTTCGGTACGCTGGCCAAAGGTCATGTGCATAAAGTTGGTAACGTAATCGTATTTGTTCCGCGGATAAATAACCGGGTGACCTAACGATTTTTTATAGATCCAGGATACTATCGTGCTCATCTTAGCAATAAGCTTAATGATCTCGACATTGATCTCTTCGGCACTAAGGCCCTGTTTTAACGAAGCCGGGTTAAATGCTGCCAAAGCGCCAATTAATGACGATAACTGACCCATTGGGTGCGAACCGGAAGGGAAACCGTCAAAAAATTTCTTCATATCCTCGTGTACAAGGGTATGGTGGCTTATTTCAAATTCAAATGCTTGTAACTGTTCGGCAGTTGGTAGCTGGCCGTATATTAGTAGGTAAGCAACCTCTGTAAAGGTCGATTTCTCGGCAAGTTGCTCTATAGAATAACCACGGTATTTCAATATACCTACCTCGCCATCTAAAAATGTGATAGCGCTTTTTGTAGCACCGGTATTTTTGTAACCAATATCTAATGTAACATAACCGGTCTGGTCGCGTAGTTTAGAAATATCAATGGCCTTTTCGCCCTCGGTACCTTCTATCACCGGCAAATCATAGGTTTTATCACCAATCGTTAATTGTGCAGTTTCAGACATAGAAAAATATGTATTTGCAACAAATGTAAATAAATCTGCGTATTAATAGCCTTTAAGATATATTTACTCTTTGTAAAATTCTTATTAAGTAATTATGGTTTATAACCCAATTTTGTTTGGCATAAATAAAAATACCCCTACTGTATATGTCTTTTAAAAACAGGGCGCTGCTATTAGTTGAAAACGACATAACTATATACAGGCTTATTTTATTAGGCTTACTAATAGCCAGCCCATCCCTGCATTATCTGTGTTTCGAAAACTCTTACGACCCGCTTTGGCTGCGTGCTATTAACTGCGCTTTTTGCCTTGTAACACTAGGGCTATCATACAGTAAAAACAAAGGCCTTTTCAAAGCCATGGTATATGTTACCATGTGTTCCTATCTTTTTATAAACAATTTTATACTCCTTGGTGTAAACGGTTTTTCGCACGTTTATGTTTTTAGTTCTATCACAATATTTATTGCCTTATCCTTATTCTGTAAGCAACGGCGCGAATTTGTGAGCATTAGCATATTGAACTTTATAGCAGTTGTAGCCGCATACTACACAGCGCCTAAGGTTGCCATATCCGTTAATATCCTAATCATATTGTTGGGTGTATTTACCGTTATTTCTTATGTAGGGTTTTTAGTAATGCTGGCTTATAAAATGCAGTTTAACAAAGCTGTAGCCAACATTGTACAACTAAACGAATCGTTATTAACCAGTACCGAAAAACTACAAAACAGCCAGCGGCAAATGCATGCGTTAATAAGCTCTATTAACGATACTATTTTTGAGTTTGATGAGAACCGGATATGTATAAATGTATGGTTGGGCCCACAAAGCCCCGATTATTTAACAGTTGATGACTTTTTAAATAAAACCATAACAGAAACCCTCGGCGCCGAGCGTGCTAAACCTTTTGAAGAGGTGTATGACCATGTTATCCGTTACAATAAAAGCACATCTCTAGAATTTGCATCTGTTTACGACAAACCAGGCTGGTTCTTAGCTAAAGCATCGCCGGTGGTTGATGTTCACGGCAATTACACCAGGCGTATCTCTGTGTCAGTAACGGATATTTCTGAGCAAAAGGCGCACGCAGATACCCTTGTCGAAAACAAAAACCTGTTGCTGCAGGCTCAGGATATTGCAAAAACTGGTAACTGGTGGTACGATGGCCAAACAAAAGAAAACTACTGGTCCGAAAGTCTTTTTAAAATTTTAGAAATCACAGACGTACCACAACGCATAAGCCGTTTTGATTATTATATGCAAATGGTTCATCCGGACGACCGTGAAGCCGCTGTAAACTATTTTATCAAAATAAATTCGGTAGCCGAAAACAGCCTGGTGCATAAGTTTATGACGCCGCTGGGCAACCTCAAATATTTAAGGGTGTTACGTGGCGATGTAGTACGTAACGATGATGGCAGCCTTAAACGGGTTGTAGGTATAATACAGGACATAACCGAATCCAGACTGGCCGAAAAAGCGGTAAAGGTTAGCCAGGCCGAGTTATTAGAAGCCCAAACCATTGCCAAAATTGGCAACTGGAAATATGACAGCACTACACACATGCTATCGTGGAGCGATGAGGTTAATTACATTTACGAAGTTGAAAATAACGAAGGTACAACCTCGCGCTTTGGCCGTACACTGCTAAACCAGATACACCCCGATGACAAATATATTGTAAAGCACTTATTTAAAAGCGGTAATAACAGCGATTCTTCTTACGAATACCGTATTATAACCCCAAGCGGCAACATTAAGCACATTAGCGTTATTATTGGCAAATTAATGTTTCGCGAGGATGGCAGCGTACGCAAGATCATAGGCACCCTACAGGACATTACCCAGCGTAAACAAGCCGAAATTGATTACCGCCGTACAGAAAATAAGTATCGGTTGGTGTTAGAAACCATTAAGCTTGCGGCTTTATCTTTAAATGCCGATGGCAAAGTTATCTTCTGCAACAAATACCTTGCAAACCTGCTTGGCTACAGCCAAATGGAAATTTTGGGGATGAACTGGATGGAACATTTTGTGACCGATGAGCATAAGGATATCCTTACGGGCTGGTTCAATACCAACACGGTGAGGGCGCACTACGTTAATCCTATAAAATGCCGCGACGGCGAACTGCGCATCATAAGCTGGCAAAACACCGTTAGTTACGACGAGAATGGCAACCTAAAAGAAACTACCAGCATAGGCGAGGATATTACCATACAGCAAAAGGTAAGGCAGGAATTAATATCTGCTAAAGAGCAGGCCGAGCGCTCGTCGCACTTTAAATCGGAGTTTCTATCTATTATGAGCCACGAGATCCGCACCCCGATGAACGCCGTGATAGGCACTACCAATCTCCTGCTTGAAGAAAACCCTAAGCCCGAGCAATTAGATTACCTGAACACCCTAAAATTCAGTAGTGAAAACCTGCTGGCTATTATTAATGATATTTTAGATTATAACAAGATAGAAGCGGGTAAGCTGCAACTAAGCAATATGCCGTTCAATATTCATCAATTGGCGCAAAATATCCGGCAGTCGTTCTACTCAAAAGCTGTAGAGAAAAACCTTGATGTTGAGTTGATAGCGGATGAAACCATTCCCGATTATTTAATGGGCGACCAAACCCGCCTCGGCCAGATCCTGATAAACCTGGTAAGCAACGCCGTTAAATTTACCCACCAGGGTAAAGTGAGTATCATTCTCGAGAACGAACAACTAAGCAGAGACGAAGTACTGGTTAAATTTACGGTTAATGATACCGGCATTGGCATAGCTGCCGAAAACATGGCCATCGTATTCGACCCCTTTATACAAGGCCCGCAAACCATTACGCACAGTTATGGAGGTACCGGCCTTGGCCTCGCAATTACTAAGCGCCTTATAGAGCTTTACGAAAGTAGCATTCAGGTATATAGCGACATGGGCAAAGGCACCCGCTTTACATTCAGCATCCGCTTTAAAACTGCATCTCCCGTTGCAGAACCTGATACCGCCACTAACGCAGACATTGCGCTGCCCATAAACCTTAATGACATGCACATTTTGGTGGTTGATGATAATAAAATGAACCTGATGATAGCCTCCAAATTTCTTAAAAAGTGGCAGGCTAAAGTAGATGAAGCCATAAATGGCCAGATTGCTGTTGATATGGTAAACGCAGGCAATTACAACATAGTTATTATGGATCTGCAAATGCCCGTGATGGACGGGTTTGAAGCTACCAGGATCATTAAACAAACCCACCCCGAACTACCCATTATTGCCTTTACTGCCGATGCTATGCCCGAAACCCATAGCAAAGCCTATGAAGCCGGCATGTGCGATTACCTCACCAAGCCCTTTGTACCCGATACGCTATTTGAAAAGGTATCTAAGCACCGCAAAGTGGTAATACCTGTAGATGATCTAACAAGAATTTAGAAATATATTAGGATTAAGTATTAAATGCATGACGATTAATTCGTCCTGATCGCTTCTACCGGATCGAGCCTTGAGGCGAACCATGCGGGAACAATGCCGGAGATCATCCCAATAGCAACTGATATACCAATACCAAATATGATGTTCCCCATATCCAGCACCACTTCTATGCCCGACGCAGCCTTAACGCCAAGGGTGCCTAAATAAACCAGCAACAGGCCTATAAATCCCCCCATCAGGCATAATGATATTGCTTCTATCAAAAATTGAAGCAAGATGAAATAGTTTTTCGCACCCAATGATTTTTGGATGCCGATAATGTTAGTACGCTCTTTAACCGATACAAACATGATGTTGGCTATCCCAAAGCCACCTACCAGTATCGAGAAGCCCCCTATTATAGCGCCGGCTATGTTAACAATACCAAATAACTGGTCTAACTGGTTGGTAAGTATGGTTGATTTATTAAGCGAAAAATCATCTTCACCACCCGGGCGGATGCTGTGGATAGAACGCATTAAACCACGCACTTCGCTCTCTACTTCTACATCGCTCAGTTTGTCCATGCCGCGCACAACTATTTGCGGGTTGTACCTTTCATTCTCAATATCTATCACGTTTTTAGCAAAGTTTAGCGGCAGCAATATCTCATTATCGCTGGTGATGCCCAACATATCTTTACCCTCTTTGGCAAAAACACCAATAATGGTAACCTTGCGGCCCATAATTTTTATTTGCTTGCCTACACCCGTACCACCCGGAAAAAGCGCTTCGGCAATATCAGCGCCAATAATGGTAACGGGTGCGCCCGTACGCGATTCGATGTCCGTAAAATACCTGCCGTCCTGAAAATCGAAGTTCCAGGTCTTATCATGGTCGTGAGATACCGCGTCTATCTGCGCTCCATCAACCGTATTACTTAAATATTTTACGGTGCGGTTATCTATGCTGATCTCGTATGAAATTGCTTTCGCTGTTTGGCTGCGGCGGGTAAGCTGTTCAAAATCGCGCAGTTTTGGTACGGGGCGCTGCATATATTTCCACCAGGGAAAATTATCCTCGCCCACCCAGGGCCATTTTTGTATATAAATACTGTTACTGCCTAACTTGTTAACGCTTTTTTGCAGGTTGTTACGCAAAGTATCAACTGCCGAAAAAACCGCAATAATGGTGAAAATACCAATGGTTACACCTAATAACGATAGCATAGTACGCAGCTTATTTTGCCTAAGCGCGTCAAATGCGAACAAGAAACTTTCACGAATAAGTTTAAGTATGATCATATCGTTTTTTTGATGTAACCGGGCGGGCCTGGTAATTGATTTAGCGTTGTTTTAAAACAGTATTTGTTAGACTGTGTTAAACCACTTAAGTTACAGTAATTTTCACATTTACTATTAACAGTATAGCCCTGTCAAAAAAAGGGTGAAAAATAACAAAAATTCCGTACATTTGCGCCCTGAAAATTCATATATATAAGCATGAAATTATCTCAATTTAAA
>JAZKAL010000027.1:0-32098 GCA_040389205.1 Bacteroidota bacterium
GTAAACTGTACGGCCATTTTGGCCCAACGCTTAAATTTTCTTTCTTTACGGAATTCAAATGCTCTTCCCATGTTAATTGGTTTGTCCATGGTCCATGGACTATAGACCATGGACACAGCGAATATAATATTGTTTTCTTAAATAATCTTTTTCAGGTTCGTTAGCATATCCTCGGTTATCTTGGCCAGGTCGTAATCTAACTGCCAGCCCCAATCCTGTTGTGCCTGTGTATCATCAATCGATTTTGGCCAGCTATCGGCAATGGCCTGGCGAGGATCGCTATCAGCGTAGGTCATTTCAAATTCGGGCATGTGTTTCTTAATTTCTTCGGCCAGTTGCTCGGGTGTAAAGCTAATGCCTGCCAGGTTATAGCTCGAGCGGATACTCAGGTTCTCGGCAGGGGCATCCATCAAATTAATGGTAGCGCGGATGGCATCATCCATATACATCATTGGCAACGCGGTTTGCGCCGACAAAAAGCCCTGGTATTTACCATGCTTTAAAGCCTCGTGGAAAATATGTACTGCGTAATCGGTAGTGCCGCCTCCCGGGTTTGCACGCCAGCCAATAAGGCCGGGGTAACGTATACTGCGAACATCAACACCATATTTTTCAAAGTAATACTCGCACCAGCGTTCGCCAGCCAGTTTGCTAAAGCCATATACTGTATTAGGATCCATTACGCAATATTGCGGTGTATTATGTTGCGGCGAGTGTGGCCCAAACACAGCGATAGAGCTTGGCCAGAATATTTTTGATGTTTTAAATTCTACGGCAAAATCAAGCACATAAAGCAGGCCGGTCATGTTAAGGTCCCACGCCATTTTGGGTTTTTGTTCGCCTACGGCAGATAGTATAGCAGCCAGCAAATAAACTTGCGTGGGGCGGTGCTTATCAAATAAATGATGCAGGTTATCTTTATCAAGCACGTTGGCAAATTCAAAAGGGCCGGTGTTACGTAAGGCGTAGTTTGGGCTATTTATATCAGATGCGATGACGTTTTCGGCACCGTGTATTTTCCTTAAAGCAGTTACCAGTTCGGTACCTATTTGGCCATTGGCGCCAATCACTAAAATCTTTTCGCTCATGCAGTCGCAGGTTTGGGTACAAAGGTAAATTTTTTTGGCTGAACCCGAATTTTGTCTGAACCCGAATTGATGGAATTTGACGGATTTCGGTGTATTATTTTGGTTAGAAGGTTAGCCCAGTGAGCAGTCCATTCCAAAAACCCTTCAAATATTTCAAATCCGGTTCAGAGATTTCGCATACTAAAATGGTAGACTTTCGGCAAAAAATCGCATATTTGAAGTTTAGTTAACGTACACATATAATTTACAAGCAAAAATGAAAGTCGCAGTAGTAGGTGCCACCGGGCTGGTAGGCACTAAAATGTTGCAGGTTTTGGCCGAACGCAACTTCCCCGTTACAGAATTAATTCCCGTAGCTTCCGCTAAAAGTATTGGTAAAGAGATCACTTTTAAGGGTAAGCAGTTTAAGGTAGTTTCTGTTGAGGATGCGATAAAGCAAAAGCCGGACGTTGCGCTGTTTAGCGCCGGCGGCAGTACATCATTAGAGCAGGCTCCTCTATTCGCGGCGGCAGGCATCACCGTTATTGATAATTCATCGGCATGGCGTATGGACCCAACCAAAAAACTGGTTGTGCCCGAAGTTAACGCGGATGTGTTGACTGCTGATGACAAGATCATAGCTAACCCAAATTGCTCAACCATACAAATGGTGGTGGCCCTAAAGCCGCTGCACGACCATTATAAAATTAAACGCGTTGTGGTATCTACCTACCAATCGGTAACAGGTACGGGCGTAAAAGCGGTTGACCAGTTGTTTAACGAGCGTAAAGGTATCGACGGGCCAAAGGTATATCCTTACACCATAGACCTTAACGTGATCCCTCAGATTGATGTGTTTACCGAAAACGGTTACACCAAAGAGGAGATGAAAATGATACTGGAAACCAAAAAAATCATGGGCGACGATAGCATCAAAGTTACCGCCACTACGGTGCGTATCCCGGTTATGGGCGGCCACTCGGAATCGGTTAATATTGAGTTTTTGCACGATTTTGACTTGAGCGAAGTGCGTACGTTGTTGGCAAACTCGCCGGGTATTGTTGTGGTGGATGATACCGCTAACCTTAAATACCCAATGCCGCTTGACGCGCACGATAAAGACGAGGTTTTTGTTGGGCGTCTTCGTCGCGACGAAACACAGGATAATACCCTTAACTGCTGGATAGTGTCAGACAACCTGCGTAAAGGTGCTGCTACCAACGCCGTGCAAATTGCAGAGTATCTGGCTGCTAAGAATTTGATTGGGCAGGCGGTTGAGGTTTAGAGATTAGAGAATGGTGATTAGGTCCCGATAGCTATCGGGAAGTTCCTTTGCATATTTAATAGGGATGATCTGATGATTATCCCTATTTTTATTTTTGATGAAGCCAATTAAAGTATTACTTCTTATTTTCTGCTGTCTTGCAACTGCAAATACCTTCGCTCAAAGCCCAAAGGCTATCGAGGCGGATTTGTTGAAATCGTTTAAGAGGATTAGCTACTGGGATGATAACAAACGTAATAACGACAATGGTGATGACTCCCTCCAAAAAGCAAATGAAGTGTTTGCGAAAAAATTAAAAACTTACACCGAAAAATATACATTCACGCTTAGTGAGCCCCTTACTTCTTTAAAAAAAGAACGTCTCGATATTTTCACATCGACAGACGGTTTGCTTCGAATTTACTCATGGGAGACTTGGATGGGAGGAACCATGCGCGATTTTTCAAACCTAATGCAATATAAAAGCACTAATTCAACCAAGGCCATTTTACTAACCAGCGATCCTGACAATTACATTCCCTTTTATAACAATCTGTACACCTTTAAAACAGTCAGCAAAACTTATTATTTGGGTATTTATAACAACATCTATTCAACAAAGGATGCGGGTACCGGTATACGGGTATTTTCTATTGAGAACGGTAAACTTAATAGCGATACCAAAATTATCAAGACTCAATCGGGTTTGAAAAGTAAGATCTATTATACTTATGATTTCTTCTCAGTAGTCAATATCGCCTTTGAACTAAGGCCAACCATTACTTTCGAGGCAGCAAGTAATACTATTAAAATACCCCTTGTAGATACTAAAGGCAAAATAACAAGTAAATTCATCATTTATAAATTTAACGGACATTATTTTGAAAAAGTGAAAAGCTAACTAATCTCAACTTTCCTAAAACTATAAAAATTACCATTTGTAGTTAATATACATTTAAATGTATAACCTATAAAAACTACAATTATGGCTGATTTAAGCAATAAAAAAGTAGCGATACTTACCGAAGAGGGATTTGAGCAGGTTGAATTAACCAGCCCTAAAGAAGCATTGGAAGCCGCAGGTGCAACCGTGCATATCATATCGCCAAAAAGCGGCAAAATAAAAGCCTGGGATAAAACAGATTGGGGCATTGATATTGATGTCGATAAAGCATTAAGCGACGCTAACCCCGATGATTATGACGCGCTGGTACTGCCGGGCGGTGTACTAAACCCCGACAAACTGCGCCAAAACAAAGATGCAGTAGCTTTTGCTTCCGCGTTTTTGGATGAAGGTAAACCTTTGGCAGCCATTTGCCACGGTCCTCAATTATTGATTGAAACAGGCATGCTTAAAGGCCGCCGTCTCACTTCATACCCATCGCTGCAAACTGACTTGAAGAATGCCGGTGCGGACTGGGTTGATGAAGAAGTAGTGACTGACAATGGCCTGGTTACCAGTCGCACCCCTGCCGACCTTGACGCTTTTAACAAAAAAACGATAGAAGAAATTAGCGAGGGTGTGCATGTGTAGCAGCACGTCAAATAGATTAAATCTTTAGCAACAAAACTAATATCGAATACTGAATTCTGAATTTCGAAAGGTGGCGTATGTTTACTTCATCATTCAAAATTCGGCATTGGGTATTCGATATTTTTTATTCCTCCATAAGAGGTTAAGCGGTTTAACTATCTTTACCGCATGCCTCAACAAAAAGCTATAGTTATTGGTGCCGGTATAGCGGGTATTGCTACGGCTATCCGTTTAGCCGTTAAGGGTTATGCGGTTGAGGTTTACGAAGCTAACAGTTACCCGGGTGGGAAACTTTCGGAGTTTGAACAGAATGGTTACCGCTTTGATGCCGGGCCAAGTTTGTTTACCATGCCCAAATACGTGGATGAACTTTTTAAAATTGCAGGTAAAAACCCTGTAGACTACTTCACCTACCAAAAGCTTGATGTAGTTTGCAAATACTTTTATGAGGATGGCACCCGCTTAACCGCCTATGCCGATACACAAAAATTCGCAGAAGAGATTGAAAATAAAACCGGCGAACCTACAGCATCGGTCATAAAACACCTAACCAATAGCCGTGATATTTACGGCATTACAAACCATGTTTTTTTAGAGCGGTCGCTGCATCAATTGAAGACCTATTTACGGTGGGATACACTAAAGTCAATACTCAGGTTTCCGAAGATAGATCCATTCAGGACCATGCATAAGGCAAATGCCGCCGGCTTTAAGGATGCCCGGATAATCCAATTTTTTGACCGTTATGCTACTTATAATGGTTCCGACCCTTACCAGGCGCCCGCCACGTTAAACGTGATACCGCATTTAGAACACCACTTTGGCGCCTATTTCCCGGATGGGGGTATGTATAGCATCACCAAAACACTGGTAAAACTGGCCGAAGAGTTGGATGTAAATTTCAACTATAATTACAAGGTGGATGAAATTGTAGTGATCAATGGCAAGGCAAAGGGTATCCGCGCCAAAGGCGGGAACATTTTAGCTGATGTGATAGTGTCTAACATGGATGTTTGGTTTACCTATAACCGCCTACTAAGAAAATACACACAACTACATCCGCAGAAAATATTGAACCAGGAACGGAGCAGTTCGGCATTGATATTTTATTGGGGGATAAGCAAGCAATTCCCTGAATTGGACTTGCACAACATTTTCTTTAGTGCCGATTACAAAACCGAGTTTGAGCATATTTGGAAACAGCAGGATATTTACCACGATCCTACCGTTTACCTCAACATCAGTTCGAAATATAAAACAGACGATGCCCCCCAGAGTTGCGAAAATTGGTTTATAATGATCAACGTGCCCGCCAACAACGGCCAGGATTGGGACAAAATTATTGCAGATGCCAGGCAAAACATCGTTAATAAACTTTCAAAAATATTGGGTGAAGATATCAGCGATTTAATCGTATCAGAAAGCATCCTAGATCCGCGCAGCATCGAAAGTAAAACATCATCCTTCAAGGGATCTATCTACGGTACAAGTTCAAACAACCAATTCGCCGCCTTTTTAAGGCACGCCAATCAATCATCAAAAGTGGAGGGATTATATTTTTGCGGCGGAAGCGTACACCCGGGCGGTGGTATACCATTGTGTTTGCTGTCGGCGAAAATTACAGCGGAACTTATAAGTTAACACACATTCCAACAACCCGTAATTGCGAGGTACGAAGCAATCTCTTTAAGCAAATCGGATATGCAAAGTGTATAATTGTCCTAAAGAGATTGCTTCGTACCTCGCAATGACGCGCGGATTTTCGGTATTCTTTCTTAATTCCTGACTCTAAAAGTCCTGCTTCTCTCAATTAACCATTCCCGCCAGCGCCTCTATCCATTTAGGTGAGTCATTTAAACTCTCCACTAATTGCACATGCTCGCCGCCAAGGGCTTTAAACTCGTCGCCGTATTCGTTGGTTACCTCAAAAACAGTTTCCAGGCAATCGGCTACAAATGCCGGGCAAAACACAAGCAGGCGTTTTTTACCCTCGTTAGCCAGTTTGGCAATTACCTCGCTGGTGTAGGGTTGTACCCATGGGTCGCTGCCCAGGCGCGATTGAAAGCAAACCGTGTACCTATCTTTGGGTAAATTCATTTTACCGGCTATTAAGCGGGCCGTATCATGCGACTGTGCCGAATAGCACAACTTGTTGGTATCGTTCAATGTATTGCAACAACCATCAACCTTTAGGCAGTAGCTTTGTGTATGGTCGCATTTTTTTAGCTGGCGCTGTGGCAAGCCATGAAAGCTGAACAGGATATGATCATAACTATCGGGGTTATACTTCTGCGCGTTATCTACAAATGTCTCGATCATCAGTTCGTTATCATGAAACGAGTTCAGGAACGATATAGTGGGTATAGTTTGCCAGCCTTTTACAATGTCCATCACCTTTTCCTGCACCGAGCCGGTACTTGCCGATGCATATTGCGGAAACAATGGTATCACCTGGATGTCGCTTATCAATGCATCCTTTAACCGCTGCAAGGCAGCTTCTATTGACGGGCTTTGATAACGCATGGCCAGTTCAACTACATAGCTATCGCCAAGGCGTTGCTGTAAAGCCGCCTGCTGTAATAAGCTGTAGTGTAGTAAAGGTGAGCCGGTTTCTTTATCCCAAATGGCCTGGTAAAGTTTTGCAGATTTTGGTGCACGGAATGGTACGATAATACCTTTCACCAAAAACGTACGTAGGGCGGGATTGATATCTATTACGCGCCCATCCATTAAAAACTCGTTTAAATACTTGCGTACATCCGCTGTCGATGGACTGTCCGGTGTACCTAAGTTTACCAGTAAAACTCCTTTTTTTGCCATAATTATAGGGTACAAATGTAATAAAAATCACCCTAACCGTTTGTGACGCTAATCAATATTGCAAAATGATGATACCGCTAACGCGATTACTCGGATTCGGCTTTAGGCGGTTGTGGGGTACTCCATAATTTCCACCAGGGAACCCATGGTTCTTCGTGGTGCTCGTAATGGTAGCCAAAAAAATAGCAGCTAAAAAATGCCAGGAAATGGTTACGCTGTAAACTGCGCGATTGGTGTTTATTATCGTGTTCGCCTTTGTGGGGCTGGTATGTACCAAAATAAAAAAGCTGTAGGGTGCTCAATAATGATGGCGCTACCCAAAACAGTAAAAGATTAGGCTGCGGGATCCAGATCTTAAGCACATTGAAAGCAATGGCCATCACCACAATTTGCCAGATGGACAAATAATTGCGGATGAATTGTACATACCATTTAAAAAATGTGCCGTTATGATAATCCGGGTCGGCATCGGTATGTACATGGCTGTGGTGCAGATGGTGCTTTGAATATAGTTTAGGATACCAAAATGATGCGTATAGAAATGTGCAAATAAACCCGATACCGTTGTTGAGGAGTTTGTTAGGCGCTACGGTGCCGTGCATAGCATCGTGCGCGGTAATAAAAAGGCCTGTGTACAGGTGCATTTGCACTAAGATCATGAAATAGAGCAACGGGTTCGTAAAATTAACCTGCCATTGCATCAGCATAATGGTAGATGTTATCCAGCTAACCAACACCAGCAGGGCAATAAATAAACCGATATATGATGGTGATTTTTGCACGATGAAGAGCCCTCCAACCTTCCTGCAGGGAAGGATTTTGATGAATTATTTAGTAGTTTTCCAGTTCGGCCTTTACCTGTTGCATCAGCCACATGGGGGTTGATGTAGCACCTGCTATGCCAATGGTATCTCCGGGGGAAAACATATCCGGGTTCAATTCGCTAATCGATGATACAAAATATGTATTGGGGTTATGCTTGCGACAAACCTCGTAAAGCACCTTGCCGTTTGATGATTTTTTACCGGATACAAACACAATCTTGTTAAACTTAACCGCAAAAGCGGGCAGGTCTTTATCGCGGTTGCTCACCTGGCGGCAAATGGTATCGTTAGCTTTAACCTCGTAACCGCGCGATAGCAGTTCATCTTTTACGCTGTAAAACTTGTCCATACTTTTAGTGGTTTGGCTGTACAGGGTAAAGCTTGCCGGCAATTCTGCATCCTCAAGCTCAATAATATCCTGAAAAACCAGGGCATCGCCATTGGTTTGCCCTTGCAGGCCTACAACTTCGGCGTGGCCATGCTTACCAAAGATCAGTATCTTCTCGTTATTGTCGTATGATGTTTTGATGCGGTTTTGTAGCTTTAAAACTACCGGGCACGATGCATCAATAAGCGTAATGTTATTCTCCAGGGCTATCTTATAAGTTTCCGGCGCTTCGCCATGCGCACGGATCAGCACTTTCTCATCGCGAAGATCAGCTAGCTCGTCATGCTCAATAATGCGCAGGCCCATAGCTTTTAAGCGTTCTACCTCTTCATCGTTATGCACAATGTCGCCAAGGCAGTACAGGTAACCATCTTCGGCCAAAATTTCTTCGGCCATATCAATGGCATAAACCACCCCAAAGCAAAAGCCGGAATCCTGGTCTATAGTAACTTGTAAATTATGTTCGCCCATATTACACTACAAAAATACTAAATTCTAAACGCTAAATTCTACAATTAGATATATAGGTTAAGGTAAAAGCTTGCTAATTGTTTATAGTGCACCAACTAAATTCAACAACCCAAAAAAAGCAAACTCTGTAACCAGTAAAACCGCCGCGGCAATGCCCTGCTTTTTAAAACGGAACAACTCAAAAATATACAGCATTACCGCGCTTACCAAAAACCAGCATACGTAATTTTTCAGCGGGATGCCGGGGCTGTTCCAATGCCAGTAATTAAACTTAATAGCTACGGGTTCTATCAATACATCTAACAAAACCAAAATCGCAGCTCCTGTTATCACCCTAAAAAAAGCACTTTTTAAGCGGCTGCGCTGCATAGCCACACCTGTAGCATAGATGAGTAAGAACCAGTTTATTCCTATCATCAATGGGATACCAGATAGTTTTAAGCCCAGGGTACCGTCATAAGCGTAGTTACCAAAAAGCCAGCCTTTATGTACACCTATCCACTCAGCCAAAAATCCCAGCCAAAAAACAAGTAATATGAATATCCCGAAACCGCTATTTAATTTATGATGACTAAATACTATTACACCAAGCATCAGCAGCAAATGGAATGGCACGATCTGTAAAAAAAGCCCCTTGCTTACAGGCAATGACAGACCTACCAACCCAACCAAATGAAACAGTATTATAATACCAATAGCTATGCGCGGCGGAATGGTCATATTTTGCGCCCCTTCCATACGGTAGTTTTTGTGAGGTACTTTTGTATAGATTTAACTGCGATAACCAATAGGCTTAACATTTGTATAGTATGTAAAAGTAAGTTAATTAACACATTTTGGCCCGATAAGAATGATATCATAATGCGTGACAATAAGATGAGGCCTACCATAAGGCTCATTAATGGCAAGCTGCCGGTGCTAAAAATTAGCAATGGGCCACCTATAAGCATTAACAGATATATCAGGAAAATTGGGATACTGTAATTAAACGCGGCCATAAAGTTTTTACTAAAGCCATCCAGTGCTTCTGCGTATCCTTTATACATCCTACAGGTGATCATACCGTTTGCCAGCAGGCCTTCGCCATTATAACCGTAGGCCTTAATGGTCTTCATGATCTCCACATCTTCAACCACTTTATTTTTAACCAGCTTGTGCCATTGGTTATGATGATAGGCCGGCGCGTCAAACATCATAAACTGCCCGCTTGCAGCGGCTACAGAGGCCCGTTTTTTAACCAGGTAAATAAGCCTTAACGGCAAAAGGTTAATTAACACATAATGCATTAAGGGCACTACAGAGAGTTCGCCGAGTGTTACCATTTCCTGGTTGGTAAACAAACTCAATAGGCCAAGTCCCCTTAAATGCATCCGATGGACGGCGCTGTTTATTAAATCTTTATTAACTTTTTCATCGGCATCTAAGAATAGCAGGTAACGCCCTTTTGCCTGCAACGCTAACTGATGGCAGGCATAATTTTTACCTATCCACCCCTGCGGCAAAGGCTGGCCTTTAATTACACGAAACTTAGGGTGCGTGGCAGCAAAGCGCTCGCAAATATTAAAGGTATCATCTGTAGATTCGTCATCAAGTATAATTACTTCATAAGTATTATAGTTTTGATTATCTATAGATTCAAGCAATGATAAAATATTTTCCTGCTCGTTACGGGCAGGTATTAATATAGATACCTGCTCAGCATATCGGGTACCTATATGCGGTAACTTAGGGTTTGATATAAAGTTAAACAGGGTAACTGTAAAGCGCAGTATAAGAAAAAAAAATACGACTGATATTGCTATAACCACTGTTTAAATAATGTTTTGTACTTGAGAAAGTTTTGAAAAATTGTAATGTTTTTGATAAACACTTTGGGCGGTGTCGCCGCCTGGCAATGTGTTTAAAACATTTAAATAAACGTTGGCTGTTGGCCTTTTATGTTGCAGGTTCTCGATAAATGTTGCTGCAAGTATGGGTTGGAATTTCCCTTTAGCTTTATCCATAATTCGCGATAAGCCCTTTTCAAAATTCACCTCATCTATAAAATTAGAATATAACTTGCCCTGCGGGAATATGAGCACCATATTTTGGGGATCGTTAAGTAATTCGGCAGCGTAATTTAATGATGCCAGCATATCACGCGAATTTTTACTTACCGAAAAGGCTCCCACATATTTAAAAAAAGAAACCTTTTTTACGGTTTCCTCTATAACCATTACATGAAAACGTTTTTTAAATACTTTTTGATTGATGTAGTACATCAAAAAACCATCCCACCAGCTAAAGTGATTAGCCAGTAAAAGCACCGACTTGCTTTTATCAACCTCTATCTCATTAAACTTCACCGCGTGGAAATTTCCTTTTACTATCCGCAGGATGTAATTGTGGGAGAACCAGTTGATAAGGGCGTTTTTTTGCGGATATATCATAACTTAATGCTCCACATCTATCTGTGCCTTTAAGGCGTGTTGATGAAATGTATTTATCCGGTTTGTTAGTTCATCAAATGGCATCTCCCCCGCTATACCACAATCGTACAGGTGAAAAAAAACCGATGGTTTAAGGCTTTCAAAGTAATCTATCAGCGCGCAATTGTATACAATTTGGCATGGCCCTTTTATATTTTTAATAAGGCGTTCGATGCCTTTCTCTACCTTAATTTCGGTGGTATGGTTGGAGATGAGTTCGCCCTGCGGGAAAACTACCACCAGGTTCTCAGGGTTGTTTAATAGCCCTGCCGCGTATTGTAAAGATTTGATCATTTCGCGTGATGACCGATTTATAGAAAAGCCCCCGAAAAGATTTAACAGCATGCGTTTTTGCAGGTGGTCTTCCTGCATCATTATATACAGGTGCCTATCCAGATGCCAATAGGCAAGATAATTGCCCCAAAGGCCATCCCACCAGCTAAAGTGGTTACACAACAGCAATACAGAATGCCCCGGCTTTGGCGTAAAAGGTGTTACCACCAACCTGTTAAAGGCTTTACGCATACGGTAGCGCATGTATATGGCAAACCAGTTGCTAAAAAGTTTTACTCGGCGGGCAGGTATCATTGCGGTAAATTTACTAAATACTCATCCAATTGTTTGGTAACCAACCAATGCCCCATATCAACTTCGTGCACCTCGGCTTTTAACAGCTTATCAATAAAAGTTTGCGCCGCTTTCATCGGGAACAAATTATCATGCTTGCCAAATATCAGCCTGCATTTAATATGATGCTTATTAATGAGCTGCGCAATCCTGCCGGTATCGGGCTTTAACAAACGGATGAGGTTTAGGGTATAATAAACGTCCTGCCGTTTTTGTTCGGTATCAATTTCATTATAGGCTATCTGGTACAGGCTTTCATCAATAAATTTTACCTTTTTTAGGTTTTTAAGTAGCGTTGGTGCCAGCCATTTGCTTTTGGTAACCTGCTTAAATAAATATTTGCCTATTGGCTTATAAGTTAAAAAATGAAAACCTTTATAAACAGATAAGCCATCGGGTGCCATTAGTATGATATCATCTATTAAGTCGGCATATTCTTCTACTAATATCAGTGCTATGTTAGCACCAATAGAATACCCCATTACCGAAAAGCGTTGCCTGCCGTACATCTTAAACCACTCCTCCATATAAGCCTTTAGCATTTGCTTGGGCATGCCGGCTATTATCTGTTGCTCGGTCCAGTTACCCAGTTTACTTTCGCCATGAAAGAAGTGATCGAAACCGTAAACGTGATATTCTTTAAGGATAGACTTTTCGAGCACGTGAAATTGCCTCCCCGTCATGCCATAACCGTGAAAGGCCAGCAGGGGTTTGTTGCCTGTGCCATATTCGTGATAGTGCGCCTTACCTAAGCCGGGGATGTCCAAAAAGCCCATAGCGGCAATATTAAGAATTTGTTAGATGAATTGGGAAGGTTTATTGTTTAACCGCTTAATGCCTTTCCTTAATATACTTCTGTATGGCCTCTGTTGCCCCTACATTTTGCTGTACATAGTTTTTGGCAATAACAGCGGCAGCGTGGCGGGTATCTTCATCACTCATCAATAAACCTGCAACACTATTCAATTCGTCCTGTGATTTTATGCTAAAACCGGCATTTAATTCCACCAGGTCTTTAGCCTCCTTAAACTTATCATACTTAGGTCCGAAGATCACCGGCATCCCGAAAGCAGCAGCCTCTAAAGTGTTATGTATTCCCGCACCAAAGCCACCTCCTGTATAAGCGATATCCGCGTATTGATATAAGGACGATAGCATGCCAATGTTATCTATAATTAGACATGAGGTTTGAGACGAGAGATTTGAGATTTGGGAAAACCTTAATGTGGTTTCTTTTGGTAAGATGTTTACCAATCCGCCGATCTTATCCTCACCTACCTCATGTGGGGCTATAATGAATTTCCAGTCGGGGTGTTGGGCAATTAGTTCTGCTATCAGCTTTTCATCAGCAGGCCAAGTGCTGCCGGCAATAAATAGTTTTTGCCCGTTCTTAAATGCAGCTATCTGCGGCAATTCTTTAGGGGTTTGCGCATTAGTCCATACCCTATCAAACCGGGTATCGCCGCTTATGGTAACATTGGTAATGCCGGCATCGTGCAATAAATGTTTTGAAGGTATATCCTGCACAAAAAACCAGGTAACCATTTTTAGCATTTTGCGGTGCAGGCTACCATACCATTTAAAAAACACCTGCCCGGGTCTAAATATGCCGGATACTATATACAACGGCACATGCTGACTATGTAATTGATTAAAAAAGTGATACCAATATTCATACTTGGTAAAAATAGCCATCACCGGGTTTATGGTGCCTATGAATTTTCGGGCATTCCCCGCCGTATCAAGGGGTAAATAATACACAGCATCGGCCAAAGGGGTGCTTTTTCGCGCCTCATAACCCGAGGGCGAAAAAAAAGTTATTACAATTTTGTGTTGAGGATAGTCGGCCTTTACAGCTTCTAAAACGGGCCTTCCCTGTTCAAATTCGCCTAATGAGGCAAAATGAAACCAAATGCTTGATGCTGACGGTTGCACCTGCTGATGTTTACGACCGTTTATCCACAGTTTGGCTTTATTTTTATAAAGTGAAACTATATACACAAGTGTATAGTATAAGTTAATGCCGATTTTATATAGTAGAAGCATTTTTTAGTTGTGAATACCTATCTTCGTTCGGCATAAAAGTAATAACATTAATAACAAAAAATACATATGAAAATAGCTGTTGTTGGAACAGGTTATGTTGGCCTGGTAACAGGTACATGTTTGGCAGAAACAGGCAACCAGGTTACCTGTGTGGATATTAACGAGCAAAAAGTAAAAATGATGCAGGAAGGCCAGCTCCCCATTTACGAGCCCGGTCTGGAGTTGCTTTTCCACCGTAATATCAGCCAGAAAAGGTTGTTATTTACCAATAACCTGGCCGACGCGATTGCCGACGCGCAAATAATTTTCCTGGCACTGCCAACCCCTCCGGGTGGTGATGGCTCTGCCGACCTTAGCTACGTTTTAGGCGCAGCTAAAGACATTGCCAAATTAGTTACCGACTATAAAGTTATTGTAACAAAGTCTACCGTACCTGTTGGTACTGCTGATAAGGTTACCGCGGTAATGAACGAAAACACCAATGTTGAATTTGCTGTGGTATCAAACCCCGAATTTTTGCGCGAAGGTGTGGCCGTTGAAGATTTTATGAAACCCGACCGTGTGGTAGTTGGAACTACCGATGAGCGTGCACGCAAATTAATGGCCGAACTTTACGCGCCGTACGTACGCCAGGGTAACCCCGTAATATTTATGGATGAGCGCTCGTCTGAATTAACAAAATATGCCGCTAACTCGTTCCTGGCTACTAAAATATCGTTCATGAACGAAGTTGCCAACCTTTGCGAACTGGTTGGTGCCGATGTTGATATGGTGCGCCGTGGTATTGGTGCCGATAACCGTATTGGTAACCGCTTCCTGTTTTCGGGTATTGGATATGGAGGTAGCTGTTTCCCTAAAGATGTGCAGGCTTTGGCAAAATCGGCAGAAGAGAACGCGTACGACTTTAAGATCCTTAACTCGGTAATGGAGGTTAACGAGATCCAGAAAAAAGTACTCGTTCAAAAACTGAAAAAATATTACAACGGCGACCTTAAAGGCAAAAAATTTGCCATGTGGGGCCTTGCCTTTAAACCGGAAACCGATGATATACGCGAAGCACCTGCCTTGTATATTATTGACGAATTGCTCAAAGAGGGCGCTACCATCAGCGTATTTGACCCTGAGGGCATGAAAAATGTTAAGGCTTTGATAGGCGATAAAATTACCTATGGTGCCGATGCTTACGAAATCTTAGATGACGCTGATGCTTTATTGATCGTTACTGAGTGGTCGGCGTTCCGCACACCCGATTTTGACCAGATCACCAATCGCTTAAAAAACAAGGTTATATTTGATGGCCGTAACCTTTACGACCTTCAAAAAATGGTTGACCTAGGTTTTTATTACAACAGTATCGGCAGAAAAATTATTAGCTAAATGGCAGAACGTAAAAGAATATTAATAACAGGCGCGGCCGGGTTTTTAGGCTCGCACCTATGCGACAGGTTTATTAAGGAAGATTACCATGTTATTGGTATGGATAACCTGATCACCGGCGACCTGCGCAATATTGAACATTTGTTTAAGCTGGAAAACTTTGAGTTTTACAACCACGATGTTTCTAAGTTTGTGCATATATCGGGCGACCTGCATTATATTCTGCACTTTGCATCGCCGGCAAGCCCTATAGATTATTTGAAGATACCTATCCAAACCCTAAAGGTAGGATCGTTAGGTACGCATAACCTGTTAGGTTTGGCACGCAGTAAAGGTGCGAGGATGCTTATAGCTTCAACATCCGAAGTGTACGGCGACCCTAACGTTAACCCGCAGCCCGAGGAATATTGGGGCAATGTTAACCCTGTTGGCCCGCGTGGCGTTTATGACGAGGCCAAGCGTTTCCAGGAAGCTATTACCATGGCTTACCATACTTTCCACGGCTTAGAGACCCGCATTGTGCGCATTTTTAATACCTATGGCCCACGGATGCGCCTTAATGATGGTCGTGTATTGCCTGCCTTTATTGGCCAGGCCCTGCGAGGCGAACCATTAACCATGTTTGGCGATGGCTCTCAAACCCGCTCTTTCTGCTATGTGGATGATTTGATTGAAGGAATTTACCGCTTGCTGCATAGTGATTACGCCCAACCGATGAATATTGGCAACCCCGATGAAATTACCATACGTGAGTTTGGCGAGGAGATCATCAAATTAACAGGTACTGACCAGGAAATGATAAGCCTGCCTTTACCTACAGATGACCCTAAACAGCGCCGCCCCGATATTACAAAGGCACGCGCCATTTTAGGTTGGGAGCCAAAAGTATCGCGCAGCGAGGGATTGAAAATTACTTATGAGTACTTTAAATCGCTGCCAGAGAAAGAAATACTGCATAAAGATTTCACCTACTTCAATAAACAATAGTACTTTCGGCATTTCATAGGGCGTGTACACTAGTATGCGCCTAACCTTAAATCTATTAATATTTATCCCTATGAAAATTTTAGTAACGGGCGGCTTAGGTTTTATTGGCACCCACACCGTTGTTGAGTTAGTTAACGCAGGTTACGACCCAATAATAATCGACGACCTATCCAACTCTAATATAAAAATGCTGGACCAACTGGCCCGCATTATTGGATACAAGCCCGCCTTTTACCAATTTAACCTGTGTAATGAAGCCGATGTAAAAGATTTCGCGGCAAAAAAACCCGATATTTCCGGCATTATCCACTTCGCTGCGTCAAAAGCGGTTGGCGAATCGGTAGAGAACCCTTTAAAATATTATTACAATAACTTCTTTTCGCTTATAAACCTGCTTAATGCTTACAATGGCAAAGCATTAAACTTTGTTTTCTCATCTAGCTGTACCGTATATGGCCAGCCTGATGTTTTACCTGTAACCGAAGACGCGCCGGTTAAACCAGCCGAATCGCCTTATGGTAACACCAAACAAATTGCCGAAGAGATACTGAAAGATATGGTAGCCGCAGGCAGCAAATACAAAGTTATTGCCTTACGCTATTTTAACCCGGTTGGCGCGCATGACAGCGCTTTAATTGGCGAACTGCCAAACGGCGTGCCTCAAAACCTGGTGCCTTTTATTACTCAAACAGCTATTGGCAAACGCGAAAAGATCACCGTATTTGGCGATAAATATGACACCCCGGATGGTAGCTGTATCCGCGATTACATCCATGTGGTTGACTTGGCAAAAGCACACGTTGCCGCTCTGAAATTGATGGAGAAAGAAAACTTTACAGGCTATGATGTGTTCAACATCGGTACCGGTAACGGCTCTACCGTTTTAGAAGTGATACACGCTTTTGAAGATGCTACGGGCGTGAAACTAAACTACCAGATAGGCGCCCCGCGTAGCGGCGATATTGAAAAGGTTTGGGGTAACGTTACCAAATCTACCGAGAAACTGAACTGGACGGCAGAACTTAACCTAAGCACCATGATGTCATCGGCATGGGCATGGGAAAAATATATTGCCGAGAACCCGTTATAATGATGATATAGCGTTATGAAAAAGATAATTATTACAGGAGGTGCCGGGTTTATTGGGTCGCACGTGGTGCGCCGCTTTGTAACCAACTATCCTGATTATACCATTATCAACCTGGATAAGCTTACCTACGCAGGTAACCTCGCCAACCTAAAAGATATTGAAGACCAGCCCAACTATCGTTTTGTAAAAGGCGATATTGTTGACCTTGAGTTTATAAACAACCTGTTTGAAACAGAGCAGCCGGATGCAGTGATACATTTGGCGGCAGAGTCGCACGTAGACCGCTCCATCACTAACCCGCTTGAGTTTGTGATGACTAACGTTGTAGGCACGGTAAATTTATTGAACGCCGCCAAAAACCTTTGGAAGGGACAGTACGATAAAAAACGTTTCTATCATGTATCTACAGATGAGGTTTACGGAACCCTTGGCGATACGGATATGTTCACTGAAGAAACCGCTTACGATCCGCATTCGCCATATTCGGCGTCAAAAGCAAGTTCAGACCATTTTGTGCGTGCTTACTATGATACCTATGGGCTGGGCACAGTTATTTCCAACTGCTCAAACAACTACGGTTCATATCACTTCCCCGAGAAACTGATACCACTTGCCATTAATAACATTAAGCAAAATAAACCTGTGCCTGTGTATGGCAAAGGCGAGAACGTACGCGACTGGCTTTGGGTTGAGGACCATGCAAGGGCCATTGATGTTATATTCCATAAAGCGGCAGTAGGTACTACCTATAATATTGGCGGCCACAACGAGTGGAAAAACATTGACCTGATCAAATTATTGTGTACTATACTGGATAAAAAACTGGGCCGTGAAGCGGGCGAATCGGCAAAACTGATCACCTACGTAACCGACCGCGCCGGACACGATATGCGATATGCGATAGATGCTACCAGACTTAAGAACGAATTAGGCTGGGAACCATCCATCACATTTGAAGAAGGGCTGGAAAAAACGGTTGACTGGTACCTTGCCAATGAGCAATGGTTAAACGATGTTACCAGTGGCCATTACCAGGATTATTACGAGAGCCAGTACACCAATCGCTAAAAAATGTTCGGACTATTTAAGAAGAAGGAAGCTAAGCGGGTTGTAAATTTCGATTACAGCAGCGTTATAACAGATATGCACTCGCACGTATTGCCGGGCATTGATGATGGCGCGCAAAATGTGGAGGAATCTATTTTTCTTATCAAAAAGATGATGTCGCTTGGCATTAAAAAAATTATTGCCACGCCACACGTCATGATAGATTATTATCGTAATGACGAAACCAGCATAGGCAATGCATTGACGTTATTAAAAGCGGAATTGCTAGCCCAAAATATCGACATTGATATATCAGCCGCAGCCGAGCACTACTTTGATGAAACTTTTGAGAAGCGTATAGATGATGGTAAGGTTTTCACCATGGGTGATAACTATGTTCTGTTTGAGCTTTCGTTTGTAAACCCGCCGCCAAATGTGATCCCGGTTATTCAAAAGCTGAAAGATAAAGGCTATAAGCCTATCCTTGCTCACCCCGAAAGGTATGGCTATATGGATATTGAACAGATGAAGAACATCCGTAGTTGGGGCTGCGATCTGCAATTGAACACCATATCGTTAGCAGGATATTATGGCAAACACAGTAAAAAAATTGCCGAAGAGATGATAGATAACGAAATAGTTGATTTTATATCGAGCGATATGCACCACCCACGCCACGCCGCAGCATTTGAGAATGTACTGAGCATGCCCTACCTCGAAAAAATATTGTTTGATTACCCACTGAAGAATGTATTGCTGTAGATTGGAGATTAAGTATTAGTTGATTAGAGATTAGTCTGGTCAATTCTAAAAAAACAAAAGGCTTAGATATACACCTAAGCCTTTATTATTTATGTAAGCCCTAATTAACTAATCTCTAATTAACTAATCTCTCCAACTTACTCGTATCTCAACGCCTCTACAGGGTCAAGTTTAGATGCTTTTTTGGCAGGATAAAAGCCTGATGAAAGGCCTATAAATGTACATAACACCAGCGCTGCCATCAGCCAGAACCATGGCACCACAAAAGTACCGCTAATTTGTACGGCAATTAGGTTACCTATGGCCATCCCCAATATTATGCCCATAATGCCGCCAATAAGGCAAATTACAATAGCCTCTATTAAAAACTGTTTACGTATTACCGATGGTGTTGCGCCGATAGCTTTACGTAAACCAATTTCGCGGGTACGCTCAGTTACCGATACCAGCATAATGTTCATTAAACCTATAGCCGCGCCAATAAGTGTGATCGCACCAATAGCAAAACCCGCTGCGGTTATACCGGCCAACTGACCGGATAATTCCTGCTGAATGGAATCGCTTCTTGAAATTTCGAAATTGTCCGGCTGGCTTATGCGGATACCGCGGATGTTACGCATTAACGATGTGGCTTCGCCAATACTGGCATCAAGCACATCCGGGCTATTAACGTTAACGGTAATGGCGTATGATAGTTTTCTTGATGTATCAACCATCTGCCTTGCTTTGGCAAGTGGCACAATACAAAATTTATCTCCTCCAAAGCTGTTACTACCCTTTGCTGCTACAACACCAATTATGCGCATTTTATTACTGCCAAGCAGTATACTTTTATTTATCGGGTCTTCGTTTTTAAACAATTTGGTTTTTACCTCATCGCCCACAATAACCACGTTTGCGCCATGTTCTAATTCTGATGACGAAAAATTACGGCCCAAGGCCAGTTTGTGCCCTTTAATGGCCAAATAATTATCGTTACTGCCGGTTACCGAGATATTAGGGTTGGATTTGATGCTGTTATACTTAGCTATTGCGGTACCGGTAACGCTCAGGTCAACACTTATGCGCGAAGGAAGCTTGTAAAGTTTTGCGAACCGCTCTGCTTCGGCATAGGTTATAGACGGGTATATTTTACGGTGGCCGCCGTTACCAAAGCTTATGCCGCTGCCCCGGTTTTGCAGCGTGAAAGAATTTGCTCCCAAGCCTGCAAAGGCATCATTAGTAAATTGCTTAACACCTTCAATGGCGGTTAAAATACCTACCAGTGCCATAATGCCTATAGCAATAATTAATGCGGTAAGCGATGTACGCAGCCTGTTACCACTAATGGATTGCAACGCGATAGCTATATTTTCTTTGTAGGTGGTTTTTACCGGCATATTATAAATTTAGAGGCTTTGCGTTTGACTGTAATATACAGCGTTTTGTTACACATACAATTACATAAAAAAACATGGCGGCAAAACTAATCCGTTTTGCTATCTTTAACTACAAAGAATACCAACATGAAACCTACCTTTCTATTCACATTTTTGCTAATGCTTAGTAGCGTGGCCTTTTCTCAACAGCATTTTAGACCAAAGCCTATCACGGACAGCACCGTTGTAAGGGATTCTACAGGAAATGTCTTACCTCTTGATAAATGGCAAACCGCAATGGGGTCCGGAGATTATACTATACAAATTAAGTTGACAGCTACTGATACCGTATACACTTTGATCCGTCAAACTGCAGAGGATAGACAGCATAGTTACGAAGCCCGTGCAAAGTATGAGCAAGCCCTTAAAGATGGAACTATTAAACCCGGCGAAAGTCTTACAACATATAGTAAACCTCGTGAAAGTGACGCTTTTCCAAGAGGATACAAAATTAACATGATGACTACCCGTGACATTGACGGGAAACGCATAGACAATAAAATGATAGAAGGCAAGATTGTAGTTTTAAACTTTTGGTTTGTTGGTTGCCCACCATGTAAAGCCGAGATTCCTGAATTAAATAAACTTGCTTTAGACAATGCAAACAATCCGGATATTATATTTCTGGCAGTGGCACTTGATAAAAGTTATTTGGTTAAAGACTTTATCAAAAACAATCCGTTTGCATATAGGCAAATCACGGATGCGGCACGCTTTTGTGAAGCATATGGTATTAAAGGTTACCCAACAAATGTAGTGATAGACAAAAAAGGCATCATTCAATTTAGCTCTATCGGTTACGGCCCGGGGAGCCTTGCTTGGTTAAAGAAAACCCTTGACGAATTAAAAACTGAGAAATTGCCAGAATAAAAAAGGCCCCGATAGTATCGGGACCCTTCAATATCTACATTGTATAACTATACCGAAAACGAAGTACCACAGCCGCAAGTGCTTGCCGCGTTAGGGTTATTAAAGGTAAAGCCACGTGCATTCAATCCGTCCTGGAAATCTATCATCATACCGGCAAGGTATAAACCGTGTGCTTTGTGCATATATGTTTTAATACCATCAATAATAAACTCCTGGTCGCCGTCTTTCTTTTGGTCAAAGCCTAAAACATAGCTCATACCAGAGCAGCCGCCGCCTTCAACACCAATGCGCAGGCCAAAATCATCGCTTAGTTCTTGCTGGTCTCTTAATTTAAAAAGTTCTTTAACGGCACCTTCCGAAAAAGTTACCGGGGCAGTTAGGGTATCAACAATCGCGCTCATCTTATTTTTATTTAACTACACAAATATAAGGTAAAATGCGGATTTTTGCACCGACCGATTTTTTATGACCTCCGCATAACATTAACAATAAATGCAGTTATACAATTTACTATTAGATATTTTAAAATATACCGTTGCCGGAATAGGCGTTGTATATATCGCTTTTTACCTGTTTAAGCCCTACCTCGACAAAACATCGAACCTACAGGTGCTGGAGTTTAAAAAAGCAATGACAACCCAAACCCTGCCCCTGCGTTTACAGGCATACGAGCGCTTGGTATTATTTACCGACAGGATAAACCCTTCAAACCTGCTTATTCGCTTAAATGGCAACAGCTATAGCGCTGCCGAGTTGCACAGCATTATATTAAACGAAGTACGTACCGAGTACCAGCATAACGTTACCCAGCAAATTTATGTAAGCCCGCAGGCATGGGCGGTAATAAGGCGGGTTAAAGATGACACCCTTAACCTGATCACCAACGCCGTAAAGGGCCTGCCCGAAAATGCTACCGGATTAGACCTTGGTAAAGTAGTGGTAACCCACCTGAGTAAATTAGAAGACAACCCCTATGATATTGCGATAGACATGATAAGGAAAGACCTTGAACATTTATTTTAAGCGATATGGCCGATAAAAAATTCACCACTATTTCGGGCATCGAAATTAAAGAGGTTTATACCGAGCCATCGGGAATGACAGAGCTGCCCGGGCAATTTCCTTATACCCGCGGCATACAAAAAGATATGTACCGCGGCAAACCCTGGACCATGCGACAGTATGCGGGCTTCTCTACCGCCGAAGAAAGCAATAAGCGCTACCATTATTTATTAAGCCAGGGCACCATGGGCCTTTCGGTAGCATTTGACTTGCCTACCCAGATAGGTTATGACAGCGACCACGAACTATCTGAAGGCGAGGTAGGCAAAGTAGGCGTAGCGATAGATTCATTACAGGATATAGAGATCTTGTTTGAGGGCATCCAGTTAAAGGATATCACCACCAGCATGACTATTAATGCTACCGCCGGCATCCTTTTGGCCATGTACATCGCTTTAGCAAAAAAACAGGGGGCAGATCTGAAGCAAATTTCGGGCACTATCCAAAATGATATATTAAAGGAGTACGCGGCAAGGGGTACTTATATATACCCACCAGCCCCGTCCATGCGCCTTATTACCGATATTTTTGAATATTGCAGTAAGGAAGTACCCAAGTGGAACACCATATCTATATCTGGCTATCACATCCGCGAAGCAGGATCTACCGCGGTGCAGGAACTGGCCTTTACCTTGGCTAATGGTAAAGCCTATTTAAAGGCCGCGTTAGAAAAAGGGCTGGATATAAATATATTCGCCAAACGCCTTTCTTTCTTTTTTAACTGCCATAACAACTTTTTTGAAGAGATCGCAAAATTCAGGGCCGCCCGCCGCATGTGGGCACATATCACCAAAGATCTTGGCGCTACCGATGCCGGCGCGCAAAAACTACGTTTCCATACCCAAACCGGAGGTTCTACCTTAACGGCACAGCAACCTATGAATAACATAGTGCGTGTAAGCATGCAGGCGCTTGCCGCGGTGCTTGGCGGTACACAATCGTTGCATACTAATGGTTACGACGAGGCATTATCTTTACCAACCGAGACTGCTGCGAAAATTGCCCTGCGTACCCAACAGATCATCGCCTTTGAAAGCGGGGTTACCCATACGGTTGACCCGCTGGCAGGCTCCTACTTTATAGAAGCTTTGACAGATGAATTGGAAGCTGCCGCGCAGTTATATATAGATAAGATAGACGCCATGGGCGGATCGGTTAAGGCAATTGAGCAGGATTATATTCAGCAGGAGATAGCCGCCGCGGCCTATCAATACCAGAATGATATTGAAACCGGCGACCAGGTATTGGTTGGGGTAAACAAATTTACCCAGGCCGAAGAAGTAAACACGAATGTATTTAGGGTAGATGATGCCATCCGCAGGCAACAAATTGATAAGCTTATCCGTTTAAAAGAAGAGCGAAACAATAAAGACGTAGAAAAAGCGCTGCAAAATTTAAGCGTTGCAGCCCGCGGAACTGATAACCTGATGCCCTATATTTTGACCGCCGTAGAATGCTATGCAACCCTTGGCGAGATAGCCGATACACTGCGCGAAATTTTTGGAGAATATTGATATATTTTGTCGCGCTAATTAAGAAATTTTACAAACAATCCGGCAGGAATTAATCCACATTTTTACGGGTAACGATGTTTAAACTTCCAAAACCGCTTTTCAGCAAAACTGACGCATAAAACAGCATTATACATGCGAAATATAATGTTAATAACTTTAATATTCGCAATAAAAAGAGGTAATTTTTATAAATATATTTCTTGAATTTTATTTTTTTATCCGCTTTTTTTTAGAATATTCGATGTTCCGAAACGGCCGAAAATTTAGTCGTCTCGAGCACTGGAAATCAAGATATTACTTAATACTTATATGGAAAAAACTTGTACTAACGTTTGGAATAGCTGCCTTCAGATAATAAAAGACAACATACCGGCACAAAGCTTTAAAACCTGGTTCGAACCAATAAAGGCTTTGCGTATGGAGGGTAGCGTTTTAACGATACAGGTACCAAGTTTATTTTTTTACGAGTGGTTGGAAGAGCACTATGTAGGCTTGTTGCGCAAAACAATAAAGAAACAATTAGGCGACGAAGGCCGCTTAGAATATAACATTGTTGTAGAGCAGTCCACAAGCAAACCGTACACTACCAATATGCCCTCGAATGGAAATGGTGCTGAATCAAAAAATCAGTCTATGCCAATACCAATTTCGATAAATAAAGACATTAAGAACCCGTTTGTAATACCGGGACTTAAAAAGTTGAATGTAGACCCGCAGCTAAACCGCAACTACACCTTCGAGAATTTTGTTGAAGGCGATTGCAACCGTTTGGCGCGTTCTGCAGGTTATGCTGTTGCCGCCAAACCAGGTGGTACTTCATTTAACCCGCTAATGATATATGGTGGTGTAGGCCTTGGTAAAACCCACCTTGCACAAGCCATAGGTAACGAAATTAAACGCACCCTGCCAGATAAACTTGTACTTTACGTAAGCTGCGAAAAATTCACCCAACAGTTTGTTGACGCGCTTAAGCACAACAACATAAACGATTTTGTAAACTTTTACCAGGCTATTGATGTACTGATCATGGATGATGTACACAATTTTGCCGGCAAAGAAAAAACACAGGATTTCTTCTTCCATATTTTCAACCATCTGCACCAAAGCGGCAAACAGCTGATCATCACATCAGACAAAGCGCCTAAGGACCTGGCCGGTTTAGAAGAACGTTTGTTATCGCGTTTCAAATGGGGTCTCTCTGCCGATCTGCAGATACCTGATCTGGAAACCCGTATGGCTATCCTTAAAAACAAAATTTATCAGGACGGTATCGAGCTGTCAAATGATGTGGTTGAGTATGTTGCCCACAACATTGATAACAACGTGCGCGAGTTAGAAGGCGCTATGGTATCTTTATTGGCACAATCTACATTAAATCGTAAAGAGATAGATTTGAACCTGGCGAAGCAGATGCTTAAGAATTTTGTAAAAAATTCTGCCAAGGAAATTTCGATGGAATACATTCAAAGCCTTGTTTGCGAGTATTTTGAAGTACCTATTGAAATGGTAAAATCGCAAACCCGCAAACGCGAAATTGTACAAGCCCGCCAAATCTCCATGTACCTTGCAAAGGCACACACAAAAAGCTCGCTAAAATCAATTGGCAGTTTCTTTGGTGGCCGCGACCACTCTACCGTTATTTACGCCTGCCAAACAGTTGAAGACCTTATTGATACCGATAAGAAGTTTAAAGGCTATGTGGCCGACATCCAAAAGAAACTAAAAATGTCGTAATAAGCGACTTAGTAAATATTGAGAGCCTTGCAGAAATGTAAGGCTTTTTTGTTTTTAAAAAGTCTGTCATCGTGAGTGATAGCAAAGGATCTATTAGCGAACTGTGCTTATCCCAAATGCTTCTCCGAAAATAGATCCTTCAAACGTTCAGCATGAACAAGATATTTTTTATTTAAATTGCAACAGCCAAACACCATAATTATGAAAAGATTATTACTTGCAACTCTGCTATTTACAGCCACTGCACCAGCGTTTTGCCAAACCGCTAAAGACGATATCAAAAAAGTAATTACTACCCTGTTTGATGGTATGCGCAAGGGAGATACTACCATGCTGCGCTCTGCCTTTCATAAAGATATGATACTGCAAAGTGTAGTAAATAAAAAAGATGGCTCAACCGCGTTGGTTACCGAAAAGGCCGATGACTTTGTAAAGCAAGTTGGCACGCCACACAAAGACATCTACGACGAGCGCATCACCTGGGGCGATTTTAAAATAGACGGCGACTTAGCCAGCGTGTGGACACCTTACAAATTTTACCTGGGCAGCATGTTTAGCCATTGCGGTGTTAACTTTTTCCAGCTCATGAAAACCGCCGCAGGCTGGAAAGTTATTTACATTGTTGACACGAGGCGTAAGGATAACTGCGCAGAGTAGCTAATATATTATTCTTACGACAAGTTAAGAGGAGAAATCTTGTTAGATAAGATATGTAGTAAACTTACCTGACAACAAGATTTCTCATTGCCTATTCTCTCTCCCACTCTCCCCGCCTCCCTTTGTAACATTCTGGCTATCAAAAATCAAAAGGGTTACTATCGCTTCATAATTGGTATCAATACTAAACCAAAAAACAACAATTATGAAAACAAGAATTTTTATCGCGATGGCAGCTATAGCGCTGTTTGCGGCCTGTAAAGGCAGGAATGGCAGTTACGAAGTTGTAAACAATGGCAACAGCAGCAGTGCCGATACAGCAAGTAGTTCGGCAGACACCGTTGCCACAACCAAACTGGTTAAAACGGCTGACATGAGCTTTAAGGTAAAGAATGTGCAGCAAACAGGTGACTCTATCTCCCGCATCACCGCTAAATTAAATGGGATGGTGGTGCACCACCAGATGGGCTCATCTATTGAGCGCAGCGAAGATATTAGGTTAAGCACCGACTCGGTGATGCGGGTATCGGCATTTAACACTACTGCAGATATGACAGTGAAGATCCCGTCAGAGAAACTGGAAGATTTTATGATGAGCGTAAGCCATATGGGTATCTATGTCAACTCACGCAAGATGGATATCGAAGACAAATCGCTGGATTACTTGTCCGCGAAGCTTAAATTGAAAAACCGGCGTGAAATGGTAGCACAGCAAAAAACAGGTAAAATAAAAATTAAAGACCCGGCCGCAGTACTTTGGTTAAAAGACGATATGATTGACGGGCAGATCAATAACCAACGAATAGATGAGGCGGTAAATTACAGCGTGGTAAGCCTTAACTTTTATCAAAGCAATACAATTTATAAAGAGCACATTGCAAATGACGATCCATCGGCATACAAAATGCCATTCTTTAACAGGCTATTGATGGCTTTAGGTAACGGTTGGGCATTATTTATTGAACTGTTACTTGTCCTTGCTAACCTTTGGGTATTGATATTGGCGGGAGTTGGCTTATGGGTAGCATTCAAAACTTACAAAAGAAAGTATCCTGCATTAAAAATTTAATATGAAATAAGAAAGCCAGGCTGCTAACACAACCCGGCTTTCTACCTTATTCTTAATATATCATGCCTTTTTGCTACACCGTTAGCTTTTTATACTTAAGCCTTTTTGGTGTTATATCGCCAACGCGCTTCTTATAGTTCTCTTCATAATCGCTGTAGTTACCTTCAAAGAAGTATACCTGCGAGTTACCCTCAAATGCCAGGATGTGGGTACAAACCCTATCCAGGAACCAGCGGTCGTGACTAATGATCACCGCGCAGCCGCCAAAGTTTTCCAGTGCTTCTTCTAATGAGCGTAAGGTATTTACGTCAATATCATTTGTCGGCTCATCCAGCAATAATACATTCGACCCTTTTTTAAGGGTGATAGCCAGGTGGACACGGTTACGCTCACCGCCCGATAATACACCTACTTTTTTCTGTTGGTCGGCACCATTAAAGTTGAACTTTGATACGTAGGCGCGCGAGTTTAGAGGGCGGTTACCTACCATAATATTATCAAGGCCGTCGGTAACGTTTTCCCAAACAGATTTGTTAGGGTCAAGATCATCATGCATTTGGTCAACATATCCCAGGGCAACGGTATCACCTACACGGAAAGTACCGGCATCGGGTTGGTCTTGCCCGGTAATTAAACGGAACAATGTAGTTTTACCAGCGCCATTTGGCCCAATAATCCCTACAATACCTGCAGGAGGTAACGAAAAGTTAAGGTTCTCGAACAATACCTTATCGCCATAAGCCTTGGTAACGTTATTTGCTTCGATAACGATGTTACCCAAACGCGGGCCCGGCGGGATAAACAGCTCCAGCTTTTCTTCCCTTTCCTTTGTTTCCTCGCTGGCCAGTTTCTCGTAGTTTGATAAACGCGCCTTACCTTTCGCCTGGCGGCCTTTAGCACCCATACGCACCCACTCCAACTCGCGCTCAAGCGTTTTTTGGCGTTTGCTTTCGCTTTTCTCTTCCTGCGCTAAACGTTTGGATTTTTGATCCAGCCATGAAGAGTAATTACCTTTCCATGGCAAGCCTTCACCACGGTCAAGCTCCAGTATCCAGCCGGCAACGTTATCCAGGAAGTACCTGTCGTGCGTTACGGCAATTACGGTTCCTTTATATTGTTTAAGGTGTTGTTCCAGCCAATCAATAGATTCTGCATCTAAGTGGTTGGTAGGCTCATCAAGCAATAAAACATCAGGCTCCTGCAAAAGCAGGCGGCACAGGGCCACACGGCGGCGCTCACCACCCGACAGTACCGAAATTTTGGTATCAGGCTCCGGGCAGCGCAAAGCATCCATGGCGCGTTCCAGCTTCACGTCAAGCTCCCAGGCGTTTACAGCATCTATCTGGTCCTGCAATTCACCCTGGCGGGCCATCAGCTTATCCATTTTATCGGCATCGCTGTAGTATTCCTCTAAACCAAATTTCTCGTTTATTTCTTCGTATTCTTTAAGCAGTGCAGTAGTAGCAGCAACGCCTTCCTCAACAATTTCCTTAACGGTTTTGTCGGGGTCAAGCTCGGGCTCCTGGCTCAGGTAACCAACGGTATAGCCCGGCGAAAACACTACTTCGCCAATATTTGTCTTATCAATACCTGCAATAATTTTCAACAATGATGATTTACCCGAACCGTTTAAACCGATAACACCGATTTTAGCGCCGTAAAAAAACGACAAGTAAATGTTTTTTAATACTGTTTTTTGAGGTGGGTAAACTTTGCTTACCCCTGCCATAGAAAATATGATCTTTTCGTCTGCCATTGTTGGTTATAATTTTAGAGGTAGCAAATATCATCTAAAAACCTAAATAATGCTACGCTATATAAATATTTTAACCCGCCGATATTGTTTGGGTAACAAAGCATTAATTTTTACTTTGCGCTATGCAACGCACAATTAAGTTTGTTTTAAACCATCCGTTCACAAAAGGGCATCGTGTTGCTGCGTTGTCAAGGCTGTTTAAATGGCAGTTATTATCGCGGTTAAACAAACGGCCCGTTGTACATCAGTTCACAAAAAACAGTAAGCTATGGGTATGGAAAGGACTTACAGGGGCAACAGGTAACATTTACTGTGGCTTGCATGAGTTTGAAGACATGGCATTCTTATTACACCTTTTACGCCCCGGCGATCTATTTGTAGATATAGGTGCAAACATTGGCAGCTATACCATGCTGGCATCGGCAGAGGCTGGTGCAAACACTATAGCCGTAGAACCCGTCCCGCAAACTTTCGGCAATCTAACGCAAAATATCAAACTAAATAATATTGAAAATAAAGTAACAGCTTTAAATGTTGGCCTGGGGAAAGAGCAAGGCACACTAACTTTTACTAAGGGTTTTGATACCGGCAACCATGTAGCAACCGCTAACGACACAGATGTAGTTGAGGTAGCTGTTCGTACACTCGATAATGTCCTTAACAACAAGGTACCCCTATTGCTAAAAATTGATGTAGAAGGATATGAAACCCAAGTATTGAATGGAGTGGCCAATACGCTAAACTCCACCGGTTTAAAAGCCATAATTATAGAGTTAAACGGCGCGGGTGATAAATATGGATTTGATGAAGAGCATATACACCAGTTGCTAATTACACATGGATTTAAAGTTGCCGGTTACCTGCCGTTTAAACGGGACTTATTTGATGCTAAGCGCAAGACTGAGCATAACACTTTATATATAAGAGACGAAGAATTTATAAAAGCCAGGTTGAAAGATGCACATAAAGTGTTTGTGCAGGGCAGGGAGTTATAAAATAGGAGTTATTAACAGTATGTTCGCAATTTTCACCACAAATTCATCTTATAACTTGTATCTTTCAATGTAAATCGCTTGGTTTGTTAAAAGCGCGTTTATTACAGGCAAGCCTTTCTATAGCGTATGCCGTAATGTCATAAACAATGACTATTTGCCCTGCTTGAAGCGGGTGATTATATATAATTCGTAATAGGTTTAAACTATTTAAGCACCGCCTTATCAAATAACAAAGTTTTAACCGTTTAATATTAGTACTCAAGCGTTTTGTGGTTTAAATAAGCAAAATTGCGGCACTTTCAATTTTATTTTAGCAGGCCATATATCATTAAATTGTCTGTTTACCGTAAAGCTAAAAAGTTGGCAATATTGTTGATAAATGTTATAACAATCGTCTTGACAGATAAAAACAAATTTATAGATTAGGACGATCAATAATCAGAAAGGTATATATGGAAGCTAAATTTTCGCCACGGGTTAAGGATGTGATACAGTACAGCAGGGAAGAGGCGTTGCGCCTAGGCCATGATTATATTGGTACAGAACACCTTTTGCTTGGCCTTATTCGCGATGGCGATGGTGTGGCAATTAAATTATTAAAGGGGCTAACCGTTGATACAGCTAAATTACGCCGCGCCGTTGAAGATGCTGTAAAAGGAACAATTGGCACAAATGTACATATTGGCAGTATCCCGTTAACCAAACAGGCCGAAAAGGTTTTGAAAATAACTTACCTTGAAGCTAAAATTTTTAAAAGCGATGTGATAGGCACCGAGCACCTGCTATTGTCTATCCTGCGCGACGAGGATAACATTGCTTCGCAGATACTGATGCAGTTTAATGTAAACTACGAAGTATTTAAAAGCGAGGTAGAATCTAACAAAAATGATGTTACCGACGAAATGCCGGGTTCATCAACAGGTGGCGACGACGACTTTAAAGAAGACGATACCTTTAGCCAGCCCAAAAAAGTTTCGGACATCAAATCAAAAACGCCTGTACTTGACAACTTTGGCCGCGACCTTACCAAGGCTGCCGAAGATGGCAAGCTTGACCCGATCGTAGGCCGCGAAAAAGAAATTGAACGCGTATCTCAGATACTTTCCCGCCGTAAAAAGAATAACCCTATCCTGATAGGTGAACCGGGTGTAGGTAAAAGCGCTATAGCCGAAGGTTTGGCCCTGCGCATTGTACAGCGTAAAGTATCGCGTGTATTGTTTAACAAACGTGTTGTTACTTTAGACCTTGCCTCGTTAGTGGCAGGTACAAAATACCGCGGCCAGTTTGAGGAGCGTATGAAAGCCGTGATGAACGAGCTTGAAAAATCTCCGGATGTTATCTTGTTTATTGATGAGATCCACACTATTGTGGGCGCTGGTGGCGCATCAGGCTCGCTTGATGCATCAAACATGTTTAAACCGGCTTTGGCACGTGGAGAGATCCAATGCATTGGCGCAACTACACTTGATGAATACCGCCAGTACATCGAGAAAGATGGCGCGTTAGACCGCCGTTTCCAAAAGGTAATGGTAGAACCTGCCACACCTGACGAAACTGTAGAGATATTAAACCGCATTAAAGAAAAATACGAAGAGCACCATGGTGTAACTTATACCGACGAGGCTATAAACGCTTGTGTCGCCTTAACTACCCGTTACATTACCGACAGGTTCTTACCGGATAAAGCTATCGATGCATTAGATGAATCGGGCTCTCGTGTGCACCTGACCAATATCCACGTTCCGCAGGACATATTGGATATAGAGCAAAAAATTGAACAGATCAAACTCGAAAAAAACAAAGTTGTACGCAGCCAGAAATACGAGGAAGCTGCTAAACTGCGAGATACCGAGAAACATTTGCTTGAAGAACTTGAACAGGCTAAAGCCGTTTGGGAAGCCGAAACAAAATCTAAACGTTATACCGTAACCGAAGATAATGTTGCCGAAGTAGTAAGCATGATGACCGGTATACCGGTACAACGCGTAGGCCAGGCAGACAGCGCCAAGCTGTTGGCTATGGGTAATACCATTGCAAGCAAAATTATAGGCCAGGATGATGCTATTAAAAAGCTTACCCGTGCCATACAACGTACACGTGCAGGATTGAAAGACCCTAAGAAACCAATTGGTTCGTTCATATTCCTGGGCCCTACCGGGGTAGGTAAAACCGAATTGGCAAAAGAGCTTGCACGCTTTATGTTTGATACCGAAGACGCGCTGATACAAATTGATATGAGCGAGTACATGGA
>JAZKAL010000028.1:0-12003 GCA_040389205.1 Bacteroidota bacterium
AAAGCCTTTTTTTATAACATTAAACCCTATACCTATTCAGGCATGGGGCTTTTTGTGTATCCCCTTTTTTGTTATATTCGTTAGCATCGTAACAAATTATCAACCAGCCATATCTAATCTAAATGAAATCCATATATTTTGTTTTAATAGTAGCATTTATATGCTGCGTATCCGGCAGCCTGCACGCTCAAACAATTAAATGGGATACCAATACGCCACTTACCTGGACCGATTTTTCGGGTACAATAGATAAAAACAATCCCTACTATGCCCATACTCAGGCCCGTATTAATTACAATTATAAATGGCGTAAAAGCGATTACCTATTTACCTACGAATTTAAAATTGATGCCGGCTTTGAGAAAAATGCATCGTGGGTGAGGCCGGGTAAGGAAAGCCCTGAACTGTTACAGCATGAACAGTTACATTTCGATATCAGCGAATTATTCGCGCGCAAGCTATCAGTAGCTTTTAATACTAAAAAATACACGGCTAATTATGAGCAGGAGATTAAGGACATATTTGCACAAATTATGAAGGAAGTAGGTGCCATGCAGGAAAAATATGACGCGGAAACCAATCATTCGGCAAATAAGGATAAACAACAAGAGTGGGAAACTTACGTTAAAGAGCAGTTAAAGCAAACGCCATCGTATTAAAATGATCAGGAAGCTGGCCTTTATTGCCCTACTTATAGTATCAAACTATGCTTGCGCGCAGAATACCAAAACCATCTGTGTGAAAATTAATGAACTGAATAACAGTATATTAATAGGGCGTATTAAAAAGCAGGATGCTATCGCGCCCTTTAAAGCCCTTATGGCATCATTGCGGCAAAGTGTTAGCTTGGCAAAATCAGGCAACTGGACTTTCCCCTTGCAAGGCTACGCTGCTGCTGCAATTGGCGGGGTGAGGGGTAATGGTTACAGTGATAAGGGCTATAATTATTTCGATGGGAATAAGCATGCCGCCCATCCGGCGCATGATATTTTTATTAATGATAAAAACCAGGATGGGATTGATGACAAAACGCAACAACCGGTTAATGTATTGACTATTGCTGATGGAGTGGTGATAGCATGCAGCAACGAATGGGACGAACATAGCGATCTGCGTGGCGGCCGGTATATTTGGATCTATCACCCGCAATTGAATATGATTAGCTACTACGCGCATAACCGGGCCATATTTGTTACACCGGGCGATGTGCTGAAACAAGGGCAAAAGATAGCGGAAGTAGGCCGCACAGGGTTTAACGCTTTTAAAAAGCGGTCGCCTACACATTTGCACTTTGGCACGTATAGTTTACAAACCGGTTTGCCGTTGCCTTTTAATGGTTATAAGGAGTTGATTAAAGCGCAAATAGGATGAAAATATTAATTGCTTCGGTAGTATTAATATTAAGTTTAAGTGTCGGCTTTGGCGATAATGTAAGTAGCCGGTTTAAATCACCTGCAGGATATCACCCAATTGAATCTTCGTCAAATGGTTTTGGTACATGGTTAGGTAGTCTGTCCTTAAAACCTGCAGGCACACACACCAAAACTTACCGGGGTGATATTGCACGTACCGATGATTATACTGCGGCGGTAATTGATATGAGTGTAGGAAAACAGGACTTGCAGCAATGTGCCGATGCGGTAATGCGCCTGCGTGCCGAATACTTGTATCATCAAAAACAATATAATGTCATTGCTTTTAATTTTACCAGCGGTTTCCGGTGCGACTATGTGCATTATGCCAATGGCTACCGGTACATCAATAACAAATGGGTTCTTAAAGCTACCCAGGACTATACCTACCCGGTTTTTATGCGGTATATGAACCTGGTATTTAGCTACGCGGGAACATTATCCTTAGAAAAAGAATTGGTGAGGGTGAGTATGGCCAATGAATTAAAAGCTGGCAATGTGTTTATACATGGCGGATCGCCGGGGCATTGTTTTATAGTGTTGGATGTGGTAGAGAATGCCAACCACGATAAAAAATTCCTGTTGGCACAAAGCTTTATGCCCGCGCAGGATATCCAGGTACTGCAGCAGGACGGTAATGCCTGGTTTAGCCTGACGCAACCCGCTAATATCCCTTACGGCGATTTGATTAACCTGAAATATTTACGCCGTTTTAAAGACTAATCAGCGGGGTGGAAGATACCCCGATCACATTTTTTGTGGAATTATTTAAACATATATCCACAAATTCCCCACCCAAATTCCCCAATATTTACCCGGTTTTTAGCAGAGATCTTCTTTGTGAAATGTGCCGGTTAAATTATAAAATGGCTTTTAATAATAACGGGGGCTGTTTTTATTTAACAGAAGCAAATTAACAACAAGGCAGTTAATTGAAGGTTAAGGTTCATTTTGGCGTTGGCATAGCGATTGCATTATCCATCATAACACTAATTAAAATTAATTGATATGAACGCTGTAATCCACGACACCCTGAGCTTCATCGTAAATATTACGGCCTGTGCCCTGATATTAGGTTTAATAGTTTTTGTTAATTATATATTTAGCAGGGACAAGGTAGTGACGAGAACCATGCGTAACCATAATAACTAAGCCGATGAACTATTAATAAACATTATACTATAGATATCCGGAGTATGCAGCATATCAATGCTGCACTCCGGATTTTCTTTTTTATCTCTTTTCTACCTTATCATAAAACCCGCCGAAAGAGTTTATCCGCACATTCTCTTCCTTAAAAAAATCACCCGGGAAACCGAGTGGTATGGCGCTGGCTTCATTAATCTGTTTTAAATGCTTATCACTTAATGTTAATTCGCTGGTTTTTAAGTTATCCTTCAACTGATCTAACTTAGTAGCGCCTACAATTGGGATGCACTGGAAATCCTGCTGCCGCATCCATTGTAAGGCTACGTTACCGGCCGATACACCTAATTCATCGGCAATAGCCATTACTAACTTAGTTATCCGTTCGCTATTATCGTTCCGACGGTTGCTTTCGGGTTTTATGCGGCCTTTGTCGCCCTTCAGATATTTGCCTGTTAAAACGCCGCCGCCCAAGGGCGCCCATGGGGTAACTGTCATACCGAAATGTTTAGCCATAGGGATCAGTTCGCGTTCGGGTGTGCGTTGCAATAAACTATACTCTACCTGCAAGGCTATAAACTGGCTCCAACCCATTAATTCGGCCATGGTATTTCCCTTGGCTACCACCCAGGCCGGTGTATCGCTAATGGCAGCGTAATTCACCTTACCCTCGCGAATTAGGTCGTCCAGTCCGCGTAATACTTCATCAATAGGGGTAATATCATCCCAAATATGCAGGTAAAGCACATCTATAAAATCGGTTTTTAAGCGCTTCAGGCTTTCCTCTACACTGCGCATCATGTTTTTTCGGCTATTGCCCGATGCATTGGGGTTGGTCATATTGTCCTTTAGCGTGTATTTGGTAGCCAAAACAAAATAATCGCGATCGTGATTGATGAGGTAATCGCCGATGATCTTTTCGGTAGTGCCTTTTTGGTAAACATTAGCTGTATCCAGGAAATTGCCGCCGGCATGGGCAAACTCATCCATAATAGCAAAACTGGTAGCGGCATCGGCACCCCAGCCGTTATCGGTACCAAAGCCCATAGTGCCTAAACAAAATTCGGAAACTTTAAGGCCCGAGCGGCCCAGTAATTTATATTTCATGGTATGATGTGTTGAATTGAGACGTTGTAAATATAAAGCAGTTTGTTAAAGCAGACAAACAATATCCGGCTTAACCGGGTTTAAATAATATGAAGATCATCACCGCTAACCGCCCCTGGGATACAGACCAACTAACGCAAACCTTGCAACAAAAGGTAAACCCACTTTTTATGGAGGCCCGGCAAATGGATATGCAATTTAATATTGTTAAGGATGGGGATACGATAGAGATCAGCCAGCCCGACTATTACGAGGGTTACCTGTTTAGTATTAAGGTACAGGGAAATAAACTATACATTGCCAAATCCGAACATTATGTGGATGATGTTAACCAAATAACATTGCAAAGCATTTTGGAAACACTGCAAATGGATAGTTTGGGTGGTGCAGATATTGTTTATATCAGGGGAGAGTGATTTTCGAAGTCTTGAGTCGAAAGTCTTAAGTCAAAAAAATACTTATAACTTTCGACTTAAGACCCCGGACTTATTTACCCGCTTATCCAGCTAAATTTATAATCCAGCATGGGGTTTTTCATGCGGTCGGCTACGCGTAACAGGCGATCGGGCAGGGCCATTACGTAGTCACGGGCTTTTTCGCCGGCTTCGTTTAAATCGGTCATACCTTCAATTTTCCACTCGTCTATCAGATCTTTCAGTATGTCAACATAATCAATAGCCGTATAAACGCCTAAACGTTGGGCGGCATCGGTAAAGTGACCAAAAGTTTGGCCTATTTTTAAACCAACTTCGCGCAGGAAGTGGGCCGGCATAACAATCTTTTTGCGCATCATGTCTTCGAAAGCGATCATGGCTTCGCTGCCATCAACCTCAAAGGCTTTTGATATAAAGCTGATATAAGCTTTGGCGTGGCGTGCTTCGTCCGACGCGATAACGCCGCACATTTTTGATAACAGGGTATCACCATCCTTTTTAGCCTGGCTGGCTACACGGCGGTGCGATACGTTGGTGGCCAGTTCCTGGAAACTGGTATAAATAAAGTTACGGTATGGGTCGGCGCCGGTGCCAATATCAAAGCCATCGGCAATCAGGTACTGGGTTGATACCTCCATGGCGCGCATGTTTACACGGCCGCTTAGGTATAAGTATTTGTTCAGCAGGTCGCCGTGGCGGTTTTCCTCGGCAGTCCAGTGGCGTGTCCATTTCATCCAGCCACCTTCTTCATCGGTCGATACACCTTCCACCATCGTCAGCCACGATTCGTAAGTGGGCAGGGCCTCTTCGGTAATGGTATCGCCAACCAATACGGCTACCAAATCGTACGAAAGACCTTTGGCGCTTTCCTGCAATTCTTTAATTTCCTGGAAAAAAGTGTCTCTTGTAGCATCAGGTAAAAAGTCGGATGGCTGCCAGTTGGTTTCAATTGGCTTCAAGTATTCGTGCATCTTTTCCAACATGTATTTTTCAACATGCTTCATTACCTCGCGTCTTTTTTCTTCAAAAAATCTCATTATAGCGTATTTGGGTCAAAGGTAATCAAATTTAAATTTAATATTCCAATAAATTGAGATGACTACCCACTATGTATATAACCATTTTGTTAGGTAATTGTGACGATGGGGAAGAGAATTAACCACAAAGGGCGCAAAGATTTTTCACGAAGGACACAAAGGTATTTGTGGCTGCCTCTTTTTCTAAAACTGAATCTTTGTGACCTTAGTTGTTTCTCCCTTTGTGTTCTTTGTGGTTAACATCTCATCAATTAGTTAAAAACGGGCTCGCCCATTTTTTATTGGTATACACATCTTTGCCGCTTAGGGTGCCAAGGAAAGCGATGATGGCATCCTTTTGTGCCTGGCTAAGCCGCAGGGTTTGGCCCTGACCGCCGCGGTTAAGGCGGTTATCCAAATTGGTATTACGCGGGTCTACCGGGATTTGGTTGTAATGGTTAATAACACCTAACAGGTTATTAAAGCTGCCATTATGCATATATAAACCATTAGGCAGGCCATTGGGGTTAAGCAGGTTGCGCAATGATGGCGGATTGATGTTGGTCAGGTCAATTAACGTAGTGCTGCCTGCTACGCCTATAATGCCGTTGTTGCGGGCATTAGGATCGATATCAAATTCGGGCGCGCGGTGGCAGGTTTGGCAGCCGGCCCCGTTAACTACGGTGCCTGGGGGCGATGGCGGATTGATGAACAGCGATTTACCTAAATTCTCCTGCGCGGTAAAGTTGGGGAAATCGGCATTGATATTGTTTACAGCGGCCATACCCGCATCAAACTTAGCATCGAACGATTGGATGCTGCGGATAAATTGAGCCAGCGCACTTTGCATACGGGCCTGGGTAACGGTGGCATCGCCATATACAAAGGTGAATAGTTGCTTGTAATAACCAATGCCCTGTAATTTAGCTATCAACACGGCGATATCCGGATCGCCGTTGAGGCCGCTGTAGCCCATTTCGTTATGGTTTTGGATAGGCTGAGTGGTTTGGGCTTCCAACGTGGCGGCGCGTTTATCCCAAAAAAAGTTAACCTCCTGGCTAAAGCGGGCGTTCACCAGGCGCATGGAGTGGCGGGTGGTTAGGCCGTTTACGCCAATACTTTGCAGGGCATCATCGCCAAAGGCCAGGTCTTGCTTATGGCAGCTGCCGCAGGCTATGGTATTGCTGGTGGATAAGGCTTTATCATAAAACAGCACCCGGCCTAATGTTGCCGCGGCATTGTTAATAGGGTTATTGCGCCCGTTATCTCGGGTGATATAGGCCGGGATGGTTTGCCCGGCATAACTTTCCAGGCTGGCCAGATTAATATTGTTGCCAAAGGCTATTTGCACGGCCGTGCCGGTGCTTGGGGTGGCGGCCATGGCCATGGTTGTGCTGGTGTTTGTTGATGACGCGGTAGAGTTGTCCTTACGGCAGGCTTCGGCTATGCAAAGGACGGTTACAGCTAAGGCTATTATGGCCAATACTTGTTTGGGGTTCATGGTAATATAGGTTAAAATTGGTTGCGTTTGATGTTGATTATCAAACACTATGTGAAGTTGTGGATACTTTTAACAGTATCGGCGGAGAGTATCGACAGAAAGCCGTAATGTACCGATGAGGTGGCTTGACAGGTATTAAACAAGTAGCAAGTATCGATGAATGGTGTTAATTGTGGCATTCACCAAACGCCAAAATTGGGTTAACACAAACTTAACACAATTTAATATTAATCATTTATAAATAGTTGAATATCAATTATTTGACAATTTTAGAGGGTTAACATAAAATGACTTTTAAGTCAGGATAAACATGGCCGAACGCTTACCATCTATTGCTGAATATGCAAACAAAAAAGGCACAAGTACGCCACGCTCTTGTCAACGCTGCATACTTGCGCCAGGTTGGGGCCGGGCTTGGTAGTTAAGCTGGAAGCTTAATGCATTTTAGGTCGATTTATAAACTTCGACCAGACGGGGGTTAGGTAGATACGAACGTAGCGAAGCAACGCCATCTATTGACGTTGCTGTTAAATTAGCAGATGCCTTGGATGTTTCTGTCGATTACCTCGTTGGTAAGGCAACCACTCATGTAGATCAATCATTATTAGATAAGGTACTTACCATCCAGCAACTTCCTGAAGAAGATCGTGAACACATCCTCTATACGTTAGATGGCCTCATCCAACACGCTAAAACCCGCTTAGCTTATAAAAAGTAAAAGCCCAACCTGGTTAGGGTTGGGCTTGGTATTGTATTAAGCGGGACGCTTAAAGTTCTATACAGCCAAGCTACAAGCTTGGTCGGGCAGGGGAGTCACAAACATTCGGACAGCAACGTTGTAACTACGTAGCAGGGGAACACATCACCCAAACTATATTAATCCCCTCTGTTTTAGAATTGGAGGAATTAAACTATCGTCAAGTTCAATCTTCTTTAGTATAAGAGTTGCTGTTGCCACATCTTTGTCATCGACAGCTTTGAAAAAGGCATCAAATAATCCACTGACGTATAACATTTCGTTTACCGTCATTCCTTTAAATTTCTCGTTCATATTCTAAAATTGTGGGTTTACTCCTGAAACTCTTTTGATTATAACTTTAGCTGGGTCAATAATATGCTCTGTTAATCCTCCTGCATTGCCATCTAAGGCAGTTGCCATTTGCGTTCTTATGATGTCAGCTTTTTTTACAATTCCCTCAACTACAAATCTTCCTGTGTTATTCATTCCACTTGCACCGCCAGACGGTAAACCAGCTGCATCTCTAAAATTAGAGACGCTTAATGGATTTTCGGGTGTCCAAGACCCTCCTGCAGCTTGAGCATCACCACCAAAGACTCTAAATACTGAAGCTTCTTCACTGGCAAGTTCGCTCATAAAACCTGCTCTTCCTGAAGCCATCTGTATTCCCATACTGGCACCTGCTTCTACGGCTCCGAGTCCACCTACGACTAAATTAGCAGTAACTTCAGCAGTAACCGATGCTGTAGTAAGCATCGGCCCCATTGACCTTATCCCACTCTGAAGTCCTTCAAACCCATTACCAGTTGGTAATTCCTGAGTCATTTCAGAAAAAGTGTAATCCCATGACCCATTTGGATTTAAGGCTACACCTCTACCACCATGAGTGTAGTTATAAGTAGCACCGTCCTTTGTTACATCTGTTGCTCCTTTGCCATGTAGTCTTTCGGCATCTGCATCACTATGAACATTTTCGTCCCAAACAGGTTTATCGCCAGCGCTTCCGCCAACAACCCAATCAAACATTCCATCAGGGTCAATCACTCTTATAGGATTGTTCTTCCCATAGGTATAAGGATTCCATCTTCTTGATGCATCCGCCAGCGGATCCACACTCGTCCACCTACCAATCACCGGATCATAGAACCTTGCACCGTAATCATACTGGTTATCCAGGTCGGTCTGTACCTCTTTGCCATTATAAAGGTAGCGATTATTGTTTGAACCATCATACAAACCATGGCGCAAACCGAAGGAGTAATACTCATCCTCCTGCAATACGGTGACCGTCCCGCTGTTGTTGTAGAATGTGGAGCGCACATTGCCCAGATGGTCTTTCAGGTTGTACTGGTAAGTATAATCAGATGAACCATTAGGTACGGCACGGCCCTCCTCGGTGCTGATAAAAGCGATCGCACCATTATGGTAAACAATGCCGTTAATATACTCCCAGGTACCATCGTTGTGCCCGCTGGCGGTGCTGGTATTGCTTAACTTGTTACCGGTGGCATCATAAGTATAACTGGCCAGTTCGGTACTGCTGCTGTTGGTCACCTTGCGCGGCAGGTTCAGCAGGTTGTAGGCTATCGCCTTGCCGCCCCCATCGCTGGTAGCATTGCCATTGCCGTCGTAAGCATAGCTACGGGTGGTGAAGCCGCTGCCGCTTACCCCCGTCAACTGGTTGCCGGTATAGCTGTAGCCTAATGATGAATAACTCTGCCCGCCACGGGTGAGGGCCGTAATATTGCCCATCACATCATAGGTCAGCCCCTCATCCAGGGTGTTCCCGGTCGAGGTGGCTGCGGCCAGCCGGTTCAGCTTATCGTACCCGTAGCTGAACGTTTTGCTGCCGCTGTAGGTACCCGTATACAGCATTTTGCTGATATTGCCGTTGTACTGCTTGCCGGTACTGGCTATTCGTAACCAGGCTTGGTTTGTTTTTATGGCGTTGCCTGCGGCCCGTGCTATCCGCTCATACTGCACAGGCATTAGCCACAGGGCCGGTATCCGTTGCTATCACTAACGCGGAACTGCTCCATAATCTGGCCTCATCCAACATGCTAAAACAAGGCTGGCTTATAAAAAGTAAAAACCCAACCTGGTTAGGGTTGGGCTTGATATTGTATTAAGCGAGACGCTTAAAGTTTTATGCGCCCAAGCTACAAGCTTGGCCGGGCGGGGGGGGGTGGTGGCAAGTCACGAGTACCCTCCCCCTTATTCCTGCGCTGCATACTTGCGCCAGGTTGGGGCTTGGCAGTAACAATAATTTTTATATTATCAGCACTTAATCCCCGACGGTTAATATATTTGTGTCAAGCTGTATTTAAATTTTTTTAATTAATAATGACTAAAGAACAACAATTTTGGGATTGGTTTAAAGTGAGTGAAGCCAAGTTTTTCTTCCTCAACCAGATTAATGACGACAATGAAAAAGAACGAATTTTAGATGATCTTCTTTCCCATTTACATGAATACTGTGACCATTTGTTTTTTGAAGTAGGTGGTCATCCCAATGAAAAGCAGGATTTGATTATTACAGCTGAAGGTGATACTGACTTTTTTGAAAAGGTTGAAACTCTTGTAAAACAAGCCCCAGAATTAGAATATTGGAACATAATCGCTTTTAAACCTGCTATAGGATTTGGCACCATTGAATATAATGGCATTAAACTAAACCCAGAAACGATGTCTTTTAATCCATTGAGTAATAAAGCATCTCAAAAAATTGGTTTACGAGTACATATAGACAACTTTAACTCAACCCGTGAAAAGGATTTTTTGCAAGCTGTTTATTTGTTAATTGATAACATTTTGGGTGAAAAATCAGCTGCACTGGAAATTGGCTATGTGGATGTAAAAAACATGCCTCCGACTCCTGAAAAAAAGGATCTGATTGAATTTATTAAGCTTCCTCGATATATTCACTGGAATAAATCTAAATCATAATTTCATTAAACCTTAGAAAGCCTTTTTATTTCTTCCATAGTATGAGAGAAATGCTTTTTGTTAGAGAAGCTTGCATATCTAACTCCGATGCAAGGTGTCATATCCCCATCAATTACATCAGTCCCAATGAACCTAAACGACTTCAAAGCTGTCATTTTCTTTATGAAGTTTATTGATGGTAATACACCATCATTATAGGCCAATGTATTCAAGTTATGAAGTTGAGTTACATACTCAAGGTTTTTTATCGACTTGCAATGATCAAAAAGCAAAGAAACCAAAGTTTCTTTGCTTTTTTCTATGCAACATAGGATTTCTAACTTACTGCAATAACTAAATTTCAATTCCTTAAGTTGATTAAAATACTCTAATCCATTTAAAGTATTTATTGGTGACTGTATAATCTCTAATTTTTCAATCCAAGGCACATTCGATATGCTTGAGCAATCTTTCGTTTTGGGATTATACTGATAAAAGGATAGGCGCTTTAGAGATTTGCATTTGTCCATATTCAAGAAATAAGAGCTCCAATCAGCAATCAATTCTGTGAGTGATGAAAAACATGAAAAATCAATCTCTCTGCTTTTACCTGATATAATCAAGAACTCTAAATCATGTAGACCATGAATTACACTTATATCTTCAATTCCATCTGATATTGACAGTCGTTTTACCGTTGGATAACCAGCAAGAAAGTCTATATTTTGAAGTTTATAATTATGTGAAGTGGTAATAGCGACTCCATCCAAATGATTTTCGATGTAGATCCGCATACATTCTTCTATACGATCCGAATTAACAATAATAGATTTCGTGCCGTCCAAATTTAAATAAACCTTAAAACCTTCGATTTCAATAATTGCCATAATTTTAACTTAGTTAAATTAGAGTAAAAGCAAAGGCCATGCATAATATAAAATGGTACCAATCGTTATTCCCGCTGCCGCTGGTATAACGACTTTCTTGACAACAGGGTTCAATCCTGGTGTCGGCGAAAAATTATTAGCGGGTATTGTTGACGCATCTGGTTCTTCTGATCCCGTATTTCTTTTTTCTGCTTGAGCTTTCTTTTTTTCTTCTTCTTTGATTTTCTTACCTGGTGATGCTCGTTCATTATAATTAGCATCACTTTTATGTCCACCTTCGTCAGTGTTCATTCTATCATCTTCGTCTTTAAAGGCTTGCTTTTTACTATCTGCCGGTGTCCAGTCTATGCCATTCTCAGCAACCGGATTATCTTCAGTAGCGTGCTCCTTCGCTGATTGTTTCGCTCTTTGTAATGACCCTTTTCCGTGATATTTCATCCCGTTTTCATAAGTAACTGTATATGAACCGGTTTGTTGTGGTTGAGGCTTTTTCTTGTTAGCACTGTCAGCAGCCATGCCATCAGGGTCAATAAACCTCATAGGATTGTCCATCACGTAAGTGTAAGGACTCCACCTTCTCGACTTTTCTGCTAATGGATCAATAGTATTCCACCTGGCAATCACCGGATCATAGAACCTGGCGCCGTAATCATACTGGTTATCCAGGTCGCTCTGTACTTCTTTGCCATTATAAAGGTAACGATTATTGTTTGAACCATCATACAAACCATGGCGCAAACCGAAGGAGTAATACTCATCCTCCTGCAATACGGTGACCGTCCCGCTGTTGTTGTAGAATGTGGAGCGCACATTGCCCAGATGGTCTTTCAGGTTGT